>CAWITA010000016.1:0-706117 GCA_963838835.1 uncultured Acidimicrobiaceae bacterium
AATGCATGCCGGGGCATACCCCCGACCGCCGGGACTGTGCCACCGCTTGAAGATCGTGGGGCTGCCCGCCGATCCGGAATCTCTGGGAGGAATCAAGCAGCATTGCCCAATCGGGCTCTAGCAATCCGAGCGGCACAGAACTACTATTACTAGTACCATGTTTCCTGTCAAGGTCGACCGCTCGGACACGATGGCCCTCCGCGACCAGGTCGCTGCCGAAATACGAAGGGCAATCGCCGAGGGCGAGGCTGGCCCAGGGGAGCGCCTGCCCTTGGCCAAGGACATTGCTGCCGTCCTCGGCGTGAACAAGAACACCGTCCTTCGGGCCTTGCACATCCTTAGAGAAGAGGGTCTCCTCGAGTTCCAGCGGGGTCGGGGAATCACAGTGGCAGGCACGCCCCAACACGGTGCGGTCGTGAAGCGAATCCGTGACCTCGTTGAGTTCTGCCGAAGCCAGGGCTACCGCAGAGACGAGGTCATTGCCATGATCGAGAGCCTCCCGTGACTGCGCTGCCTTCGAGTAGGGCCAAGTTCGTGATGGTGACGCCAACCCTGCGAGATGAGCGCATCATCGCCTGGTGGTCTCCCACTGCGCCCACGTCCTTTATCGCCGCTGGCTCGACAATTATGTGTAGGCGAGGGTCGAGCGCACTGTAAATGGTCACCACCGACAAGGGTATCCACGAGGTTCCTCTCGAAACGCAAACCCCCGACGACCCTGAGGCGCTCTTCAAGGAGGCTCGGCGACGGCGTCATCGACGTTGGTTCATCGGGACGATCCTGATCTTTGCCCTCGCACTTGCCGCCGCCCTCGTCGTGTCGTTTGTCCCTAGAACTCCTAAATCCAATCCTCAACCCCACGTGGGCTTACCCAGATGGACTCCGCCGCAGGGGAAACGCCATCCGGTTCCTGCGCTGTTTGTCGCTGGCGACGGCAAAGGGGGCGTCGGCCTGTATTCGACCGTCAACGGCTCCCTTATCCGGTCAATCAGTCCACAAGGTCGAGGCGGCCCAGACCAACAGATCGTGCTCTCTTACAATCGTAAGTCTGTCTTCTTTGTCCAGCCGACTGGCCCGTGCTCTGGAGACGTTCTCAGTGGTCCGCTATCAGGGTCGAGTGCTCCGGCTCCTGTTATCTCCGACCCAGGGACTCTTGCGCTGTCACCGGCTCCCGATCCCACCTCGAAGGAGTTGGCATGGGTAGGGGTCACCTGCGGATCAACCGGGTCCACCACTAGCTCGACGCTGTACATCACCAATCTCGTAACGGGAGTGAGGACCGATCTCGGAGTTATCAGCGGTCAACATGGCGATCAAGAGACCTCCTGGAACTCAGACGGAACTCGACTGGCTGTGGAGAGCGGCACGACCGTGGCGATCTTCGACACGAATCCGTCGTCCCTGAAGCAGGTTGAACTATTGAACGTGGCCAGCCGCTGCGCCCTTGGCAGCCCGACCTTCTTGTTACAGCCGAATGAGATCGCCGCCATCCGAACTTGCTACGCCTCGGCCCGAACTTCGGGCACAAGCCAGGTTCTGGTCTTCAACGCCGGAACTGGCAAGCCGACGGCTGTCGTTGCCTCCGCACCTCATGGAGCCTCGTTTCAGGGCATATCAGTCGATGCATCTGGCCAACATATTCTGCTCGGAGTCGTGACCAGTTTCCCGCAGGCTGCTCAGAACATGCAGCTTGAAAACGGACGGCTTGTAACAGTGAGCCAGCATGCGCCCACGGAGGCAGAGTGGTAGGTGGCACGCATGACGGGTGTCGAGACGTAGCCCGGGCCGGCGTCCCCATTGAGTAGCTGAGCCGGGCGAGTACGGAGTTACTCGTGGGCGCTGCACCCCCGCCACCCACCGGCACCATTGGGATACTCAGGTCATTCGGATTTGAGCGCCTTGATCGCCAGCACGCTCGGAGTCGGATGGCCGCCTTCTCTGAAACTATCGAGCAGAAATCCGGCATCAACGAACGAGCGGAGCAGAATAGGCAAGGGCAGGTGGGCAGCACCAACCTTGTCCCGAAGACCCTTGTCAGTCCATGACTGCTTCGTCCAGTGACCGTCGACATAGCCAGGACGAATGACAATCGCATCAGGTTCAGTTCGATCGGCGAATCCGCCGCAGAAGCACGGGTGAACCCCGATGTGCACGAAGCAGCCGCCAGGAACGAGAACCCGCCAAGTTTCCCGAAGGACGGCTGAGTAGTCAGACACGTCGGTATGGACCATCACGGTAACCACACTCGGGAACGAGGCGTCCCCAAACGGCAACAGCTCACCATCAGCCCGAGCGATTGGGAGTCGGGTGCGAGCGTGTCGCAACATCCCGGCCGAGAGGTCAACGCCAACGGGATCCCGCCCCAGAGTGCGAACCCGAGCAGCATGTGTTCCGGTGCCACAGCCGATCTCTAGAGTTGCACCCACGCCTCGGCCGAGCAGTTCGCAAAGTGAAGCGTCGACACCGATGGGATCGCTTGTCGGCAGCCCGTCATCGGACCGGCCACCAAGAAACCCATCCTCGTACCAGTCAGCGATTGCGTCGTATGCCGCAGTCATATATCCACACTCTTCAATCCGGCGGGCTCAGTAGTTGAAGAACTCAGGGCAATCCTTTCACCCCATGGACTGCCCCATACGCCGGATCGGTGGGCAGTTCGGCGGAGGTCCAGGGTGGGGTCAAATACCACCGAATATGTCCCGAGACTGCTGCTGGACTAGTACGACCTCACTGCCTCTGCGAGTTGTCTACAGCGGTCCGCTCGGGAAAACGACATCAGTGCTCGAACTCTTCGCCCTGCCACCTACCAGCACATCCGGGGCACCCGTACCCGAGCGGTATCCGGCAGTGCGGGCGGTCAGGCCGCACCATCCTCTTGGGGGATATCGAGTCCGGCGTCTGCCAGGTGCGGTCCTGCGCCTTTGCCCATGCCCCGACTTTCGACCAGGTCGCAGAGCTTGCGTTGCCCGCCACGGGCCTGGAATCGTGCCAGGTGGGAAACTTCGGCACACATGGAATCTTCTCGGCGCACGACTTGGTGGATCGTCGGGCTAGCTCTGGCGCTGATCGCCGGGGTAGCTATCAGTGTGCTCACTAGGGGCGATCTGAAGCGAGCAGTAGAAGGAAATTCGACCCACTCTCCAGTGAGCACCCTGCCCACAACAACCGCTCTTCCCAAAAGTTCGACGACAACGACGACGGGAGATGCGGTTGCGCCCTGTCACAACGGCCAGATTGCGGTGTCGGGTGCGGGCGGGGGCTCAGGGCTCGGTCATCAAGACCAGGTGATCGTGTTCACCAATCAGAGCGAATCAACCTGCGTCTTATCGGGCTACCCGGGGGTGGCTGGACTCGATGCGCAGGGAAATCAACCGGTTCAGGCTGAACGAACGCCTAATGGGTACCTCGGTGGCCTTCAGTCCGGTACGACCACTCCTCCGAGTGTTTCGCTAGCGCCGGGACAGACGGCATCAGCAATCGTGGAGGGAACAGATAATCCGGTGGGATCGGCCACATCCTGTCCCTCCTATCCCACTCTTCGCGTTACACCGCCCAACCTGACGGTCTCGGTACGAGTGACCGTCACGGGCTTGGGCACCAATCCTCCAGGACTTCCAGGATGTAGCCCGATCGAAGTCCACCCAGTCGTGCCAGGAAGCAGCGGCGGAGCGAACTGAGTCGGTCAATTCGATGACACCTTGGGGGTGAGTTCGCCGGATCGAGGCGCTTTCCCGGCCAGTTCCTGTGGAGGCGTGCTTACTCCGGGACTATGGGCGGCCCAGTCGTCCATGACACATGGCATGAGGCCGGGGTGCCCGCAGACAAAGGAACCTGAAACCGGAAGGCCTTGGTTCGGTTCGACAGGAGCTTCACATGCGTACGTTCAACGTCTGCGATCAGATGGCCGCTGCTGTCGTAGACCTTTGCGAACGGCGCTACTAAGAGTGCCGGGAAACCAGAAGCGGTAATGGCACCAGGGTTGGCCGTGAAGGTCCCGGTCACGACGGCCACCGATTGGCTGGTAGCAATACAAGACACCCGTGACGCAGTGACCTCATGAGTACTGCCCGTCAGGGTGACGGAGAGTCCCACAGGGTGGCCCCCGCTTGAACAGCCGGCGAGAACGGCTGCCGAAAGCAGCAGGGCGGCGCTGGCTACCGCTGTGTGCTTCCTATCCTGACGCACACGCAGATAATACGAGCCAGATGCCGCGACATGTTCGGCTTACATATCCCCGTTCGCCGGAGCAAGGGCGTGACTCCACGGTGATCGACACCGAAGTTACGAATCTGGATTCTCGGTAGCGTTCCAGGCTCGACCCAGTTCGGGACCCGAGGCTTGTCGTGAACTATGGCGCTGATTCACCTGCCGGCACCCATGTAACCGCACGACTGGGGCAGTGCCAATCGACAATGCGAGGAACGTTTGAGACCTCTCGCAGATGTAACGCCGCTACGGCGAACTCTGTCGATTAGGTGGATTCCATCGACAGGATGTAGATACGGCCACTCAGTTTGCCGATGAGACGGTACACGTGCCAGAGGCAGTCAGAAAGCTTGACCTCGTAGTTTCGCCGACCGAAGCGTCCGACGTACCGATCAGGATCACGAATCAGCCGCCCAGCATGAAGCAGGAGTCGCCCCGCCTTCCCGCTCGCTTCCTCGAAGAACTCACCCCACTCGGTACCGAGGACAATGCAGTCGTCGACGCGAAGTCCTGCCGACTCGAACGCCAACTCGGATCGTTCTGGCACCATGGTTGCGGCTACACAGTCGAGGGGACCGTAGAGCTCTGCCGCTTCGCGGGGCTCGAGACGGTCAGTGGCAAACATCTGATAGACGATCACACGGCCACTGTCGCGAAGGACGCGGCGGCATTCCAGGTAAGCCTGTTCGAGGTTCTCGACGAGGCACAGAACGTCGCGACACCAGACGAGGTCGATGCTTTTGTCTTCGAGCGGAATTCCCTCAGCCGCTCCGGCGGTGAAGCGAACGAGGTCCTTTAGTCGTTCATTTTTGAAGGACTCCTGGGCGAGCGTTTGACGTGCCTGTTCGAGACTGTCGAGATCCGGATCAAGGCCATGCACGAAGGTGCCAAAGCGCTTTGCCAACTCGATGGAGTGGCTACCCTTGCCGCAGCCGAGGTCCAATATGCGAGCTGACTGCCCTAAAGGAATGCTGGCAACGAGTTCATACAGCAGTTCAGGGCCGCAGGGCGAAAGGCTTTCGTCGAGAAGGAAATTGAAGTCCTCCTCGATCTCGTCGTATCTGTCGTCCTCTGCCATCGTTCTATTCTGTCCCCTCCCCGTGGTCCCAGGGACGCCAGTACACCGGGACGGTGGGGTAGTTTCGAGAACCACTAGGGCAGTTGGGTCACATGACGATTCCCACGATCTCAGGGTCGTGGCTGAGATGGGCCGTACAGGGAGCTAATGCTCGGAGACGTTGCAGGGAGTCCCTTGCGGCAACATCCCAGGTTTCATCGTGGAGGTTTGATGCGACAGGTTCGCCGGTACGCAGCTCTTCGGCCCGATAGGCACACTGCGCAGCGACAACCACTCGATCATCTCCGGCTTCGATCACCACTGATTGATGGCCGGGTGTGTGGCCGGGTGTTGACAGCAGGTGGACCCCTTCGGCGATCGTCTCGTCGCCGTGGACTAGCCGAAGCCGGTCGTTGGGGATCGCCGCCCAGTCCGGCACCGTGTAGCCCAGTGTCTTGGCTGCCTCGAACTCAGTGGCCTGCACGTAGACAGGGGCGGCCAGCGCCCCTTGTTGACCACAGTGGTCGAAATGCAGATGCGAAACGACGACTGCGGCAATGTCGGATGGTGCGACGCCAACTCCGTCGAGGGCTTCGAGCAATGGCGTGGTGTGCGGGTGATACCACTCGTCGATGACCTCGTTGCCCAATCCGACGCCCGTGTCTACCAAGACGGGACCGCCAGGATGCCGAATGAGCCAAGAATGAACGAACCGGAAAGGGCTCGAACGTGGCGTGCTGGGGATGCCACTCAGGCACCGTGGTCACAGTCGCAAGGACCAGGCGGTCAATCTGCGGCAGCGTCGATAGAGCCACGAGCAGCAACCTAGTTGTTTGGGTGTTCCCCGAACGCCGAGCCCGGCCGGGATAGTGGATCGCCCACGGCGGGCCACCGGCCTAGCTTGTGCTCCCCCATAGGCTGTCTTTCTACGGCGTAGCGTCACTAACCTTTTTGGCCAGGACTGCGACGAACGTCTCGACGTGATGGTCACCTTGTTCCAACAGCTTGGCGCAGGCGTTTGACCGAACTTGTGTCTGGTCCACGTCTGCATCAGACAGGCTTCTGAAGGCGACTGCGGCGTTGCGATAGACGCCGGCGGCAGCTCCAAGCTCACCTCCGGCCTTCCCCAAGCCTCTCGGTGCGTGCGAACCACTGAGCCACTCGGTGAGGCCACCGCAGACGTTGATCAGCTCTGACGCAATGGCTGCGGTCATCTCGGGTCGAGGCTCCGATTCGAGCTCGAACAACCTCCGAAGGCGGGCAACCGCCTCGGTAACAGGTGCTAGGCGTTCCATCGCAGTAGATGCCCATCTGCGCCTGGCGGATTCGAGCTCAGCATCCTCAGGCACGAGTGGAATATATAGGCAGGTCAGGGGCGAAAGTTCATCGCAAATAGTCAACTCATGTTTGTTCATCGTCTCGTACTTCAGACCAACAGCGGATGGCCTGTTCGACGTGGGCAAACGCCAGTGTGTCCACAGGGATGTCCTCCGGACTGAACCACCGAACCTCTGCTGTCTCGTCGCTGATTCGTGCAAGCTCGGGACGCTCTGCTTGGCCCAGGTAGTAGATGTTGAGTGTCACCTCTGGTGGGTCTTCGTTGCCATAGGTGTCGATCCACATTCCCAAAAACCTCATCGAATGGAGGGTGAGTCCCGTTTCTTCCTGCACCTCTCGGTGAGCCGTTGTTAGTGGATGTTCTGCGGGATCGCAGAATCCTCCGGGAAGGTCCCAGAGACCCGCACCTGGATCTTTGGCCCGGAGGACCATGAGGAGCTTTCCGTGATCCTCTACGCACACACCGCCGCAGGGTTTGGGATTCCTCCAATACTCCTGACCGCAGTTATGACACTGGCACGGGGCAATCAGACCAAGTTCTGTTCCGCAGCTCATGCAGAACCGGATCAACGTCACCGTCACATATTCGCTCATTCACTGGTCATGTTCATTCACTGCCAGGCAGGCACCCATACCGCCACGACGCCGTGTTAGTTGGACGGGTCAAATGCGAACCGTTTTCAGTTCGACAAACTCCTAGAGGCCCCTGCCCACAAACGGCACTTCGGAGGCAGGGCAACCGGCACCGTCTCGGCTCTAAGTTTGGAGCGTGAGCATCGACGGGGTGCCTACTGGATCACCACCGCCACATCGCAGAGCATGGGTCGTCTACTGGCGGATTATCAATCCGTTCGGAAGGTTGGTGGCCGGGTATCTGCCGTGGTGGATTGTCATTGAAACCACCGGACGGAAGTCGCTTCAACCCAGGCGCACCCCATTGGCGCTTGGGCCGAAAACCCCCGGCGAGCTGTGGCTAATCGCGGTTCATGGCCGGCACGCCCTTTGGGTCCGCAACATCGAAGAAGAGCCTGTAGTCCGAGTGCAGCACCGGGGGAAGTGGCGGAGGGGAACGGCATCCATCGAGACGGCCGACGAACTGACCCTGTCTCTGTTCAATGCCTACGCTCGGAGCGCACTGCGAATCTCGGGGTACGAGCCCGTCCTGGTAAAGGTTGGGCTTTTCTGATTGTCGAGCCTGCCACCATTCGCCGGCTCGGTGACGCTTATGTACTCGGCTGGAGCCAGCGTTTCGGTGGAGGGTAGACCGACCTGGCGATGGTGGCTGAAACCCACGCAATGCACCAGCCTGCAAAAACGTAGAGAACGTCATGCGTGGTCGAGGTGCTTCCAAAAGCTGTTGCACGAACAAGAAGGACGACTCCCCACACAAGAAAACAGGCAATGGAATAAGTCCAGTAGTTGCGGTACTTCTTCATGTCGTACTCCCTACCCTGCCTGCGGACACAGGCAGACAGCGTCGGGCAGCACAAGACTGTAGTGCCAGGGGGGTCCTCGCAAGGGAACTCGTGCCACCCGGCTGCGATAACCGTACACCCACTGGTATTGGCGACGTGATCCGACTGCCCCAGACCGCCGGGTCAGGGCGCAATACCAGACCCAGTCCGCTCGCAGATTAGGCAGGGAAGGCTTTTGTTCCTCCGTACCAGGAGATGGGGTCGCGCTTGACCGCCTCCCACCGTCGCTTTCCCGATGCGGCCAACAACGCCTGCAGTGACGCGTCTCTGCTCGCACGCTGCCACAAGGCCTGGCGGCTCTGGCCGAGGGATTCGGCGATCTGCTCCCACGACAACCCAGCCGAGCGCGCAAACGAGATTGCTTCCTTCTGGGCCGCATCAAAGTGACGACTAAGTGCAGCCGCTACTTGAAGGACTTCCAGCGGGTCGGGATCTGCACTTGTCCTAATGCGCTCCCATGCTTCCCAGAACGACTCCGAGGGTTTCACCGTCACAACACTGAACGAATCGGAACCGTGTGTCAACACTCGTTTACAACAGTGAGATGCTCGCTCGGCCAAACTCTCCCTCTGACCTGTCCCAGTTCGGGATGGGGTGCCACTGCTTTAGCCGAGAGCTTCGGCCATCGCATCGGTGATGGCCCGCTCGTATTGGCCTCTGTCGAAGACGAACGGTCCGAGGCCGGAGTAGTCCCAATCAAGGCCCTCCGCCATCGGGTTCTTGAATGCAAGCCATGTCACTTGATTGTCGGCCAAAAGCACCTTGCCAAAGAAGGGTCCATCGTCGATGTTGCCGCAGGTGCAACCGAGGAGAACTGTCCCGTGGTCCCCGAATAGCTCCAGGCTTTGGCCATGAAGGAGGTACTGCGGCAGGTCTTGAAACTGCTCTCTTCCCAGCACGAGACCCTCATGGATTCCGGCGTCCTCCCAGCCGTGGACCTCTTCGTACTCGGTGACCAACTCGACGAAGGATCGACCATCGACGAAGGGCGTCAACAGGATGCCGGTCGGTGCCCAAGGCTCGACGGTGAACCGAATCTCCGACGCATCACTCGTTGTCACAGCCTCAACTTTATGACGGGCGGTGTGGGTCCCCGAACTGTCCCGTGCGCCGGGACGGTGGGGAAGTTCACTTTGGCCGAACTCGGTCTAGATGTTGGCGACGACAATGATTACAACGACGGCGATGCCGCAAGCCAGAACGACGGGCCACACCGTCTTCCTAAAGAACGCAGCTTGGTGCCGTTGAGCAGAGACGGAACGACTTTTGCTCTTTTGGTCATTGCTCACCCAACCCCACGCCCGACGAGACGGGTACGTCCTTCTGCCACTCCATAAAGAGTGTCATGAACACCCAAAACAACCCGATGGCGATCACAACGCCGACCGCTACAGCCATCCCGTATTCTTACTTCCGATTCCAAGCTGAAACTGCGAAGGCAGTGCCCCCGGCACGCCGGGAATGTGACTCTACGAGATGCAGTCGTTGTACTCCGTTGGGAAATGGGTCTTTCGGCCCATGGGATCGACCCGACCACGCCTGTAGCGTCTGAAAGGCGCACGCCGGTTTCGGGATCGGTGATGCCTGAGGGGCGGAATCCTTGGGCGGGAGGGGGAACTCATGAAGGTCGGTCAAGTTCGACGCCGTGGCATTGTGACTCGGGCCGGCATCGCTGCGTGTCTTGCCGGGGGCTGGCGATGGGCCTGCTCGTCGGGACAACGGTTGTGGCGAGTGCACATACCTCACCGCTGATTGGTCAGGCAAAGAAGGACTTGTTGATCCTTTCCGATATGCCCAGCGGTTGGACATCGACGAAATCATCGAACAACAACTCGGCGTTCCCCGGAGCGGCACAACTTGCCAGTTGCCTCGGGGTTCCCAAGAGCATCATCACCAACAACCCTCCCACGGCGAACAGCCCCGAGTTCGACAGCAAGAACCATCTTCAGTCGGTCAGTGACAGCGTC
Organism: uncultured Acidimicrobiaceae bacterium; assembly: GCA_963838835.1. Lineage (GTDB taxonomy): Bacteria > Actinomycetota > Acidimicrobiia > Acidimicrobiales > RAAP-2 > Bog-473. The sequence goes on from CAWITA010000016.1 coordinate 10,044, forward strand.
CAGATCTACCCATCGGCCAAGGCGGCACAGGCCGATTGGGCTTCCCTCGCCGAATCCAAGACGCCGTCGTGTCTGACCCAAGTTCTCAACGGCTCGGCGAGATCTGCCCTCGCATCGCAACTTGGTACTGGCGTGAGTGTTGGCAACATCTTGGTATCGAGGTCCCCAGCGAGTGAGTTTGCACCGAAGAGCGCCAACTTCACGGCGTTCATGCCCGTCACCACTCATGGAGTTACCCTCAATCTCGAACTCACGGTGGTCGATTACGTCAAGGCCCGGAAAGAACAGACCGTTACCTTTACTTCCGTCGAGACTCCGTTTCCCACCTCGCTGGCACAACAACTGACGACGGTGGCTTTGGGGAGACTGTAAGCAACATAAAGGTGTCCCCGCTCGCTGCCGGGCCGGTGGGGCAGTCCGGCACGTCGGCGGCAGCCGCTAGCTACGGTGCGTCCTGCCTCGGTGTGTCGAAGTCAGGATCGTCGAGGCTCGGTATCGGAATCCCCAGATGACTGAATCCGTCTAGAGCCTTCTGCGCCAAGACCCGGACCTCCTCCCACAAAGGGTCCGAGGCGAGTGCGTCGGGTGTGTGGAACCAGTTCGACTGACGTTCTGTCCACGCCACGTCGTCTGCGTCCCGAATAGCCCGGACGCCATCGACGACCCTCCGCACGTCCATAGCCAGATTGGCTGGCACGACACCGTCCTCGACCATCGTCGGAAGACCACTGGTCCACTCCCAGAAGTCCGCACCTAGATCCCACACCCTCTGGCCCATGTTGTCGGAACCCGAGCGGGTTATGTAGGCGATCTGCTTTTCGGCGGGAGCCGCCAACTCCACCAGACGCTCGATGAGTCGCCATCTTGCAAGCCGAGGGCCGGGATCGCTCACGAGGCAAGTTTGCCATTGGCCCCAAGGTCCGCTCGCCGGGACGGTGGGTAGTTCGGCACAACGGGGCTACCCGTCGGCCCGCAATGTCGCAGTCGTCTCAGACTGTTGGGGTGATGAGGGCGAGGGCTGATCTGAGCTTGGCGAGGTCGTGGTCGCTGTAGCGATGCCGGAAGTCTTTGAGATCGATCGGGCGACCTACGAACCCGTCGTCTGGTTGGCGAGGAAATAGGTGCATATGGAGATGGGGCAAGGTGTTGCCATGGATTTCATAGTTGAGCTTGACGGGCCGATACAGCTGCTTCAGCACCTGGGCCACGGCCATAGCTTCCTGCCAAAACGCCGCCCCTTGATCGGGCAGATCGAAAGGCTCGACTGCATGGACCTTGGAGATGACGCAGACGTATCCAAAGATGGCGACTTCGGGGTCGGTGGTTACCCAGGTGTGGTTCAGGTCGGCGATGATGCCGTAGGGGTGCCCCGAGGTGCACACGATGCAACCTTCCGGTCGGCACCGCTCGGCCCAGGCTTCTCGGTTCGACCAAGCGCCTCCATAGAGTTCAGCAATCATCTCGGCTTCGTTGGGCCAGCGTTCAAGTTCCACGCTCACTTTGTAGCCAAGTCGACTGTCTGTTCTCAACAGCGGGCGAACGGAGGTCCGCCAATCGTGCTGAGGGTGTCTCCGTACGCCAATCGGGAAGGTGGGGCAGTACGGCACATAGGACAGTGGACGGTGGGTCAGACGATTGGATCGACCGCAGCCTCAGGCTGTCGTTCAAGGATGGTTTGCACTGTTTCGATTGGGGTCTGTGTCGATGTATCGAGCCAAAGCCCAATCCGAGGGGTGGTTGCGAGCAACGTATCGAGTTGGCGAGCATCTGTCTTTCCGGGGCGGTAGGCGACCTTGCCAACAGCTCGTTGTCTAGCGTTATCACGCTCTAGTACAACAGCCACGCTCGGACGGAGAACCACGAGATGTCGAGGCCGTACCGGCACCGCTTGGAGCCAGGTCCACACATCTTCGCCGAAGATGTTGTCCTGGACGACCGTGGTGAATCCTGCCTGGCAATACTCAGTCGCCGCCACTGCGGATAGGCGATAGCGGAGATCGAGAAGCCTCCTGGCCTCATCCTGGTCCTCATCCCACGGATGCGTCCAGCCACTTACTGCCCACCTGTAGAACTGACTTCCCCGCACGTGAACACCACGCTCGAACTGACCCGCAAGTAGTTCCGCCACGGTGGACTTGCCCGCAGCCTGTACTCCGACCACGAGCCACACTCCGTCTGACATGCAAACATTCTCGCAAAATGTGGCACTGTGAGTCGGTGCCCCCTCGCCGGACGGTTGGGCACTTCGGCACGTCGATGGCAGGGGCGGATGGTTCAGGTCCGCAACCGGAACAAGGGCGAGATTCCACTGTGATCGACACCGAGGTTACGCAGACGCCTGCCGGTTGGGCCGAGAAGCTGACAGAACAATCAGCTGCTAGGCGATAGCCGGTTTTTCCATGGTGTTACATCGAGTCCTGGGTAGCGGGTTGCGACCCCTGCCAATGTCTCCTGGGTCCAATAAGGGTGCCCGGGGGGTGGGAAGCCGAAGAGGAGTAGTTGTCTCAGGGTTGCCTGCTCAACAAAGGGTCGCCAGTCCGGGCCAAAGGACTGAGCTCCCCAAGAGTGACGAGACGTCCATGTGTTCTCGGCGTGACGGTAGCTGGCGTGAATGCTGAATCGGGCGGTGCCCTCTGCCGTCAGTTCGATTGCCCGGTGAAAGGTGTCTGTGCTGTAGGCCACGACCGTTCCGGCTGGACCGGCTCCCGACTCCTCGTGTTCGTAGAGTGTGGGGCGATCGCTGCTCACTTGAACATGCGGCAAGGCTGGAATCCCCTTGGTCAGTGAGAGCGGAACCAGATGGGTTGGTCCGAGGTCTTCGCTGACGTCCGTGAGCCAGATGAACATCTCCAATCCCCGCCACCGGGTATCACTCGAAGGAGCAAGCGGCGTGTGATTGAGGTAGTCCCGGTGATGTTCCTGCTCGTAGCGCACCGCACCCGAGTACTTGGCCCACAGTTCCGAGGCGTAGATGCGGATGTCGTCTGTCTCGAAGGCCGCCTCGACGAACGTGAGCAACCTTTCGTGGATGGCGAGGTTGCACAAGGGGACAGAGGGAAACGGAAATGGAATGATGCCGCCGTATTCGACCCCGGTGTAGATGCGGCTGTCCTCACTCGATGGGTCTGCGTGGTATTGCTCAGCGGTCGGGTAGACCGATGACAGGTCGGCCTGAGCGGATTCGAGTTCTGATCCTGATAGATAGCCGGGCAGGACCACGAAGCCATCACGCCGCCATGCAGTTGCAGCGGCGGACACATCCATGTCTGAAGAATGCCATTTTGTCGGGACTCCATGTCCACGAGCGGTCTGCGGGCCTCGACCTGCCCCCGCACGCCGGGACGGTGGCACAGGTGGGCACCTGAGTGTACGCCCTAGACGTCTTGGAGCCGCTCGATAACCGGAGCGAAACCGTCAATATCTCGAACGCTGAAGTAAGAGATTCCCCAGCGATTCCGGCAAGCTACAAGGTGGTCGGCGATCTCATCATGAGTTCCGATGGCGAGAAATGGTGCGCTGAGAGCGTCCTGGACGCTCAGACCGGGAACTCGGGAAGCCACTTGTTTGGCGGCCTCCCGCCTGTCATCGGTGACCACGACTGCTTGGACCAGCACATTGAGTTCTATCTGCCCCCAGCGTTCCCCGGCCTGCTCTCTGACGTAGTTGACGGTGGCGTCGATTCGCTTCTGTTCCCAGCGAGCCTCGTGACGCTGACCGTCTTCGAGGGTGCGCCCGAGCATCGTGAGGCCGACTATGTCTGCATGGCGGGCCGCATGAGCGAGGGCCGCCTTGCCGTTCACGCCAACGAGCAGAGGTAGGTGCTCCTGCATGGATCGCAACGTACGGACGTTGTCGAGGTGGTAATGCTCGCCGTCGTAGGTCACCGTCTCGCCATCGAGTAGTCGGCGGAGGATCTCAGTGGACTCGGCGAGGCGGGTCTTGCGGACCGCTGGCGGGTCGAATGGCTGGCCGATGGCGGCGTACTCCGTGAAGGAGTGTCCCGCTCCGATCCCAACTTCGAGGCGACCCCCGCTTAGATGGTCCAAGCTGGCCAGCTCCTGGGCCAGATGGACTGGGTGGTGAAAGTCATTGTTCAGAACGAGCGGGCAGATACGAAGAGTCGTCGTACAGTCGGCGATAGCCATCAAGGGTGTCAGGGGCGACCATCCATCAACGACGTGATCCCAGGTGTGCATTACATCGAAGCCAGCTTCCTCCGCCGCTCGGGCCTGTGAGCGCAGTTCGTCTGCGGAGCATTCAGCTACCTGGAAGCCAAAGCGAAACGGCCGCACAAGGAGAGATTACGAGTTCGATTCGGGGTGCTCCTGTCACCGGGTCAGTGGGGCAGTTCGGCACCGTGGAGATAGTCGAATGCCGCATATTCTCTGTTCGTGCTGAAGCTGCAAGGGGACTCGATCCTGCTTCGGGACTTCGTCCCGCAAGACCGAGAACCATTCCTGGCGCTTGAAGCTGACGAGACCATGTTCACCTACATGAAGTTCCGGATAGATCGAGATTCAGCCGAATCGGTCAGCCTGCCACGGTTGCTTCAGGAGCCGGACCTCGATCCCAGACCTAGCTACAACCTGGTGGTTGAAGACACCAAGGGCTTCTGCGGCTGGGCCGGAATCGACAGCATCCAGGGAACGGACAGCGGCCAGTTCGGTTGGTACCTCCGCTCGGACCGTTGGGGACGGGGTTATGCGACTGAGGCCACCCGGCTCTTGCTCGACTTCGGCTTCTCCGCACTGGATAAAGCCACGATGTGGGCAACCGCTGACCCGGACAACCTGGCGTCCCTTCGGGTGCTGGAGAGGTCCGGCCTCACCAACCGAGGACTGACAGACCCGGTACAGACATGGAGGGGTCTGCGTCCCCGGGTCCTGTTCACAATCGAGGCAGAACAGTGGCAGCGGTGAGCCAGCATCCCTCCTCCGATCATCCATCCGGGACCGCTGAGTTCTACAGGTCCCTTCCAGCTATGCAAGTAGGTTCAGGATGTCTCTTCTGCGACGACCTCGGACGTATCTTGCTCGTAAAGCCCGTCTACAAGGACCCATGGGAGATTCCAGGCGGTGGTGTTGAAGCGAACGAATCACCCCTTGATGCCTGCATCCGAGAGGTTCGAGAGGAACTCGGCCTTGAACTTCAGACCGCTCGTCTTCGCTCCATTGACTATCGAAGACCCGTGGAGGGCGTTCGTGGCGATGCGCTTCGGTTTGTGTTCTACGGGGGAGTTCTGTCGTCTGACGAGACGGCGAGATTCCAGCTTCAATCGACCGAATTGTCGGAATGGAGATTCGTCTCGAAAGCCGATCTCGATGCCTACGTGACCCCTGTCATGGCACGCCGCCTCAGAGCGAGTCTTGCTGCAACCGAGTTCGTCTACCTAGAGGAGGGGTATCCGGCATAGCTGTACCGCAACGGGAGCAAGTGCGGGATTCCCCGGTCATGGAAGCCGAGGTTACGCACACGCCTTCCGGCGCACGGTTCCAGGCTGGGCCTAGTTCGGCAACCAGGAGGTGATTTCAACCCATCCCCGAACAGGTGGAACCTCGACCACGTGCGAAGCTGGGAAGGATGGGCTGGGGCTTCGAGAGGATTTTTCTTGTCCGCCACGGGAAGAGCGAATGGAACATGAAGGGGCGGCGTCAGGGTCAGCTTGACTCACCACTCACCGAGACGGGTCGGTCTTCCGCTCAGCGAGTCGGCTCGATGCTCTCGGAACTCGACCCCGACGCACTCTTTTCAAGTCCGCTCGGACGAGCGTGGTCAACCGCTCAGATCATCGACGCCATTCTTGGCATTGGTATCCAGTCTGAAGTTGGCCTCTCGGAGATTGATCACGGCGAACTTGCTGGGCGTACCGACGACAAGATTGAAAGGTCTCATCCTGGCCTGCTCGCAGAGAGACGGTCCCGCCTCTACGAGTGGCGATTCCCCGGCGGTGAGAGTTACGCAGACGGCGATCTGAGGGCCGCCACTGCCTTACGACGAATCGAAGCGACCTCGACCCGACCCGTACTGGTCACTCACGAAATGATCGCTCGTATGCTCGTCCGGAACCTGCTCGGACTCGCCACCGAAGAGGCCATCAGCCGATCCTTTTCTCAGGGCACCGTGTACCAAGTCATCCCGCCCGACAACGTTCTGGTCATGACCTGATAGCCCGCAACCCAAGCAAGGGCGGGATTCCACGGTTACCGGCATCGAGGATACGCACAGGCTTTCGGGCGCACGATTCCAGGCTCGACGGAGTTTGGGACCCGAGGCGAGTCATAGACCGCCGTCTTCAGTTGTCGAACACTCGGATGATCCCGGCCCACAACCGACGCACGGGCGACAACCCGTGGCAATGTCCCGCAGGGATGAGAATCTGTCAGGCTTTTAGTTGTGTTTGAGCGGTTCACTGATCAGTCGAGACGAGTACTCGTAGTGGCCCAGGAGGAAGCCCGACTACTTCAGCATCCCTTCATTGGGACGGAGCACATCCTCCTGGGCCTCATTCAAGACAATGGGATCGCTGGGCAGGTACTAACGGAGATGGGCGTGTCCGTATCCGGGGTGCGAGAGCATGTTGAGGAAATCGTTCCCCAGTCCGGCACGCCGGAACAAGGTTCACCCCCATTCACACCACGGGGGAAGAAAGTCTTGGAGTTGGCACTCCGCGAAACGTTGCAGTTGGGCCATTCCGATATTGGACCCGAACACCTCCTCCTCGGACTGATCCGAGAAGGTCAGGGAAACGGCGTGCAGATACTGATCGGCCTCGGTGTCGATCTTTCCCTGCTCCGTCAGCGGGTAGTCACGGCTCTAATGGAAGGAGATGCTTCGACCCGACACTTGCCCGATCCCTCATTCGTTCGTGGACGCAGTGTCCGAGAGGCGAGGTTGGTGGCCTGCTCGTTCTGTGGGCTCGCTCCTCCTGCGTCAGGGCAACTGGTTTCCGGCGACAATGCCTTCATCTGTGAACGGTGTATCGAACACTGGTCTCAATACATGCGTACCGCAACGCCACGGGTCGTTCTCCCAGTCGTTTGGCCACCCGAACCATCTTCGGAAATCATTTCGACTGGACCGCCTCCCGCCGACATTGATGCTGCACAAGCCGAAATCCAGGCCGCGGATTCTGCGCACGGGACGCCCAGCGAGGACGGCACTTCGATCCCGTCGGTTGAACGTGGCCATGATCTGGGCCCGACCGTGGCCCAGGCCAAGTCCATGGCCCGCAACCGTGGTATTGACCCCGAAGCTTCCGATGTGGCCGTGGTCGTGAACGAGGTTCGGTTCGTCGACGCCGAGCATGCCGCCGTGTGGTTCAGCATCTCAATCGACGGCCACCCGGTGGTGCGACATCATCGAGGCGACGCTCTGGTTGTCGCCGGGGAGTGGAAGATGGCCCGGACCACGTTCTGTCAGATCATGGCCATGGGGGGCGTGCCCTGCCCACGGACGAAGGGTGAGATTTATCTGAACAGAGCCAGGAGGACCATCTGTCACCAACGACCGTTTTCGCCATCACGACCCTGCCTCAGTGCACTTCCGGGCTAGGCGGGGAAGGGGCGTCCCCGCTCGGTAACCGGCAGTTGCGGACTGTCGGCTATGTCGAGTGTTCGTACAGACTCGCAGCCCGACCGACCTGGGTCAGATGTCGAGGTCGAGCCGCATGGCCACCTGCCCCTTAGGCGATAGTCCTCCGGCCACGTCGTGCTCCCCTCTGGCCAGCATCTCGGGTCCCAGTTCCGACTCATCCAGCACTCGGAAGCCGAGGTGCTCGTAGAGCGGACCGTTCCATGGCACCTCATAGAAGGTCGCCAGGGTTATTGCCGGTCGTCCCGCCGAACGCGCCCAGCTCTTGACCTGCTCGATAAGTGCTTTCCCGACCCCGTGTCCCTGGTGGCCGGGATGGACGCAGACGTGGAAGATGTGGGCGGCGTTGTCAAGGACACCTACGAGTATGTAGCCCACTACCTCGTCGTCAACCACAGCTACCCAGGAGCGTTCTGACCGCGCATACTCGACCAGCAACTCGATGGAGTCCGGGGGGCTGGCAGCAACCTGGTCATAACCGATGGCGGCGAACTGGCCTTGGGTGGCCAACTCGATGTGTTGGAGACGTGGGGCGTCCTCGGGGCGAGCCGGACGGATGGTGAACCGGCTGTCGGGCACGGGTTCATGGTGGCAGGTCAGAGCGACCGGGATGTGCCGATACCCGGGCGCTCTTGGGGTATCCCTGATCGCCGGATCGGTGAGACGGGGTGCACCGGGGCTATCTCAGTAGCTACACCGCAGAAGTTAGTCGCAGTTGATGTAACGAATCGGGTTGGCGTCACCCTTCCGGTATAAGTGACGAACGCTGTGGTTCCGATAGAAAGCCAACTCGTCGGCGACCACACCCGTGAAGCCCCACCTCGGCGTCTTGCCGATGTCATTCTCCCAGTCTCGGTCGCCCTCCTGTCGTTGTCGCCACCCCTCGATCCGATAGACCTCTCGAATCACCCCTTTGACGACGCAGAAGGCGTACTTGGCCTTTGTCCGTCCTCGCTCGCCGATGCGCCACCAGCCAGCGGTCGCTTCGAGCAACTCGTCCTCCGGTATGGACGGGTACCAAAGCTTGGGGATCTTGATCAGCAGTACCGGTTCAGCAATCTCGCCGACGGGGGGAGCGTCGAAGAGGCTGATCGCCACATCGACCGACATCCGGCCAGTGCTCGACACGTGCTGGCCGTCGATCAGGTTGGTCAAGTCGTGCAGCCCAAGAAGCTGTATCGCTGCTGCTTCCACGTCGAAGGCGGCCCCTTGGGTGAGCCCGAATCGTAGAAGCTCGTACCCGACTTGGTGACCCGAGTGGCGGATCTGCCGGATGCGGTCCAGCTTGTCGCTGTCATGCTCGTCATCGAGAGCGTCCTTGGCGTGAGCGAAGATTCGATTGCCCTTGCCTTTGCCGACATAGAAGATCTTCTTGTCCCGAGGGTCACTGAGTAAGTAGACGTAGTACCCGAGCCGCTCCTGGACATAGGCAGAGAACCCGGTCGCAGGTTCGAGTGTGCGCTCCCAGTCGCCCAGACTTGTCATCGTCCTGGAACTTACCCGGGGCGTACAACGCCCGACGAGAGATCGTCCGACCTCGTCATGTAAAGGACGAGCCGAACTGCCGAATCCCAGTTAGCCCTTCGAGGTGGTCGGGGCAGGCCCACACCCGGAACCAGCGGTCACCCTTGGGACTGAACCATCGCCCGGTGTAAGTCGGCTTCTCACGGCAGTGCGTGGCTTGTAGCTGTTGCGAGTACACCATCCGCCAGCACCGATCCGGCTCGGCGATGAAGCCGGGGCACGGTTTACCAGGTTTCGGGAAGCCGTCCACGTCGGGAGGGTAGCCCTGGCCCGTGACGAGCATCCAAGAGTCCGGCGTAGGGGGGCAGTCTGATCGACGAGGATGGAACCGTGAAGAACGTACTGCTCACACGTTCGGTGAGTACCTCGAATCAATCTGGCTCGGCGGTGGTGGTGAGAGAGGTGATGGGGTGCCAAAGTCCGAGAGAGACACCGATACAACAACGTCCTGAGTCTTGTACGGACCCGTGAACCCCTGTCGCCCGAGATACTCCGACGGGTAGATCTGTGGCCCGGCAGCTCCCGAGCCGTCCGCATAGCGAAGGAAGTAGAAGGGCTGCGTGACCAGAAGCTGACGGACTCGGCCCATGGCGTCGACCCAAATCGCCAACTGAATCGGGATCGTGGTCGCCGCCGGAAGTGATCCCGCCGGTGAGCTGATGTTCTCAAAGGATGCGCCTGACAATCGGGATTCGTTGCGTGATGACCGCTGAAGCTCCGCCAGTGTGATCGTGGTCCGGTACCCAGTTGCGATTGTTCCATCTATGACCCTGGTCCCGATCTTGGTGACCGGCCCATGAACGGCATGGAGCACACTCGGCAAGAAGCCTGCCGTCAACGACGAAGAGATTCCTCCCATCCCATCCATGCTGCCGGTCGCCAATCTGGCCGATGCTCCCGTGAGCCAGGGCTGGCTGGGTGGGGTGGGAGGGAAGGGAAGACGGAAGCCCCCGGACACTTTGGGCAGGGTTGCAAAGAGCCTTCCTTTGACCTGGCGTTGCTCCATCGCCATCTTGGTCGTGGAGGATCCACTACACGTCCGGCTGATGACGTTGAGGGCGAGGCTGTGGGTGGTGAAGTCGATGGTGCCGTTTGCGGTCGTCCCCCCCATGGGACACGACTGACTCGTGAGGAGGTGTCCGATCTTGGTGACACCGCTCGACAGATAGACGATGCGCACGCTAGCGGAACCTGCTCTCGCTGTAGCTGCTGCGACCGTGGCTCCAAACTGTGGGGAGCGGGTTGCTATGTAGAGACGGTGGCCTTGTCCGCCTCCACCAACGGTCCAGATCAGCAACCCAGCGATAAGGGCTACACCAGCGAGCGCAACAGTGGCTGTCCGTAAGAGCCGTCGGTGGTGGCGTTGACGTGCTTCGGGAATGAGATCTTCAATTGCAGCAGGTTCGGAGGCTTGGCCAGTTGGCTCGGTCGAACGGTCGAAAACCTGTGTCATCGGACCCCCTGGATGATCTCGATGAGTTCGTCTCGACGGTAACCCTGGCTTCGGGCCAGACGAACCAGCTCCCGAGCCTTGGCAATGAGGACGGACTTTTCCGGGGCATCGCCCACCACGGTCACTCCTCTCCCTCTCTGAAAGTCCAAGAGACCTTCGTCTCGCAGGATGCGAAGAGCACGGAGCACGGTGTTGGAATTGACACCGAGTACCGCTGCTAAGTCCTTGGCGGGTGGCAGGCGATCGCCGGGCGACGCTTCGCCTGCGGCGATGGCGTGGCGGATCTCGGCGGCCACTTGATCGTGAAGGGCCACGCCCTCAGAACGGTCGACCTTGACATCCAACATAGTGCTATACATAGTAGCACTATGGTTCGTGAAGGTGACCAGTGACGATCCTGGGTTACGAGCCGACAGCCCTGCCCGAGGATCCACAGGCGTTGATCGAAGAAGCCAAACGCCACAGACGACGCCGTCGATGGTGGACCGCCGGCGTGGTCCTACTCGTAGCGGCAGTGTTCATGGGCATTTTCGCCTTCGTCTCATGGGCCGTGGGAGGTGGACGCCCGATTGGTGCGGGACGCACGACGCCGGCTCCGCTCGTTGGTCTGCCCGTTTACAACAGCGCTTACGATGAGTGTCTCGGCTCCGCAAAGGTTGGACCGGCGACGTCGGCCGATGGTCTTCCTGCAAAGGTGAGCGGAACCGAGGACCTGGCCTACGTGACATCCGTGGCGAGGAACATGGCAAGTGGCCCCTACCTGGGGTTCACACACCGGATTGCGGGTTTGCCGGACCGGCATGCCGTGAGGGCCATCCGTGTCGGTCCCGGCGGCGGATACGTCTGGACTCGGGTCCCCTCTGGTCAGGTCGAGGTGGTGCACGTCAAGAACTACGGCATCTATGTCTACCTGAGTACGGCGTCGCAATGCCCGAATGGTGGTTGGGTCCGATTGGCGGACAACGGCGTCCAGGTCACATTCCTCGCACCCAAGCCCTGAGGAATGATTCAGGGTTGCTTCCCAGAGCGTGCCGCAATGGACAACGCCGTCGAAAACTGCTGACGAGTCTGGTGCCCCAGAACGCCTGGAGGGTGGCCAGTTCGGCGGAGGTCCGACGTGAATCGAATACCGCCGTTTTCGGCCGGCGTTACTGGTTGGCTCTTGCGACGCTCGATCCGGCGTCACCCACACTCGACGGAACCCAGCTTGCGCTGCCCACGTTGTTCTTGACGAAGACAGGACGGGTCTGTCGCTGGTTCGATCGAGTGTCTAGGGTCCAACGGTAAAGCCCTCCGGCCCGAATTCCGGACCCGATGAAGACAAAGTGATGTCCCGAAACGTCGCCATGAAATCCGCCGCTGGGTCCCATCCCGATGAGGCCCCGGACCACTGGCAGTTTGCGGACAACGCTGCCTGTCGCAAGGTTCACGACAACCGGCTGGGTCCAGCTGTCCTCCGATGTGAGCCCTACGTGGTAACACATGCCGATCCCTTCGGCCGTATTCAAGAACCCCGCCCAGGCCATGTCTCTGCTGGCACCCGGCCCCGCCCACTGAGTAGGGGGAGGACAGAGGGGCAGCTTCACTTGCGGCAGGACATCGAGAGAACGGTTCGGATCCGACAGCACCAACCTTCCCACTGATGGGTGCCAAGTCGATCGGGGACCCGTCCCAACAAGTGTCGCCGAGGAAACCACGAGTGCACGTGAGTCCGGCGACCACCAGATCGTGTTGATGTCTGGCGCATTGGTCGAGTACTGCCACGTGTTGACCATTCCAGTGAGGCGGTTTACCACCACGACTCCCTCGGGTCCGTCGGTGATCTGTGTCCAGATGAGATAGGCGAGGTACCGTCCGTCTGGGCTGACCACAGGATCGTGTCCATCGGCGACGAAGGTCGAGGGACCTCCTGTAATCGGAACGCTGAGGATCTGCTCGACCGGCGGATGAGCACCAGGTCCCTGCTGAGTAGCCCCGATGGCCTGGTCGTAATAGACGGTTCCGTCAGGAGCGACCGCTGGCTGAGGCGTGCTGTTGAAGAGGCCGAGATCTGAGGCGAGGGTCCGCACCACATGTCCTGAACGTGAAGAGATGACCTGGATACTCATCGTCGTGCCGACCTGGGCCGAGGCCCAGACCACCATCTGGGACGGCATCGCCGGAACGGCTGCGCCCTCGATATGCCGGGCGGGCGGTGTGCCTTTGGGGACCGGTGGCTGGTTATCGAACAACAGGGCAGAAGCGACGGCGAAAGCGACGAGAGCCATTGCCATGAGAGCGGCACCAACCACTCGGCGTCGACGCCTTCTCCGCTGGTGAGCTTCTTTCAACAGCGCCTCACCTAAACCAGCCGACGTGTCATCGCCGTAGGGTGGGAACGAGGTGGAGGTCGGTCGGTCGCCGGTGACAGTCATGAGCGACCGACCCTCGCCCGCATTGACCTAATCGAATGCTGTGTGCTCACGGCAGTCCAGCGATCATGTCGATGACCTCGTCTCGTCGGTAGCCGTGTTGACGGGCGAAATCGACCAGTTCTTGCACCCGACTCATCACGGCGCTTCGCTGTGGCGTTCCCGACACCGTGATGCCCCGTCCTCTGCCGAACTCGACGAGCCCTTCATCTCTCAATATGTGCATTGCCCGCAGCACGGTGTTCTTGTTGACGCCGAGGACGGCTGCAACGTCCTTAGCCAGGGGTAGGCGGTCGCCTGGTCCAGCCTCACCATCGGCTATAGCCCGGCGGATTTCGGCCGCCACTTGATCGTGAAGGGCGACGGGTTCCGAACGGTCGATGTTGACAGAGATCATGGTCCTAGTCATAGTAGTCCCATGAGCTACGGATTGCTAGGCCCGTCATGTCGGTTGTTGACGAGGCGGAGCTTTGTTTTCGAGGATGCTCGACGTGGCCGGACATGACACTCATCGACGAACGCTCAACTGCACCGGCTCATGACGAGGTTCAAGTCCTCTTTAGGGAAGCTCGCCGTCGGAGGCGGCGACGGTGGATGTGGACAGCAGCAGTGATGTCGGTTGCGGCCTTGGCGGTTGTTCTGGGCCTTAGCGCTTCGGGACGGGGCGGAACGCCAACCCAAAGCTCGAGAGTCCCACGGTTACTTGGTCCGGGCAAGATCGAGGCCCCACGGTTGGTGTTTCGTGAGAATCCCTACATGGGGATCTCTTGCGGCTTGCCGAACACGGTTGCCTGTGATCGAGTCGGCCTCATTGTCCGGCTCCGGCGACCCGCAGTCGTGACCGCAACGATTGACGGGCTAGCTCTTAGCCTCAATGCCCCAACGTGGAGCGGGGCCTTCCCAGCCGGCAGACCTACCATCTTCATCTATGCAGGCTTCTTGCAGCCAGCAGACATGACGACTCGGATGCATGTCCCGCCTAGCTCAACGTTGTTTGTCAAATCGCCACCACCGCCAGCAAGCGTCTGGTTCCGGATCGATTTCGGTCACGGGAATGTCGTCCTAACTCACGAAGACGTGCAGTTAGAGCCTGGCTGGGCGTAAGAAGCTCGCTGCTAACTACTCGCCATGCCGAACTGGCGAAGTCCGGTCAACCCTTCGAGGTGGTCGGGGCAAGCCCACACCCGGAACCAGCGGTCACCCTTGGGACTGAACCACCGTCCGGTATACGTCGGTTTCTCACGGCAGTGCGTGGCTTGTAGCTGGTCCGAGTACACCATCCGCCAGCAGCGATCTGGCTCGGCCACGAAACCAGGGCACGGGTTCCCTGGTTTGGGAAAGTCATCCACAAGGGAAAGATAGCCCCGGCCTCTCACCACTTCCCCGGACCGAGTGAAACACTGCCAAAACACCACCACCCTCGGAGTAGGTTCGACCAGATGGGCCAGCAAGCATGGGGTGAAGGCATTGCAAGTCTGAACGACATGGGCGCTCCCCTGGACGTTTTTTACGGGGCCATTGGTCTTGGCACCCAGCGAAAGGAAGCGGACCAGCCGAGCGGTTCAAGCGTGGCCACTGGCGATAATGGGGTCGTACGCCGGAAGCGGTGTCGTGTAACGATCAGGGACCTGGACGAACCACCCTCGGATGTGGCTGACACCTACCTCCGGCTCCACTTGCTTTCGCACCGACTCGTTCGACCGAACTCGATCAACCTCGATGGCATCTTCGCCATACTCCCGAATGTCTGCTGGACATCGCTCGGCGCCACTGATCCTGCCGAGATCGCCGACATGCAGCGGAAAGCCCGCCACGATGGGCACCACATCGAGGTCCACTCACTGGACAAGTTCCCCCGGATGCTCGACTACGTCGTCCCGATGGGTGTGCGAGTAGCCGATGCAAGCCGGGTGCGTCTTGGTGCCTACCTCGCCGAGGGCACCACGGTCATGCACGAAGGATTCGTGAACTACAACGCTGGCACCCTCGGTCCGGCCATGGTCGAGGGCCGCATCAGCCAAGGCGTAGTGGTCGGGGCCAACAGTGACATCGGTGGCGGGGCATCGACCATGGGAACCCTCTCAGGGGGCGGGTCTGAACGCATCTCGCTGGGTGAACGCTGCTTACTCGGAGCGAACTCGGGACTCGGAATCTCCCTCCGCGACGACTGCGTTGTCGAAGCTGGCCTTTACCTCACTGCGGGAATGATCGTGACCCTTCCTGATGGGACTCGGAGCAAGGCCCTCGAACTGAGCGGCCAGTCGGGCGTCCTCTATCGGCGCAACAGCATCACCGGCACTGTCGAAGCCCTCCAACGGTTTGGCAAGGAGATCGCTCTCAACTCTGATCTTCATGCGAACCAGTAGGCCGATCCTCTGATGGAGTGTCGCTACAAACTGGCTTCCCAGAGATCTGGACTTCAACAAGCTCGGCGAGTTTGCAGCGGCAAACGGCAACCTGAACATCGTCGTGACATCGCATGGCGAGCGACGACAGGTGCCGTAACCCCTCCGCCCAAGCGACATTCACAATCTGGACCGGACGGTGGTTCACCCCACGGGGCGACCGCTGGTTTCGGGCCTTCCTCCCACACGATGCTGGGGCACGGGCCGTAGCCCAGTTAGATCCAGTCCAGAATGAGCGTGGGCTCGGAGTGGGTGGGCTTGCGATACGGAGCGAACTGCTCCGGCACCTTGGCGAGAACGGCATTGGCTTGCTTCTTGCTCACCTTGGTCCTCATGACGAGAATCCATTCCGGCCCGCTGCCTTGTCGGCAATCGTTTTGTCCAGATGACACGCCTTGCACAGGAGTTGATAGCCCTCAGTCCGACCTGCGGCGCAGTCTCGCTTAGCAATTAAGGAAGTTTTCTTCCCCACCTTGGCCCGGTCCCGTCGCTCGGTGCCAGTGGTGTGGTCGATGTGCCAAGGGGTGTTCAAGCTCTCGGCGTGCCACACCACTGTCCCACCTCGATCAGGTTGGATTCGGCCCGCAATCGCAGGGGGCTCTTGACAGATAACCGGAGACCCGGTATTCGAAGCCGAAGCTCGGCCATCAACTCGTCGGTGGTGTAAGTCATGACGTTGCTGCGCTCTCCCCTGCTATGCAGCCAGCGACCCCGCAGGTGCATAACTCGCCATTCGATGCCCCCAAGTGGGTTATCGACGCTGATACTTAGAACGTGTCACCACAGATGGACAACTTTGAGCGGAAAGGCCCCGTTCTTCCGTTCCCACCGTCGTAGCCGTCCTTGTCACAGCCACTATGACAAGCTCTGTCGCCGATCAGTCTGGATTCTGGACCAACCGATAGAGCTAAGCGTTGGCACAAGCCTTGTCGTAACCGCTAAAACAAGCTCGCCTTTGAGGCTGCGGCTGCGTTCATGCGGTTCGGAGCCTAATGCTTGGGCGGTGCTGACGTTCGATGAACCAACACTGCTGATCAGGTTGGCCTGCGACTCCGGTCCGAGTTGGAAAAGATGGAGCACCTAGCTCAATGTGAACGTCCCGAACTTGATCGGTGTCGGAGCCAACTCGAGGAATGAACTCTTGGTACCCTTCGTGGATCCCGCCAAGAACAGGTTCTTGCCCAAAGCAGCGATGGCGGTGGTGCCCTTCACGACGGTGACCCATCCGAACCCGGACAGTGATCCCTGGGTGTAGGTGCCGAAGCCCTTGGCGTTCACGCAGAACAGGCCGGTAAAGGTCCCCTTGGCGTAGGTGGCGCTCAAGACGTGGGGGTGGAGTCCTGCGGCACACAACGAGAGATTGCTTTCCACAAGGCTGCCACTGTCGGATTTCCCTACGGCTACGCATCCCAAGGCGCTCGGACAGTTGATGCCGAAAAGCTGACTATTGCTGCCGCTCACGTCGGGACTCGGTGTGATCGTCCAGGCTGTGCCGTCCCATGACTCGATGACGGTGCTTCCGCTATAGGAGTACCCCACCGCCGTGCAGTCGGTCGCACTAGAGCAAGAGACTCCCTCAAGGGGGTTGTAGTCGCTGCTGGTTGGGTTCGGAGTGGGCGTCACGGACCAAGCAGTCCTGTCCCACGTCTCAATCAAGGGTTGGCAACTCAATGCTGAGAAGTTCGCACACTGCGAGCCGTTGTAGAAAGCGAAGCCAGCAGCCGTGCAGTTCGTTGCGCTGACGCAGGAAACGCTTAGGAGTTGACTGCCATCACTACCAGCAGGATTGGGGCTTGGCGTGATCGACCACGACGTACCGTCCCATGACTCGACCAGGCTTTGGCCGTAGTAACCGCCATTTTGCGAATAGCCCACCGCAGTGCAGTCGATGGCGTTTACGCAGGACACGCCGCTCAGAACGCTTTCGCTTCTCCCATTCACATTGGGACTCGGTGTAATCGTCCAGGCCGCTCCATCCCATGACTCGATCAAAGTCTGAGCGTTGGTTCCATTGGCTGAGTAACCCACCGCCGTGCAGTTGGTGGCACTGAGACAGGAGACGGCAAGGAGGTAGACGTATCCACCTCCGCCCGGAGTAGGACTCGGTGTAATCGTCCAGGCCGCTCCATCCCATGACTCGATCAAAGTCTGATAGGTGGCGGATCCGTCAGTTCCCTCATAGGAGTAACCCACCGCCGTGCAGTTGGTGGAACTAAGACAGGAGACACCATAGAAGCCGCTGCTTGTGCTGCCGCTTGGACTTGGACTGGGAACGACCGTCCAAGCAGTTCCGTCCCAGGACTCGATTTCTGCCCCCACGGCCATGCAGAAGGTCGAACTGGTGCAAGAGACACCGTTGAGGGTGCCCGTGCCAGGACTGGGGATGATCGACCACGAAAGTGAGGCCGCTGTAGCCGTTCCGACCTGCGCAACGAGACCGCTGAATACCCCGGCGACGAGCACACAACAGATGAGGATCGGCACTCGAATCTTCCGAGTGACGCCGCCTGATCGACTGTCGCTCGCTTGCATCACGTCGCACCCAGGCTTCTTGCACAGTAAGCACCCATCGGATTCCTGCTCTCCCGTTCCCGACGCTCTCGGTGCATCCCTGGTGCGTGGCTCTCTTTAGCAGCGATCTAGACGTGCATCAACAGCGATTGCGAATGAGCGGCGCTTGACCCTCTCGAAGCGTCGTGACCTGGGACTGAGGGCTGTTGAGCATGCCCAACTTCGCCTGGGGAGGTGGAGCAGTTCGCACCCGCTAAACGAAGCGAAGTACCAAGGCTCTGGTTCTGCGGGTCAGGTGCTTGCCGAGGGAGGAACGGGGTACCGTCTTGAGGCGCTCAACGTCGTCATCGTCGTACTCCACGCCACAGGTGGTGCAGGGTCGATCATCGGGTCCACGCATGGATTTTGTCCTTGACCACGAGAGGCATGTCTTCAGGACCCTTGATGAAGGGAGCGATCCACTGCAAGCGGCGCAGCGAGTGGCCGGGGCCATACGGCTGGTTGCGCCAGTGCCCGTCCACTATCCACTGGTGAGTCCAATCGACTCCCCCACCGGGTGCGTCTTTTGTACCGTTGTGTCCATCAGGGCGGCGCAGCGTAACGATGACGATCGGTTCAGGCTCGTGGCCATGCTTGCGCTGCCAGCGTTTGACAGACGGGCGAGAAGCCTTGCGGGTCTCTGTCAGTGCGATGCGTTGCGACAACATCATCCAGAGGCTCAGGAGTGTATAGAGGTTAGGATCTCTCTCGATAGGCACGGAATCACCAAACGACATCGGCCATGCTGCTCTAGGCCACAATGGAGGCACCCCGCTAGTCGGGTCTTCTGATCGGCTGCGGCTTTGCCAGAAGATAACTACGACGCCGGTATCCCCGTTGGGGTCGGTCTGGGTGACCCACTGAATCACGTCAATGGGACCTTCGTCCCTATCGGCGTCAACAAACTCTTCGGGTACGACGAACAGAGGAGTCTCGAAGACCACCGTACCGGAAGGCCACGGCAGGTCATCAGCATGTAGAGGGATGCCTCCGTCAGCCAGCTTCTCCCGCAGCGTCGTGCCGGCGGCTGCACACAGTTGACCCATAGCATCAGACACCCACAAGCGGGCACCATGGTTCTCGGGTCCACACAGGAGTCGGGCGGCTGAGTGACAGCGGTTGGTGAACCCATCCGCCAGCGTTCCAGCGATGCGGTCTGCATGCCGCTCGTAATCGGCCACGTCGCTACACGTGTCGAGCACGTCGATCGGGCGGGACGTCACGGGTTCCTCTGATCGGCCCGACCACCCTGCTCGACGTTCAGCCGTCCGTCGTCGCCGAAGAAGACCCGAAGGTCATCCTCGTCCGGGTCGTCGTAGAGCCACGGGTAGCCGTGGAGCGAATGCAGCGCCGGGATCGGAATGAGGACCTTCTGTTCGCCCTCGGTCAGCAGTACGGACAGGTCGAGACGCACCTTGGCGGTATCGTGCTTTCGCCCATTGCACTTGAGGTCGAGCTGCAAAAAGATTTTCGCCCGGCCCGCACCGGAACCGTCTTGATCGTGGAGACTACGTACCAGTAGTGCTTGCGCTCGGTGAAGTCGCTCTCACTTTCGACGGCCCTCTTCCCAAACGATGCTTCGTTCGGGTTCAGCCACAGTTCCGATTCGATCCCCATCCTTGATCGGTCTCAGACGCTCGTAGGAGCGTGTGAGAGTTGCTCAATGCTTCATAAAAGAAGATTGCTCGGCCTCTTCCATCTTCTCCATCCACTCGATGATCGACATGGTTGGCTCGGGAGGCTCGGGCTTCTTCATGACGTGCTCGGCCATCTGAATCATCATGTCCTTGACGAGGGCCTGTCCTATGGGCAGGGACAGCAGGAACTCATCAACCGCATCCACTTTCCTGGGGACGACGGTCTTGATCTTCTTCGGCTTCGGCTTCGGCGGTGCAGCTTTCGCCTTCGTTGATCGGGTCACCATCGAAGACGTCGCCTTGGAGCGTGGCCGTAGCTGGTGTGTGGAAAGGGTCTTGCCGGGACTGGTGTAGGTGTGCGGGCCTCCACTTGATGACCACGGTCATCGCCCCCGCTGCCCACGGGTAGCACCTCAACCACCGGCTCTACAGGCCGCATGGATAGCGAGCGCAACTCGGCCTCGTACTCTTGGTGGTAGTGCTGAATCCCACGGAATCGAGAGGACCGGATCCGACCTCCCGCCTCAGGCCGGATACGACCCATGGCAACCTGTGCGACCTGACGTTTGGTTAGGCCGAAACGCTGGCCGATTTCATCTTCGTCCCCGCCGAGACTGGATAGAAGGCGAACGTGTCGGACTTCTTCGTCCGAGAGTTGTCGGATTCTTCCCCGGTTGGCTTTCCGGTTCCGCTTCCACCGCTCGGACGGCTTCGCCCACCAGTGGCTCGCTTTACAACAGGAACGGTTCCCACAGAGGTTCCGCAGATAGAGAGGAAGCTCGCCCGTGGCCAGGAAGTAGCTGACCCTATGGGAGTACACGTAGCGGTCGTTCCCGCCATCCTCGGAGGCCCACAAGTATCTGCCCGCCCCGCTACTGTGCAGAGGACCGAGCCACAGCCAACACCCATCCCCGGACATTGGTCTTTCAACGAGTAGATAGAAGCGACCACGAAAGTTCGAGGCTGCCACTTCTTGGGGAGATGCGCTAGTTCTTACGCCGGAACGGGTCATCACCACTTGGGTGCATCTACAGCCACCCGGACTGGGCCAGATCAGTTGAGGTCTGAGGTACCTACAACGTGACCACCAAGATCACTCGACTTGCAAAAAGTTGATGCCGACTTGCAAAAAGTTGATGCCGGTCCCGGCGACTCTTGCCCTCCTGCCCTACTAACACAACAGGGGACGAAGTGAGTCGGCGTCGAGATCGGCTTCATCGCCATTGTACGCCCCGCAGGGAGCGGCTGTGGGGCCTAGAACTGCTCTCTGGGACCGGGATAGGTCTCGGGCCTCAGGCCCGCCGCTGAGGTGCTCTCCCGTCAGCGCAGAAAGGCTCTCAGCGTTCCCACGGAGGGATGTGGACGACGTTCCCCGCATGCAGCCCACAACAGCCACGCCGGAACGGGTGGTACTCGTTGTGCGGCAGCCTGGACGCTGCTACGGCCCTCTGTATGGGAGTGGGAGCGGGTAGCGGTGGCTCAGGCAGTTTGAGGGGCTGTGGCACCCGCTGAGGGGGGCTGACAGGCGGCTCTGGGTCCCGAGTCGGGCAGTTGTGCCAGGCGTAGTACGCACGTTCGGTTTCGTCGTGCTCCCGTTCATGGTTGGTCCGCCCTTCGCCCTGAAGAACCTGCCAGCGATCATCTACAACGACCCAGTTACCGATTGGTGATGGCTGAGCATCGACCCGAAAGGGTCGGTCGGTGTCAGGGTCACGCATCGTGAGGGTCGGCTGGCCACACTTCCGGCAGGTGTGGGTTGCCCATGGATCAGCCCGCTTCTTCGTCCGGGGAGGCTCGGCAGCATCATCGAAGTTCCGCAGCATCGGTGCCGGTGACTCGGACATGGACATGGACTGCTGGGCCTTGGCGGCGGCCGCCTGACTCTTGGTCGGACCCGTGTCATGGGCGAGTTTCGGCATCCCGGCCCCAGCAACCGGGGTCTCGTCGGCTTTTCCCCTGGTCGGCGCAGACAGCGTAACTGGGCTCTCACTAAGAGAGTCCTTAGAAGCCTCTAACCCAAGAGGGTTACACCCTCTGACAGTAGAAGGGATCTTGGGAATGGATGGAATGGACAGAGCGGATGGCAGTACAGCAGTGTCCTGGGTCTTTGCATCTAGGGATGGGTCCAGATGCACTACCTGCGGCGGCCGCCGAGACTCAGCGGGCAGCAATCGGTAGATGACGGGGTCATCGAAGCGGCGATCCGGCTCGGGGACTTCTTCGAGCCAGCCGAGCTTGGTCAGGCCCCCGAAGGCTTTCACTACGGTTTTCCGACTGACGCCAAGGGCCACGGCCATCTTGGACTTGTTGAGGAGGGGTTCGGTTGTCATCTGGCGCACGGCCTCGTCTAGGGCCTCATGAAGAACGACCTTCATGGACCTCGGTGCTGCCTTCGAGGTTCTCCCGGTCTTGGTCATGTACGGAGTGGTGGTCCACTCGTACTCTTCGATCTCGGCCCGTAGCTCCTCGACGGCCAGGATCTTCTCGGCGAGTTCCTGGTGGGCCTCGAAGACATTGCCGTCGAACCAGTCTCGACCGTGCTTCCGTAGATACTCTTTGAGTGGACCTTGGTCCATCAGGTCGTAGAGCCGGTCCATGTCGAACCGCACTGAGGCGGCCCCCAGGATGATGCTCCACATGTGCTCTGACGGGTTGGCGCCATCGTCCAAGCCTTCGAGCCGGAGCAACGTGGGCTTACCTAGCAAGGCATCTGGATCGACGCCCGCCATGAGTTCGTGGGCTATCGGGTCTCGGCGGCTGAGGTCTTTGACCTTCAGGCGAGGCCCCTGGCGGCGCCGACGAGTAGGTCGCTCGGGATCATCGAAGGGGAATGGGTCAGGCGTCTGGCACCATGCCAGCGGCAGGGTGGCGATGGGCACGTCGGGATCTTCCCAGCGGTATCGAGGACCGTCTGGGTGGATGCTCGGCGGCAGTACGACTAATCCGTCGTTCCGAATGTCGATTACACCGGCTGACTCAGCTTCAGGGTGCGAGCGCAACCACTCTGCGACCACCGGCAAGCGGTCTCCGAACGGCCCGCACCCCGCTGCGAGGTAGAAGAACAGTTGGCGACCGCCGCCGCCAGTCAGGTTCGTGAGTGTCTTCGGGAGCTTGCCATGCAACTCTTCGAGGCTTGCCAGCGCCTTGCTGCCAGACATTTTGCCGGGTTTCTCGTCTACGTCGATGACGAGTAGGTCCCCGCCCGTGTGCATCCCGATGTTGAGATCGGGGGTCTCGGCAAAGTACCGGCGTAGCTCGTCCGGGGTGAGCGGCGGCAGTTCTTTGTAGCCTGCTGGCTGGTAAGGATTCTTCCGGCGAGGATAGAGCGGCAGTACCGGCCATCCTCGACGCTCGATGTAATCGAGGCCCGCTTCGAGGATGGTGGCCGTCAGGCGACGAGCTACCTGAAGTCGTATAGAACGTTTCAGAGCCGTCGCTGCGTGTTCTCATTGGAAATCACTCCGTGTTCGAGGATGCGGCCCCGTCTGGCCTGACCACGGAGTGATTTCCATGAACGTGGTCAAGCCAGACGGAACAACATCCGGCTTCATCTTTTTGGGAAGCTCACGGTCACGGGACCGGCGTCCAAAAAGTTGGGCAGATTCAGGGGTGTCCAACGGACGGTTCAGGGCGGAATCAGTGGGGCGGACTGCCGCCTTTCCACTGCCGTGTTACCAGTGTAGCGGACGAGATCGCTAACCAAAGTCGTAACGCAAGTGGACTGCGGACGCCGGAGCCAACACAATTTTCATTGGTGGGGACCAAGGGTCGTCGGGACAGTGATCTGTACTCTGTGCGCTTTCAACGTGTCGTTGCTCGACTCGAATACGACGACGGCTCCGGAGTAAAGCAAGCGAGCATCTACGACGCCCGGATCCGGCCCGAACTCCACGCCTCAGCCGTCCGGGATTCGTCAAGGTACGGTCACACCCCGGAAGGCTTATAGGGCCGTACAGCGCCTCTCACGTCGGATCAATATTTTGATGCGAACGAGTGGGCGATCAACACGGTGCGGCCACCGACGAGACGAGCAAGTGGACGTGGCGCTCTCGATGGGACGCAACGTACTCATGATGAACAATGGTTACGTAGGTCGTTCGGTACCATCTTCAATGGCGCATACGGATGGGCGGACGGGCTTGCCCAAAGAAGCTCAACCAACCGGCAAACCGCACGGTGGGAATGCAAGAACGATGTCGCCAGAAGGATAGGAAGTATGCAGAGTTGTAACGATGGGCCACACGAGGCGATCCCACGTGGGACGAATCACCATTACATTCCGTGTCTCTTTCATGTAGACGCAATTGAGATTGTACGAAGTCTTCTTGAAGAGCATCCAGATTTCGAAGCGATCTGTGTCTTTCTCGAATGGATGCGGGTGCTGAATCTAGACATTGCTGATGCTGTTGATGGATGGCAGCAGCACCCTGAGGAGTTTGATCCAGCAGAATTTCGATGCAAGGAAGTTTTGGCTGACATCAAGTATCGCTACCAGGAACTTGAAGAAGCGATCTTGGAGTTGACTTCCCATCTCCCTGCTGAGTCCTCCGAGAGGGTGTCGTCATGAGCGAAATCACTTTGGAGACGCACAACGGCAAACTCTGGAAGGCGAGGCGTGTCGCTTAAGATTCGGGTGGTCCAGAGATGAGTGCCACCGTCACTCAGCACCGCTCGCCGTTGAACTTGGAAAAGCCCGCTCAGGACCACGGAGTCAAGCTCCGTTTCAATCGCCGGTTGGTGGATGAGCGCCGGATACCCTTCTACAAGGTCGGTCGCTTCGTTCGGCTGGATCCTGATGTAACCGATCACTTTCTCGCCGACAGCATGGTTCCCGCTTCGGAGTGGCCGTGATGAACACGCATGGTACCGATGTGCTTAGTGGTAATCCCGGCCACACAGAGGGAACCCTGGTCTCATCTGAGGGCGGGCCACTTGCCGTGAAGGGCTCGGGAGTGCCATACGAGGCCCCGACCTACAGTCTCGTATCGTCACCGACGACGAGGGGGAGGAAGCCTTCTGTAAGGCGATGCCCGAGTTCGCTCGACTCAAGCACGACGCCGGAGAACTGCTGTGGACCGTGTGCAGGCCACGAAGACGGTGGATGGCTGTGATGAAGTACGAGGGGTTCGACTTAGGCGACATCGAGAACCTTGACGACTTGGTGAGCCTGCTAGGGGTCGCAATAGCGGCTCGCTGGATCCTGCAGGGCGGCGAATGTGCCTGGTGTGGCACCACCCAGGTCACCAAAATCACCGACTTTGACGAGCTGGACGAGGATGACAAAGGGCGACTCATCTGCATCCCATGTGCAGACTGGCGAGACGGCTCGTGCGGAGACCCGGCGTGTTGCGGCCCGGACCCACGTGGCCATTGCCCCGAAGACGAGGTGCTGTGATGTACGCAGACCACTTCGACACAGACGGCGAGTACCAGTTCGACATCGACCAGGTGGGGCGATGACGAGCGCCATCGCTCAGCACCGTCCGCCGTTGAACGTGGAGGAAGCTGCGGAATACCTGAATGTCTCGGTCCGCTTCGTGAGAGACCGGCGCAGCGACGGACAGAAGCCTCTCAGCGTCGATGATGCTGCCGAAGGCCTCGGGATGCCCGGATCTTGCCCAGGAGCCGCTCGAGACGGTTCAGAGTACGATGTCGCCACGACCGCACAGAGGTCCACGGAGCCGTACGGGTCGTCTACTAAGAAGGATGAAACCTTCAGACTGAGCGTTCTACGTACTCGATACGAGCATCAACGACGTCCGGTCCGGCCGTCGTTTCACGCCTCAGCCGTCCGGGATTCGTCAAGGTACGGTCACACCCCGGAAGGCTTATAGGGCCGTACAGCGCCTCTCACGTCGGATCAATCAAAATTTTAATGCGAACAAGTGGGCGATCAAGACGGATGCGGCCACCGACGAGACGAGTACATGCACGGGTCGCACCCAATGCGACGCAACGTACTCATGATGAACAATGGTTACGTAGGTGCTTCGCTACCATTGTTCAGACGGGAAGGGACAGGACTCTTCCAAGAACCGTGAGAGGCGGCAGAACCATGAGCACCAACTACGAGAACCAGTCCACCCAAGACCTACACGACTACTTCGAGTACAAGTGGGCCCAGCAGGGCAGCGCATGTGCCTGGTGTAAAGCGCCGGGGAACATGCTCGACTCCGTTGGCTGGGACAGCGATGTCTACGACGAAGACACCGACCTCTACGTGCAGGAGTACGTCTGCCGGTCGTGCAACGACAAGGCCAGCGAGCTTGCCCTCGCCCTCGGGGTCTCGTGATGACCTACGACCTGTTTGAGCAGTGGGCAGGGGACGAAGAGACCCAAGAAGACTAGGACGTAGTCATCGAGGCCCGTCTCGTTTGCAGGGTGGGGTGTGCGCCGACTGTCACCGGCCATCAACCTCACTGAAGCCATACGCCCGATACGCCACCGTGAAGCCGGTCTGTTCGCCCCGGCGACAGAACGGCCACAACAGCTGGCCGCTGATCTGTACCCCGTGCCGCATGGCGGACATCACCGCCACCCACGAACTCGCCCGCCAGCACCCTGACTGGGACTACGACGGGGAGGAATCGTGATGTATTCCGACCAGGAGGATACGGACTGACGGAAGACGAGGCGTTCGAGGTGCTCTTCGACACTCACCTGCTACACGTCCACGGCTACGCCAAGGGCCAGATCACCCCGGCTCAGTTCCAAGCTGCTGCGGCTTTGGCCGATCCGAACTCAAGCAGGTGCCTCGCTACCGTGCACGGCTGGCCAAGCACTTCGCCTATTCGATGAAGTCCTTGGACGTTCCCGCCATCCGAAACGAGTTCCTACGATGGAACGCTAAGGGTACGAAGATCGGCTTCGAGTCGCACTCCCGAGGCTTCTTCGCCCCGGACGAGCCTGCTGATGACTTGCAAGTTTTTTGATGCTCAAAACGAGTCCGACGACACCACGCCCAATCCGGCCAACGAAACGTCTCCCACAGACGGCTCTGCAGCGCCTGTGCGCTTGTCTCAGCCGCTCAACGCTGACGAGCGCACCGACCACCGCCGAAACGCCTCACGAAGCCTCAGAGCGAACTGGCTGGAAGTTTTTGCAACGCCCCATTCGAGCATTCAAGGCGCTCGTAACGAGTGGTCTGTTCGCTCGCCTACGAGGCCCGTGAGCCTGGCTCTGCTGGCTTCCTGAGTCGCCTAACTCGCTTGTTGAGTCGGCGGCCAAACAGCGAAGAGACGGTAAGACTCACCCTTCTCGTGCATGCCTGCGAGAACGGCACCGATTCCCTCGTATCGCCACACGAACTTGATTCGGCTCATGTCCCTGGTTGTCCTTCCGGGTGACTCAGAAGGCATTACCTCGATGTACTCGACCATCGACAAGATGATCGAACGGCGGGCTTCGGCATCCATTGAATCCCAGTGCGACATAACGTCACGGCCTAAGTGACCAAGTGCCGACCGATTCTGGAACGTCAGAAGCTCGGCTTCCTTCTGTTCGATCTGTTGATTGATGGTTCGGTGCAGTCGGAGGAATGCCGGACGATCTAGCGTCTTCTCGATGTAGTGATCGTCTTCGATCTGCTTCTTCGTCTGTCGGTCCTCGGCTATCGACACCCGTAGTGCTTGCGCTTCTGCGTAGTCACCGGCATCGGCGGCTTGAATGACGTTGCGTAGTTCAGACGAATCGGCCATTGGAACTACCATGGCGAGGATTCGTCCTTCGTACAGCCGTTGACTGAGTGACAGCCGACCGCATCCGAGATTGGAGGAGCACTTGTAGCTACCTCTGTCCGGTGTGAGCATCTTGCCGCAGCCGGGCCGACCGCACTTCAGAACGCCTCGCAAGATGTAGTCCTTGTTCGCCTTCGTCGTCTTGCGAGAAGGATCCGTGAGGATCGTCTTCACCTGCTCCCAAGTTGCCTCGTCCAAGATGGCAGGCCACTGAGCCTTGCCGAGAACCTCACCCTTGTGCTCGATCAGACCGGCAATCCGAGGCTTGCACAGGGTCCGTGCAAGCATGGTCTCAGTGATGTTGCCGCCACGAGTGGACTTGATACCTCGTGCTCGCCAGTCCTTGGCAATGGAGCGCAGAGAACCACCGTCAAGGATCTTCTCAGCCGCAAGCTTGAGCAACGTCGCTTCCGCCTCGTTCTTCTCGTTGTAGGTGGCGATGGAGGCTCGCTTCGCCTCGGCGGAATCGTCAACGGGTGGCTGGCCGTAGCCGAACGGTCTCGGACCGCCGTGCCACTCGCCTGCCTCAGCCTTCTGAAGCATCCTTCGTTGGATTCGTTGGCGAGTCTTGGCGACCTCGTTGGCAGCGAACGCACCGCCAACCCGAAGGAACGTCTGATCATCAGGGTTGCTTAGATCCCTGTCGCCGCTGGCCGAAGCGAACTGGTCAACACCTGCCGCTTCGCAGGTCTCGAAGAAGGCTTCTAGCTCTACTGGTCGCCTGTGAAGCCGGTCAGCGTTGTAGACAACGACGGCATCAACTCGCCCACCGGCAATATCCTTCAAGAGCCGTTCGTACTCAGGACGCTTCTTCTTAGGGTCAGCGGCTGAAATGTCGTTGTCTACGTATGGCGGTTCGATCACGGTCCACCCACGTTGGGCACACAGCTTCCGACAGTCCTCTTCTTGTCGCTCGACGCCAAGTCCGGTCTCTTCGGTGTCCTTGCTGATCCTGGTGTACACCGCCGCTCGCATGTTCTCCCTGGTCTTCGCCATTACGGCATCCTAGCACCTCATATAGGCAAATCCCCCACTGGCTGATCCCGTTCAGGACGGACTCGAACCCCGAGGCCGCGATAGAGCCGCCGATGCTGCCGACCTGACAGATGGGATTGAGGGCGTCGAGCCCTGTGCAACCCGCGGCCAGCATGGCGAGGGTGGCCCCGTCCAGGAAGATCAGGAGACTCGATCAGTGCAGGTTCGTCCCAGTGTGGAAGAAGAAGTTGATGATCGGTGGCGCGGCGCCGATGAGCAACGCGGCGAGTCCCGACACCAGCACGGCCCGCCGGCCCACCAGCGACTGCTGGAAGTTCTGGGCGTGCACGCCCAGAGCCCAGGCGGCGGCGCCGATGAGCAGGCCGGCCAGCGCGGCGATGAGGGCCCAGGCGCCGAGGCCATTGGTCAAGTCCTGCAGCGTCCCTCCACCAGGTAGTGCGTTCACGCTCGGGTTCAGCGTGACATCGGCCAGGTGCCATACGACCATGGGGTCCTCCGTGATGACTGCCGGCGCCGGACCATCCGAGCCGTTCCAACGGAGAACGGTTCCGGCGTGGCCCGATTGGCCCCACTTCGCACGCCGCGAGCCGGCCGAACTCTCCGCACGGACGGTGCCGGGCGGTCCGGGGTTGCAACGTGGCAGTTCAGGGGGAGGTCGCCCCGCGCTCCCCAGCCCTGTCATATTGGGGGCGTGCCGCTGAGTACGCCGGGAGAGATCAATCTCAGCCAGACGCAGGAGATCGTCTTCCTCGCGGCCGTGGTCGTCGTCTGCGTCCTGGTCGGGGTGGTGGCCGCCCTCTTGGGACGGCGTTCGGGGCGCCGTGCCATCTCCCAGCGCCTGGCGGCGCTCGGGACCCGGCTCGGGCTGGACCCGCCCGAGGACGAGTACAACATCGAGACCTCGCTGGCCTACCTGGAGCAGGTCACCGGCGGGGCGGCCCAGGCGGTGACCGAGTCCAGCTCCGACGCCATTCGCCTGCGCCGCTCGCTCGACACCCTCACCCAGGGCGTCGTCCTGTGCGACGAGAACGGCACCGTGATCTATCGCAATGGACGCGCCAATGCCCTGATGGTCAGCCGCCACGGCGACGCCCTCGCCGCCCAGGCCGTGACCGAGGTGCTCGAGGACGCCTGGCACCAGGGATCGGCGGAGCGCACCCTCGATCTCTACGGACCGCCCCGGCGCACGCTGCAGGTGCGTGCCCGCCAGATCGATGACGGGCGCAGGCCGCTCGGGGTCATCGCCCTCATCGAGGACATCTCCGAGCGCCGGCGCCTCGAGGAGATCCGCCGCGACTTCGTGGCCAACGTGAGCCACGAGCTCAAGACGCCCATGGGCGCACTGGGCCTGCTCGCTGAGACCCTCGTCTCGGAGCCCGACCCCGACGTCGCGAAACGCCTGGCCGGGCGGATCCACAACGAGGCGTTCCGGGTGAGTCGCATCATCGACGACCTCCTCGACCTGTCGCGCATCGAGTCCGAGGAGGCACCGCCCCGCGAGCCGGTGCTGGTGAACCTCGTCATGGCAGACGCCATCGAGCGGGTGCGGGCCACGGCCGACCAGCGCGGCATCGAGATCTTGCTGCACGAACCCTCTCCCCCTGTGGCCCTGATGGGGGATCGGCGTCAGCTCGTCTCGGCCATGCACGCCTTGCTGGAGAACGCGATCACCTATTCCTACGACAACTCCAAGGTCGTGGTGACCGGCACCGTGCAGCGCACCCACCCCAACCTGGAGCACCCGGCCGTGAAGGGCTTGGCGCGGGGCGACGAGGGTGACGGTGAGGGGGAGGAAGCGGCGGAGACTCCGACGACCGGCGAGGTGCCCGTGGTCGTTGTCGAACGTGCACGCGACGAAAAGGCCGCGGCGGAGGGAGCCGGGGACGCAGTGGAGACCGACAAGGAGGGTGCCGTGGAGCCGGTGTTCACCCCGGAGATCCTCGACCAGTACGAGACCGCAGGCGCCGTGAGTGCGGCGGCCACCGGCACGACCGCACCGGCTCCGCCGACCACCTTGGAAGGTGATGCCCCCGGGACCGGTCCCGAGATGCCGGCGTCGGGCTCTTCGAATTGGCGCATCGAGGAGCGCGACAACGTGCGGCTGAGCGTGCAGGACCACGGCATCGGCATCCCGGCCCGCGACCTGGACCGCATTTTCGAGCGCTTCTACCGGGTCGACCACGGCCGCAGCCGCGACACCGGCGGCACCGGACTCGGCCTCTCCATCGTCCGCCACGTGGCCAACAACCACCAAGGCTGGGTCGACGTCGAGTCACGCGAGGGCGAGGGATCGACCTTTACCCTCGTCCTGCCCATCCAAGCGGAGCGGGTCGCGTGACAAAGGGCGGCAGCGGCAAGACGGGTGGGCGGAAGGGCGGGCGTGCCGCCGCGAACGACGGCCCGGTCAAGGTGCTGCTGGCCGAGGACGAGGAGTCCTTCATCGAGGCGCTGGTGATCGGGCTGTCCAACGAGGGATTTCGGGTCACCGTCGCCCGCGACGGCGCCGAGGCCCTTCAGCTCTTCGACGAGACGGCGCCGGACATCGTCCTGCTCGACCTCATGCTGCCCAAGCTGTCCGGCATCGATGTGTGCCGGACCATCCGGACACGCTCGCAAGTCCCCATCATCATGGTGACGGCGAAGGGCACCGAGATCGACACCGTGGTGGCGCTCGAGGTCGGTGCCGACGACTACGTCACCAAGCCCTACCGCCTACGCGAGCTGGTCGCCCGCATGCGGGCCGTGCTGCGGCGCACACCGGGCGGGACCGAGTCGAGCGACCTGGCGGGCGCGATCGAGTTCGGCAGCGACGGCATCTGGGAGTCCAACGGGATCAAGGTCGACTTCGACCAACGCCGCGTGTTCGTGCGCGGCGAGGAGGTGCACCTGCGCCGCAAGGAGTTCGAGCTGTTGCGGCTGCTGGTCGAGAACTCGGGCCGCGTCCTGACCAGGGACGTGCTCATCGACCGTGTGTGGGGCACCGACTACATCGGTGACACCAAGACGCTCGATGTGCATATCAAGCGGCTGCGGTCCCGCATCGAGGCCGACCCCTCGACGCCGGTGCTGATCACGACCGTGCGCGGGGTCGGCTATCGCTTCGCCGCCGCCGCCGCCACTGCCTGAGCGAGCCCGCGGCCCCGGGGCGGCGGAGGACTAGGAGGATTAGACCGTCAGCCGCTCGAAGTCGTCGGGAATGGTCACCCCGGTCAGCGACATCGATGTCGACCTGCTCGCCCAGGTGGGTCAGGACCAGCTGAACGTCCGGGTTGGCGGCCTGGAGCTCCCGGATGGAGTCCTCGTCCATGTGGCTCGGCTGCGCGCCTGGCGGTGCATGCCGCCCGTTGCACTCCACGACCAGCACGTCGGCGGCGCGGGCCAACTCGCTCAAGCCGTCGCAAGGGGTGGTGTCGCCCGAGTAGGCAATGGTCTGCCCGGCCCGGTCGAACAGATAGCCGAAGCAGCGCAGGTACGGCACGTGCACGACCTCAACGGCCCGAAAACGCAATGGACCTGCTTCCTGCCAGGCTCCGTCGACCTCGACGAAGCGCAGGTCCAGGTTGGCACGCGCCATCTCGGTCACCGAGCGCACAGCGCCCGCCTCGTTCATGTTCTCGAGATGCGCCTCGATCCCCGGCGGACCCACCACGTGCAGGGTGCGCCCGCCGCCGCCGTCGGCCGCTGCCTGGAGGAGGAAGGGCCAGCCGAAGCAGTGGTCGGCGTGGAAATGCGAGACCACGACCACCTCGACCGACTCGGCGGTGAAGCCGCAGCGGCGCAGGTGGGGCAGCGCAGTGGGCGACGGCTCGACCAACACCGAGTCGTCCATGACGAAGCTGTTCCAGTAGCGACCCGGCGGGGCCAAGAAGTTGCCCGTGCCGAGGAAGGTGAGCACGGTCACGACGTGTCGGCCAGCGAGAGCAACGCGGCCACGAGAGTCGGGTCCCCCTCCACCGCGAGGTCGGGGACGGGCAGGCGACGGTACAGCATCAGCACAAGCTCGGAGGCGGTCGCCCGCAGCTCCGCCTTGCGGGAGAACCCGTCGGACAAGTCGGCTCGCGTGCCGGCGGCCCGCCAGCTCACACCGGTGTCGGTGGCGGACAGGGTGACGGCGCCGCGCAACGCATCGAGGTCGGAGCCGATCATGATCTCAATGAACTCGGGCACGCCGTCCTCGGCCAGGGCGGGATCGAGCGGCCGGGGCCGGGCGCGCACCCCCTCGGCGTCCCAGCGGTGCACCGCAGCCTCCTGTGCCTGGTGCCGGCCCACCGCCCCTGCGGTGCGCGGCGCCGGCCACCACGCCCAGCACGGAGCGTCGGGACCCGCGTCGCGCAGCGCGCCGACAAGCGAATACGTGCACCAGCCCAACCACGCCGCCAGATCGCTGTCGACGGGTAGCGGGGTGAGCTCGTCCCCGGCGCGCCCGTCTGCGTTCTTGGCCCTGACGTTCGCACCCCAATACCACTGCACCACGCCGATGTGGTGGGCCAGGTCGCGCACCGACCACTTCGGGCACGACGGCACTCGCTCTTCGAGGTCCAAGGACAGCACCACGTCGGCCAGGCGGTGGCTCTCTGCCCCGATGGCCTCGAGCTGCTGCTCGAAGTCGAGCCGTCCCCCCCCACCGCCGTCGCCCTCGGTCACGGCGCCTTCAACAACAGCTCGCCCCCGAGGTACGGGGCCAGGCACTCGGGCAACATCACCGTCCCGTCGTCCTGCCGTCCGTTCTCCATGAGCGCAGCCCAGACGCGCGGCCAGGCCAGGGCCGAGCCGTTGACCGTGTGCACGAGCTGGAGCGGACCTCCCGCCGGCGCGCCGGAAACGCACGTTGGCCCGTCGGGCCTGGTAGTCGCGGAACCAGCTGACCGAGCTGACCTCGAGCCAGCGATCCACTCCGGGCGCGTAGGCCTCGAGGTCGAAGGTGCGTGCCGACGAGCCACCGAGATCCCCCGTGCACAAATCGAGCACCCGATAGGGCAGCTCGAGCTCCTGGAGCATCGACTCCGCCCGCCGCAGGATGTCTGCCTGCGCGTCCAGCGCACCCTCGGGCGTGGTGTAGGCGAACAGCTCCACCTTGTCGAACTCGTGCACACGAAGCAGACCACGCGTGTCGCGCCCGGCCGAGCCCGCCTCGCGGCGGTAGCACGCCGTCGAGGCCGTGAAGCGGAGCGGCAACTGCGACTCCTCGAGGATCTCGCCCCTGTGCATCGAGGTCAGGGGCACCTCCGCGGTCGGGATCAGCCACAGGTCGTCGCGCTCGACGTGGTAGGCGTCGTCGGCGAACTTCGGCAGGTGACCGGTCGCGGTCATGGTGTCGGTGAGCACCACGGTCGGCGGGCGGATCTCCTCGTAGGCCGGCGAGTGCCGGTCGATGGCGAACGCGGTGAGGGCGCGCAGCAGACGCGCCCCGGGGCCGCGGTAGAGCGGGAACATGGATCCCGCCAGCCGTGCCCCGCGCTCCATGTCGAGCAACTGCAGCGCTTCGCCGATCTCCCAGTGCGGCACCCGCTGATGATCGAACCGCCCAGGCTCGGGTCGCCCCAGGTCCTGCCCGGGCCACCAGCGCCGAACCTCGACGTTGTCCGCCTCGCCGTCGCCGTCCGGCGCGTCCTCGGCCGGGATGTTGGGCAGGTAGAGCAACCCGGTGTGCACGCCATCCCACAACACGTCGACCTCTGCGGCGGCGGCTCGCTCCTCCTCGCCGAGGACGCGGCTGCGCGCGCTGAGCTCGGCGGCCCGGACGTCGTCGCCCTCCTTCTTCGCCTGTCCCACTTGGCGTGAGAGCTCCTTGACCTCCGCTCGCATCGCCTCGGCGGTCGCCACCCTCGACCGGTACGCCCGATCGGCGTCGATGACTGCATCCACCTCGGCCGGGGCAACCCCGCGCCGGGCGAGCGCGGCCTTCACCCCGCCGGGGTCGTCACGCAGGGCCCGGATATCGATCATGCCTGCTCAAAGTAGCCTGCGACGCCGTGTCCGCCGTCCAGGTCTCAGGCCTCACCGTGCGCTACGGCCCGCCCGGCACGCGCCCAGCGGTCGACGATGTGCACCTGTCCGCCGAGCACGGAGAGGTCCTCGTCGTGCTGGGGCCCAACGGGGCGGGCAAGACGTCGACGGTCGAGACGCTCGAGGGGTACCGGCGGCCGGTCGCGGGCGACGTGCGCGTCCTCGGGCTCAATCCCGTGGCCGAGCACGCCGCGCTCACCGGGCGCATCGGCGTGATGCTCCAGCGCGGCGGCGTCTACCCGATGCTGGGACCGCGCCGGGTCGTCGACCTCTTCGCGCGCTACTACCGGGATCCGCTGCCCACGGACGAGTTGCTGGACCTGGTCGGCCTGCGCGCCGTCGCGGCCACTCCGTGGCGCCATCTCTCGGGCGGCGAGCAACAACGCCTCTCGCTCGCGCTGGCGCTGGTGGGCCGACCGGAGGTGGCCTTCCTCGACGAGCCGACCGCGGGCGTCGACCCCGCGGGAGGATCGCCGTCCGCGGCGTGGTGGGCGGGCTCACGGAAAAGGGGGTGTGCGTCGTCCTCACCACCCACGAACTCGCCGAGGCGGAGAGGATGGCCGACCGCATCGTCATCTTGTCCTCCGGCCGCATCGTGCTCGAGGGGACACCGCACGAGCTGACCACGGGCGGCCGCACCGGCGGCGGCCCACCTCGACCCGTCCTGACGTTCGGGGCTCCTCCGGCCCTGGACACCGGCGCCCTGGCGGCGGCGGTCGGCCCCGGGACCGTGGTCACCGAGACCACCCCCGGCCGCTACCGGGTCGAGGCCGCGCCGGACCTCCCTACCCCGGCCGCCACCGCCGCGGTCGCGACGTTCCTGGCCGAGTGCGGCGCTACCCTCACCGACCTCGTTGCGGGCAAGACGCTCGAGGACGTCTACTCTCGAGGCGGTCGGGGCGCCGGCGGTCACGGCGGAGGAAGAGCGGGTCCCGCCGGAAGGGCAGGGTGGGCGCAGGAGGCGGCGGGCAGCACCATGAGCCAGACCGCGGACGCTCTCCGCCCCCTCACCGCCCAGACCGGCGCAGAGATCTACATGACGCTGCGCCGCGGCGAGACGCTGTTGCTGACCCTCGGCATCCCCGTGGTCTTCCTGGTCTTCTTCTCGAAGGTGTCCGTCGTGTCGACGCCCACGGCGACGCCGGCCGACTTCTTCGTGCCGGGCATCTTGTCCCTTGCGGTGATGTCGACCGCCATGGTCTCCCTCGGCATCGCCACCGGCTTTGAGCGCGGGTACGGCGTGCTGAAGCGGCTCGGGTCGACGCCGCTCGGGCGCCCCCGGCTGCTCGCCGCCAAGATCGCCACGATCGTGGCCGTCGAGTTGCTGCAGGCGGCCGTGCTGCTCCCGGTCGGCCTCGCCCTGGGCTGGAATCCGGGTCGCCTGGCGCCGCCGCCTCGGTGCCGGCTGCGCTCGCCGCCATCCTGCTCGGTTCGGCCGCCTTTGCCGGCATCGGCCTGCTGATGGCCGGGACGTTGCGGGCGGAGGTCAACCTGGCGGCGGCCAACGGCCTCTACCTGATCTTGTTGCTTCTGGGCGGCATGATCGTCCCGCTCGCCAAGCTGCCGAGCGGCCTGGCGTCCTTCGCCAAGCTGCTGCCCGCCGCCGCGCTCTCGACGGCGCTGCACGCCACGTTGGGAACGGGCCGCCCGGTGCCGCCCGAGTCGTGGGCCGTGCTGGCGGTCTGGGCCGTCGCCGCCCCGCTGGCGGCTGCGCTCACGTTTCGCTGGGAATGAGGGCGCGCTCGTCGGCGGTGAACGAAGACGGGGTCAGCACGGCACCGGCCACCACCTTGCTGATGGTTCCGTTGGCCTTCACAAAAACGGTGTAGGGATCGCCGTGGAAGTCGAAGGTGCCTTCGGTGATCGTGACATTGGGGTCGTAGGCCACCGGGAAGGTCACGCCCGCGCTCTTGATGAATGACTCGGCGTTCGACGTGGTGTCCTCGCTGTCGACGCCGATGACGCGGATCTTCGAGAGTGCACCCGCGGCGCGGTCTTGCCCACGGACCGCCGCTGCCAGCGGAGGGAGCTCCTGGTGGCAACTGGCGCACCAATTGCCGAAGAACAGAAGGACCGTGGGCGCCCCCGCTCCCGCCCCGTGGACGGGCACGGCCACCTGCCTCGGTCCCACCGGGCCGATGTTGGGAGCGCTGAACGACGGCACCGTGTCCCCCGGCTGCGGCTGACCGCCCGATGACCCCGGGCCGGGACTGGTGCCGACGCTCGTGAACAGACCGATGCCGAGCGCGACGGCGACGACGATGCCCACGACGAGGAAGATCTTGCGCGGCTGGCGCGGAGCCGGAGCCGTACCCGGCACAGGCGATGCCGACGGATCGGGTGGTGCTGCCTCGGTCATCGCGCGGGGAGGTTAGTGAACGTACGCCCTGATCAGTACGTCGCCCGCCATGGCCACGAAGAGCACCGTCAGGTAGGTGATGGAGTACCCGAAGACCTTCATCGCGTCGCGCCCGGTTACCTGGCCGTTCTGAGCGAGCCCCCACAGACGAGTGGCGAGATACAAGAACCCTGCACCGAGCACGGCGGCGGTGATCATGTAGATCCAGCCCAAGTGCGCCACGGGCCCCAACAGGAACGTCACCGCCACCAGCGCCACCGTGTAGTAGACGATCTCGGTCGTCGTGCGCTTCATGGAAGCGACAACCGGCAGCATCGGCACGTCGGCCGCCTCGTAGTCCTCCTTGTAACGCACGGCCAGTGACCAGAAGTGGGGCGGCGTCCAGATGAAGATGATGGCGAACATCACCACCGGCGCCCACGCCAACGAGTCGGTGACGGCGGCCCACCCGACGAGCACGGGTACCGCGCCCGCCGCACCGCCGATGACGATGTTCTGCGTGGAGCGGCGCTTGAGCCACAACGTGTACACGAAGACGTAGAAGAGCGTGGCCGAGATCGCGAGGAGCGCCGACAACAGGTTGACCGCCAGCCACAGCTCAACGAACGCCGCGACTTCGAGGGAAAGGGCGAAGACCAGCGCCGCCGTGGGCGTCATGGCGCCGGTCACCAGCGGACGGTTCTTCGTCCTCTTCATGAGGCGGTCGATGTCGCGGTCGACCACCATGTTGATGGCGTTCGCCCCGCCGGCGGCGAGGGCACCCCCGGCCAGCGTGGCGACCATCAGCCAGACCGGTGGCAGCCCGTGCTGCGCCACCACCATCGTGGGGAGAGTCGTGACCAGCAGGAGCTCGATGATCCGTGGCTTGGTCAAGGCGACGTAGGCCCCGACTGTCTGCCACGACCACCCCGCTCGCCGGCCCGGGAGGACTGGTGCCTCAATGGACATGTGCCGAGAGCCTATGGCCAGGGCTCGCCCAGGACCAGGCGATGAGCCCCGGTACGCTTGGGCCGAGTGTCGCGGCGCCGTACTCCCACCGTCTCGCCCTCGTTGAGCCACCGGCTCGACGTCCTCGCTCTGGTCCTGACCGCCCTCATCGTCGTCACCGGGGCGGCGGTCCGCTTGACCGGGTCGGGCTTGGGTTGCAGCGACTGGCCGGAGTGCTCGGTCGGGCCACCTGACACCGGCGCTGCAGTTCCACGGCCTGGTCGAGTTCGGAAACCGCCTGGTCACCGTCGTCCTGACCATTGCGGTCGCGATCGCCTTCCTGGGCTCGATCTTCCGCTCCCCACGCCGGCGCGACCTCGTCTGGCTGAGTGGCGGACTGGTCGCCGGCGTCCTGGCCCAAGCCGTTCTCGGTGGCATCGTCGTCTACACCAAGCTCAACCCTTATCTCGTCATGGTGCACTTCAACGCCACCATGCTGCTGCTGGTCGACGCCGTGGTGCTGGTGCACCGCTCGAGCCGGGACTACACCGCGGGATCGGGCCGTCTCCTCGTGCCCCGGCCGCTCATCCGGCTCTACTACGGCCTTCTCGCGCTGCTCGCACTCGTGATCGGGGCCGGAACGGCCACCACCGGCGCCGGCCCCCATGCCGGCGACAGCTCGGGTCAGCAGGTCGCCAAGCGGATCCCGATCGCTCTGCGTGACATGGCCGAGCTCCACTCGAGCCTTGCCTTGCTGCTCATCGGCGTGACCATCGGCCTGGTCGTCGCGCTGCACATGGGCGACGTGCCCGAGCGGGTGCGCCGCTCGGCCCGCATCCTCATGGTGGTGCTGGTGGCGCAGGCCGCCGTCGGCTACACGCAGTACTTCACGCACCTGCCCGCGCTGCTCGTGGAGGTCCACATCCTCGGTGCCACCGCGCTCGTGATCGGCGCCACGCAGACCTTCCTCGCCTGCACGTATCACGCGCCCGAGGCGCTGCCCGCCCCGCTGGTCCGCGACACCCCGGCGACGGGGGTTCCCATCGGCGCCCATTAGGCTCGGAACCGCCGTGCGTCCGGCATTTCCCGCCCCCATCGTCTAGCGGCCCAGGACACCGCCCTTTCACGGCGGCAGCACCGGTTCGAATCCGGTTGGGGGTGCTCCGTGCGCGTGACCCCCCCGTAGGCCCGGCCATTGCATCGACCGGTCCGCGTGAGACCGTTCCGGCGGGCTCAGCCGGACGGGCCCCCCCTGCCGTCACCGAGACGTAGACCTGCTCGGGGTGACCAGTCGTGCGGATGGTGAGATGCGTGGCACCGGGTGGTGAAGTGATGGCCCCGCCATTGACCGCCGCGCACCACCCGTTGGGGTAGTGCTGCGACGCGGGGATGACGATACTCGTCACCCCTCGTGCCGAGAGCGTCGGCGCATAGACCATGTTGAAGGCACCCGTGAAGCGGTTGAACAGGATCGAATTGGGGTCGCCCGCCACCTCCTGTGGGAAGGTCCGCGCCAGGACCGTCACGATCGGGGAGTAGTTCCCGTCGGGTTGGACGAGTCCCTCCGCCGACGAACCGGTGGGATCGTCGTAATACTTCCAGGCCCAGTAGGCCCACCCCAGCTGGTCCAGCCCCGCCCATTCGGCATCGAACCCGACGAGCGACGTGCTCGACGTCGCGCCGAATTCGCTCATGAAGAAGGCCGGTCCGCTCGACTGGTACGCGGAGCTCATGGACAGACGCGTGACATCCTGTTCGGCGGCCGAGGTCTCCTCGGATTGCAGGCAGCGCAGCAGATTAGTCGGGTTGCCGGTGATCGGGCTGCGGTCGCCGCAGTAGACGTGGAAGTTGAAGACAAGTCCCTGGAACGGCATCGGGCCGAGTTGAGACGGAATATTTCCACCGCTCACCCAGTAGATATCCGGCTCCACGAAGATCAGGTGGTTCTGGTCGACGGCCTGGATCGTCGGGATGACGCCGTCGTTCGGCACATCCGATGGGCACACGAGCGGGGTGGCCCCGTTGGCGAGGAAGCCGGTGTGGCCCTTCCCGGTGTAAAAGCACTCCAGTTGACCTGTGAAGGTCGACTCGGACGCGACCTGCGTTTCCGTCGAGAAGGGCTCGTTGAACGGGTCGTAACCGACGACCCACCGATCGTTCTTGAAGTAATCCGCCACGGTCGCCCAGACCAGATCGAAGTTGCCCTGGAGATCGCCCACCACGTCGTTGGCCCAGAAGTGTTGGATGGCGGTCTGCAGCTCGGGGTTCGCGTAGTTGTTCGACCACCGGCCTGCGGTCGGCACGATCGGAACGATGGTGGTGCACACCGCCCAGTTGGGTGCCCCCTCGCCGCGAAAGTTCGTGTTGTAGACGTCCTGGTGCATGTCGAGAAGGGTGTAGATCCCGTAGCGACCCAGCAGCTTGACCGTTGCCGCCACGTGGGCCAGGTAGCGCTCGGCCACCGCGCGGTTGAACTCATGCGGGTTTCCCGGAACTCCCGGCGTACAGATCTTGGGCTAGTCGGGACCACCCGAACCCGGTTCGAGCCCCTGCCATTCAATGCCGAGGCGCACCACGTTGAAACCCAGGCTCTGCATCCTCGCTGCGTCGGACGCGTCGAAATTCCATGGCCGACCGGGGTCCGGATACGCGATGTAGGGCGCATGCTTATACACGACGTTCGTGCCGTGGAGCAACACGACCCGGCCCTTCGCGTCGTAGAGGTAGGGCCCGCCGGGTGAGTGCAAGAAGCTCGGCACCCCGGCATCCGGTTCCGCCGAGGATGCGCCGCTACTGAACTGGTACTGGACCCCAGGCCCGCCGAGCGCCTCGATGTGGGGGGTGAGGGCGTCCAGGTTCGGCTGGTTGGCCACGTGTCCCAGGACCGTCGTGGTGGTCACCGGCGACCCTGCGGTGACCGTCGTCGTGGTCACCGGCGATCCCGCGATTCCGGTCGTGGTGGTGCTCGTTGTCGCCGCACCCGCCCCGCCGACCGCGAACAGGAACGTGTCGCACACCGTCAACGCGGTCAGCGCAACGATGTTGATCCTCCATCCGTGCACCCGTCCGAGCCGGCCACCGCGGAACGCTCTGATACGCATCGAACCGGACCTCTCTGACGTCTACGCTCGCTCCCGCGGAGGCGCCTCACTAACCATGACCCGCCCCGAGGCAGCGGCACTTAGATCAATATGCCGCGGCGTTTCCCTCCGATGAAGAGGTCGGCCGAAGCAAGCAGATCGGTCTGCATCTGCCTCTGCTCGTCGAGCAGCTCGTCCGCCCACAGCATGTTCAGCGTCGTCGGCGCCCGATCCTCGCGCCGCTGGCTTCGGACGTCGTCGAACGCCTCCCGCAGGATCCCGTGGATCACCTCGTCGTGGGGAGGCGGGAGCTCGAGCGACCCGCGCCGTTCCGCCAGCAATTCCGCGAATTGCTGGTACCAGCGATGGCTCGAGGCGTACGAGTCCCGCAGGACCGCTTCGGCGATTGCGACGGCCTCGACCTCGGGCTGGCCGGGGGCCGGTGGGCTCACGGGGAGCGTGGCCAAGGCGTATGCCGCCAACCGGAGTCGATTCGATCCCGTGAAGAGGCGGGCGATGGTCTCCATCGAGACGACTTTCGCCCCACGCTCGGCGAAGAACTGACGGAAGGCGTCGTCGAGCAGGAGGTACGCACGGAACGACGCCTGCTGACTGGATTCGGTGTCGACGAACCGGCTGGTCATGGTCAGCCGGTCCACGGCGTCGGCCAGATAACCCGAACTCGCCACGAACGCATTCGAGAGCGCGCGCCCCAACGCCGTCGTCGCGCCGCGCGGCCAGAACAGGAAGCCCACCACGACACTCACGCCGCAGCCGATGGCGACGTCCTCGATCCGGGTCAGCCCAACCTTCCATCCGGTCGGCTCGATGATGTT
Source organism: uncultured Acidimicrobiaceae bacterium (assembly GCA_963838835.1). Taxonomy (GTDB): domain Bacteria; phylum Actinomycetota; class Acidimicrobiia; order Acidimicrobiales; family RAAP-2; genus Bog-473. Next base: position 51,554 of record CAWITA010000016.1, read on the forward strand.
GAACAAGATCACCACCATCGTGGTGAACGCGGCCTGACCGGCGATGAACGAGATCATCGACGGTGCGATGCCCGAAACGAACACCGCGAGCGGGAACAGCACCCAGAGAAGGGCCGTGTGGTCGGCGACACCGATCATGATGACTGCGCCGACGAGAACGCCGAGTGCAGTCCCGCCGATGGCTCGGACGGCGGTCGCTCCGGTGCCGAGCGCATTGGACCGCAGCACCGACAGCGTGCCGAGTACCACCCAGAAGCCGTGCTGGACGTTGGTGAGCTCGATCACCAGCACGGCAAGGGCCAGCCCCGTCCCGCCCCGCAGGGCATTGCGGAACCACACCGAGCGAAAGGAGAGGTGGGGCAGGAGCCTATGGGCATAGGCGCGCGCGGCGGACTCGTCGGCCATCCCCGTCCTCCGGTCGACCACGGGCTCTGCGCCTGCCGCCTCGAGCGCGGCGTCGGCGACCATCTCGGTGGCGATACCGAGGGCCCGGGCGTGGAACCCCGGATCGAGTGCACCGGCCAGGCTCTCGTCCTCGTTCGGTTCCCGGTCGGCGGCCCCGTCTTCTGAGGGCTCGGAGCCCGGCACCGCGTCGGTCAGTGACGACACGTCGGCCCGAAGCGCCGTGCCGATGAGCGCGTCGAGGCGACGAGTCGAGTCCTGTACGGCGGCGATCCGCTCCGGATCGTCGATCGGATGCGCATCTCGGTCACAGATCAAGGCCGCCGTCTGGTGGAGCGTGTCCGCGACCTCCGCGGTGACCGCCCGCGCCGGGAGCGGTTCCGTCGACCATTGCTCGTCGCCCACCAACGCGGTGTTGCCGGCAACCCACTCGACCCGGCCCACCAGCTTGGAAAGCGCCACCGCGCCTGATGCTGCCCCCGTCGGAGGGTAGGGCGTCCCGGAGAACTGGTTGCGCAGACGCGCCAGCTCGGACGTGACCGCCGCCTGCGCTTCGGCGTCCGATGTGCCCCGCGCCCGCGTGTCCGCCAGCTGAGCCACGGCCGAGATCGCCGCTGCCAGGCGCCGCCGGAGATCGTCGTGCCACGGAGCGGGCCAGACCACCAGGCATGCCGTGATGCATAAGGCAGCGGCCAGTGTCCAGCCCACCATGCGGGGACCGACCGCGGAAGCCGGCGCGGAGATGGAGACCGAGAGGACGAACGTCAACAACGCTGCGGTCGAGGCCGTGGCCGCCTGCGGTACGACGATGCCGGCGAAGAGAACACCAAAGCCGACCAGGCCCATCGCCACCACCGCGGCCACCTTGTCGCTCGAGACCACCGTCCCGAGCACGATGAAACAGCTGCTGACGACGTAGAGGCCCACGTAGGAGACGAGGCGCGTCCGAAAGGGGCCCGTGAACTCCACCAAGAGAAGCAGCGCAAACGAGCCGAAGGCCCCGAACAGCGCGACCTGGGGATTCGAGAACAACCCGTGGGCCAGGGCGAAAACCGAGGGCATCACGACGGCCGCCCGGACCGAGCGTTTGACCACAAGGAGCGCCGGATCCTTGGACCGCAGCCACCGGCCAACCCTGGACCACACGGGGATGTCTGCCGGCACCGGCGGGGCGGCGGCGTCGGTCATGAGTCCGCGCTCGTCATGTCGGAGGCGGGGTCAGCGCTTCGCCCGCAACGAACGAGCGAACGCGGTGCCGAGATCGACCCATTTGCTCAGCTGGCGCCGCGTCCGCACGTCCTCTGCCTCGACGCGTAGCCAGCCGGACATGGGCCGCCCCCGCATCACCGCCACCGATGCCTTGGTCGTGGCCACGAGCCTGTCCGACTGTTCGGGGTCGACCCGGACCAAGATCCCGCCTTGCCCGCTGGCCGCGATCGCCATGTTGCCGCCGATGAGGAAAGCGAGTCCCCCGAACATCTTCTTCTCGCTCAGGTCGCGCTCGCTGGCGACCAGGGATCGGATCCGTCCGGCGAGATCCTCGTCGTAGGCCATGCTCGCCAGCGTAGACAGCCCGCGAATCCGGATCTAGGTGCCTTCGTACGCTGCCCGCGCCGGCGCCAGGTCGAGGTACTCACGCCATGCCGCAATACGACCGTCGCGTATTTCGAAAACAGCACAGATCGGCAGCGTCACGGTGCGACCGTTCAGGGTGATGACATCGGTCCGCTCGTTCATCACGACATCACCAGAAGCCGCCTGGTGATGGACTTCGAGGCGTCCCGGTGGCTTCCCGACGAATCCTCTTACCCAGGTGGCGACCGCGCCCTTGCCCTCAATGGGGCGCTGCGGCACGCTCTGGTAGACGGCGTCTTCGGTGAGGCATTCCAAAATGAAGCCAGTGTCCCGGCGTTCCCATGCCTCCATGAACGCACGCACCAGCGCGTCGTTCGCTGCGGCCGTGCTCTCGAAGCTCACGGTCGGCTGCATCCAGCCAGTACTGCGGTCGTGACTACTCCAACTCGGCCAGGAGCTCACGGCAACGACGGGCGTCGCTCAGGAGCTTGGTCCGAAAGCCGTCCATGCGGGCGAGCTTGGTGCTGATCTGCCGCGCCAGAGACTCGTTGAGCTCCATCGCCTCTTCGAGCGTCGCCTTCTGCTCGGCCCGCGCCTTCTTGGTGGTCGCACCCTTGGTGGCGCGGTAGGACGCGCGCAGCTCGTCGAGCCGAGTCTCGAGCGTGAGGAACTCGCGGATCTCATCGAGGTTCATGCCGAGCACCTCGCGCAGCTCCAGAATGCGCTGCAGATGGTCCAGGTCGCCAAGCGTGTAGCGGCGCTCCCCACCCGCCGTGTACAGCGACGGCGTCAGCAACCCGAGCTCCTCGTAGTACCGCAGGGTCCGCGCCGACACCCCGGCACGAGTCGCCGCGTCGCTGATGCGAATGCCGGCCTCCGCCGTCTCCTCACTCACTGGGCCTCGCTTGCGTTGCGTGGACACGGCCATCATGTCAGTCCACCAGCAATGGCTCTGTCTCGGCCACCGCCTCTTGCGCCGGCACCCAGTCGGCGCGCCGGTCAAAAGCCAAAACGACTTCGTCCTCATGGTGGTACTTGCCGCCACGCAGGAGCGACGCCACGGCACCGAGAAGGCACACGGCCGCCGCGAAGGTGAAGGCCTCGGTCAGGCCCCGCGAGAAGGCGGACGAGATGAGGTGGGGGAAGAACTGCCGGCTGGTCAGGTAGTGCGCGGTCGCCTGTGGCAGACGCGCCAGCTCGGCGTGGCCCAAGAGGACCTGCATCGGGTTGTAACCGAGGAACGCCGCGAAGAGGCTTCCGACCGGTGGCAGGTGCGAGACCCGGGTTGCCACCGCCGGACCGACTCCCTGGGCGATGAGGCCGTGGTAGAGCGCGCCGGGCAACGAGGCCGCCAGCCCCAGGATCATGAGGGAAAAGAAGATGCCGATGGAGAGGACCTGCGCCGAGGAGTTGAAGGTGCCCGCCATGCCGGCACCGGCGCCCCGTTGGTTGGCCGGGAGGCTGTTCATGATGCCGGTCTGGTTGGGCGCGATGAACATGCCCATACCGACCGAGTTCAAGAAGATGAGCGCCGCGAACCCGCCGTACGAGAAGTTCACCGGCAGCTGGACGAGCGCAATGAACGTCAGCGCCACGAGGACCAAGCCGCCCGTGGCAAACGGGCGAGCGCCGTAGCGGTCCGCGAGGAGGCCGCTGACCGGCCCCGCGGCCAGGAACCCGACGGTGAGGGGGATCATATAGATGCCCGCCCAGAGCGGAGTCTGCTCGAAGCTGTAGCCGTGCAGGGGGAGCCAGATCCCCTGCAGCCAGATGATCAGCATGAACATCAAACCGCCTCGGCTCAGCGACGCGAGGAAGCTGGCCACGTTGCCCGCGGTGAAGGCGCGGATGGCGAAGAGCGACAGGTTGAACATCGGCTGGGGCACTTTCGTCTCGATGATTCCGAACAGCACCAGGATCGCCATGCCCCCGAAGATCTCCGCCATCACGACCGGGCTCGTCCACCCCATGGTGTGTCCTCCGTAGGGCAGGAGACCGTACGTGATTCCCACCAGGATGAGGATCAGTCCGACGGCGAAGGTGATGTTGCCCAGCCAGTCGATCTTCGCCGGCGTGCGGACCCCCCGATCCTCCAGTTTGACGTACGCCCAGGCGGTGCCGAGCACACCGACCGGCACGGAGATCAAGAAGACGAGGTGCCACTCCACTGGGGCCAGGAGGCCACCCAGAACCAGTCCGATGAAGGAGCCGGAGATCGCGGCGACGTTGTTGATGCCCAGACCGAGGCCGCGCTGATCGGCGGGGAAGGCGTCGGTGATGATGGCCGACGAGTTGGCGAAGAGCATGGCGCCACCCACCCCCTGGCCGATCCGCATGGTGATGAGCCAGATGGCACCCGCGGTACCAGTGAGCCAGGTGACCGCTAACAAGACCGAGAACACTGTGAACACGGCAAAGCCCAGGTTGAAGATCTTCACCCGGCCGAAGATGTCCCCGACGCGGCCCAGGGTCACGACGAGCACGGCGAGCACCACCATGAAGCCCATGAGCATCCAGAGCATGTAGCCGGTGTTGCCCGGGGTCAGAGGGTTGAGTTCGATCCCGCGGAAGATGTCCGGCAGGGAGATGAGCACGATCGACTGGTTGATGAAGACCATCAGGGTGCCCAGCGTCACCGTGGAGAGCGCAATCCACCGGTAGCGAGAGTCGGCCGCGGGTTGGACGCGGCCGTTCCCGTTGGTCAGGGTCGCGCTGCTCATCGCCATAAGTTTAACGTTAACGTCAGGGTCACGAATCGCCGGACTCTGACGTGCCGCAACCTCTTCTTTGCTACCCCTGTTGCCACTCGGAGTGAGCGACGTCGCTTCGAACCGGGCAACCGGCGGGTATGACCCATTTGGTGCAAGCCTGGAGCGCCGAACACCTCGGCCAGCGCTGCACCTTCGTGACAAACAGATTGGACCTAGCTGATGGCGCAACTCCCGCACACGGAGACGACGCACTTCGACGTCCTGATCGTTGGTGCCGGGCTGTCGGGCATCGGTGCCGGCCACTATCTCCAAACGGAGTGTCCCTGGGCCAGCTACGCCATCCTCGAGGCTCGAGACACCATTGGCGGAACATGGGATCTGTTCCGCTATCCGGGCGTCCGCTCCGACTCGGACATGCACACCCTCAGTTACTCGTTTCGGCCCTGGGACGGTGAGAAGTCGATTGCGGACGGCGACTCGATCCTCCAATACATAAAGGACACGGCGGCCGAATCCGGCGTCGGCGCTCACATTTACTTCAACCACCGGGTCACTGCGGCCGACTGGTCCACGCCCGAGTCGCGCTGGCACATCACGGTGGAGAGGACAGACACGAACCAGTTCCTCCATCTCAGTGCGAGCTTCATCTTCTCGTGCAGCGGCTACTACCGCTACGACCACGGTTACCTGCCCCATTTCGAGGGGATGGAGGACTACCGGGGCACCATCGTGCACCCCCAGGTCTGGCCCGAGAACCTCGACTGCGCGGGGAAGGAGATCGTGGTCATCGGCAGTGGAGCGACGGCAGTCACACTCGTCCCGGCCCTGGCCCGTTCTGCCGCCCACGTCACCATGCTGCAGCGTTCGCCGACCTACATCGCCTCGCTGCCTGAGCGGAGCCCAGTCGTGGCGATGCTGCGCAAGTTCCTGCCGCCGCGCCAGGCGGGCACGGCCGCGAAGTGGTTCCACGCCCTCGTGACCCAGGCCTTTTATCAGGTGAGCCGCCGGTATCCGACGCTGGTCCGGCGCCTGTTGCTCAGAAGCCTGGCGCGCCAATTGCCACCCGGGTACGACATCGCCACGCACTTCACGCCGCACTACAACCCTTGGGACCAGCGGTTCTGTGCCGCACCCAACGGCGACCTCTTCACGTCCATCCGCGCCGGGACAACGTCGGTCGTCACCGGCCATATCGCGCGGTTCACCGAGCGGGGCCTGCGGCTCACCTCGGGGTGCGAGCTCCAGGCCGACATCATCGTGACCGCGACCGGCCTGGAACTGCTCTTCCTCGGTGGGATCGTGCTCAGCGTGGACGGGGCCGCGGTCGACCCGGCGACCCGTCTCACCTACAAGGGGATGATGCTCGACGGCGTCCCGAACATGGCAGTCGCCATCGGCTACACGAACGCGTCCTGGACGCTCAAGTGCGACCTCACCTGCGACTACGTCTGCCGGCTCCTCAACCACATGCGCGATCGCGGTTCGACCCAATGCGTGCCGCGAACACGGACGCGTCAATCGGGTCCGACCCCATCCTCGGGCTGACGTCCGGCTACATCCGGCGCTCGGTCCATCTCCTCCCCAAGCAAGGGTCGACCTTTCCCTGGCGGGTCCATCAGAGCTATCTGCGTGACTACCGCGCGCTGAAGATGAGCGAAATTGACGATCCCTTCATGGAGTTCTCCGGCTCGGCCATCGTCGAGGGAGCACCCGTGGCAGTCGCTTCCTGAACCACCGGGCCGGGCGCCGACCTTGCGGACGGCTAGTTGTCGCGCCGGGCACCAAAGCCGTTGAACAGGGTGCCGATGGCCAATCGCCAGCGCCGCTCCACCGACTCGGTGGAGGTTCCCAACCGACCGGCCGCCTCTGCGAAGGCCATGCCCTGGATGAGTGCCACCAACACGTGCGCGACATCGGTCTCGTCACCTCGGAGTCGCCCGGCGTCGATGCTCCGGCGCACGCGACCGACGACGTGGACGCGGACCGAACCCGTGGCGGCCAGCTCGTCGGGGCCCGGAGAGAAGTCGGTGAAGGGCCGGGCGAACATGACCTCGGCCAGCTCGCGATTCGTCCGGACGAACCGTCGATAGGCCGTGGCGAGCTCCCAGAGGTCCGCCAGCGGGTCCGCTGTCTCGGGCAACGCCGTCAGCTGGGCCCCGAGCCGGCGGAAGCCCTCGAAGTAGAGCTCCCGCACCACGCCGGACTTATCCCCGAATAGCTCATAGACCGCCGGTGCCGAAGTCCCGGCGCGAGCGGCGAGGGCCCTCGCCGTGAGTCCACTTGCTCCACCTTCTGCAAGGAGGTCCAGGGCGACGGACAACACTCGGTCCCGGAGCTCGGGGGTGCGCTTCTTTGTCCGAGGCATCAGCGAGGCCCGGCAAGAACCTGCGCTTGACAGCGCAGCCGACATTTAGAAACATTGTTTCGGAACACTGTTTCAGATTATCCGGCCCGAACCGTTTGGGAGGCACCATGGCAGAGCTCGTCACCTACCGCCGGTCCGACCTCGTCAGCACCATCACGATGGACGACGACAAAGTCAACGTGTTCTCCATCCCGATGCTGCAAGCCGTGCACCGCGCCTTCGACGAGGCAGAACGGGACCGGACCGTCGTCTTGCTGACCGGGCGGCGCGGCTACTTCTCGGCAGGGTTCGACCTCAAGGTCCTTTCCGGGTCGTCAAAGGACGTCGTCACCTTGTTGAGGCTCGGAGCAACCTTGGCGGAGCGCGTCCTTTCCTTCCCGGCGCCGGTCACCATTGCGTGCACCGGCCATGCGTTCCCCGCCGGTGCCTTCCTCCTCATGGCCGCCGACACGCGAATCGGCGCTGACGGCCCCTTCAAGCTAGGGCTCAACGAAGTCAGGATCGGTCTCACCCTCCCGTGGTTCGCCATCGTGCTCGCCAAACACCGCCTCACCCCGGCGCACTTCGACCGTGCCGCAGTGACAGGGACCATGTTCGACCCGCAGGAGGCGCGCGAGGCCGGGCTGCTCGATCTCGTCGTGCCACCGGACGAGCTCGAATCCGTCGCACTGGAGACCGCCCGGGACCTGAGTGCAATCGACCGCACGGCGCATGCGGCCACCAAGCTGCGGGCTCGCCGCCTCGTCCTCGAGGAGCTGCGGGAAGCCATCGAGACCGAGCTTGCCTGAAACGGGCGTCCCGTGGCATGACTGGACACCCGGCTCCCACCGGCCCATGATCACGAGGTGGAGTCTCCGTCTTTTCTCGAGTCGATTGTCCGCTTCCCCGGAGCAGTGGTCCGCTTCCCGAGCGCAGCGGTGGACACCCTCGATGCACTCAACGCACTCGTCGAGCGGATCGACCGTCTGATGGCCCTGCTGGAACCGCTCGAGGGTGGCATGAACCTCGCCGGTTCCAGCGTTGACGTCGCAACCACCGGTATTGCGCAGGCGATCGTGGGCCTGCAGCAAGCCGTCGGCACTCTCGAAAACTCCCTACCGGGTTTTTCCTACAGCAGCTCGGCGTTGCGCAGTCTTGCTGAGCGCTTCGGCGGGATGTCAGTAGAGGTTCGGGGCGTCCCCGAAGAGTCCCCGCCCCCCCCGGCCGATCCCTCCCTCGATGAGTTCTCGGCGTACCTGGCCGAGCTGATCCAGCTCGTGCTGTCCACTGTCGTCACCATTCCGGGAGTGCGGCACCTTCTCCGCGTCACCACGACGACCGCAGACCGCGAAGAGAACTGACACGGAAAGAGGGCTCATGGCTTCCAAGGCGTACGACGCCGCGCTCGAGGTGGTCAGGGCGACTTCCGTGCCGGTCCATGACATCGGCACCGCGATCTACTTGAGTCCCGATGTCTTCGGGTGGGCCGCCGAGTGGGGGTGGTCGAATCCTTTCGCGTTCTACTTCGCGGGCCGGGGCGGCATGCTCGGAGACGTGGGACCGGACGTGGTGACGTCCGCCTTCGGCTGGTTCGAACCCACTGTGGTCGAGGCCATGTACGGCGAAGGGAGCGGGGTCGCCGGCGCGACCGAGGCAGCAGCCCGCATGGCCGAGGCGCACTCGAAATGGGGTCAGAAGTACTACGGCGACGTGGAAGGGCTGGACGACATCGTCGCCGTCGCCGAGGAACTCGTCGACGGTCTCGAGGGCTCGGCCATCCCCCTGTTTGTCGGATGGCGCGACGCCACTCGGTGCGATACGGCAGCAGGGAGGGCGGCCCAGCTCATGCAGATCCTGCGGGAATGGCGCGGTGGGCTCCATCTCGTCGCCACCACGGCCGTCGGTCTCTCCCCGCTCGAGGCGATCCTCACGAACGAGGGACCCGGCCAAGCGAAATTCTTGGGGTGGTCCGAGCCCTTTCCCGGACTTCGCGGCCATCAAGGCGAAACACGACGAGGCAGAGGAGATGACCGATCGTCTCTGCGCGTCGGGGCTGGCCGAGGCGGTCGGGAAGGCGAAATTTCCCGCCTTCGAATCCGGGGTCCGGAGCCTGCGCGCAGCCACGCCGTAGCGCTGCGGGAGCTCGGGCCAGCCCAACTCTCGACCGGCTACAGTGAGGGGCTGCTCAACGGGAGGACTACCCGACCGGGGAGCACGACGGCTCACGCCGCCACGGACCTGTGGTGCAGCTCGGAGTGCACGCCGCCCTGTCAAGGCGGAGGTCGCGGGTTCAAATCCCGTCAGGTCCGCCGCCAAGTTCAAGCCTGACCAGATCGGGTCGAACCTGGTTGCCCGGTCGGGTAGCTCAGTTGGTAGAGCGCGCGCCTGAAAAGCGTGAGGTCCGCGGATCGATGCCGCGCCCGACCACGGAGAAGGTCCGGGGCCATTTCGACGGACGCTCGATCGTCGGTCGAAATTCGTGCCCACTACATGCCCACAAGAACCTGGACCCCTCGATGACCGTCGTGATTGCGTGCCGTCGTCTACCGTGGCAGCGCCAAACCGCCCGTTCACGCACGTCAGCCCGGGAGCCGAGGGGACACCCACATGCCGCGAACGCACGCCCGTCACTGTGTCCGTGCCTGCTTGTTGGTGCTCGTCGCCATGCTGAGCGCCGTCGGCACGGGCGTGCAGACGGCCGCGCCAGCGACCGTCGTCTCGCAGGCTCCGCAGTGGCCCGCCCATCCCGACTGGCAGCGCTTCGTCATGGCGCCGACGGCACCCGATGTCCATCCGATGCGCATCGTCAGCACGGCCGGCTCGGTCAGTGCGGCCGCGACGCTGGTCGGATCGGGCGTCGGGCGGGCCACCCTCACGATGACGCCGGGGGGACGGTCTCCCGTGATCGTGGTGGACTACGGCCAGGACGTCGGTGGCATCCCGTACTTCGTCGTGCAGTCGGAATCCGGAACGCCCCTGCTGCATTCCGCCTACAGCGAGGGTCTGCAGTACCTCGGCCCCCAAGGAGACCAGACGCCCCCGAACAGCCCGACCGGCGATCCCAACAGGTTCGACGACCTGATCGTGGACAGTTCCGGGACGCTCACGACGGGGACCATCCAGGGCGGCGAGCGCTACGAGCGGATCAGTCTCACCTCCCCGGGCCGGGTGACCCTGACGTCGGTCGGCATCCGATTCACCGCGGTCCGGGCCACGGCGAAGGACTACCGCGGCTGGTTCGACTCGAGCTCGCCTGAGCTCGATCGCATCTGGTATGACGGCGCCTATACCACCCAGCTCGACGAGCTGCCGCCCGGTGCGGCGCCCTCGGCCTGGACGATTGAGGCGAAGGCGCTCCACGCCGTGATGGGGACCGTCGGCATCCTGCGTCGAGGCGTCGGCTGGACCAACTACACCATGTCCTTCGACACCCGCGTCGTGGATAACCAGGCCGGCTGGTTGGTGCGGGCCTCGTCGACGTCGTCGGGCTACCTGCTCGTCCTGCACCACGCAGCCTCGGGAACCGGCACGTCGAACTCCCTGATTGAGATCGCGCTCGGTCCCACCGAGTTCGCCACCATCGGCCAGGTGGTCCTACCCAAGGCGTTCGATGCCGCTGCCTGGCACCACGTCACGACCCAGGTCTCGGGCAGCACCATCACGACCTCCCTCGACGGCCGCAAGGTTGCCTCCTTCGACACCGATGCGCTGCCGGCCGGGACCTCCGTCTACGGAACGGGTTCGGTCGGGTTCGCCGAGCTGGGATCCTCTGCCGTCTTCCGGGACCTCGATGTCACCGGCCCGACGGGAGCGACCCTCTCTGCCAACAGCCTGTCGGACCGCTCGGCTCTGAGCGACTTCAGCGGCTCCACCATCGTGACCTCCGATCCTCTGCCCGTGATCATGGACGGGGCCAAGCGCGATCGGGTGGTCTGGAGTGGTGACCTCGGCGTGGAGACCCCGAACGTGCTTTACACGACCGAAGCCGACGACTACGTGCGGGGCTCGCTCCAGCTCCTCGGCAGCTACCAGGTAGCCGACGGCGAGACGGGCACGAACGTCAACCCGACGGCTCCGTTGGCCACGTTCCCCCAAAGCGGATCGACCTACTCGACCTCGTACTCCATGGACGAGGTCGACAACATCGCCACCTACTACCTCTACACGGGTGACGTCGCCTTCGTCCGGACCGAATGGCCGGTGATCACGCGTGAGCTGGCCTACAACGCGTCGCTGGTCGACGGCCGCGGACTGCTCGTCACCAACTCGGACGATGGGCAGGACTGGGACTACTACAACGGGAGCCATGCCGGGGCGGTCACCTACTACAACGACCTCTACTTCGAGACCCTGACCGACGCCGCCCTGATGGCCGATGCGCTCGGGCAACCCGACCAGGCCGCCTCCTATCGGCAGGAGGCGGCAAGTCTGCGGACGGCGATCAACCGATACCTCTTCGATCCCTCCACCGGGCTCTACGAGTTGTCCGACCAGCAGCCGGCCGCCGTGGCCCAGGACGGCAACTCCCTCGCCGTGCTCTTCGGCGTGGCCCCGACCGGGCAGGACGCGGCCATTCTTGCCGCGCTGGCCAAGACGTTGCCGTCGACGCCCTACGGCCCGCTGGCGTTCAGCGCCGATGCCGGGCTGCAAAACGGAGTCAGTCCGTTCGTCACCAACGACGAAGTGCGCGCCCTCTTCGCCAGCGGTGACACCGCCTCCGCCCTCTCCCTGCTGCAGAGACTCTGGGGATACATGGACGCTCCTGGGCCGGACTACACCGGGGCCGACTGGGAGCTGGTCGGGTCAAACGGTGCTCCCGGCTTTGGCGACGAGACGAGCCTGGCGCACGGCTGGTCCTCGGGGGCCACGGCCGATCTGTCCTCCTACGTCCTTGGAGGCCGGCCGACCACGGCGGGCTTCGACATCTGGTCGGTCGACCCCCATCCCGGCTCCCTCTCGTGGGCCGAGGGCAACGTCCCGACGCCTCACGGCACCATTGCGGTTCGCTGGGCCCAGCAGCCCTCGTCCGGCCGCTTCGCCTTGCAGGTGACTGCGCCGGGTCGGACCACCGGCACCCTGACGGTGCCGGTACCGCGGACCGGTGCAGTCGTGACGGTCGTGACGACCAAGGCCGGTTCGAGTCGCCGTTCCAAGAAGGCGATCACGGTGGCTCCGGGCGCCACGTCTCTGCCCGTCTCTGTCATGGGCGGGGCGACCTACGACGTGTACGTGGCGCCGTAGTCGCTGCGGGGATTTGCCTTTGATGAGGTGTCGTGCCCACACCGTGCCCACACGGACGCGACAAAGGGCGAAGCTGCGCGACCCACGAGGAGGGGTGAGGCATTCCAAACAGGGCCGGTGAACTGGCGGTTTGGGTTACCTCGCAGGTCGGAGCATGCAGAGGCCGTTTGCCCAAGCCCGATCTGAAAAGCGTGAGGTCCGCGGATTGATGCCGCACCCAACCACCGGCGTAGGCCGTTACTCCCTGGCGTCCTCCATTTTGGCGAGGCGGTCTTGAGCGTGCGCCGCGACAGCCCTCAGAGGGCGGTTCCGGCCTGCTTCGGTCCTACCTGGTGTGGCGGGTTGTCCTAGGAGCACAAGCTGCGCGAGCTACTTGAGATTGATGGTCCATGCTGCGGAATCCGTCCCTCACCAATTGAAGAAGGGTGACCATATTTCTGGACTACGTGCCCGGACGTGTATGTTCACCCACTTACGTTGCCAATGCGGCGGACCCGATCGCAATGTCGGCAAAAGTGTTATGAGCGTCCAGTCTCGGTGCGAAGGGTGGGTGGCAGTGCAATCAAAAATGCTCATCAGCATCAGCATCAGAATCGGCTGAGCGAGAGGCCCACCACAGGCAGTGGTTATCGACCTCGTCTTGATCGGGTTGGCCATGGCGTTTTACCCGGTGGCACTCACGATCTTCATCCTGATCCTGGCGTCGAGACACGGCCCGCGCAAGGGGGCTGGGTTTATCTTCGGCTGGTTGGCGGCGTTGGCGGTGGTCGCGGCGGTGACGATCTTGGCCACCGGAAACAAACCTCCCGCCACCGGCACGGCGCCTTCGATCGGCATCTTGGTGATCAAGATCGCGCTTGGTCTCGTCTTGCTGGGCATCGCGGAGCGGCAGCGGCGCCGGATGCGTCAGCCCCGGCCGCCGAAAGAGGAGCCCAGGTGGCAAGCGCGCATCGACGAGATGTCGGCCCTCTTCGCCATCGGACTGGGGGCCTTCTTCCAACCCTCGGTGCTCGTGGTCTCGGCGGCAGCGACCATTACGGGGGCCAAACTGTCGTCGGCGCTCGACTATTTCGTTCTCGTGTTGTTCGGACTTCTCTCGGCGTCCACATACCTCGTCATGGATATTTACGCAGTGGTCCGCCCCAAGCGCAGTGACGAAGTCCTGACCAGCCTGAAGGCATGGATCGACCGGCACACGGACCTGATCATCGTCATCGGGGCGGCGGCGGTAGGCCTTTGGCTCATCGGTAAGAGCGCGTATCTGTTGGCGACGTGAGCAAATCGGCGACCATCAACGCGCGCTCCTCGGCATGAGCGGATCGATGCCGGGCGCCCTCTCTGACTGACTTCAGGCGAGGCCGTAGAGCTTCGCAGCGTTGTCGTGCAAGACCCTGGCGACGATGTCATCCCCGAAACCCTCGAGGGCCCTCGTCGCATAGTCGCCGGGAGGCGCCCCGATGCTGGCTGGCCCGGGGTGCTGGCACGTGGGGTGCGGAAAATCGGTCTCGAAGAGCACATTGTCTGGGAAGTGCTCGATGGCAAAACGCGCCGCGTCTTCCTCGAACCAGAAGCAGCCGTAGATCTGACGACGGAAGTACTCCGACGGCAGCAGGTCGTACCCGGGATGCGCCTCACGGATCGCGCTGTTGCCCCACTGCCAGTCGAATGTCTCGAGCACACCGGGTAGCCAGCCAACGCCCGACTCCACCGAGACGAAGGGCAGTCCCGGGAAGCGGTGACACACGCCGCCGAAGATCAGGTCGGCGAGCGTCTCGATGTTGTCCATGATCATGAGCGCAGAGACCTTGGGAAACTTCGCCTGAAAGCTGAGATGGGGGTCCTTGGCGAAGGGCGCAGTGATGTTGCCGCCACCGATGTGCAAGGTGACCGGGACCTCCGCGTCGAGCGCCGCAGCCCAGAGCCGGTCCCAGTGCGGGTCCGAGAGCGGCGGCTCGCCGTACGACTCGGGGTGGTTGCAGAAGTTCACAGCCTTGTGACCGTTCTCGACGCAGCGCTCCAGCTCCGCCAGCGCGAAGTCCAGGTCCCAGAAGGGCGTGGACATCACCGGGATCAGCCGCGACGGGTCGGCCGAGGTCCACTCGACGAGGAAGTCGTTGTAGGCGCGGACGCACGCCGTGACCAGCTCACGATCACCCAGCTTCAGGAAATAGGCCGATCCGAATCCAGCGACGTTCGGGTAGAGCACTTGCGCATAGATACCCTCGTCGTCCATGTGCGCCAGGCGAGCGTTGGCATCGTAGGCCGAGGGCGGAATCTCGTCATAGGTTCTGGGACCGTCGGGCACGTAGCGGTGCCAGCCCGCGATTGCCGTGTTGCCCGGTGCATTGAGGAAGTTGCCGGCGGCCACCCAGTTGTCGGTACCGCGCACGGTCTCGACGTGAGGTATGGCCTCTCCCCACTTCGACGATACCCGCGACGTCCACAAGTCGGGAGGCTCGGTCAGGTGCGTGTCGACGTCGACAACGCGATAGCGCTGGAACAACTCCGCAGGCATGGGTACGCCTCCAGTCTCTCCGTTCTGAAGGATACAGCGACGTCGAGGAGGTATCCACGTGGGAATTCTCCCTCCCGGTGTCCTTGCTCACACCCGCCTGAGCGCATCGACGGATTGCTTTCAGTGTCTTCAGCTTCGTGCCCCTTTCGGATCCCACCACTGGCCAATCGATCTTGTCGGTGCGTTCTGAGACTCAGTCGAGATCGCGGCGGCAGATCCATCTTCCGGCCCGGGGCATAGGCTCACGCGTGTGTCCCGAGCCAAGGCGACCCAAGAATGCACCCGCCCGGTTCTGACACCCCCACAAGCTCGAATCGTCGGGACCGCACAGGAGCTGTTCGCGGCGCGAGGAGTCGGCGGGACGTCGTTGCAGATGATCGCCGACGCCGTTGGCGTAACCAAGGCGGCTCTGTTCTACCAGTTCAGAACGAAAGACGACATCGTGCTTGCCGCGGCCGAGGACGAGCTTTCGAGACTCGAGACCATCATCGATGAGGCAGAGGCTGCACCGGCGCCGGGGCGGCAGTGTCGGGTTCTGCTCGAGGGAATGGTGGATCTCGCGGTCGATCGCCGGCGCACTGTCAGCGTCATCCTGAGCGATCCGATCGTGCTCGGGGTCTTCGCCACGCGAAAGCGCTACCACGACGCGCTCAACCGCATCACGGATCTCCTCATGGGGCGAGAGGATGGCGCGCGTCGACACATGCAGACGGCCATGTTCATGGCTGCGCTCAGTGGGGCCGTGATGCATCCGTTGCTCGCGGACGTCGATGACGAGACTCTCCGCTCCGAGCTGCTGCGATTGGCCCGGCGTTTCCACTGAGCTCGTCCAGGAGGCCTTTTGCGGCCCTGAGCTCGAAGGACTCCGGTCCGCCACAGACGAACCGAGACAGGGACAGTAACGTCCCCCCGGTGCACTCGATTCCTTCGGACGACACGAGCTCTGAGCTGCTGCGGGTAGCCCGGTGACGTTTTCTGAGCGCTACGGAGAGTGGGGTGTCATCGCCGGTGCCTCCGAAGGTATCGGTCTGGCGTTCGCTCACGCTCTGGGTGAGCGCGGCGTGAACACCGTGCTCATCTCACGCCGAGCGTCGGTGCTCGAAGCAGTTGCCGGGGACGTCCGCCGGCAATGGTCGGTTCGCACCCATACCCTGGCGCTGGACCTGGCTGACGCCAACGCCGCGGCTGCCGTCATCGATGCAACGAGCACTCTCGACGTGGGGTTCTTCGTCTACTGTGCCGGCGCCGATCCTCATTTTGTCCGGTTCCTCGACGCTCCCGTGGAAGAGGCGGAGACTCTGGTGCGGCGCAATTGCCTCACACCCGTCCAGCTAAGTCATCACTTCGCGCGACCCATGGTGGGACGAGGAAAGGGGGGCATCGTGCTCGTCTCTTCGGGGGCCGCGTTGGTCGGAGCGCGTCGGATGGTGGCGTACGGAGCCTCGAAGGCGTTCGATCTCGTGATGGGAGAGGCGTTGTGGGCCGAGCTTCACGACGACGGTGTCGACGTCCTTTCTCTGGTCCTAGGGGTCACGGATACGCCGGCGCTCCGCCGCCTGCTTGCCCAGCGTGGGAATTTGGCCAATCCGGACGACCTCACGCCTCTCCCCGGTGCAGCTTCCCCCGAGGACGTCGTCGAGGAGGCGTTGGCCCAGCTCTCGAACGGGCCCACGCATTTTGTCGGCGAGACGCTGCGGGAAGGATCGCAGGCGTTGGGCGGCATGGCACGGAGCGACGCCGCCCGCGTCATGCTGGAGGTTGGTGCTGGCATCATGGACCAAAAGCTGAGCTGACGTACCGTGGCATCCGACCTTTCGCTCGACGTCAGGAACGCGGTAACCGATGTACTGGTCCGCTACGCCTCGGGCATTGACAGCCGCGACTGGGCTCTGCTTCGTTCCTGTTTCACGGACGATTGCGATGCGGACTACGGCGACATCGGCCATTGGCGAAGTGCCGATGAGATCAACGCTTGGATGGCTCAGACACACGATCCCCTCGGCCCCACGTTGCATCGCATCACCAACGTCACGATGGCCGAGTCAGACGGCGGAGTGATCACCCGGTGCTACGTGCACGCCCTCATCACGCTCCCGGATCGTTCAGCCATCCATGCCTACGGGTGGTATGACGACGTGCTCGTCTCCCGACGAGATGGCTGGAAGATCGCTGTTCGTCGTTTCACGTCGGTGGCGGCAGAATCCCGTCCGCCCGTGCCCTGACGCTCTCTGGGCGCTAGACGATCGACTAGAGCCTCGGCTACCCTTGCGGCCGCACGCGAAGGGAGGGCTCGCCATGACACCGAGGCGGTTTCGAGTGGTCCAGTGGGCGACCGGCAACACCGGCCAGCGCGCCCTCCGGGAGCTGATCCGTGATCCGGCTCTCGAGCTCGTCGGTGTCCGGGTCTACGACGAAGCGAAGGACGGGGTGGACGCGGGAGCGCTCTGCGGCGAGGATCCAACGGGAGTGCTCGCGACCACGGATCGCGACGCCATCTTGAAGCTCGACGCCGATTGCTGCATCTACATGCCTCGCGCGACCGGTACCGGACGGACGCGCGCAGGGCTCACCCAAGACGAGCTCGTCGACGACGTGGTTGCCCTGCTCGAGAAGGGCACCAACGTCGTCACGACGTGTACCGACCTGATCGCCCGGGGCGTGCGCCTGAGTGAGACAAACCGCCAGCGGGTGCTCGACGCCTGCCGCCGCGGCAACACCTCGGTGTGGGCCAGCGGGAGCGATCCCGGGTTCGTCACCGAGACGCTTCCCCTCGCGTTCCTCTCCATCCAGCGCCGTGTCGACCTGATCGAGATCGAAGAGTTCGGAGACCTTTCGCGGCGCCCCTCTCCCCACATGGTGCTGGAACAGATGCGGTTCGGGTGGCCACTCGAGGAGTTCGACCCTGATCGTCGCAAGAACCATCTCTTCGGGGAGTATCAGCCGGCTCTGACCGTCCTGGCTGAGTACGCGGGATTCGACGTCGACGAGTGGACGGCCGAAGGCGGGGTGGCGGCCGCCAAGCAAGACCTCCACATCGTCGCCGGAGAGATCAAGGCGGGCACCGCCGCCGCCCAGCGTGTCGTCGTGACGGGTCGCAGCGGCGGGACCGACCGCATCCGCTTCACTCAGTACGGGTTCGTGGCGATGGACGTTGAACCGGATTGGGGACTCCAACCGACCGGTTGGCGTATTCGTGTGCACGGGGACGCGCCTATCGACGCGACCATGCCCTTCCCCGTGCCAATCGAGGACCTCGCGCATCACGTGCCGGCGTTCAATGCGAACGGGCCGCTCAACGCCGTCCCCTATGTGTGTCAGGCCCGGCCAGGTATCTTGACCACCCTCGACCTCCCTCACCTCGTGGCCGCGGGTCCGGGGCCGGCATGGCCCGCCTAGCCGTCGCGAAGAGCTGGAGCGCCGACCGGTGACCTCCGCATCGAAGGAAGCCGGACCGCTGTCGCAGAAGGTCTCGGCGTACGAGCGGGTCATGAGAGAGCTCGTCCCGAGCGTTGCGGCCTCGACCGACTGGGCCCCGCTGGAGGACCTTGTCGCCATCGAGAACTTCGAGAGGACCGGCGTATTCCGCGAGGTCCAGGACTGGCGGCAGTACGCCGAGATGCTCACGGCGTGGGCTCGTTCCATCGACGCGTTCGAGACCACGGTGCGGCGAGTCACGGAGGCCTCCAACCTCGTCTTCTACGAGATCGAGGAACGCCACTTCCGGGGCGAATCCGTCACTACCGTGAACTCGATGACCGTTTTCTCCTTCGACGAGAGAGGCAAGATCCAGCACCTCGACGTGTATTTGCAACAGTCACCCGCGACCGCATGAACCGTCAGATGGGGTGAGACAGGCAAGAGACGAGCGCAGTGCGAAAACTGAGCGAGGGAGGCAGGGGTGCCAAACCTCCTGGCCAGGCGGAGACGACCGAGTTCGAATGACTCAAGGACGAAAGACGCCGTTGCGCCGGATCCGGCTGCTCTCACTGAGTTTTATCGGTGCCGAACGTGTCGGCCGCGATCTGGAGCACTGGCGCGGGAGGCAGTGTGCGCGCTCATTTGATTCGCCTCGCGAACAGATAGATACGTTGCGATTGGTGCTCGTGCGCCAAAGGACCTCTCATCTCGGTCGTTTCGACGACGAATCCCGCCGCCGACACCTTGTCCGTGATCTCCTCGGACGAATAGAAACTGCCTCCGGTGGTGGCGATGTGGTGACCGAGGAATTCATCCGTGTACACCTCGCCATCTCCCAGGTGAGTGCTGACGAGAAAGGCTCCCCCTGGATCGAGAACCCGAGCTGTCTCACCGAGAACCACACCGAGTTCCGTCCGGGCGACATGTTGGACCGAGTAGTAGGCGACGACCGCTGCGAAAACTCCGTCGCCGAAGGGAAGCTGTCGCATGTCTCCTTGACACAGGGGGAATCGGTACTTCGACCGGCAGGACGTGAGCATGCCGGACGAGAGATCCAACCCCACGACCCGTGCTCCAATCTTCGTCAGATACGAACCAGCTGACCCGGTCCCACAGCCAAGGTCCAGCAGCACACCGTCACCGGCGGCCCGCTGAGCTTGCTCGAGCATGTGGCGATCCAGGGGAAGCCGGGCCAGGTCGTCACCGAAGGCGGCGGCATAGTCACTGGCGGCGGTGTCGTACGCCGCCTGGACCCGCTCCTTTGAGAAGGGCTCATTCACTCCAGGAGTATGGCCGCCGACCCAGGCCGTGGGCGAGCAACGTTTCGCGCCGCGTCCAGAGGAGGCTCGAGAGAGATCGGAGCAAAGGGCGCGTTGCCCGTGTCGCGCACCGTGTTGAGAACAATGCCCTCGTCGAACGGTCGTTTACCTGTCCCCTGGTGGCGCCTTAGATCGAGGGAATCGAGCCCCCGTCCACGGGGATCATTGCCCCGGTGATGTATGAGGCCGCTGGAGACAGAAGAAAGGTGGCGACCCGCCCGAGTTCGGCGGGTTCACCGTATCTCCGCAGCGGGATCGCCTGGGACACGCGGGCGCGCACCTCGTCGGGATCCCCGTTTCGAGCGTCCAGCTCACGCACCCTGTCAGTCGCGATGCGAACCGGGAGCAGGCCGTTCATCCGTACTCCGCTCGGACCAAACTCGATGGCGAGCTCCTTGACCACGCCGGCCAAGCCGGGAAAGAGCCCGTTTGAAAAGGGGAGATCTTGCAGTGGCACGCGCACCGAAGAGGCCAGTACGAATGCGGCCGAACCGCCCGTCCCGAGCAGTGCCCCTTTGTCCGAATCCTCCTCGAGGGGAGAGCTCAGCTCGGAGCCAAGGGCACGAGCCAGGCGGACAGCGCCGAGGAAGAGGCTCTCGAAGGCCGACCGCCACTGTTCATCGGTCGCGGTTGCGATGGTCCCAGTCCCCGTCCCGCCCGCATTTATCAGTGCACCATCCAAACGACCAAAACGACCTTTTGTTGCGGCGATCAGCTGATCGGACGACGCTGGGTCCGCGTTGTCCACGACAGTCCATCCAACGTTCTCGGCGGCGGCACCCTTTTGCACGAGCCGGGCAACGGCGGCGGACGCCGTGGCGGAATGAGGAGAGCTCAGCATGACCCGAGCTCCCTCTGCGATGAGCGCCTCGACCGTGGCGAACCCGAGGCCGCGGCTACCCCCGGCGACGAGGTAGACGCGGTCTCGCATTCCCAAGTCCACAGAACCATTCTGTCCGGGTGACGCCAGGCACGGCAGGTGCGACCACTTCGAGCCGAAACCGCGGTAGGTACCGAACGGAGATGGCGGTTCAGTCGCGAGCTCGCCTACGGGGACGAGAGGGTCAAGGAGGGCAGGTTCTCCCGGGGAAGATTGGCGCGAGGCCGGGTGATCTCGAAAAATCCCTGGTGCTCCGAGAGCACCTGGATGGCGTCCCACAGGCGTACCGCCGCTACGCCCGTTGGGGCCGGCGCCATGACCGGTCCCTTGAAACCATGTGGTGGATCGCCCCGCACCACGATCGTCGGCGTCTGCGTCTTCGGTCCCCCGAAGGCGTAGGCCACTTCCATGGCCTCACATATCGGGACATCCCACTTCGCATCCTCTGCTGCCGCGATGAGCCCAGCGTCGAGTCCAGCGGCCGCGATGCAGTCGGCCAACAACGTGTCGGTGTTGGGGCGCCGTGGCGCTATGTAACGTGAGCCCCACTCGGCATAGAGACGGTCCACGACGTCCTCTCCACCCTCGGCGCGCGCCGCCTCGAAGATCCGCAGCATGCGGTGAGAGAGCGCGTGACCGTCGAGAGCCTGCTGTCGGAACTTCTCGGGAACCGTCGGTGCCACGCCGTAGTCGTCGCGTATCTCCAAGCAGTACGAGCGCCAGGAGACCACCAGGTCCCGCTCCGGCGCCACTTCCACCAGCCAACGCGACGTGACCCACGCCCACGGACAGCTGGGATCGACAAAGAACTCCACGTCTGTCATGACCGGAGGCTACCGCCGGGCCACCATGGGAGACACCCTCACTCGGCGCGGTTGTTGTCGCCTTGGGAGAACGCCATACTTGGCTCGTGAGCGGCGCGGCCGAGACCTCTCGCCCCCGGCAGGCGGGCGGGGCCACCCTGGACGACCTGCGGCGCCAACGGGGGGAGGGCTGGCAATGGGCCCGGGCCCAGACGGATCGTTGCCCTCAGTGCGGTGCGCATCCGGCCGCGATGGATCGAGCCTCGCTGGGCACCGAGTTGATGGTGTCGACCGCGGCGTGGCGGACCTTCCTCATGCAAGCGGACGAGACGTACCTGCGCACAAATCCGGCTCCGGGGATCTTCTCCCCGATCCAGTACGGGGCACACGTGCGGGACATCCTGCGGGTCTACGGCGACAGGATCCTGATCATGCTCGAGGAGGACAATCCGGTCTTCCCCCAATTCAACCCCGACGAGAGGGTCTGGGAGGGCTACAACCGACTGGGTCGAGACGAGCTGGCTGAGGACCTGGAGGCACAGGCCAGACGGCTCGTCACCATTTTGGAGGGGCTGCAACCGGCACAGTGGTCACTGACCATGACCCGGGACGGCGGAGGCGACGGCGTCTACCGCTTTACGGTGGCCGGTTTGGCCAGCTATGCGGTGCACGAGGCCCACCACCACCTTCTCGATGCCGAGGGGACCTTGCCGCCAACCACGACGGACCCGCGGCACTGAGCGAGAGCCGGAGGCACGGTGGAGCACGACGTCGGACTGCAGGATCGGCTGGCCGCCCTCGAAGAGCGTGTCCGGCTGCTCGAGGACCACGTCGCGATCCTGCGGCTCGTCAACAGCTGGGGGCCCGCCGTCGATACGGGCAGCAGCCAAGCCGCCGGTGCCCTCTTCGACGAGTCCGGGGTCCTCGAATCGGACCTGTCGCGCCTGGAGGGCCCCGCCGACGTTGTTGCGATGGTCGAGAGCGATGGGCAGCAATCATTGATCCGTCAAGGCTGTGCCCACGTACAGACCGCGCCGGTCGTGACGGTCGAGGGTGACGAGGCCACGGCGGTGACCTACTCGCAGGTCTACCTGCACACCGAGCATGGCCACGACGTGTGGCGCGTGTCGGCCAACCAGTGGGAGTTCCGCCGCATCCAAGGTGGTTGGCGTGTCACGCGGCGCGTGAATCGCGTCATCGACGGCGGGCCCGAGGCCCATCAGATACTGGTGCGCGCGCTCGGCGTGCGGTCCTGACAGGAGGAGAAGCGGCCGACCTCAGCGGCGCAGCTCCGACCTCCGAGAGCCGGTCAATGCGTGTCCTTGATCACGCGAGACGGGTCGCGGCCACCCGGCCTCCCTCCACCGCGAGGGAGGCGACGGGCCCCTCGGTGTCGCCGCGCCGGCGAACTTCGTAGCTTCCCTGCCCGAGGGTAGGAAACAGAGCCGCGTACATCTCACCGTCGGGGATGTGCCGGGCCCGGACCGCGACATGAGTGCCGTCCCAGTGAGCGCCGCAGGGACGAATCTCGATTTCGGAGCCGACAAGGGCCGCCGGTGCGTGCACGATGGCGGCACCGACATCTCCGCCGATGTCGAGCACGACTGATCCCTCCTCGCTGGGACCGTGGAGATGGTGAGTATCCATGGCGCTACGGCGCGACTGAGACCGGCGTCACGGACGGGTTCGAGTAACCGCTGTAGGGCGTGCCCAGATACGGGAAGGCCGGCAGGTAATGCTCGGTGCCCTTCGCGGAGAGGTCGGTACCAGTGCCACTGGTCGTCAGCCCGAAGTCGACCAAGCCCGCCGCCGCGTCGGCGGTGAACTTCGCCACGTATCCCAGCGTCGCCCCGGCGACCGCACGCAGCGCGATGGTGGCCACGTCGTCGAACACCCTCCGGCCGTTGGGCCACCCCGCCACGTCGAGGCCCAGGAGGCCCAAACTGTTCGGGCTCGACGAGGGCGGGATCGCTGTGTTCAGCCGCAACATGTCCGCCTTGACGCCCGTGCCGTTGTAGTTGGTGAAGGTCGGGGCCTGGGTGATCACCCCCGCCGGGATCCCGGTGAGGAAGATGGCCTCGATGTCG
The DNA here is from genome assembly GCA_963838835.1 of uncultured Acidimicrobiaceae bacterium. Lineage (GTDB taxonomy): Bacteria > Actinomycetota > Acidimicrobiia > Acidimicrobiales > RAAP-2 > Bog-473. The sequence continues at coordinate 74,848 of CAWITA010000016.1, forward strand.
GGCCGCGTATTGGGCGAGCCGCTGTTGTACGCGGCGAGGTTGGGGAACACGCTCGGGGCGTACAGGCTCGGCAACAGCTTTCCCAGCAGCGGCTCGCTGAAGTAGTTCAGGAATTCCGTGCCGTCCGTGATCGGCGGCTGCGTGTTCCAGACGTCCTTGGCGCCGATCCCGATGAGGAGCTCGTTGACAAGCGGGTTGCCAAGGCGCGATACCTGCGTCCACGGGCCGCTCCAGAGGTCGCCTCCGTTGAGCCAGTTTCCCCACACCCGGACCCGCTGGCGGCTGGCCGTGGTCCACACGCCGATGACGGCGGCGGGGTCGCTCGGGCCTGTCGGATTGGAGCGGGTGAGTTGGCCGGCGGGTACCTGCAGCGCCAGCGTGTGCACGTTCACGTCGGCGGTCGAGTTCACGCCGGGCATGCCGTTCATCAGCCCGGCCGCGGGGCCTCCGACGTGGTCGCCGGCAAATCCGCGCAGGTCCCCGAGATCGAAGACGGCGCCGAGGTCGACGTAGAAGCCCTCGGCCCGTTGCCCGGCGAACACCTGAGCCGAGAACGGTCCGGCCCCCACGGTGTGGATGGCCGCGGTCGCCAGGGCCGTGTAGTTCGGGGTCGACAGCGGCCCGATGTTGCACGGCGGGCAGAGGAGACCGGAGCCTAAGACGACCGACGAACCACCCCAGCGATTGGCGGGATTGTGGTCGACCCGGGTCAGGGTATAGGTCTGCTGGCGGTTCCAGTTCGACGATGGTGACGGCGGCGTCAGCGCGGTGATCGGACCGTCGTTGTAGAGGAACGATGCCGGGAGGTTGTTGACGGTGGTGAAGCGGAACTGGTAGCTGATGTCCGGGACACCGTTACCGGTGTTATCGATATGGACTTCGTACAGGACGTCGTCGGCGAACTCGTAGAAGTTCGGGCCGCCGTCGGGAGCCTCGAGCGGGATGTAGTTTGCGATCAGCGTGACTGTTCCCGCGGCACTCTTGTCGGGGCTCATAAAGGCGTAGACATCCGTGCTGTCGGCGACGGGATCTTTCGAGATCTCGGGTGCTTCGCGGTGAGACGACATGGTTTCCTCCTGAGGGTGAGATGGACGGGACTATGGACGGGCGGCGGACGCCAAGCTGCGGGCGAGTCCGGGGGAGTGAACGACGACCTCTCGCTCTCCTTGGAACAGGCTGATCTCGCCGGTGTTGAGGTCCTTGACCTGGGCGACCAGCGGTTCCGTGAGGGCGCCGCTGTCACTTGCGGCATCACTGACGCCCGTGTCGACGGCCGGAGCGTCCGCTGCGGTACCCGCGACAAGCGTGGAAATTCCGGGAACACTGCTGGCCACGGCTACGGCGGCGGCAGTGAACGTGCTACGGCGCAGGAAGGTGCGGCGGTTCAGGCTCCCGCGCCAGCCATCGGCGTCCGCTGCGTGCTCGTCAGACGGCTCAGGGCTCATGGCCAACCTCCGTTCCGTTCTCCACGGTGTATCCGGAGCCACCCAAGGGTTGGATGTCAGCGCCACCCAAATAGTTGAGAAAAATTCGATCCACCGAGCCGGTCCGCCGTGACACAGAAAGCAGACGGGTCAAACGGATCGACATCGAGCAATCAGCGGACCACGGACAGCAGCGAGCGCAGCGACGCGTCAGGCCAATGGAGCGGCCTGCTGGGGCAGGATCGACACCTCGGCGTCGCGCAGCTGGGCGAGGACGCGGTTCTCCCGCCCGTAGGCCAGAGGAGTGAAGAGGATGGTGTCGAGCGGGAACCACACGCCCACCCAGACCAGCACCCATCCGGTGGTCGAGGCGACCAGGTTGACGTTGCCCGACGGCCCCACCAACGCGCCGGCATAGATCACCAGCAGGTAGCCGATGAAGGCGATCGGTACACCGACCCACAGCGACGAGAGACCACCGAGCCAGGTCGCGCGCCGCTCCCGTTGGTTGTACGTGATGCGGTGGACGCAGTAGCGACGGAGCGCCCCGGTCACCCGGTCGCTCAGGCCCTCTTCGATCTCAGAGGGCGGCAACAAGAGCTTCAGCCTTACCGGTGTCCGCGAGTAGTGGGCACGGAGCACGCTGATGCAGAATTCGATCCCGGTGAGGTAGTTGCGGTACTCGGAGAACAGGTCGGTCGGGGCCAGGACGAACAGCTCCTCCACCCCGTTGAGCCTCAGCTCAATGACCTCATGCTCCTTCCTGGCCACGGCACAGTTCTAGCTCAGGAGATCGACGGCGACGCACGGATACCCGCAAAAGCAGACCGAGCACCGCGGCGCGATCGACGCGGTTCAGGTTTCCGCCATTCGGCGCCTGGCGCTCGACTCGGCGATGGAGCCGCAGCATAATCACCGTATGCGACCGCGACGCCTGAGCATCCCTGACGCTCGGGGCCAGGGGGCGACACTGACGGTGACGCGGCACCCCGAACAGCGAAAGATCGTGTTGAGCCATTGGCGCGACGGACTGTGCGTCGCTTCGACCCCCGTCGACGTGACCGAGCTCGCTGCCCTCATCGGCGTTCTGGCGGATGCGCTCGGCGATGCCGTCGACGCACCGACGCAGCCGGTTGCGGATTCCCCGCAGCGACCGTCGCTGCTCTCATCGATCCGAAAGTGGATCCGACCGAAGCTGGCTCGGGTCGGCGAGCTCCGCCTCGTGGGCGAGCCGACCGAGCACACGAAGGTTGCGCAGCAACCTCGGGAGACGGCGCACGAGCACCGTGGACATCCAGCCTTCTGAACTGGCTATGTTCAAGGCTGTGGTGGAGCCCCCGGTCCAACCCCTGATGCTCAACCTGTTCGCTCTCGTCCGCGAGGCCTTGGCGCGCGCCACATGGGCACTGTTGAACGGCGACAAGGAGCTGGGGGAGTCCGTCGTCGACGGTGATCAAGACATCGATGAACTGACCTCCGACGTGGAGCTCCTGATCTGGTCGCGTATCGAGGCTGATGAGCTCGACCGGCGCAGCCTCCGAGAGCTCATCGGGACGCTCATGCTCCTCCCGGAACTGGAACGCAGCGCGGACCTTGCGGAGCACATCGCACAGCGGGCCCTCACGAACGTGGGGACACAGATGACACCGGTCGGTCGCGGCATCGTGCAGCGGATGTCCGAGGTGGCGGCCGAGATGTGGCAGACCGTCGCGGCCGCCTACGTCGACCGCGACGCCGAGGGACTCGAACTGGACGAAGAGGACGAAGAGCTCGACATTCTCCATGATCGTCTGACCAACGAGACCGCAAAGGGCGACATGCCGCCGACCGTGGCGGCACAGGTCACGCTGGTCTCCCGCTTCTACGAGCGTATCGGCGATCACGCGGTCAATCTCAGCCGCCGCATCGCGGCGTTTCAGACGTAACCGCTCCGACCACCACCGCAGGACCCGACAGCAGTCCAACGGGGCCGGCGTCAGCCCGGTGGCGGGTCGCGGTCGACCACCTGGTGGCGCGTGCGGTCGGCATCGTCGAGCGGGCGGGGCGGCCCCGCCCAATGAGGGAGCGGGTCGCTGGCCGGAAACGTGTCGCGCAACTCGGCGTCCAACCAGCCCCCTTCCGAGATGGTCTTGGGCACGACATCGTGTTGGCGTTCGCCGTTGTCTTCCATGACCACCCCATCATGCGTCGTGGAGCGCACCGGTGTCCCCTATCCTTCGCCCTGCAGTCCCTCCCGCCGGCGCCGTGCGGCCAAGGTGGCTGAGCCCCCGCTCCGGCGTGGTGCTCACCGCATGGTGCACGTTTTCGGGCCGGTGGCCCACCATGGGGGACAATGACCGCATGTCGACCGGCGCCGAGCACGACCTGCGGCAGAAACCGCCTCGCCGGATCACGAGCGCAGGGGGGGTCCCGTGGGCATGACGCCGCGGTACCGGCTCCTGGCGGCCAGCGTCCCCTTCACGTTCGTGCTGTCCGGCGCGCTCGGCGCCTGCAGCGGCGCGCCGTCGACGCCCCAGTCGGTTTCCCAGAGCACCACGACGTCCACGACGGCCACGACCGTCACGACCGCGGCAACCGCAGCCGCCACAGCCGCCGCGGCCGCCGCAGCCGCCGCCTCGACCACCTCGACCACCACCGCAGCCACGGCGCCGGGGGTGGCCGTGCCCGACGTCATCGGCCTGAAGCTCGAAGCCGCCCGCTTCTTCATGTACCTCGCCGGCTTCTTCACCGTCCCCCTGACGACCCCCTGTGACAAGGGCACCCCCACCAGCCAGAGCGTGGTGGCGTCGTTGTCGGTTCTCCGTGAACCGCCGGATCTGAACGTGGGCGCGGTCCCTCTCGTCGCCGGCACGTCCCTGCCGAAGGGTTCGTGGGTCGGCATCACCTGGTCGGGCTGTTACCCGAACGGCTCGGTCGTACCGGAGATCACCGGGCTCAGCTTCAACGCCGCGGTGGGCCTATTGCACACCGCCGGCCTGACCTGGGCCTGTTACTCGATGGCAACGCTCACCGCGTCGCTCGCGACCATGACCACGACGACGACGGACTCCACCAAACATTCCACGCCGGCGTCGTCCACCTCGACGACCACCACGCTCCCGCATAAGTCCTCGACCACGACCACCACGACCGTGCCGCCGACGGTGCTCAGCCAGGGCACCGAGGCCGGCACCGTGCTCAACGCGGGCACGCCGGTCGTCTTTGTCATGCACCACTGTCCGCAGTGAGCGGGGCCGACGCGGCGCCACCCTCGGGGGCCCTTGTCGAGGACCTCGCGCTCTCCTCCGCCCGCGGGCGTTGGGTCATCGTCGCCACCGTGCTCGGCTCGGGGATGTCCCTGCTCGATTCGACCGTGGTCGGCATTGCGCTTCCGTCCATCCACCGCACGTTTCACGGGGATCTCGGCGCACTGCAGTGGGTCGTGACGGGTTACGCCCTCACGCTCGCGGCGTTCTTGCTCCTCGGCGGTTCACTCGGGGACCGATACGGGCGCCGGCGCATTTTCGCCATCGGCGTCGTCTGGTTCGCTCTCGCCTCGGCGTGCTGCGGCCTTGCCCCGGGAGCGGCCTGGTTGATCGGAGCACGACTGCTCCAAGGCGTTGGCGGCGCGCTGCTGACGCCGGCCAGCCTGGCCATCATCCAGGCGTCGTTCCGGGCCGACGACCGCGCCCGCGCCATCGGCGCTTGGTCGGGGTTCGGCGGCCTGGCCGCTGCGGTCGGCCCGCTGGTGGGTGGCTACCTCCTCGCGGTCGGCTCGTGGCGTTGGGTCTTCTTCATCAACCTCCCCTTGGCCGCGTTGGTCCTCGCCGTGACCGTCCGCCACGTGCCCGAGACGCGAGACCCCAGCAGCACCGGCCGCATCGACTCGGTTGGCGCCGTGCTCGCCGTCGCTTTCCTGGCCGGCCTGACCTACGGGCTCATCGAAGCACCCACGCTGGGGTGGTCGAGCCCGGCCGTCGTCGCCAGCCTCGCCCTCGCCGCCGTGACCGGCCCCGCCTTCCTCGTCGTCGAACACCGTCGGGCCCGGCCCATGCTCCCGCTCGGCCTTTTCCGGTCCCGCCAGTTCAGCGGCGCCAACGCCGTGACGTTCGCCGTCTACGGCGCGCTCGGTGGCGCGCTGTTCCTGCTCCCGATCGAGCTCCAACTCGTCGCGCACTACAGCCCGCTCGCCTCGGGCCTGGCCTTGCTCCCGGTGACCCTCCTCATGCTCGTGTTCTCGGCACGGTCGGGCCAGCTCTCGGCCCGCATCGGTCCCCGGCTCCAGATGACGCTCGGGCCTTTCGTGATCGCCGCCGGGCTCCTGCTCCTCACCCGGGCCACCCACGCCGGCAGCTACTTCACCGAGGTCTTCCCGGCGGTGCTGCTCTTCGCGGTCGGCCTCGCCATCGTCGTGGCCCCGCTGACGGCGACGGCGATGGGCGCGGCGCCCGCCGAGCACTCCGGAGTCGCCTCGGCCGTGAACAACGTGGTGGCCCGGGCGGCGGGGCTCCTGGCGGTGGCCCTGCTGCCGCTGCTCTCGGGACTGACCGGTGCGGCGGCCCTCGGCAGTTCGGCCCTCGCCGTCGGGTTCCGCACCGCCATGCTCATCTCCGCCTTTGCCGCGGCCGCTGGTGGGGTCATCGCCGCGTTGACCATTCGCAACCCGGCGGGCCCGCCCTCGCCGGTGGTCGAGCAGTACAGCCGGACCTGGCACTGTGCCCTCGGCAATCCCCCACTCCGGCCCGACCCCGCGCCGGTCGGCACCGGTGGCGGCGGGCGCTGACGCCGGTGCCGATCCCGCGGTGCGATCGGTCCGCCCGTCGACAAAGGTAGGTGCCGTGCCACGCTCACCGCGCCCCGCCGCGCCACAGGTCTTCGCCCCCGCCCCCCTCGGCCCGCTCACCTTGCGCAACCGCATCATCAAGGCGGCCACCTTCGAGGGCGTCATGCCGGGCGGCATCGTCAGCGACGACCTGATCGCGTTCCACCGGCGGGTGGCCGCCGGCGGCGCCGCCCTCTCCACCGTGGCCTACCTGGCGGTCTCGCCTGAGGGCAGGACCGACCGGCACTGTGTCCTCCTGAACGAGGACAACCGCGCGGGCCTGCGCCGCCTCACCGACGCCATCCACGCCGAAGGCGCTGCGGCGGCGGCGCAGATCGGCCACGCCGGGCCGGTCGCCAACCCCCGCTCCAACCGTGCCCCTGCGCTCTCCCCCTCCGGTGGCTTCACCCCGATGGGCTCCCGCCTGCACGCCGTCGACCGGGCCGGGATCGAGCGCATCACCGAGGACTACCGGCGCGCCGCGGCGTTGGCGGTGGAGGCCGGCTTCGACAGCATCGAAGTGCACGTCGGGCACAATTACCTTCTCAGCGTGTTCTTGAGTCCCAAGCTCAACCGGCGCGACGACCAGTTCGGCGGTTCGCTCGAGAACCGGGCGCGCTTCGCCCGCAACGTCCTGCGCTCTGTGCGCGACGCCGCCGGACCCAAAACGGCGGTGACGGCCAAGCTCAACATGGCCGACGGCGTGGACGGCGGCCTGTGGCTCGACGAGAGCGTCCAGGTCGCCTCGCTCTTCGAGTCCGACGGCGCGCTCGATGCGCTCGAACTGACCGGCGGCAGCTCGCTGGCCAACCCGATGTACCTCTTCCGCGGCGACGCGCCGTTGCGCGAGTTCGGCGCCACCCTGCCGGCACCGGTCCGCCTCGGCTTCCGTGTCGTCGGCCACCGCTTCCTCAAGGCCTACCCCTACGAGGAAGCGTTCTTCCTCCCCTACGCCCGCCAGTTCCAGCGCGCCCTTTCCATGCCCGTCATCCTGCTCGGGGGCATCACCGAACTGAGCACCATCGAGTCCGCCCTGGCCGAGGGCTTCGCCTTTGTCGCCATGGCCCGCGCCCTGCTGCGCGAGCCCGACCTGCCCCACCGCATGCGGGCGGGCACGTCGCTGTCGTCGCTGTGCATCCACTGCAACAAGTGCATGCCCACCATCTACTCGGGCACGCGCTGCGTCCTGGTGGCCGACCGCCCGGGTTCTCCCTAGGCCGCGACCGGCGGCCGGCGCGCCGCCCAGGGCGCGGCCTGCTCGAGCTGTCCCGCCAGCGAGAGCAGCGTCTCCTCGTCGCCGAAGCGTCCAACGAACTGTACGCCGATGGGCAGACCGGCGTCGTTCCAGTGCAGCGGAAGCGAGATGCCCGGCTGACCGGTGACGTTGAACGGGGGCGTGAACGGCACGTAGGCGGCGGCCCGGAACAATCCGGCGAGGGGCTCGCCCGGCGGCGAGTCGAAGGTCCCGAGGGGTGCCGGCGGCTCGCCCAGCGTCGGGGTGAGCAAGACGTCGATCTCCTCGAAGACGGCCGCGATCTGGCGGGTGGCCCGCTGCAGCCCCTGCACCGCCTGCAAGTACTGCCCGGCGTTGAGCGAGCGCCCCACCTGAATCAGGGCCCAGCTCAGCGGCTCGACCTCGGTCTCGGTCACCGCCCGGCCGAGGCGGTGCTCCCAGTCGCCGATGGCCCAGGCGTTGCCGGCGGCCCAGGCGTTGATGAAATCGGCCGTGAAGGCGTCGCCGTCGACGTCGAGCGCGGCACCCTCCACCCGGTGCCCGAGCGACGCACACAGCGTCGCCGCCGCCCGCGCCGCCGCCACGCAGTCAGGATGGACCTCGCTCCCGGTCGGCGAGGCCGTCAGGACCGCGATACGCAGCGGTGGCGGCGGGGTCGCAGCGGCGGCCGCAAAGGACGGCCCGCGACGCGGAGGCGCCCAGTAGGGATCGCCCGGCACCGGACCCGCCGTGGCGTCGAGGATCGCCGCCGAGTCGCGCACGGAACGCGTCACCACGTGCTCGGCCACGAGGCCGCCCATCAAGTCGCCGTAGTTGGGCGCCAGCGAGTTGCGGGCGCGCGTGGGCTTGAGGCCGACCAAGCCACAGCACGACGCCGGGATCCGGATGGAGCCGCCCCCGTCGTTTGCGTGCGCCGCGGGGACCATGCCCGACGCCACGGCGGCCGCTGACCCGCCGGACGAGCCGCCGGTGGAGTGCTCGGTGTTCCACGGGTTGCGCGACGCACCGAAACGGCGCGGCTCGGCCGTGGGGAGGATCCCGAGTTCGGGCGTGTTCGTCTTGCCGCAGATGACGAAGCCGGCGTTGATGTAGCGCTGGGTCAGCTCCTGGGTCACCGTCGAGCGATAGTCCCCCGCGAAGTCAAGCCCCTCGCAGAAGGGGGTCCCCGCCAGCTCGGCGACGAGGTCTTTGAGGAGGAACGGCACGCCCCGAAACGGCCCGTCGGGCAGCTCGTCCGCGGCCTCGGTGCGGGCGCGGTCGTACAGCTCGTGAATGATTGCGTTCAGTTGCGGGTTGAGCTTCTCCATGCGGGTGATCGCCTGACCGACGAGCTCGGAAGGCGACACCTCCTCGCGACGAACCATCTCCGCCTGTGCCGTTGCGTCGAGCCATGCCGTGTCGTCGCTCACCGAGGCTCACCGTAGCCACGGTGCGTCAGGCGGGCACGGACGCGGGCACGGTGGCGTCACCGGAACCCGGTCGGTGCGCCCCGGTGCGGATCGCGACTGCCTCGGTGACCGAGACGTCGGCCCCGCAGACGGTGCAGCGGCGGCGGTCGTCGAGCTCGCCGCCGCAGTCGCGATGTTGGAGGATCATCGGCCGCTCGCCCTCGATGCCATAGCGATCCCCCCATTGCAACAGCGCGACCAGCACTGGCCACAGATCGGCGCCCTTCTCGGTCAGGCGGTATTCGTGGCGCCGTGGACGTTCCTGGTACGGGCGCTTCACCAGGATCCCCTCCTCGACCAGTCGTTCCAAGCGGGTCTGGAGGATGTTGCGCGCCACGCCGAGGTCCCGCTGGAGGTCGTCGAAGCGCCGGATGCCCAAGAAGACGTCCCTGATGATGAGCAGCGTCCACCGCTCGCCCACCACCTCCAACGTCGATGCGACGGGGCAGTACTGGCTCTGGTAGTCCCTCTTCAACACAGCCCCAGTCTACCGCATGTTTCCGCTAGTTGGTTGTTTTATAAAACTTTATCCCTTACAGTTAGTAGTGTGAAAGAACGAACCCAAGCCGCGGCAGCCACCGAGGCCGCGGAAGGCTCCCGGCCGGCCGTGACCGCCCTGATCGTGCTGACCGGGGTGTTCTTGTCCTCGCTCGACCTGTTCATCGTCAACATCGCCTTCCCCAGCATCTCGGCCACCTATCACGCCGAGAGCCTCAGCTCGCTGTCGTGGGTGCTGAGCGCCTACACGATCGTCTTCGCCGCCGCCCTCGTCCCCGCCGGGCGCTGGGCCGACCGGGCGGGGCGCAAGAGGGCGTTCCTCCTTGGGCTCGCCGTCTTCACCGCCTCGTCCGCACTGTGCGCCGTTGCTCCCTCGCTTGGCTTCCTCGTCGGTGCCCGGGTGCTGCAGGCGAGCGGCGGCGCCCTCATGCTGCCGACCTCGCTCGGACTGCTGCTGCCCGCCTTCGGTCCCGGGCGCAAGGGGGCCGCCATCGGTCTGTGGTCGGCCGTCGGGGGCGCGGCCGCCGCCTTCGGTCCTCCCGTCGGCGGGCTGCTGGTCCAGGTCAGTTGGCGCTGGGTGTTCCTGGTCAACCTGCCCTTCAGCGTGCTGGCGCTCGTCTTCGGGGTCCGCTTCCTCCAAGAGGTGCGCGACCCGGTCGCCCACAAAGCCGACCTCCTCGGCGCGGGGCTCCTGACCGTGGCTGTGGCCAGCGTGGTGGCCGGCATCGTCCAGGGTCCGGGTTGGGGCTGGTCGAGTGGGCGCGTCGTCGGGATCTTCGCGCTGGCACTGCTCGCCGGCGCCGGGCTCGTGCTGCGCTCCTCCCGTCATCCCGACCCGATCCTCGAGCCGGCCGTCATCGGGCACCGGGCGGTGGCCCTGGCCGACTTGAGTTCGCTCGCCTTCTTCAGCGGCTTCGGCGCGCTGGTGCTCGGCGGCGTCCTCCTGCTGACAGGTGTCTGGCACGAGTCCGTGCTGCGCGCCGGCTTCATGATTGCCCCCGGGCCGCTGCTGGCGGGGCTGACCGCCTTCCCCGGCGGGCTGCTGGGCGCGCGCCTGGGGCACCGGGCCGTCGGCACGGCCGGGTCGCTGTTCTTCGCGGCCGGCGGGTTGTGGTGGATCACCCATGTCGGCGCCACCCCGGACTGGGCGGGTGCCTACCTGCCCGGCAGCGTTCTCAGCGGCTTCGGCGTCGGGCTCATGCTCCCCTCGCTCGGCGGTGCTGCGACCGCGCCGCTTCCGCCGCAGCGCTCCGCCACCGGCTCCGCCCTCTACGCCATGACTCGCCAGATCGGGGTCGCGCTCGGCGTGGCTTGCCTCGTGGCCATCCTGGGGAGCGCCACCGGGGGGTCCGCAGGTGCACGCGTTCCACCACGCCTGGATCTTCATGATCGGCTGCGGCCTCCTGGCCGGCCTGGTGCTCCAGGGCATCGGGGCGCGCACCGCCGAGACGGCTGACGCCGTGCCGCTGGTGGAGGTCCCGGCGGGCGTGGCCGACCCCGAGATCTACGCGCTCGCTGCCGGCAAGTAGGAGGGGTTGGCCACCAGGAGCTGGTCGCGCGCCGACGCGGCCAGCACGGCGGCCAGAGGTTCCCAGTCGGCGTCGAACGCCCCGGCGCGGATCGCCGCCGCCAACGCAGCGTCGTCGCCCACTCCGAGGTCGCGCAGGCGGTGCGCGTGAGCAGAGGAGACCTGCGGACCCAGGAGCAACTCGCGTTCGGCGATCGCCAGCGCGTTACGCGCCACACGGGCCTCGAAGCGCGCGCCCCGCGCTGTGCTCCATCACGCCGGTCTCGAGATACTCGCGCACCGCCTCCAGCAGCTCCGCCGCCGTCGGGCGTCCGAACGGGGCCTGCACGATGCCGCGGGCCGGCGGCTCGGGAACGTCGTCGAGGGGCGCGACCCCGAGGAGCGTGAAGAGGTCCCACTCGCTCTCGCACACGCGCCGGCCGATGGCAGCCAGCTCCACCGAGCGCGCCGCCCCGCTCAGATGTGTCGAGGCCTGCAGCACGCAGATGGTGGCCCATTTCACCGTGGCGTAGACCTGCCACCAGTGCACCTGCTCGGGTTCCACCCGCGCCCCTCCCGCCGACTCGTACGCCGCGAGGAACTCGTCCAGCGCGCCGAACCCTCCAAGCTCACCACGTCCCCCAAAACGCCAGGCCGGGGCGCACAGCCATCCGATGTCCTCCGCCGCGTCGCCGGCGTGGGCCAGCTCCCAGTCGAGCACGCCGCGCAGGCCCTCGGGACCGACCAGGAAGTTGCCGAAGCGGAAGTCGCCGTGCAGCGTCACCCGCGGCCCGAAGGCGGGCCGGTGGGCAGCCAGCCAGCGCTGGCCCAGTTCCAAGGCGGGACGCACCTCGCCCAGCGCGTCGAGATAGGGCAGCGGGTCGCCCAGCGGGTCGGCGGGTGGCAGGCCCGCGATGGCGTCGGGGTCGATGGTGTGGATGCCGGCCAGCGCGCACCCGCACTGCGCGACCAGCGCGCGCCGCGGCCGTGGCCCACGCGGCGTCACGCAGGATCTTGCGCGGGATCGTCTCCCCCTCGAGCCGCTCGACCACCAGCCAGTCGGCCCCCAGCGCGTCGAGCGCCCCCATGGCGACCACCGCCGGCACGGGGACGCCGGCGTCTCGTGCCGCCTCGAGCAGCGCGCGTTCCATTGGTAGCTTCCCGCCCCGCGTGGCGCCCTCCCCCCGCTCCATCTGCAGGATGAGCCGGCGTGGTGGCGCCCCCGACACCTCGAGTTCGAAGGCGCTCGTGACCCGGGAGGCCCCGCCCGAGAGCCGGTGCAAGTCGCGGACCGTGCCCCCGAGCTGACCGCCGAGCGCGGCAGCGAGTTCATCGTCGCTCAACCGCGCTCGGTCTGCCACGACGGCACGCCTACTCGACGGCGACGACAGGCCTCCCGCCGTCGTCGAGCTGGTGCAGGTATTCGCAGATGCCGTAGCCGGTGCTGATGCCGCCATCGGGGTCCTGGTAGGTCCAGCGCGCCAGGCCCTCGTTGACCATGGTGCCCCCGGCCCGGCCGATGTCGGCCACCCGGAGCACGTCGCCCCGCAACGGGTAGCTGCGGCCGCGCTTGTCCACGACCTCGAGGTGCACGACAGCGTGGGTCACCCCGTCGTCGGCCAGCTCGGTCCTGACCCGCCATTCGGCGACCGACGTGGCCGCTGTTCCGTCCCACACCCAGCCCCGGTGCAGGTCGCCGGCGTCGGTACCGAGCCGGATGCCCCCAAAGTGCATGTCCTCCCCGAGGTTGATGGAGAACCAACGCCACATCTTCGGTCCACCCCACCGGCGCGGCCCCCAGGAGCGGTCGCGGTTCCCGTGCGCCCCGTGCCAGTGGTGACGGGAGCCATCGAGGTCGAGGAAGCCGACCCAGCGCCCCGCCTGCTCGAGGTGCCCCTTGCCCACCGTGCCCGCCGCCGCTGCGGCCTCGGCCGACTTGGGTCCGCCACTCGGCTGGCCGTCGGTGCCGATGGCCGGCGTGATGGCCTCGAAGCGCACGTCGAGCACCACCGGAACAGGGTGGGTCGTGGTCTCGCCCCGCCCGCACGGGCGCGCCTGGACCTCGCCCTCCATGGTCAGGCGCCACGACTGCAGCGCTTCGAGCATCTCGTAGCGCACGGCCCCGACCTCGAGCACCGTGTCCACCATCTCGCGCTGCTCTTTGAGCCAGCGATACTCGCCGAGCTCTCCGCCGGGGAGCCACAGGGACAGGCCGACGTCCATCGTCCCCTCGTTGGGCCGGATGCCGATGCGGCTGAAGAGGCCACTGTCGGTCTCGGGGTCGTAAGCGTTGAAGTAGTAGGACTCGCTCCAGGCGCTGTCGCCTTCGACGGGGTGGGCCAAGTCGTGTCGTGCGTCGAGGATGGGCATCGCCTACACCATTGTCTGTCCGGCGCTGACGTTCAACGCCTCACCCGTCACCCCACGCGCTGCGTCGGAGAGCAGCCAACAGATGGCGGCCGCGATCTCCTCCGCGCTCTGCAGGCGGCCCAGCGGGATCTCGCGCGCGATGTAGGTCGCGAGGGCGTCGGGGCCGCCCATCATGTTCTCGAGCATGCCGTCCCGGTTGAGGAGGTCGGTGTCGACGGTGCCGGGGCACACCGCGTTGACGGCGATGCCGGCCGGACCGAGCTCGGTCGCCATGGTCTGGGTGAGCAGGATCACCCCCGCCTTCGCGGCGCAGTAGGGGCCGAGGAAGGGGAAGGCCCGCTTGCCGGCCTGGCTCGAGACATTGCAGATACGGCCGCCCACGCCCTCGCCGACCATGCGGGCGGCGCAGGCCTTGGCGACGAGCCAGGTGCCGACCAGGTTGACGTCGAGGACCCGGCGGAACTCGGCCGCGGGCACACCGAGCAGCGGTCCGGCTCCGAAACCCAGGCCACTTCCGCCGGCCACGTTGGCCACCAGTGTGATCGTCCCCAGCTCGTCGCCGGCCCGGGCCACCGCCGCCTCGACCGCATCCTCGTCGGAGACGTCGGCCGTGACACCCAGCGCGCGGACCCCGAGCGCGACAAGCTCGTCGACCAAGGAGGCCAGGTCGTCGGCGGCCGCGGTCCCGTGGGCCGGGGCCTCGTCGTAGGGTCGAGCGATGTCGAGACAGGCGACGTCCGCCCCGCCCCGGGCGAGCAAGAGAGTGGTCGCCCGGCCGATGCCGCGCGGCCGGGCCGCTCCCGTCACCGAGCGCGACACTGCCCGCGAACGGGCGCTCCCCGGGCGCGTGTGTGAGACTCATCGGGCAAAACGTAGCGACGAATGCGGGCGGTCGCGCCGTCCGGGGGTGGTGGTGGCATGCGTGCCGCGGTGACCAGGGGTGGCCGGCTGGTGGTGGGCGCGGTGCCCGACCCCGTGCCCTTCTCGGGCCACCTGGTGGTGCGCTCCCTCGCCGCCGGTATCTGCGGCTCGGACCTGCACGCTCTCGCCGACTACTCCCACTTCACAGAGCTCATGGCCTCAGTGGGCGTGCCCGCGCTCGATCCGGCGGCCGACTGCGTTTTCGGCCACGAGTTCTGCGCGGAGATCGTCGAGCACGGGCCTGACACCGCGCGCACCCTGCCGGTGGGGACGCGGGTGTGCTCCGTGCCCGTCATCGTGGGCCCCTCCGGCGTGGAGCAGATCGGTTACTCCAACGCGTACCCGGGCGCGCTGGCCGAGCACATGGTGCTCCAAGAGCTGCTCTGCCTCCCGGTGCCCGACACGCTGGCCACCGACCTCGCCGCGCTGACCGAACCGCTGGCCGTCGGCGAACATGCCGTTGGCCTGGCCGGCCTGGCGGAGGGTCAGCCGTGCCTCGTCGTGGGCTGCGGGCCCGTGGGGCTCGCCGTGATCGCCGCCCTCAAGGGGCGCCGACATGGCCCCGTCCTCGCCGCCGACTTCTCCCCCACTCGGCGCCGCCTCGCCGAGGCGTTCGGAGCCGACGTGGTCGTCGACCCGGCCGAAGGCTCGCCCCACGAGCGCTGGGCTGACTTCGGTATCGCCCGCACCGTGATGGAACGCATGGGGGCGGCCATGCTCGGGGCCGCGGTGAAGGACCCGGTGATCTTCGAGGCGGTCGGCGTGCCCGGCATGTTGCAGTCGCTCATCGCCGAGAGCCCTCCCCACAGCCGGATCGTCGTGGTGGGCGTCTGCATGCACACCGACGCGATCGAACCGTTCATGGCGGTGGCCAAGGAGATGGAGCTGCGTTTCTCCTTCGGCTACACCCCCGACGAGTTCGCCGCCACGCTGCAGCGCCTGGCCGACGGGGTCCCGGGGGCCGAGCTCCTGGTCACCGACACGACCGACCTGTCCGCCGCCCCCGCTGCGTTCGAGACGCTGCGCACGCCCGGCGAGCACGGCAAGATCCTGGTGACGCCGTAGGACACCGGCACACAGACGCAGAGACCGACGACGCACCACGACAGGGAGACAGATGACCACCATTGATGCCGGAGGCCGCCTCAAGTTCGGGATCTTCCTGGCCCCGTTCCACCCGGTCGGCCAGAACCCGACCCTCGCCCTCGAGCGCGACCTGCAATTGATCGAACATCTCGACGAGCTCGGCTTCGACGAGGCCTGGATCGGCGAGCACCACTCCGCCGGCTACGAGATCATCGCCTCGCCCGAGGTCTTCATCGCCGCGGCCGCGCCCCGCACCCGGCACATCCGCCTGGGCACGGGCGTCTCGTCGTTGCCCTACCACCACCCGTTCATGTTGGCCGACCGCATGGTCCTCCTCGACCACCTGACTCGCGGCCGCGTCATGATCGGCGTGGGACCCGGCGCACTTCCCTCCGACGCCTTCATGATGGGCATCGACCCGGCCAAACAGCGCGACATGATGGAGGAGTCGCTCGAGGCGATCCTGGCGCTCCTGGCCGGCGAGACCGTCTCCATGCAAACGGAGTGGTTCACCCTGCGCGAGGGCCGCCTGCAACTCCGGCCGTACCAACGCCCCTTCCCCGAGGTGGCGGTGGCGGCACAGATCTCGCCGGCGGGGCCCCGGGCCGCCGGGCGCTTCGGCTGCAGCCTGCTGTCCATCGGCGCGACAACGGCCGCCGGCTTCGACATGCTCGGCGCCCACTGGGACGTCATGGAGGAGCGAGCCGCCGAGTTCGCCACCACCGTCGACCGCAACAAGTGGCGCCTCGTCGGGCCCGTCCACATCGCCGACACCAAGGAGCAGGCGATCGCCGACGTGGCCTTCGGGCTGGCCGACTGGGTCGACTACTTCGAGCGGGTCGCGGCGCTGCCGTTGGCGCCCAACACCGAGAACTTTGACTCGCTGGTCGACGCCCTCAACGCCTCCGGCGTCGCCGTCATCGGCACCGTCGACGACGCCATCGCCCAGATCGAACGCCTCCAGGAGCAGTCAGGCGGTTTCGGCACCTTCTTGGTGATGGGTCACGACTGGGCGGACACCGAGGCCACCCGGCACTCCTACGAGCTGCTCGCCCGCTACGTCGCACCCCGGTTCCAAGACTCCGCCGCCTCGCTGACGGCCAACCGCGACTGGGCCGCGGAGAACCGCCCGGAATTCATCGGCGCGGCGGGCAACGCCGTGATGTCGGCCATCCAGAAGCACCACGAGGAGCGAGCGCAGAAGTCGGGTCGCGCCGAGGAGGCGTCCCCCCGTGCCTGAGATCACCCACGAGCAGATCCCGGCCAACGGGATCGAGCTGCACGCCGCCGTGGCCGGGCCGGCGGACGGGCCGCCCGTCGTCCTCTGCCACGGCTTCCCGGAATTGTGGTACTCGTGGCGGCACCAGCTCGGCTCGCTCGCCGACGCCGGCTACCGCGCCATCGCGCCCGACTTGCGCGGCTACGGCGGCAGCTCGCGCCCGACCGAGGTCGCCGACTACGGGTCGGACAAGCTGACGGGCGACCTCTGCGGGCTGCTCGACCACTACGGCTACGACACCGCTGCCTTCGTCGGGCACGACTGGGGGGCCATGCTCGTGTGGGAGATGGGACGGCTCCACAGTCAGCGGGTGGCCTCCGTCTACAACATGAGCGTCCCCTACTCCAACGCCCCGGCGCCGCCGACGCAGATCTTCGAGGCCATCTTCGAGGGCAAGTTCTTCTACATGCTCTACTTCCAGCCGGTGGGTCCAGCGGAGGCGGAGTTCGAGGCGGACCCGCGGCGCTTCTTGCGCTCCATGCTCTACTCGGCCGGCGGCGAGGGCATGGCCAACCCGAACCCGCTGGTCGCCGACGCGCCCCGGGAGGGCACCCGCTTCCAGGACGTCCTGACGCCGGGGCCGGAGGTGTTGCCCGAGTGGATCACCGAGGCCGACGTCGACGTCTACGCCGCGGCGTTCGAGCAGAGCGGCTTCTTCGGGCCCATCAGCTTCTACCGCAACATCGACGCCAACTGGGAGCGGGCCAAGGACATCCCCGCCGCGGTCTACACCATGCCGATCGGCTTCCTCACCGGCTCGCTCGATCCGGTCATCCTCATGATGCCGGGTGCGGCCGCGGCCATGGCGGAGGCGCTGCCCGACTTCCGCGGGGCCGTCACCGTCGAGGGTGCGGGCCACTGGGTGCAGCAGGAGAAGCCGGCCGAGACGAGCGCGGCGCTCTTGTCGTTCCTCGGCGCCACGCGTTGAGCACCCTCGTTCCCCTGCCGCGGCAGCCGGTGGGGCTGCCGTGGCCGACCGAGGAGTGGCCCGAGGGCGGGCTCCCACCCGGTGTCGACCTGGCCCACCTGCTCGAGGGGGCCTTCGACGACGAAGGCCCCCTCGCGGTGAGCTTCGCCGTGTTGGTTGTGCACGGCGGCCGCGTCGTGGCCGAGCGCTACCACGGTGCATTGGAGCACTTCGACCGCCCGCCGACGCCGGTCACGGCCGAGACGCCGCTGCTGAGCTGGTCACTGGCCAAGTCGATGCTGCACGCGGTCGTCGGTCTGCTCGTCGCCGGCGGACGCCTGGACCTCGACGCCCCGGCCGACGTGCCCGAATGGGCCGACCACGACGACCGCCGCCACGCCATCACGCTGCGCCAACTGCTGGCGATGCGCGACGGCCTCGACTTCGTGGAGGACTACGTCGACGACCGCATCTCGGACGTGATGCAGATGCTGTTCGGGGAGGGGCAGTCCGACATGGCGCACTTCGCCGCCGACCGCCCGCTGGTGGCGGCGCCGGGGACGCGCTTCAACTACTCGTCGGGCACCTCCAACATCATTTCGGGCATCGTGGCCCGCACCGTGGGGCCGGGCGAGGACTACGCCCGCTTCCTGCACGGCCGCCTCTTCGCCCCCCTCGGGATGACGAGCGCCGACCCCGAATTCGACGAGGCTGGCACCTGGGTCGCCTCCACCTTTCTCCGGGCCACCGCGCGCGACTTCGCCCGCTTTGGGCTGCTCTACCTGCGCGACGGCGTCTGGGACGGCGTGCGCCTGCTGCCGAACGGCTGGGTGGACTACGGCCGCACGATGGTGTCGATCGACCCGGCGGACGCCGGCCCCTACGGTGCGCACTGGCTGGGCGTGGCCGGCGACACCCGCGGCACGTTCTGGGCGTCGGGCTACGAGAGCCAGTCGATCACGATCTGCCCGGCCCTCGACCTCGTCGTGGTGCGGCTGGGCAAGACGCCCCTCGAGCGCAAGGCGAACCTGGTCCCGTGGCGCGCCGCCATGGTGGCGGCGTTCGCCGGGGCCCGCTGAGACGAGCCGGCCTCAGCCCTCGCGCCCGGACGCGACGAAGACCGGGATCTGTCGCTCCGTCTTCTCCTGGTACTCGGCATAGGGGGGGTAGGCCGTGACGCCCCGCTCCCACCACAGCGCCCGCTCATCGCCGGTCACCTGGCGCACGGTCACTGCGATGGGCTCGGCGCCGTCCTGAATCATGACCTCGTTGGGGTGGGCCACCAGGTTGTGGTACCACTCGGGGTTCTCGGGCGAGCCACCCTTGGAGGCCACCAGCGCGTACTGGCCCCCGTGCTCGACCCGCATGAGGGGGTTCTTGCGGAGCTTGCCGCTCTTGGCCCCGCGCGATGTGACGACGATGATGGGCATCCCCGTGTCGAGCAATGTGTTGGCCCGCTGCCCTCCGGAGGCCTCGTACTCGGCCACCTGGTCGCGCACCCATGGCGAGGGGCTCGGCTCGTAGTCACCTTGGAGTGTCATGGGTCGATCGTAGGGCGACCGGGCTAACGTCCGAGCGTGCCCCGCGAGCCCATGGCAGCCGGCGACGTCCTCGCCTTTCACGAGACGCTGTCCAACTGGGGACGCTGGGGTGACGACGACCAGCTCGGGACGCTCAACCTGGTCACGCCCGAGGTCACCGCCGCGGCGGCCGCGACGGTCCGGACCGGACGGACGGTCTCGTGCGCCCGCCCGCTCAACACGAGGGCGGCCGCCGACAACCCCAACCCGGTGGCCCACCACATGATCGGCACGGTCACCGAGGGCGGAGGCGCCGACTACTTCGCCGTCTCGCCCCACGGCTTCGCCACCAGCCACATCGACGCCCTGTGCCACATCTTCTGGGACGGGAGGCTCTACAACGGGTATCCGGCGGCGACCGTGACCGCCCACGGTGCCACCCGGCTCGGCATCCACCATCTGCATGCCGGCGTCGTGACCCGGGGCGTGCTGCTCGACATCCCCGCGCTCCGGGGCGTGGATGCCCTCGAACCCGGTGCGCCCGTGTACCCCGAGGACCTCGAGGGCGCCGAGGCGCGGGCGGGCTTCCGCGTGCGGTCCGGCGACGCGCTGTTGGTGCGCACCGGGCGCTGGGGGTGGCGCGACACGCACGGCCCCTGGGACCTCGGTGCCCTGGCCGCGGGGCTCGATGCATCCTGTCTCCCGTGGTTGCGCGAGCGCGACGTGGCGACGCTTGGCAGCGACGGGGTCTCCGACGTCCTGCCCTCACGGGTCGAGGGCGTGGGGATGCCCATCCACATGGTGGCCATCCCGGCCTTGGGAGTCCACCTCATGGACAACTTGGACCTCGACGCCCTGGCCGCCGCGTGCGCGGAGGAGCAGCGCTGGGAGTTCCTCTTGACCGTGGCCCCACTGGTGCTGCGGCGGGGCACGGCGTCTCCGGTCAACCCGATCGCTGTCTTCTGAAACCCCGGACCGGTCAGGCCCCCTCGTAGTCGAACCCGAGATCCGGCGCGGTGAGGATGGCGCGGAACGGGATCCCCTCTGACGCCGCCATGGCCTCGACGGTGCCACCGCGGTCGACCACGGCGACGAGGAGGACGACGTCGGCTCCTGCGTCCCGCACGGCGTGGGCCGCCTCCAAGAGGGAGGTGCCCCGCGTCACCGTGTCCTCGGTGACGACGACTTTGTCGCCCGGATCGAGCGCACCGGCGATGCGGCCGCCGGCGCCGTGATCCTTCGCCTCCTTGCGGACGCTGAAAGCCTTGAGCGCGCGCCCGCGGGCGGCCGCCACACCCGCGGTGACAAAGGCCACCGGGTCGGCACCCATCGTGAGCCCGCCGATCGCGGTCGCCTCGCGAGGGATAACCGAGAGCACCGCGTCGGCCACCAGCAACATGGCCTCGGGCCGGCACACGGTCTGCTTGGAGTCGATGAACCAGCTGCTCTTGCGGCCCGACTTGAGCGTGAAGTCCCCCCGGCGCACCGAGTGCTCCAGGAGGTGGGCCCGCAGCCCGGGGTACCGGTCGGCGCCGTTCACGTGAAACGGACGCCGGGCGCGCCCTCGACGACCTCGCCGATCAGCGCGGACCGCCGTCCCGCCTCGTCGAGCGCGACGAGCAGGGCGTCGATGCCCTGCGGGTCGGTCACCAACGCCATGCCGATGCCACGGTTGAACACCCGGTCCATCTCCTCCTCCGCCACCGCACCCAGACGCTGGATCTCGGCGAAGATGCGGGGCTCTTCCCAGGCCGAGCGGTGCAGCACCGCGCCCAGGCCCTCGGGCAACGCCCGCGGGAGGTTGCCCACGATCCCACCGCCCGTGACGTGCGCGCAGGCGTGCAGCCAGCCGCCGCAGGCGGCGCGCGCCGCCAACACGGCCGGTGCGTAGATCACCGAGGGCCGCAACAGCTCGTCGGCCACGCTGTGGGGCGCGCCCTTCCACGCCGGATCGGCCAGCTCGAGCCCGGCCCGTTCCAGCAGCACGTGGCGGGCCAGGGTGTAGCCGTTCGAGCGCAGGCCCGGTGAGGGGATCCCGACCACCACGTCCCCGGCCCGCACGCGCTCGGGCCCGAGTTGGGCCCCCTGCTCGACCACGCCGACGGCGAAGCCGGCCAGGTCGAGCTCGTCGGGGCCCATGACGCCCGCGTGCTCGGCCGTCTCGCCACCGAGCAGGGCGCAGCCCGCCTGGCGGCATCCTTCGTGGACCCCGGCCACGACCGTGGCGATGTGGTCGGGGTCCACCCTGCCCGTCGCGATGTAGTCGAGGAGGAACAGCGGCTCGGCGCCCACGCACACCAGGTCGTCGACGCACATGGCGACCAGGTCGATGCCCACGGTGTCGTACCGTCCGGTGGCGCGCGCGACGACCAGCTTCGTGCCCACCCCGTCGGTCGAGGCCACCAGCACCGGCCTGGTGTAGCGATCCATATCGAGGGAGAACTGACCCCCGAACCCGCCGATGCCCGCCACCATGGAGCGCAGCCGTTCGACGGCGGCGTCGCCGGCCGCGATGTCCACCCCGGCGCCGGCATAGGTGGCGCCGTCCTGGCCCACGGCCTTCAGACCCCGGGCAGCGCGGCCTGGTGGGCCGTGGCCGTGACCCGTTCGGTCCGGCCGAGCGCGACGGGGGTCGACCCGGCGACGCGCACCGGGGTGGGGTAGTTGCCGGTGAAGCAGGCGTCACAGAAGCCGGCGTCGGCGCCGATGGCCCGCTTCAGATTCTCGATGCTGAGGTGGGCCAGCGAGTCTGCGCCGAGGATCCGGGCCATCTCCTCGACGCTGTGGTCGGTCGCCAACAACTCCTCGTAGGACGGGGTGTCGATGCCGTAGAAGCAGGGCCAGCGCCAGGGCGGCGAGGAGATGCGCAGGTGCACCTCGGCCGCACCGGCCTCGCGCAGCATGCGGATCACTGAACGCTGCGTCGTGCCGCGCACGATGGAGTCGTCCACCACCACCAGCCGCTTGCCCACGATGGCGTCGGAGAGAGGGTTGAGCTTGCGGCGCACCGCGTCGGCGCGCTCCCGCTCGTCTGGCGCGATGAAGGAGCGGCCGATGTAGCGGTTCTTCACCAGCCCCTGTCCGTAGGGGATGCCGCTCGCCCGGGCAAAGCCCTCGGCCGCCGGGACGCCCGACTCGGGCACTCCCATCACCATGTCGGCGTCCGCTGGCGCCTGCACCGCCAGCAACTCGCCCATGCGGCAGCGGGTCTCGTGGACCTCCCGCCCGTAGAGCCTGCTGTCGGGTCGCGCGATGTAGGCGAATTCGAAGATGCACAGCCGCGGCTGGACTTCGCGCAGCCACGGGACCTCGAGGCTCGTCGGCCCGTCGGCGTCGACCACCACCAGCTCGCCCGGTTCGACCTCGCGCACGAACGTCGCCCCGATCACACTGAGCGCCGGGGACTCGGAGGCCAGCACCCACCCCTCGGGCGCGTCGGCGGGACCGAGGCGGCCCAGGCACAATGGTCGGAACCCCAAGGGGTCGCGCACCCCGAAGAGCCGCTCGGAGCTCATGAGGACCAACGAGAAGGCACCCTCGAGGATGGGGAGCACCGCCCGCAACGCGGTAGCCAGGTCCTCGGTCTCGGGGAAGGACTGCGCCAGCAGCTCGGCCACCACGTCGCTGTCGGTGGCGATGGAGCCCGGCAGCATCCCCACCTTCTCGGCCAGCGCGGTCGTGTTGGTCAGGTTCCCGTTGTGGCCCAGCGCAAAGCCGGCGCGCCCCACGGGCCGGTAGACCGGCTGGGCCCCCGCCCAGTCCGAGGAGCCGTGCGTCGAGTAGCGGGTGTGTCCGATGGCGAGGTGGCCCGCGAGCCCCGACAGGGTGCGCTCGTCGAAGACGGTGGCCACCAGGCCCATGTCCTTGACGACCGTGACGGTGTCGCCATCGCTCACCGCCATGCCGGCCGATTCCTGCCCGCGGTGCTGCAGTGCGAACAGCCCGTCGAACGTGAGGTTGGCTACCCTCATTCCCGGCGCATAGACCCCGAAGACACCGCACGCTTCCTTCACGCGGCACCCATTGTCGCACAGGCCCGCGCCATCACGGATCGCCCAGGGCAAGGGTCAGGTTCCGCTCGTACGCCTCGCTGAGGGCGTCGACGGGGACATCCACCAGGTCCCCGAGGCGGAAGCGGTCGCCACCGGCCCGGCCGAGGACGGCGGCGGGGATCCCGCGGGCGGCGGCCCGGGCGCACACCTCGTCGGGGACGCCCGTCGCGACGACGAAGCGCGAGGGCAGCTCGGTGAACAGCTCGGCGGGGTCCGACAGCTCCAGAACACAACCCACGGCGTACCGGGCGGCCATCTCCGCCAGGGTGACGGCGAGGCCGCCCCCCGAGACGTCATGGACGGCATGCACCGGTGGGGCACCGGCGGCCCCGCCCACCTGCTCGGCGACGAGCGACGCCACGACGGCGCACAGCGCCGCGTGCGCGGCAAAGTCGACGGCGGGCACGCGACCGGCGCGATGCGCCCGGCGCTCCGTGGCCCAGCGCGTCCCCTCGAGCGGGAACGACCCGTCCGCCGTCGTCCGGGCCCCGAGGAGGACGACGGCGTCGCCCGCGGACCAACCCAGGCCCGGAGGCTTCGCGTGGACGGCCTCGACGAGGCCCAGCACCCCGAGCACCGGCGTGGGGTCGATGTCGGACCCGCCGCTCTCGTTGTAGAAGCTGACGTTGCCCCCGATCACCGGGAGCGACAGGGCGCGGCACGACTCCGCCAGGCCGTCGATGCACTCGGAGAGCTGCCACATCACTTCGGGGTGCTCAGGGTTCCCGAAGTTCAGGCAGTTCACGACGGCGGCCGCCGTCGCGCCGGCGCAGGCGAGGTTGGCGACCGCCTCGGCGAGGACCAGTGCCGTGCCCGCCCGCGGGTCGAGCGCGCACGCGCGTGGGTTCGAGTCCGTCGTGAGCGCGACGCCGCGGACCGAGGGGGGCAGCCCGGGCCCGGCCAGCCGCAGGAGGGCGGCGTCGGCACCCGGGCCGACCACCGTGTTCAAGAACAGTTGGTGGTCGTACTGGCGGTAGACCCAACGCGCCGAGCGGACGAGCGCGAGGAGGTCAGAGACACAGTCGGTGGGGGGCGCGGGGCGCGGCCCGCGGCGGCTCGGGAGCCCGCCGGGGGCGGTCGTAGAGCGGCGCATCCTCCGAAAGCGAAGCGGCCGGCACGTCGGCCAGTACACGGCCCTCCCGGCCGTCGCGGATGCGCAGGCGGCCCCCGCCGTCGCGCTCGGGCGCCGTCACGGTGCCGATGACCGTCGCCCGCACCTCCCACTTGGCGCAGATGTCCGCCACCGCGGGCCACGACTCCGGCGTGACGATGGCAAGCATGCGCTCCTGGCTCTCGCTCGTCATCACCTCCCAGGGCTCCATGCCCTCCTCGCGCCGGGGGACGGCGGACACGTCGACGTCCATGCCGACACCGCCGCGGGCCGCCGTCTCGCTGGTCGCACAGGCCAGGCCGGCGCCGCCGAGATCCTGGATGCCGACGACCAGCTTGGTGTCGAGCAACTCCAGGCAGGCCTCGATGAGCCGCTTCTCCTCGAAGGGGTCGCCGACCTGGACGCTGGGTCGCTTGGTGTCGTCGGCGACACCCGCCACCTCACCGCTGAAGCCGGCCGATGCCAGCACGCTCACGCCACCAATGCCATCGCGCCCCGTGCTCGAGCCCAGCAGCACGGCCAAGTTGCCCGGCCCCGATGCGATGCCGAGGACCAGCCGTTCGGCGGGCAACGCGCCCATGCAGAGGACGTTGACGAGGGGGTTCTGGGCGTAGCAGGGGTCGAAGGTGAGTTCGCCGCCGACCGTGGGCACGCCGACCGAGTTGCCATAGCCGGAGATCCCGCTCACCACGCCCTCGACGAGCCAGCGCTGCCGAGCGTCGTCGTCGGGCGGCCCGAAGAAGAGCGGGTCCAGGACGGCGAGCGGGCGGGCCCCCATGGTGAAGATGTCGCGCAGGATCCCGCCCACTCCCGTGGCGGCACCCTGGTAGGGCTCGATGGCCGACGGGTGGTTGTGGCTCTCGATGCGAAGGGCGACGGCGATGCCGTCGCCGGCGTCGATCACGCCGGCGTTCTCTCCCGGCCCGACGAGCACGCCGGGACCCTCCGTCGGCAGGCGGCGCAGGTGCAGCCGGGAGGACTTGTACGAGCAGTGCTCGCTCCACATCACCGCGTAGAGGGCCAGCTCGAGGCGATTGGGGCGGCGGCCGAGGATCTTGGCGACGGAGGCGAACTCGTCGTCGGTGAGGCCGAGCGCCCGGTGGAGCGGCTCCTCGGCCGGCGATTGGTCGGGCGGGAGCGCCTCGGCCGAAGGAGTCATGGTGAAGTCCACGATAGAGGCCGCGCCGGTCCCCTCCCACAATGCCCCGGAGGGGAAAAGGAGATGGGACTCGGTACGCTCACCCCCGGAGCACCATCGGTACAGGAGCACCAAAGGACGTGAGGGGGTCGTCATGGCCGATTCCGGCTCGAGGCAGTCGCCGCCGCCAGTGGACACCGCGGTCGACCCCGCGGCACCCTTCGGGTACACGAGGGTGACCGCGCTCCAGTCCCGGTTCGAGACGGCTGCGGCCGGACTCCTGGCGTCCGACGGGTGGAGTGGCGGCGGCGCGCCGGAGCTCGTGGCCGACCTCGCCCTCGAGGGTGGCGGCGTCAAGGGCATCGGCATCGTCGGGGCGGTGTCGGTGCTGGCAGAGGCGGGCTACCGGTTCGCGCGGGTGGCCGGCACGAGCGCGGGCGCCATCGCGGCGGCGCTCATCGCGGCGATCTCGAAGAAAGGTGCTCCCATGACGAGCCTGAGGGGCTACCTCGACGACCTCGCCTTCACCGAGTTCATGCAGCCGAAGGGCAAGGTGCACACGTTCATGGACCACCACTTCGGGAATGCTGGCGAGAAGCTGTCGGATGCGGCGGTCCTCACCCACCGCATGGGCGTCTACGACGGCAACTTCCTCGGCACGTGGCTCGGTCCGATCATGCACGACCTCGGTGTGCACACCTTCGCCGACCTCAAGATCACCATGGAGGACGATCCCGGCATGAGCCTCCCGCCGAGCCGCCGCTACCGACTCGTCGTGCACACCTCCGACATCACCCGCGGCCAGCTGGTCCGCTTGCCCTGGGACTACGACTTCTACGGGCAGAACCGCGACGAGCAGGACGTCGTCTCTGCGGTGCGCGCCTCCATGTCCATCCCGTTCTTCTTCGAACCGGTGACCTTCACGACCCTGGCCACCGACGTGGACGTGCCCCGCCCGGGTGGGGGCTCCATCCCCACCCACTTCGACGGTGGCACGGTGACCTGGGTCGACGGCGGCATGTTGCGCAATTTTCCCATCAACGCCTTCGAGCGGGAGGACGGCGGTCCCCCGCGCTGGCCGACCATCGGCGTCAAGCTGTCCTCGCTGCAGACACGCTTCCCCGCCTCACAGGCCGCCCGGTCCACCTACGTCGAGGCGCGAGGCTGCCTGCACACCATGATGAACGAGTGGGACGCCTACGGCGTTGACGCCGCCACAGCCGGCCGCACCATCTTCGTGGACAATGCGGGAATCTCGACGACCGACTTCGACCTGGACCCCGACCAGCGCAACGAGCTGTTCCTCAACGGCGTCCGGGCGGCCACCGACTTCGTCATTGAGATGGGCGCCCGCGGCTCGGTCCCGCGCACCGAGGCCGAGTCCCGTCAGCTCGTCCGAGAACGCGGGACTCCGGTCGCCGGCTGACCACTGCGGACGAACGACCCGGTCAGGGGCGGCGGTCGGCCCGCACCACCACGAGATCGCGCTCAGACCATGTCGGAACGGCGTCCAGCCCGGCATCGGCCAACCACCGCAGCTGGTCGGCCAGCGTGGAGGGCCGGTCGTGGTCGGCGGTCAGGGGAGTGACGGCGTCGGCGGGGTCCGCCGGGACGACCACGTCGCCGAGCACGAAGCGCCCGCCGGGCCGGAGCACCCGGGCGACCCGGGCGAAGAGGGCCGCCTTGCCCGGTCCATCGACATGGTGGATCGCCAGGGCGGAGACGACGAGGTCGAAGGGGCCCGCGGGCAGTGGCTCGGTCAGTTGGGCCACCCGCAGCTCGACCGAGAAGCCATCGAGACGCGTGCGGGCTGCGTCGAGCATCGCCTCGTTCCCGTCGATCCCGACCGCCGTCGAACCGCCGTGGCGGCGCAGCACGACGGCCAGCGTCTCGCCCGTCCCGGTGCCGAGGTCGAGCACCGACGAGACGGCCAGACCGGCGCTGGCGGCGGCGACCGCCTCCTGCAGGCGCGCGTAGGCCGGCACCTCCGCCCGCATGAGGTCCGCGTACGTGGCCGGGTCGAAGTGGAACTGGCTCACCCGGCGAGGAGCTCCCCGCGACGCAGCCAGGTCCAGCGGAGCACGAAGAGGGACAGCCCCAGCGTGAGGGCGTTGATCGCCAGCTCCATCAACCCGTTCCCGCCCTTGCCCCAGACGCCGTGCTGCAGGTCGTAGAGCACATCCATGGCGCACAGGTAGAGCCCGGCACCGCCCCCCGCCAGGAGCCAGAAAAGGGCCGCCCGCCGCGCCGTCAGGAGGCAGAAGGCGGCGGCGACCAGACACAGGGCCAGCCAGCCGTCGGCCAGCGGAAAGGCGTCCTCGAACTGGGTATACCCGACACCGGTCTCCGTGGCGACCAGGGAGCGATGGGTGAGCCAGGCCACCCAGTAGGCCACGATCAGGGCGGCGGCCGCGAGCAGGACGCCGGCCAGGGCGCGCCGGCTGCGCACCTGCAGCCCGGGTGCCGTCGTCGGCTTCACGACAGCAGGGTAACCCCGTCCGGCTGAAAAATGGGGCGTGCGTGAGGTCACAATGCGGCGGCGGCGGCCTCGTGCATTGCACACTGCAGGCCGACGTTTTTTGGGTGAACCATCACCGTGTCTCTTCCAAAATGGATCGCCGCGCAAACCGACACAAAGAACCCCGGTCATTGACGCATATGGTTCGGACCCGTGCGCCACAATGGGAGCATGGCAACAAAGACAAAGACTTCGGCTCCTCGCAAGCCCATGAGCAGCGGCCACAAGGCCGCCCTGGCCCGCGGGCGTGCCGAGAGCGCCACGGTGCGCCACTATCTCGAGGCACTCGAGACCTCCAAGCCCAAGCGGGGCCGCAAACGCACCCCGGCCTCCATCGACCGGCGGCTCGCCGCCATCGAGTCCCAGCTGGCTGGCGCCGATGCGCTGACCCGGCTCCACCTGCTCCAGGAGCAAAAGGACCTGCGAGACGAGCGCTCCCGGGTGGACCAGGTGAAGGACCTCACCGCGCTCGAGAAACAGTTCATCAAGGTGGCCAAGGCCTACGGCGAGCGCAAGGGCATCACCTATTCCACATGGAGGGCGGCCGGCGTGAGCGCGGCGGTCCTCCAGAAGGCGGAGATCTCGCGCGCCCGGGCCTGAATGGCGCTACTGCTCAAGCGGCGGGCTTGGCCGCCTTGGTGTCGTGTGACGCGACGGGGGCCGGCGCCAAGTACTGCTCGATGGCCTTGGCGAGCCCGCCCGCAATGACCTCCTGGCCCGACGGGCTGGCGGCGATGGTCCCCTCGTAGGGGTCGGTGATGAAGAGCGGCTCAATGAGCGCGCCCGGCATCTGGCTCGGCGTCGTGAACCAGCCGGGGTCGGCCGGGCCGAGCAGGAGCAGGTGCCCGTAGTTCGCCGCGGCGCTGCTGAGGGCGGGGCCGCCGAGCTGGCTGTCGTCGACCACGCCGAGGTTGGGGATGCCCCAGCCCTGCGCGTTCATGGCGGCGAGGACGTCGTCCTGCACCAGGAAGGCCAGGCGTAAGTTCTGCGCCGAGAAGGTGCGGTCAGCGTCGTAGCCCGTCACGCTGCCGGCGTTGTCCTCGTAGGCGCCCGCGTCGAAGTAGATGCCCACGAGGACGTCCGCCTTGGCCATGTTGGCGCAGATGTCGCGCGCCGCGACGTCGTCGTGCACGCCCTGGACCGTGAAGAGGCCACCCGACACGTCATCGGGTTGCGGACGGATCACCGTCTCGGCCTTCGTGCGCGACACCACCACGGTGAATCCCTTGGCCCGCAGCAGCTGCATGGCGTCGAGCTCGACGGGCAGTGTCTCGTCCGCCTCGTCGATGGTCTGGCCCGCCGCGGTCTGCCCCACGCCGCCGGGGTCGATGCCACCGTGACCCGCATCGAGGAACACGGTGAGGTGCCGGTCGCCGAAGGTGGGCGGGTACTCGACGCAGGCACCGGGCTCGAAGTACTTCGTGTCGATGGCGCGCCCGTTGGCGATCGGCCGCGTCCCGGCCGCATGGCGTACGGTGCCGGACGCCGGCAACGTCAGCGCCACCAGCGCCACGACGGCGGCGATCAGGGCGGTGGTGGTCGCCAAGACGCGTCGGCGCCATGTCCACAGCGGGGGCACAGCGGGTCCCCTGAGGCGCGCCGCGGCCCAGAGCTGCATACAGAGTCACCATAGGGAACGAGGCTGAAGAATCGGTGACACCCGGGCCCGTCGTGCGGCACCACGCTCGGTGGCGGCGCGTCGGGTTGTCAGGCCGCGCTGCGAGCGCCGGCCGCCACCACGAGCGAGCGCAGCAGGACGAGTCCGTCCTCGGAACCGAGCAAGGCGGAGCTGGCACGCTCGGGGTGCGGCATGAGGCCGACCACGTTGCCGGCCTCGTTGGTGATCCCAGCGATGGCGTCCAGCGAGCCATTGGGGTTCTCCGCGTAGCGCAACACGATGCGGTCCTCCGCCCGCAGGCGCTGCAGGGTGGCCTCGTCGCAGGTGTAGTTGCCTGCGAAGTGATTGATCGGGACGACCAGCTCGTCACCCACCGCCGCGGTGGAGGTGAGCACCGACGAAGTCGAGGCGACCACCAGCCGGGCCGGCTCGCACAAGAAGCGGAGCCGACCGTTCTTCTGAAGTGCGCCGGGCAGCAGGCCCGCCTCGCTCAACACCTGGAAGCCGTTGCAGATGCCGACGACCGGCCCGCCGGAGCGGGCGAAGGCGCGCACCGCCGCCATGACGGGGGAAAAGCGGGCCAGGGCACCGGGGCGGAGGTAGTCGCCGTGGGCGAAGCCACCCGGCAGCACGACGGCGTCGACCGCCCCGAGCCGCGCCTCGCCGTGCCAGACGAGGACGCCGGACCCGCCGACGCGCTCGACGGCCTGCACGACGTCGTGCTCGCAGTTGGTCCCCGGGAAGACCACGACGCCGATACGTGGCGCCATCTCAGATCACCTCGAGCTCGAGGCGGCTCTGTTCGATCACGGGGTTGGCCAGCAGCCGGTCGGCCAGCTCCGTCACCGTCGTACGCGCCGTCCCTTCGTCGGGAGCGTCAACCTCGAACCTGAAGGACCGCCCCGCCCGCACGTGCGCCACCCCGTCAAACCCCAAGGCGGGCAACGCCCGCTCGATGGTCGCCCCCTCGGGGTCGGCGATCCCGGGGCGCAGCTGCACCTCCACGCGCGCCCGGAACCTCATGGCGTCGCACCGTACCAGTCGTTCAGCGAACGACCGGTTATGCGTTCGTAGGCCGCGACGTAGCGCTCGGACAAAGAGTTCGTCACCGCGGGTGGCAGCGGGGGCGGCGGTGGCGTGCGGTCCCAGGGCTGTGCCGCCAGCCAGTCGCGCAGCGGCTGCTTGTCGAAGGCGGGCGGCGTGTGCCCGGGCACGACCTCGTCGGCGGGCCAGTAGCGCGACGAGTCGGGCGTGCACACCTCGTCGCACAGGCAGAGCACACCGTCGACGTAGCCCAGCTCGAACTTGGTGTCGGCCAGCACGAATCCAGCCTCGGCGACGCGGGCGGCCGCCCGCCGGTAGAGCTCGAGGCAGATGTCCCGGGCGGCGGTGGCCGCCTCCTCGCCCACCAGGTCGACCGCAGCGGCGAAGTCGATGTTGACGTCGTGGCCCTCGGTGGCCTTGGTCGAGGGGGTGAAGATGGGCTCGGCCAGCCGGCTGGCCAGCAGCAGGCCGGGCGGCATGGCGGTGCCGTGCACCGTCCCTGTCCGCTCGTACTCCTCGTAGGCCTGGCCGGCCAGGTAGCCCCGGACGATGCACTCGAGCTGGAGCATCTCGGCCCGGCGTACCAGGACGGCGCGGCCGGGCCACCCGGCGGGCAGGGCGTCGCCCCCCAGCGCCCGCTCGATCTCGGCGGGATCCGCCGCCACGATGGTCCCGGGCACCACATCGGCCATCTCCTCGCACCAGAAGCAGGTCATGGCCGTGAGCACCCGGCCCTTGTCGGCGATGGGCTCGGCCATGATGACGTCGAACACGCTGACCCGGTCCGACGCGACCATGACCAGCCGCCCCGCCCCGGCGTCATAGAGCTCGCGCACCTTGCCGGAATGGACCCGGGGCAACTCCGTCGTCACAACACGGCCACCGCATCGGCGAAGCGGTCGACGTGGCGCAGCGTGCGGGACAGGTCGAAGGCCGCGTCGAGCTGCGCCGCGCTCAGCCGCGCCTCTGGATCGTCCTCCAGCACGGCGCGCAGGGGGCGCCGTTCCTCCCACGCCGTCCTCGCGTCGCGCTGGACGATCCGGTAGGCCTCGTCGCGCCGCAGGCCGGCGTCGACCAGCGCCAGGAGGACGGACTGAGAGAAGACGAGCCCCAACGAGCCCTCGGTGAGGTTGACCAGCGCCCGGTCGGGGTGGATCACGAGGCCGGCGGCCAGCGACGTCGCCTTGCGCAACATGTAGCAGGCCAGCATCGACGCGTCCGGCAGCGCCACCCGCTCGACCGAGCTGTGCGAGATGTCCCGCTCGTGCCACAGTGCCACGTCCTCGAGCCCCGCGCCGAGGTACCCGCGCAGCAAGCGGGCCAGGCCGCACAGCCGCTCGGAGAGGATCGGGTTGCGCTTGTGCGGCATGGACGAGCTGCCCTTCTGTCCGGCGCCGAAGGGCTCCTCCGCCTCCCCCACCTCGCTGCGGGCCAGGTGCCGGATCTCGGTGCACATCAGCTCGACCGTCGCCCCGATCGACGCGCAGGCGGAGAAGTACTCGGCGTGACGGTCCCGGGCGATCACCTGGGTGGCGGGGACCGGGGTCAGGCCGAGCGCGGCACAGACCCAGGCCTCGACGGCGGGATCGATGTTGGAGTACGTCCCCACCGCCCCCGACAGCTTGCCCACGGCGACGGCGTCGCGGGCGGCCCGCAGCCGGCGCCGGTCGCGGTCGCCTTGGAGGGCCCACAGGGCGAACTTGACGCCGAAGGTCGTCGGCTCGGCGTGCATGCCATGGGTGCGGCCGGTGACGGGCACGTGCATCAGCTCGAGCGCCCGTCCCCTCAGTGCGGCCACGAACGCATCGAGGTCGCCCAAGAGGAGGTCGGCCGCCCGGGTGAGCGTGGCGCACAGCGCGGTGTCCACCACGTCGGAAGAGGTGAGCCCGTAGTGGATGTGCGAGCCGGCCGGTGCGCCGATGCGTTCCTGCACGACGTCGACGAAGGCCGCCACGTCGTGATCCGTCACCTTCTCGCGCTCGAGCACCTCGGCGACGAACACGTCGTCGACGGTCGGAGCCTTGGCCCGGCAGGTGGCGGCCTCGTCCGAGGGCACGACACCGAGGGCGCCCTGGGCCTCGGTGGCCAGGAGCTCGACCTCGAGCCAGAGCGAAAAACGGGCGGCGTCGCTGAAGAGCGCGGCCATGTCCGGGGGGGCGTAGCGCGGGATCACCCGGCGCCCTCCCGCGCCCGCACCCGGGGGCCCAGCACCCGGGCCGCGATGTCGTGGCGCATCTGCATGCCCTCCCAGTCAATCGGCGCCGCCGCGGCATAGGCGCGCTCGCGCGCCTCGGCGAGTGTCGGGGCGGTGGCGGTCACGCCCAGCACGCGGCCCCCGGCCGTGTGGAAGGGCCCGTCGGGGCTGTGCCGCCCGGTGCCGGCGTGGAACACGGTGACCCCGTCGACCGCGGTGACCGACTGGCCCAAGGTGTCCAGACCCTCGATGGTGTCGCCCGTGCGCGGGTGCTCGGGGTAGCCCTGCGAAGCCAGCACGACGCACACCGCGGCGTCGCCGGAGAAGCGGGGCGGGGCCGATCGGGCGAGGTCGCCGTCGGCGACGGCCAGGAAGAGCGCGGCGGCATCCGACGCCAGGAGCGGGAGCACCACCTGGGCCTCGGGGTCGCCGAAGCGCACGTTGTACTCAATGACCTTGGGGCCGTCGGAGGTCAACATGAGCCCGGCGTAGAGCACGCCGCGGTAGTCGATGCCGCGCCGCCGCAGCTCCTCGACGAGCGGCAGCACCGCCGCGTCCATGAGGCGGTCGACCGCGCCGGCGGACACCTGGGGCATCGGTGCGTAGGCGCCCATGCCCCCGGTGTTGGGGCCGACGTCGCCGTCACCGATGCGCTTGAAGTCCTGGGCGGGGACGAGGGGCACGGCCCGGGTGCCGTCGCACAGAACGAGGAGGGAGCACTCCTCACCCTCGAGGCCCTCCTCGATCACGATGTGCCGCCCGGCATCGCCGAAGGCCGTTCCCGAGAGCTTGGCGCTGACGTCGGCGCGGGCCTCGTCAAGCGTGCGGGCGACCAGGACACCCTTGCCGGCGGCCAGGCCGTCGGTCTTGATCACCCAAGGCCCAGGCAGCGACTCGAGAAAGCTGCGAGCGGCACCGGCCTCGAGCGCGTCGAAAGTGGCGAAGCGGGCCGTCGGGACGCCGGCGGCGCTCAGGACGTCTTTCATGAACGCCTTGGAGCCTTCGAGGAGCGCACCGTCGGCCCCCGGCCCCATGACCGAGCGGCCCTGGGCGCGCAGCCGATCGGCGAGCCCGGCAACGAGCGGCGCCTCCGGGCCGATCACGAAGAGGTCGGCCTCGATCTCCTCGACCGGCCCGTCCGCCACGGTGATCGGGGCCGCCATGCCCGGGTTGCCCGGCGTGACCACGACGTCTGCCGTGCGGGCCAGCACGTGGGCGAGCGCGTGCTCGCGGCCTCCGCTGCCGACGACGCAGACCCTCACGCGGTGGCGAAGGAAACGGTCTGCTCGCGGCCCGGTCCCACCCCGACGAGTCGCACCGGGACGCCGATCTGCTCGGACAAGAACGCGATGTAGTCGTGGGCAGCCGCCGGCAGGTCGCCGGGGGCGGTGGCCGCGCTGAGGTCAGTACGCCAGCCGGGAAGCTCCTCGTAGACGGGCACCGCCTTGTGAAAGGTCGACTGGTGGTAGGGCAGGTGGGTGAAACGAATGCCGTCGGCCTCGTAGGCGACGCAGACCTTCACGGTCTCGAAGGTATCAAGGACGTCGAGCTTGGTGAGCGCCACCTCGGTCAGCGAGTTGAGGCGCACGGCCTGGCGCAGCATGACGGCGTCGAACCAGCCGCAACGCCGCTTCCGCCCGGTGTTGGTCCCAAACTCGTGGCCGCGTTCGACGAGCAGCTCGCCGACGTCGTTGTCCTGCTGGGTGGGGAACGGCCCGGCGCCGACGCGAGTGACATAGGCCTTGGCGATCCCGATGACCCGCTCGATGTCCCGCGGCCCGAGGCCCGACCCGGTGCAGGCGCCCCCTGCCACCGGGTTGGACGAGGTCACGAAGGGGTATGTCCCGTGGTCCAGGTCGAGGAAGGTGGCCTGGGCCCCCTCGAGCAAGACCTGGCGCCCCTTGTCCATCGCGTCGTGGACCATCCCGACGGTGTCGCCCACCATGGGCTCGATCCGGGGCGCGTACGCGCCCAGGTAGCGGTCCGCGATGTCGGCGGCCGTCAGTGGGAGGCGGTTGTACACCTTGGCCAGGACGGCGTTCTTCTCCTTGAGCGCCACGTCGAGCTTCTGGCGGAAGATCTTGGGGTCGAAGAGGTCCTGGACGCGGATGCCGACGCGGGAGGCCTTGTCGGCGTAGGCCGGGCCGATCCCGCGCTTGGTCGTCCCCAGTGCGTTCTTGCCCAGGAAGCGCTCGGTGACCCGGTCCAGCTCCTGGTGGTAGGGCATGATCAGGTGGGCGTTGCCACTCACGACGAGGCGAGAGGTGTCGACGCCCTTGGCGGCGAGGCTGTCGAGCTCTTCGAGCAGCACGGCGGGGTCCACGACCACGCCGTTGCCGATGATCGGCGTGATGTGGTCGTAGAGGATCCCGCTCGGCACCAGCTGGAGTGCGAAGGCCTCCCCGTTGACCACGATGCGGTGGCCGGCGTTGTGGCCCCCCTGGTAGCGCACCACCATGTGCATCTCGCGGGCGAGCAGATCGGTGAGCTTGCCCTTCCCCTCGTCGCCCCACTGGGTCCCGACCACCACGGTTGCGGGCACGCGTCTCCCCGTTCGCTCAGTCGCTTCGGATTACGCACCAGTGTAGCCCTCACCGAAATGGCCCCCTGGGCGAGCCTCGCCCGCCCGGGTGGCCCCGGGGGGGCGTCGCGGGGCGTCGCCGTCGCGGAGGGCGCGGTGGCGGCGCGTGGCGGGGAACGCCGCCGCCGTCGCGGTGGGGCGCGGTGCGGCGCGTGGCGGGGAACGCCGCCGCCGTTTTCCCAAGCTATAAACGAATCGGGTGAGACTCTCGGGCACCCCGACCCCGGGGAGGGCCGTGGCCCCGGCCCCCTGCACCCGCTCACCGGTACCCGTCGACTACCTCAGCACGATCTTGTCGTCTACCTCAGCACGATCTTGTCGTCGCTTACGTCGACCTCGATCGTGGCGCCCTCGAGGTACTTGCCCTCGAGCAGGGCCAGAGCGAGGGGGTCCTCGATCTCGCGCTGGAGCACACGGCGCAGCGGCCGGGCCCCGTAGTCGGGGTCGTAGCCAGCGCGGGCCAGCCACTCCTCGGCCGCCGGCGTCACCACCAGCGTCAGGCGGCGCTCGGCCAAGCGCGCCCGCAGCCGGTTCAGCTGGATGCCCACGATGATGGCCAGGTCGCTCTCGCTCAGCGGCCGGAAGACCACGATCTCGTCGATGCGGTTGATGAACTCCGGCTTGAAGTAGTCAACGGGCTCACCCTTCAGGTTCGACGTCATGATCAGGACCGTGTTGGTGAAGTCGACCGTCCGCCCCTGTCCGTCGGTCAAGCGTCCGTCCTCGAGGACCTGCAGCAAGATGTTGAAGACGTCGGGGTGGGCCTTCTCGAGCTCGTCGAGCAACACGACGGAGTAGGGGCGGCGGCGCACCGCCTCGGTGAGCTGCCCACCCTCGTCGTAGCCGACGTAGCCCGGAGGCGCGCCGACCAGACGCGACACGGCGTGCTTCTCCATGTACTCGCTCATGTCGATGCGGATCATCGCTCGCTCGTCGTCGAAGAGGAACTCGGCCAACGCGCGGGCCAGCTCCGTCTTGCCGACGCCCGTCGGTCCGAGGAAGAGGAAGGAACCGATCGGCCGGTTCGGATCGCTCAGCCCGGCCCGGCTGCGCCGGATGGCGTTGGAAACGGCGGAGACCGCCTCGTCCTGCCCCACCACGCGCTCATGGAGGGTGGACTCGAGCCGCACCAGCTTCTCGACCTCGCCCTCCATCAGCCGTGACACCGGAATGCCGGTCCAGCGGCTGACCACCTCGGCGATGTCCTCGGGGTCGACCTCCTCCTTCAAGAAGCGGGTCCCGGCCTGCAACTTGGAGAGGTCCTCGGTCGCCTGCTCGATCCGGCGTTCCAGGTCGGGCAGCTCCCCGTAGCGGATGGCGGCCGCACCGGCCAGTTCTGCGTCGCGCTCGAGCCGGGCCGCCTCCTCCTCCTTGGCCGTCTTCTCCTGCTGGAGCTGGCTGATGGCGTCGAGGCAACTCTTCTCTTGCTGCCAGTGCGCCGTCATGGAGTCGCTCTGCTCGCCGAGCTCGGCCAGCTCGCGCTCGATGCGCTCCAGGCGCTCCTTTGACGCCTCGTCGCTCTCCTTTTCCAAGGCCAGCTTCTCGATCTCGAGCTGGCGGATGCGCCGGGTGATCTGGTCCAACTCCGTCGGCATGGAGTCGATCTCGATACGCAGCTTCGACGCCGCCTCGTCAATGAGGTCGATCGCCTTGTCGGGCAGGAAACGCCCGGTCACGTAGCGGTCGGACAACACGGCGGCCGCCACCAGCGCGGCGTCCTGGATCCGGACCTTGTGGTGCGCCATGTACCGCTCGGAGAGCCCCCGCAGGATGGCGATGGTGTCCTCCACCGAGGGCTCGCCGACGAAGACGGGCTGGAAACGCCGCTCCAACGCGGCGTCCTTCTCGATGGAGGTCCGGTACTCGTCGAGCGTGGTGGCACCGATCATGCGCAGCTCGCCCCGAGCCAGCATCGGCTTGATCATCTGCCCGGCGTCCATCGCTCCCTCGGCCGCGCCGGCGCCCACCAGCGTGTGCAGCTCGTCGATGAACGTGATGATCTCGCCCTCCGCGTCGGTGATCTCCTTCAGCACTGCCTTCAGGCGCTCTTCGAACTCGCCGCGGTACTTGGCACCGGCCACCATCGAACCCAGGTCGAGCGCGACGACCCGCTTCCCCTTGAGGCCCTCGGGGACGTCTCCTTCGATGATGCGGTTGGCCAGTCCCTCGACGATGGCCGTCTTGCCGACACCGGGCTCCCCGATGAGCACCGGGTTGTTCTTGGTGCGCCGCGACAGCACCTGGATCACGCGCCGGATCTCCTCGTCGCGCCCGATGACCGGGTCGAGCTTGCCCTCGCGGGCCGCCTCGGTCAGATCCCGGCCGTACTTGGCCAGGGCCTGGTACGTCTGCTCGGGATCGGGGGTGGTGACCCGGTGGTTGCCTCGGACGACGCGCAGGGCGCTCAGCAGCGCGTCCTTCGTGACACCGATCTGGTCCGCCAGCGCCAGGATGAGGTGCTCGACCGAGACGTAGTCGTCCCCGAGATCACGCCGGTTCTGGTCCGCCGCCTCGAGCACGGCGCGCGCATCGCGCGACAGCCCCGGCTCCGCGCCGCCCTCGGCGCGTGGCAAGCGCGACAGCTGCTCGTGCACCTTGCCGGCCAAGACGTCCGGGTCGACCCCCACCTGGGACAGCAGGGGGCGCGTCATCGTCTCCTGCTGCTGGAGCAATGCGTCCAACAGGTGGGCCGGCGTCAGCTCCGGGTGGTTCGACGACGCGGCGTGGCCCGTCGCGGCGCTGAAGGCCGCCTTGGTGTTGTTGGTCCAGCGTTCTGGGTCTATCGGCACTCGCCTATCCCTTCCTCGGTGTCATTTCTCGGTGTTCTTCGCCTCCGGTTCCCGTTCATGACCGCCGGCCCGTGCAGCCCGCTCACGATTCTCACGACCCCGTCCGGCGCCCACGGTAGGGCACGGGGGCCTGGCGCACCGGGACCAGGTCGCGCCGGTACTGGCGGTGGGTGGCCGCCACGGCGTCGAGCGCCTGGGCCCGCACCTCCACCAACTCCTGGCGCAGCCGGGCGAGCTCGGCTTCGAGCTGGAGAACCCGGCGCACCCCCTCGAGGTTCAGGCCCGTGGCCGTCAGCTCCTGGATGTGGCGCAGGCGCTCCAGGTCGCTCTCCGAGAAACGCCGGCTGCCACCGCTCGTGCGCGACGGATCGAGCAGGCCCTTGCGCTCGTAGATGCGCAAGGTCTGCGGATGCATCCCCGTCAGCTCGGCCGCGACCGAGATGACGTAGACGGCCTGGTTGGCGTCGCGGTCTGCCATCACCGCATCACCCGTCCACCGGGAGGCGCGGCGGCGCCTCGGTCACCGCGGCCAGGGACTCGACGGCCGCCCGCTGCTCGTCGGTGAGCTCGGTCGGCACCACGATCTCCACTTTGACCAGCAGGTCGCCCGGCTTGGAGCCGTTGCGCCCCGATCCCTTCGGGACGCCCCGGCCGCGCACGCGCAGAACCTTGCCCGACGCCGTGCCCGGCGGCACCTTCAGCGTCACCTTGGCGTCGAGCGTGGGGACGGTGATGGTCGTCCCCAGGGCGGCCTCGGGGTAGGTGATCGGCACCGTGATCGTGAGGTTGCGCCCGGTGCGCCCGAAGACCGGGTGCTTGCCGACGTGGACGACCACGTAGAGGTCGCCGGGGGGCGCCATCCCCTGTCCGGGCGCGCCACGGCCCTTGACCCTGATGCGCTGGCCGCCCTCGACGCCGGGGGGGATGCGGACCTTGATCGAACGCACCTTCTGCTCGGTGCCCGTCCCCCGGCACACCGGACACGGGGTGTCGAAGAGCGTGCCCCGCCCCACGCAATCGGGGCAGACCGTACTGAGGGAGAAGAGGCCCTGGTTGTCGTTGAGGCTGCCCGTCCCCCCGCAGCGTGGGCAGGTGTGCGTCGACGTGCCGGGCGCGGCCCCGCTGCCACGACAGTTCGAGCAGCGCACCTCCTGGGGCACGTTCACCGAGGTGGTCACCCCGTGCACCGCGTCCTGGAAGGAGAGGTGCAGCTGCGCCTCCATGTCAGCGCCCCGCTGGGGACCGCGCTGGGTGCGCGTGCGGCCACCGCCGCCGAAGAGGCCCCCGAAGAGATCGCTCAGGTCACCCATGTCCTCCATGCGGAAGGTGCCGCCGCCCGGCGCGCCGAAGCCGCCGATCGGACCGTGCGTACGGACCTCGTCGTACTCCTTGCGCTTCTCGGCGTCGCCCAGCACGTCGTAGGCCGCGCTGATCTCCTTGAAGCGTTCCTCCGAACCGGGGTTGGCGTCGGGGTGGTGCTCCTTGGCCAGCTTCCGATAGGCGCGCGTGATCTCCTTGTCGCTCGCCGTCGGGACGACGCCGAGCACCTTGTAGTAGTCCTTCTCGAACCATTCTCGCTGTGCCGCCATGGGTCAGCTCACCCCCGCACGCGGACCATGGCGGCGCGGAGGACCTGTCCCTTCCAGCGGTACCCGGAGCGCAGCACCTCCTCGACGATGGTCTCGCCACCGTCACCGGGCTCACCCTGCGAGTGCGCGACGGCGTCGTGCACCGAGGGGTCGAAGGGGACGCCGGCCTGGTCGACGCGCTCGAGTCCCTCCTTGTGAAGGATGTCGAGGAACATGGCCCACGCGGCGCGCAACGCCTTGGCGTCGTCACTGACGTCGAACGACTCGTTCAGATGGGCCTCGGCCAGGTCCAGCGTGTCGAGCACCGGCAGCAGCTTGGCCACGATGTCGCCGGAGGCGCGGGCGGCCTGTTCGTGCTGCAGGCGCGCGATGCGCTTCCGGTAGTTCTCGAAGTCGGCCTGGGTGCGCTGGAGCGCGAGCAGGTACTCGTCCCGCTCGCGCGCCAACAGCTCCTTGGGGTCGGAATCCTCGGCCAGTCCGGTCGAGTGCGCGCCCTGGCCACCGCCGCTGTTCCCCGCGTTCATCCCGTCGCCGTTGCCGTTGGCAGGGGTCCGGGCCGCGGCCGCGGTGGCGGCCGCGTCAGACGCCTCCTCCGCAGCCTCGGCCTCCGAGAAGGCGGACTCCTCCCCGGGCCGGGCCTCGTCGCCGAAGGTCATT
Organism: uncultured Acidimicrobiaceae bacterium; assembly: GCA_963838835.1. Taxonomy (GTDB): domain Bacteria; phylum Actinomycetota; class Acidimicrobiia; order Acidimicrobiales; family RAAP-2; genus Bog-473. The sequence goes on from CAWITA010000016.1 coordinate 115,134, forward strand.
GCTCATCGACGATCTCGGCGTCGACGACGTCGTCGTCCGAACCGCCCTCGGCCGAGCCGTCACCCTCGCCCGCACCAGAGCCGTCTCCACCCACGCCGCCGGTGGACTGCGACGCCGACGCCTGCTCGTACAGGCGCTGGCTGAAGCTCTGCGACACGCCGACCAGCTTCTCGGTCGCGTCCTTGATGGCCTCGACCGACGTCCCGTCCAGGGCTTCCTTGACGCCCTTCAGGGCCGCCTCGACGTCGTCCTTCTCGCTGCCCTCGAACTTCTCGCCCTGCTCCTTGAGCAGCTTCTCCGTCTGGTACACCAAAGTGTCCGCGGTGTTGCGCACCTCGGCCTCCTCGCGGCGCTGGCGGTCGTCCTCGGCGTGCGCCTCGGCGTCGCGCACCATGCGCTCGATGTCGTCCTTGGCCAGTGATGACTGGCCCGTGATCGTCATCGACTGCTCCTTACCCGTCGCCTTGTCCTGGGCGGACACGTGGACGATCCCGTTGGCGTCGATGTCGAAGGTGACCTCGATCTGGGGGATCCCCCGCGGCGCGGGTGGCAGGTCGACCAGCTGGAACTTGCCCAGCGTCTTGTTGTACATCGCCATCTCGCGCTCGCCCTGGAGCACGTGGATCTCAACCGACGGCTGGTTGTCCTCGGCCGTCGTGAAGACTTCCGACCGCTTGGTCGGGATGGTGGTGTTGCGCTCGATGAGGCGGTGCATGACCTGTCCCTTGGTCTCGATGCCCAGCGACAGCGGCGTCACGTCGAGCAGGAGGACGTCCTTGACCTCGCCCTTGAGCACTCCGGCCTGCACGGCCGCGCCGATAGCGACGACCTCGTCGGGGTTCACGCCCTTGTGGGGCTCCTTGCCCGTCAGGTTCTGCACCAGTTCCTGCACGGCCGGGATCCGGGTCGAGCCACCGACCAACACGACGTGGTTGATGTCGGAGGTCTTCATGCCGGCGTCCTTGATCGCGGCCTCGAACGGACCCACGCACGCCTGCACGAGGTCGGCAGTGAGCTCGTTGAACTTGGCCCGCGTCAGCTTGAGGTCCAGGTGCTTCGGGCCCTCAGAGGTGGCCGTGATGAAGGGCAGGTTGATCTGGGTGTCCTGCACCGACGACAGCTCGATCTTGGCCTTTTCCGCCGCCTCCTTGAGGCGCTGCATGGCCATCTTGTCCTGGGACAGGTCGACGCCCTCCGTGTTCTTGAACTCGGTCACGAGCCACTCGATGACCTTGTCGTCCCAGTCGTCGCCGCCGAGCTTCGTGTTGCCCGAGGTCGACTTCACTTCGAAGACACCCTCGCCGATCTCGAGCACCGAGACGTCGAACGTCCCGCCGCCGAGGTCGAACACGAGCACCGTGCGGTCCGAGTCCTCCTTGTCGAGCCCGTAGGCCAGTGCCGCGGCCGTGGGCTCGTTGATGATGCGGAGCACCTCGAGCCCGGCGATCGCCCCGGCCTCCTTGGTCGCCGTGCGCTGCGCGTCGTCGAAGTACGCGGGCACGGTGATGACGGCCTGGGTCACGGTGTCGCCGAGGTAGGACTCGGCGTCCCTCTTCAGCTTGCCGAGGATGCGCGCCGAGATCTCCTGCGCCGTATAGGCCTTGCCGTCGATGTCGACGGTCCACTTGGTTCCCATGTGGCGCTTCACCGAGCGGATGGTGCGGTCGGGGTTCGTGATGGCCTGACGCTTGGCCACCTCGCCGACGAGCACCTCGCCCGTCTTGGAGAAGCCCACCACAGAGGGGGTGGTCCTCCCACCTTCGGCGTTCGGGATCACGACGGGCTCGCCCGCCTCCAACACGCTGACCACCGAGTTGGTGGTTCCCAAGTCGATGCCTACGGCCTTGGCCATTTTTTGCAGTCCTTCCGGTTGTCTGTCTCTGCGACTACTGCTGGTATCCATTCCATCAGTCTCAGTTGCTGCATACCAGTGTAGCAAAGTTGAGTGTCCTGATGTCAAGATTTCTCATGCACATATCCAGGGTCTTGAAACATACCTGGATCTTGGATCCACCAAACCACGACCGGGCAGAAACTGAGCCAGAAGGCAAAGATCCAGGTGAACCCCAAGGGAGCGGATCGCCGCGACGACCCGGGGAGCCTCCTTCGGCCGCAGGACCATGCGCCAAACAAGGGTCTGCAATCCCCATTCCGACCTGGGTCAAGTACCACGGGGCGCTCGAAGGCTCCGGCTCGGGACCGCTCAGCGAATCGTGCCGACTCCCGGAATCAGCGGGAGATCGAGGGCGGTGACCCACCCGGGGGGCAAGTCGTTGACGTAGGGCACGGCGTTGAGCGCCCGCAGTCCGGTCGCCATGCAGCCGGCCGCCGCCGCGTCGCGGCCCGATCCGTCGGTAAAGCGAAAAGCCGTCTCCTGCGTGATCGACGGGGTGCCGTCGATCACGACCCGGTAGACGTCGTCCTGGTACCCGCGCGGCCAATCCGGAGCCGCGCCGGTGCCCACCCGGTTCACGTGCTCGAGGCAGATGCGGGGCACGCCCTCGACCAGGCCGTTCAAGGTGAAGCGGATGGCGGCCACCGTGCCAGCCTCCAGCACGCCCTTGGCGGTGGTGACCGGACGATCGGTGACCCACTTCTCCCAGGTCGACGTGATGCCGTCGAGCTCGACCCCGATCGCGTGCGCCATCATCGGGATCGTGCCGCCCCACGACATGGCCAGGATGTCGGTGTGCTCGAGCAGGGGCGTGAACTCGGGCGGGCGCCCGATCCCCATCTCGTCCTCGTAGTCGCCCTCGTAGTTGATGTAGTCGAGGATCTCGAGGGCGCGCACTTGCCGCACCTCACTGCACAGGCCCACCAGGGTCAGTGGGAACAGGTCGTTGGCGAAGCCGGGGTCGATGCCCGTCGTGAAGCACGAAGCACCTCCGGCCGCGCAAGCCTCCGTGATCGGGTCGACCCACGCCGGAGGGTTGAGCTGCATCGCGGGCCAAACCCACGGGGTCATGGCGGTCGAGCACACGTCGATGCCCGCGCGCAGGAAGGCACCGATGTCCCGGATGTTGTCGTCCGCCCGCGCCGCGGTCGGGCCGTAGTGGACGAGGGCGTCGGGGCGCAGGGCGATCAGGGCCTCGACGCCGTCCGTCGCCCGGAGGCCGATCGGGGCCATGCCACAGAGCTCGCCCACGTCGCGACCCGCCTTGTCCGGGTTCGAGACACCGACCCCCACGAGTTCGAAGCCGGGGTGGCGGAGTATCTCGGGAATCACCATCTTGCCGACGAAGCCGGTGCCCCAGACCACCACGCGCTTGGCCGGGCTCACCTCGGCCCGCTTCTGGGGTGCTGACAGGCGGTGGAGCGGGAGCTGGTGGTCATGCCCACGTTTCTAGTGGCTGCGTGCGAGTCCTGCCCCGGGGCGCGCGTACCATCACAAGGGTGCTCGACCTGGTCCTGCTCCGCCACGGCGAGTCGACCTGGAACGCCGACAACCTGTTCACCGGTTGGGTCGATGTCGACCTGACCCCGGCCGGCGAGGCCGAGGCCCGGGCCGGGGGGGAGCTCATAGCCGCCGAGGAGACGCTGGACCTCCGGATGCTGCACACCTCGGTCCTGACCCGGGCCATCCGCACCGCCGAGATCGCGCTCGCGGCCGCGGGGCGCAGCTGGCTCCCCGTCCGGCGCGACTGGCGACTCAACGAACGCCACTACGGGGACCTGCAAGGCAAGAACAAGGCCGAGATCAAGCAGCAATTCGGGGAGGCCCAACTCCTGCTGTGGCGGCGCAGCTACAACACACCTCCGCCGCCACTGAGCCCTGACAATCCCTACGACGTCGCCGGCGACCTCCGGTACCGGGACCTCGACCCGGGCGACGTCCCGCGCACCGAGTGCCTGGCCGACGTGGTGCGGCGCGCCCTCCCCTACTGGGAGTCGGCCATCGTGCCGGATCTACGGTCTACCGCCGAGAAGGGCGGGGCCGTGTTGGTCGTCGCGCACGGAAACTCCATCCGGGCGTTGCGCAAGCATCTCGAGGGGATCGCGGACGAAGCCATCACGGCGCTCGAAGTTCCCACCGGCATCCCCTACCGCATGCTCCTCGACGACGACCTCTCGGTGCGTTCCGCCGACTACCTGGGCGACCCCGAGGCGGCGGCTGCCGCGGCGGCCGCGGTCGGCCGCCAAGCGGACCAGCCGACCGGCTGAAGAGCCTCGCGTCCGCAAGGCGGCAGGCCGGGGCGCCTCGCCGCGCCCCGGCCTCACCGACCGTCGACAGGATCGAACGCGCGCTACAACGCGTCGGCCCCGCGTTCTCCGGTGCGCACGCGCACCACGGTGTCGACTGGGATGACCCAGACCTTGCCGTCACCGATCTTGCCCGTCGCTGCCGAAGACACGATGGCGTCGACTACGTCGTCGACCTGACTGTCTTCCACCAGCACTTCGACGCGGATCTTGGGGACGAAGTCCACCTCGTATTCCGCCCCGCGGTAGACCTCGGTATGGCCCCGCTGGCGGCCGAAGCCCTGCGCTTCGGTGAGGGTCATGCCCTGCACGCCGTGGGTCTTGAGGACCTCCTTGACGTCGTCGAGCTTGAACGGCTTGAGGACTGCCACGATCAGCTTCATTGTCGAACTCCTTTCGTTCTCAGTGACCGAGGCCTAGGACCCGCCGCCGGCATCGGGTATCTGTTCGGCACCGGGTACCGGGTAGTCCTCTCTGGGATCCGGTGGGCTGGTGGTGACCCCGGCCATGGCGAAGGCGCCGTCGCTGCGGGTGGCGAACCCCTCGTCGGGGAACGCCTCCTCGCCGTGGATGGCGAGGTCGCCGACTTCGAGGATCTCGTCCTTGTAGCGGGCGCCACGCAGGACCCAACCGATGATCTTCATCAGGATGAAGGTAATCAGGGCCGACCAGATGATGACGAAGATCGCCGCCCGGAACTGTTCCCACAGCTGGTGCGCCGAGCCGGTGTACATGAGCCCGTTGACCGAGGTGATCGCGCAGTGGGCGGTGGCCGTGGCGTACGTGGCCGGCGTCGTGGCCACGACCTGCCCGGCGGCGTCGAGGTGACCGCAGCCGTACTCGATCATGTTCGGATCGCCGAAGATGCCGAGCAACATGCCGCCCATGAACCCGGCGATGCCGTGGGTGTAGATGACGCCCAGCGCGTCGTCGACCTTGGAGAACGGCCGCACCTTGGACAGGTAGTTCCAGCACACCCAGACGACGGCCGAGCAGATGGCGCCGACGTAGATGGCACCCCGCCCGTTCACCCAGCCGGCACAGGGTGTGATGCCGACCAGGCCGCAGATCATGCCGTTGACACCGCCGAGGAAGGTCGGCTTTCGCTCCTTGGTGAGCCAGGCGTCCATGATCATCCACACCACGACGCCGGTCCCGGTGGCGAGGTTTGTGTTGATGACGGCTGCCGCCATGCTGGCCCCGGCGTAGTACGGGTCACCACCGTTGAAGCCGTTCCAGCCCAGCCACAGGATGCCGGCACCGACCGCCGCCATGACCAGGTTGTTGGGCAAGGCGTGCTGTCTATCTCGCAACAGGCGCGGTCCGAGGACCCAGGCTGCGACGAAGCCGGACACGCCGGCGGACATGTGGATGACGTACCCACCAGAGAAGTCGAGCGCTCCTTCCTGCGCGAAGTAGCCGCCACCCCAGAGCAGGAAGGCGTCCACGGCGTAGACGAAGGTCGACCACAGCGGCACGAGCAGGCACCAGGCGAAGAACTTGATGCGCCCGAGCACGCTCCCCAGGAAGAGCAGAGGGGTGATGGCCGCGAACACGAACTGGAAGTACGCCAAGCTCGCGGTCGGGAAGTGGAACGGGATGAGGGTGTTGGCGGCGGAGACCGCTTGTCCTTGTTCACCCACGCTGTTGGTGATGCCCCCGGGCTTGCCGACGAAGTTTTCCCAGAAGTGTGTCCACCCACTCACACCGGTCAACTGCGTCTGCACACCGTTCCGCACACCGCCGCCGATAGAGGTCGCGCCGAATCCCATCTTGTAGGACCAGAGCACCCAGGCGATGAGCACGAGCGAGAAGCCGGCGAACATCATGGCCAGGACGTTGACCGCCCACTTCTTGGGGACGATCGACGCGTAGAGCACGGCCAGGCCCGGGAGGCTCATCAGTCCGACGAACGTCGCCGCGGTGATCTGCCACGTGTTGTCGGCCGGATTCAGCCAACTCGGATACGGAGCGGGAACGATAGCTCCCAAAAGATGGATCACTAAAGCTCTCCTAACTGTCGTTGTCGACCCTTTGCTCCGCCCTGTGAATGCGCCTCAGAACTCCGGGTACGGCAAGCCAATTCAGACGGTTCTCCCCCGTCGCAGAAAGGATGTAGGGCAGGAGTTTCCGCATCGTCACCACTGTGTTTCGAGCGCGTTAATCCACGATTCCCGAGCACATCCGCTCAAGGTTGCTCCCCCATGGCGTGCACGCGGGCCGGGAACGCCTCCGTTCTCCCCGCCGCCACTACGATCGCCCGATCGCGCCCACCGACGAGCATCCCACCCTCTCAACTCACAGACCGACAATGAACGATGCGGCCTCACCGGGCGGCCCGCACCACTCCGGGGCAGCATCGGAGTCCGACGCACGGGTCGCCCCGCTGCGCGGTGCCGCGGTGCAGATCGACGGCCGCCGCGTCGCCGTCCTCGTCGTGGGGATCGTGCTCGTCACCCTGGCCGTCCTCGTCGTGGTGTTCATTGCCGTCGGCATCCACAAGAACCGCCAGATCAACCAGCTCCACGACCAGGGCGTCGCGGTCACCGTCACCGTCACGTCCTGCCAGGGGCTCCTCGGTGGCAGCGGCAGCAACGGGGCTGGGTACTCGTGCCGGGGCACCTACGAGCTGGGCGGCCACCGCTACAACGAGTTGTTGCCCGGCACCTCGCTCCACGCACCCGGTGCCACGATCCCCTCGGTGGCGGTGCCCGGGGACGCGGCGCTGGTCTCACCAGTCTCCGTCATCGACTCCGAGCACGCGTCGGACAACGTCTACATCCTGCCGGGGGTTCTGTTGGTGATCCTGGTCGCTATCGTGGGCGCGTTGGCGCTCCGGCGGAAGAGAAAGTCTTCGGGTGGGGACGCCTCGGGGTGAGCCTTGCAGGTTCCCGGCAGGCGGCAACCTCACGTGCCAACAGGTTCAGTTGGGGGTGGCCTCAGGTGGGCGGCGTGTAGCGCTTGTTCGGGCGCGGCCGTGGTCCGTTCGTCGGCCGCGCGCCGTTGCGCGGTGGCGGGGTGGGCGCATCGGCCTGGGCGCGCTTGAGCGCCTGCTGTAGTCGGTAAGCACGGACTAGGTACCACGCACCGCCGAGCAGGAAGGGGATGCCGAAGCCCCAGTAGTGCAGGTTGAAGACGGCCAGCCCGTAGAGGGCCATGGTGATCCCCTGGAAGAGCCGCTTGCGCAGCAGCGACGACACCAAAATGAGGACCGACATCCCGAGGATCACGTACGTGAGCTCGTCGTAGACCGTCACACTGAGGTGGTGGCTCCTGGCGTAGTCGATGGACGCCGAGCTGATGATGATGCCGACGATGGCGGCGAGCGGGGCTGCCACCAGACCGATGGCCCGCTCCTTGTCATCGGAGCGACGGATGGCGTCCTCGAGCTCCTCGACCGAACGTTCGTCTGCGATGCTCTTCTTGTCGTTGGCCTCGTCGTCGGGCTGCACGATCGTGTACTTGAGACGCTGCCAGCGCGTCATGGGGGGAGCGTCGTCGCCTCCAGAGCTACCGGCGTCTCCACTCGCGGTCATTCGCGAAGGCTATCGCCCCGCCGGGAGCGACCCCCTTTGGGCAGGTCGTGGGCGTCAGGAGCACCGCACGGACGAACGGCCGGTCGTGTCGATAACGTGCTCGGCGAGGGCGTAGGGCCCAGCCGATCGTGAGGAGCGCCGAGATGAAGCTCGTGGTAGCCGTCGTCAAGCCCTTCAAGCTCGACGACGTGAAGAACGTCCTGAAGAACATGGGCGTGCAGGGCATGACCTTGACGGAGGCCCAGGGCTTCGGGCGCCAGCGGGGCCACACCGAGAACTACCGGGGCGCCGAGTACCAGGTCGACTTCGTGCCCAAGCTGCGCGTCGAGGTGCTCGTCGACGACGACCGGGCCGAGGCGGTGGTCGACGCCATCGTGTCCTCGGCCTCCACCGGCAAGATCGGCGACGGCAAGGTGTGGGTCGTGCCGGCCGAGACCGTCGTCCGCGTGCGCACCGGCGAGCGCGGAGCGGACGCCGTCTGAATCGAAACGTCGGCACAGCCTCGCGCCGCGGACGCGTGGCGAACCGGCACGTCAGAGGGGGTAGGGGCTACTGTTTGCGGCCATGAGCCGCGACGACTTCGACCTCTCCAAGATCTGGCTGTTCTCCACCTCGTCGGCCAAGGACCTGCGCACCATCAAGCGGGCCCTCGAGGAGGTCACGGTCCCCCCGGGACGCGTGCTCTGCGAGCAGGGCACCATCGGGCGGGAGTTCTTCTTCATCGTCAAGGGCCAGGCGTCGGTGCGACGCAACGGCCGCAAGGTGGCGACACTCGGACCCGGCCAATACTTCGGCGAGATGGCCTTGCTCGACCGCCGGCCCCGCTCCGCCACGGTTACCTCCGAGACCGAGATGACGCTCCTCGTCCTGGGGCAGCGACAGTTCAACGGCGTGCTCGACGCGGTGCCTGCCTTGTCGCGCAAGATGCTGGCAGCCATGGCCACGCGGCTGCGCGAGGCGGACGACCGCGCCATGGCCGCCATCTAGCGCCCACGCGGCCCACCCAGCCCACGCGGCCGAGGGCACGTGGCCCGCTGACCAGGAACTCCGCGTTGGGCATCCGCGCCCGCGGCCCCCGCGCTGCGAGACTTTCTGTGTCCGTCATTCCTCGCCAGGACACAGGAGGTCACCTTCATGAACCTGGACCCAAGAAAGCTCGTCGCAGAGTTCTTCGGCACGCTGATCCTGGTCGTCATCGCGGTCGGTGTCGCCACCGAGAGCTTCGGGTTCAAGCTCCACGGGCTGAGCTACTCGGCCGGCGTGGCCGCCACCGCCCTCGCCTTCGGCCTGGTGCTGGGGGCGCTCGCCTACGCCATCGGGCCCATCTCGGGCGCCCACGTCAACCCCGCCGTGACGCTCGGCTTCGTCGCCACCGGGCGCATGAAGCTGGAGGAGGGGATCGCCTACATCGTGGCCCAGCTGGCCGGCGCCATCGCCGGCGCCTACCTCCTCTACGCGATGATGGACACGTCCCCCTTCTACTCCAAGAGCAAGATCGGTCTAGGTGCCGACGGCTACGGCTCGGCTTCCTACCTGCACATCAGCCAGGGGGGCGCCTTCCTGATCGAGGTCGTGCTCACGGCCGTCTTCGTGACGGTGGTGCTCTTCGCCACCCACAGGGCCGCCATCAAGGGCGCGGCCGGCGTGGCCATCGGCTTCGGGTTGGTGGTGGTCCACCTGATCGGCATCCCGCTGACCGGCACCTCGGTGAACCCGGCCCGCTCGCTCGGCCCGGCCCTCGTCGTGGGCGGCACCGCGCTCAGCCAGGTCTGGCTCTTCCTCATCGCGCCGCTGGTGGGGGCGTTGGTGGCCGCGATCATCCACTGGCTCATCGCCGACAACTCCAAGGACGTCACGGTCGACGTTGAGGTGGTCACGGTCGACACCGCGCCATAGCCCGCTACCGTCGGGTCCATGGATCTGACCGAGGCACTCGACTTCGTCCGGGCCCGCAAGCAGGGGGTCCTGATCACTATCCGATCGAACGGGCGGCCCCAGCTCTCGAACATCTTGTACGTGCCCGGCGACGAGGGCATGCTCCGGATTTCGGTCACGGACGACCGGGCCAAGACGAGGAACCTGCGGCGCGACCCGCGGGCCTCGCTCTACGTGCCGGGCGACAACTTCTTCCAGTACGTCGTGGTCGAGGCGGAGGCCGAGCTCACCCCAGTGGCCGCCGACCCGCACGACGCCACGGTCGACGCGCTCGTGGGGTACTACAAGACAGGGAACGGGGAGCACCCCGACTGGGAGGACTATCGGAGGTCCATGGTCGCCGACAAACGGCTGCTCGTCGTGCTGCGGCCCGAGCGCGCCTACGGGATGATCGCCCCGAACTGACACCGGCGGGCCTTTCAGCCCCTCGACGCTTTCAGGCCGGGGTCTCGGCCGGCGTGGACGCCGTGGTCGGCGCCGACCCACCATTGAGCGACTCCTCCACGAGCTGGGAAAGATCGAGCACGCGCACATCGTCCTGCCTGTCGTAGGCGCGCACGGCGTCGTCGAGCATGATCATGCAGTAGGGACAGGCGGTGGATACGACGTCGGCGCCGGTGCCGAGCGCCTCCTCGGTGCGCTCCATGTTCACCCGCTTGCCGATGTTCTCTTCGAGCCACATGCGGGCGCCGCCGGCGCCGCAGCAGAAGCCGCGCTCCTTGCAGCGCCGCATCTCGACCTGCTCGACGCCGGGGATGGCGCTCAGCACCGTGCGGGGCTCCTGGAAGACCCGGTTGTGCCGGCCGAGGTAGCAGGGGTCGTGGTAGGTGACCTTGCCCGAGTAGCCCGAGCCGGGCGTGAGCCGACCCGACTGCACCAGGTGCTCGAGCAACTGGGCGTGGTGGATGACCTCGTAAGCGCCGCCGAGCGCGGGGTACTCGTTCTTGATCGTGTTGAAGCAGTGCGGACAGCTGGCGATGATCTTCTTCGCCCCGACCTCGTCGAGGGTGGCGATGTTCATCTTGGTCTGCTCCTGGTAGAGGTACTCGTTGCCCAGGCGCCGGACGGGGTCGCCGGTGCAGGACTCCTTGGGACCGAGGATGGCGAAGGTGACGCCGGCGCGGTGCAACATGCGGGCGGTGGCCTGCACACCCTTGCGGGCCCGCTCGTCGAGGGCGCCGGCGCAACCGACCCAGTAGAGGTACTCGATGTCGTCAGGGATGGTGCCGGTGACGACGGGAATCTCGAAGTCGAGGCTTTGGGTCCACTCCGTGCGCTTGTTCTGGCCGAGGCCCCAGGGGTCGCCCTGGTTCTCGACGTTGCGCAGCATGAGCCCGGCCTCAGAAGGGAACTCGGAGTCCATGAGCACCTGGTAACGCCGCATGTCGACGATGGCGTCGATGTGCTCGATGTCGACCGGGCACTCTTCGACGCAGGCGCCACAGGTGGTGCACGCCCACAGGACGTCGGGGTCGATGGTGTTGGGCACGAGGGCGGTCTGTTCGCCTTCGTGCGTGAGCAACGGCGTGGCCGAGGCGAACATGTTGTCGCGCAGGTTCATGATCAGCAGCTTGGGCGAGAGCGGCTTCTCCGTGTTCCAGGCCGGGCAGGCGGACTGGCAGCGCCCACACTCGGTACAGGTGGCGAAATCGAGCATCTGCTTCCAGGTGAACTGGCCGACCTCGCCCACGCCGAACACGGTGTCCTCGTCGACGTTCTCCATGTCCATGTCCGGCGTGCTGTAGAGCGCACCGAGCGCACGGGGGCGCCGGGAGAAGGCAATGTTGATGGGGGCGATGAAGATGTGCAGGTGTTTCGAGTAGGAGATAAAGACGATGAAACCCGAGATGATGGCCACGTTGAGGATGAGGAAGACCGTGGCGAGCACCGAGTTGACCCCCGAGCCCAACGGGGCGAGCAGGTTGGCCAGCCCGTGCGACGCGAACGGCCCCCAGCTGGTCCCGTAGGGGAACTGGTTCTGCCCGGTCTTGGGGTCGACGATGGCGTTGATCTGCGCCGCCCGGTAGAGGAGCAGCGTGATGATCACGCCGGCGATCATGGCGAGGATGAGCCAGGCGGCGCCGGTGTGCGAGCCGTAGAAGCGGGACTTACGCTCGAGCCGCTGGGGGGCGTTCTTCAGGCGGATGAGGGCGAAAACGACCAGGGCGACCAGGACCGCACAGGCGAAGAAGTCCTCGATCGCACCGACCCAGTTCCAGGTCCCGATGAGCGGGAAGTGGAAGGTCTTCTGGAAGAGCGCCCCGTAGGCCTCGACGATGGTCAGCAGCAGGATGGTGAAGCCCCACATGGTGAAGAAGTGGGCCAGGCCCGGGACCGTCCACTGCAAGAGCTTGCGCTGGCCGGCGACCTCGGTGGCTTCGGCCTCCGCCTTGGGCACGATGCTGCCCCGGGTCCGGTTGGGGTCCTTCTTCCCGGAGCGGATGAGCTTGCTCAACCAGTGGAAGCGGAACGCGGCGATACCGAAGCCGATGAGGGTCACGCCCATGCCCAAGACGATTCTGACCGGCACAAATGCTCCTTGCCTCTTGGTTACTCCGAAGGAAGCCGAACTAGGGAGGTGACGGGAGTGCAACCGTCACCTGGGATTTCAGCGCGGACCAGAGGATAGTGGGGCGGCCCCGGGGGGGCCCAGTTGGGCAGGCAGGCCGCCAGGGCATGCCCGCTGCGGGCCACAGGTCCGTCGTGCCACAGTTGTGCCTGCGCTGCCGCTCTCGGAACACAGCCAGCGGATTTTGATCAGCGCGAACTTGCGTTTACCCTGCGAGTAGTGTTGCGGGGTTCTCGCGGGCGTAGTTCAGAGGCAGAACATCAGCTTCCCAAGCTGAGAACGCGGGTTCGATTCCCGTCGCCCGCTCTCCCCGCTCTCCGTCGCCCGCTCTCTCCAAACGTGGTAGGTCACGGCCACTCTCTGCCGAGCTCTTCATCAGCCACTCGATGGGACACCCCGTAACAAAATGGGCGTTCGTGCCACACGCCTGCGACAGCGTAGGGGAATGCGCGTCAACTCGGTCGCGTTTTCAGCTACCAAAGCTGAGGGCGCGCATGAGAACGCTAGTTCTCTGTTGCCCTATCGCACTCGTTGCCCGGACTCGGGCGTCGCTCGACAGGGGTCGCGCTGCCGACGGCCGCGCGAAAGCCCAGTAGTCATGTCGCCTGGACAACTCGTCCACGAGCCGACTCTTGCCGATGCCCGCCTCTCCGCCTACGAGGACCATGGCGCCCCGACCGCCTGCCACGTCTCCGAGAAGCCTGCCGAGAAGGGCCAGTTCGTCGGACCTGCCCACGAGCTCTGAGCGCACTGCCACGAGAATCGTCGCGCCACGCGGGGCAACGGCCCGCGGGGGCGGACGTCCAGGTGACTGGCGGGGAGACTCCGGGGCGGCCCCGTCGTTGGGGCCGTCCCGTCGCCCGCCCTTTGAGCCTTCGCTCAGCACTGGAAGAAGTGCCCAACCTGCTCGCAGATACCGGTGCTTGACGAGGCGAGCACCTCGGTGTTCACCGCCGGATGCTTGGCCTGAGCAGGGCTGGAACCCACCGTTACTCGGCCAACCACGAAGGCAGTAGTGATCAGGACCAGGATCGCCACAGTGGCTAGCAGGAGGCGCAGGGCTCGGCCCATGGCCTGGACTGGGAGGGGGGCGGTGATGGAGTGGGTGGTCATGGCGCATTCCTTTCTTTGCTCACCGACCCTTTGTCGGTGCTGTTGTCATGATGAGAGAACCCGCTGAAGGTCCCCTGACGTGGCGCTGAAACCCCAAGTCAGCGCACTTCGGGATGGAAACCTCCTGGTGAGAGGGCTAGCGTCGGGCGGGTACGCACCGAGCCCGAGCAACGGGAGCACTGGATGCGCTATCGGCTCTTGGGCCCACTCGAGGTGGTCGGGGACGACGGGCAGCTCGTGGCACTCGCCGGTGCTCGTGAGCGGGTCCTCTTGGCCACCTTGGTGCTCGGCGCCAACCAGACGGTTTCCACCGATCGCCTCGTCGACGCTCTCTGGGGCGAGGACCCGCCGGCGACCGCAGCCAACGCCCTACAGGTCCATGTCTCCAAGCTCCGCAAGAAGCTGTCGGCGGCCGGCCCCGGCGAGAGCCTCTCCTCTGCCCCCCAGGGCTATGTGCTTCGGACCGGGCCCGGCGACGTCGACCTCGAAGAGTTCGAACAGCTCGCCGGTGCCACCGTCGGCGACCCGGCCGAGGTCGCGACGAGACTGCGCCAGGCCCTGGGGCTTTGGCGCGGCCCGGCCCTTGCCGATGTGTCATCGGACTTGTTGCAGGGGGAGAAGACCCGCCTCGAAGAGCTCCGTCTCCTGACCCTCGAGCGACGCGTCGAGGCCGAGCTGGCCATGGAGCGCCATCTCGAGCTCGTCGGCGAGCTTGAGGCCCTGGTCCAGTCCGCTCCGCTCCGCGAGGGCCCACGGCGCCAGCTGATGCTCGCCCTCTACCGCTCGGGGCGCCAAGCCGATGCGCTCGCCACCTACAAAGCGGCGCGAGAGGTCCTCGCCGACGAGCTCGGCATCGACCCCGGGCCAGAGCTCCAGGCCCTCGAGCTGGCGATCCTGAACCAGGACCCCGAGCTGGTACTACCGTCCACAGACGAGGGCACTGGCCCGCCATCGGCGCGCCCTTCTGGAACGGTGACCCTGCTCTTCACCGACATAGAGGGATCGACGCGGCTCTGGGAAGAGCACTCCGATGCCATGGCCGTCGCGTTGCGCCGTCACGACGAGCTCTTGCGTTCGATCATTGAGGCGGGGGAAGGATACGTCTTCAAGACCGTCGGCGACGCGTTTTGTGCGGCCTTTCCCACTGCCAAGCAGGCACTCGAGGCGGCTGCCGCCGCCCAGCTGGCCATCTCAAACGAGCCGTGGCCCGAAGAGGCGGTGTTGAGAGTACGCATGGCGCTTCACACCGGAGAGTGCGAGGAGCGGGACGGCGACTACTTCGGCCCGGCGCCAAACCGCGTCGCTCGCCTAGGAGCCGTTGCTCACGGAGGCCAAGTGGTCCTCTCACGCGCCGCTGCCGACGTGGTGCGCGATCGCCTTCCCACCGGCGCAGGTCTTCACGAACTTGGTGTGCACCATTTGAAAGACCTGGGCCGCCCCGAGGAGGTGTTCCAGCTCGAGTTCTACGGCCTAGCGGCGGAGTTCCCCCCACTTCGTTCGCTCGAAAACCCCGCCCTCTTGAACAACCTGCCCCAACTCGTCTCGAGCTTTGTGGGGCGCGATGCCGAGGTTGCAGAGGTGCGAAAGCTCGTCACTGAGCAGCGTCTCGTTACCATCACCGGTGCGGGGGGCTCGGGCAAGACCCGCCTCGCGTTGCAGGTGGCCGCCGAGTTGGTGGACGGCTCGGGGGATGGTGTGTGGCTCGTCGAGCTCGCCGAGGTGAATGATTCGGAGGCGGTGGCTCCGGCCGTGAGTCGCGCCTTGGGTATCCAGGAACAACAAGCACAAGGCGCCCTCGAGTCACTGACGAAAGCCATAGCAGAGCTGCATATGCTGGTGGTGCTCGACAACTGCGAACATGTGATCACGGCCTGCGCGAAGCTGGCCGACGCCATCGTGCGCCACTGTCCGAGAGTGCACGTGCTGGCCACCAGCAGAGAGCCCCTCGGCATCGACGGCGAGACCGTGCGCTTGCTGGCGCCGCTGTCGTTGCCCCCCGGAGAGCCTGGAGCGCTTGGCGAGGTCGCAGCCGCGGGATCGGTGGCGCTCTTCGTGGAGCGGGCCCGCTCCCAGATGCCGGAGTTCGCCCTCAGCGAGGAGAACGCGGCGGTCGTCTCTGCGATCTGTCGACGTCTCGATGGCATGCCGCTCGCCTTGGAGCTCGCAGCCGCCCGGCTTCGCTCGCTCTCTGTGGTGGATCTGCATGACCACCTGGACCGGCGTTTCCAACTCCTGATCGGCGGCAACAGATCGGCCCTTCCTCGTCAGCAGACCCTGCGCGGGGTCGTCGACTGGTCCTATGACCTACTTAGCGGACCCGAACAGCTCTTGCTGGGACGATTGTCGATCTTTTGGGGTGGATTCGGTCTCACCGCCGCCGAAGAGGTCTGCAGTTTCGGCGGCGGAGAAGACTTCGACGTGACCGTCCTGCTTGCGAGCCTTGTCGACAAGAGCCTGGTGATCGCCGACACCTCGACCGCTACGGTCCGCTACCGACTTCTCGAAACCATTCGCCACTATGCGGCCGAACGATTGGCCGAACTCGAAGGTGCCGATGATCACCGTTACCTTCGCGGGAGGCACGCCGACTTCTATCTGGCCTATGCCGAGGAAGCAGCCCCTCAGCTCACCGGGCCCGAGCAGGGAACGTATTTCGCACGGCTCGACGCCGATTACCCCAACCTCTACAACGCACTCGAATTCCTTGCGAGTACCGCCGACCGTCATGAGCATGCACTTCGTCTCACCGTCGCGCTGCGTCGCTTTTGGCAGCTTTGCGTCCTGGTAGGTGGCGAGCTTCCTCTGCTCGATGGGGTCCTCGCGCAGCCGGACCCGAAGATACCGACGCCTCTAGTCGCAAAGGCACTCTTGTGCAAGGCGGATCTCCTCGACAGGTTCGATCTAGTCGCCTCAATAAACACGCGGAACGCCGCGCTGGACCTAGCGCGGGAAAACGGTCAGGCGAATGTGATCGCCGACGCACTCCAGGACCTCTCCTTTGCGGCATACAACCGGGGCAACTCCCAAGAAGCTGTGGATCTCGCCAATGAGGCGGTCGTCTTTGCTCGCCAATGCCGAGACCTTGTGCTGACCGGGATGTGCGTACTTCGTCTCGCCATCGGCGTCGAGGCAATCGGCGATGGTTCCACGGCGGAGAGCCTCTACGCCGAAGCCATCGACCTCCAAGAGGAATCGGGCGATTGGCGCTGGCTCTCCATTTCGCACAACGATTTTGGCTGCTACTTTTCAGAGCTCAAGCGACTCAGCGAAGCCCGGGAACACATAGAATCGGCGCTCTTTGCCGCCCATAAAATCGACTCCGAACAGCAGATCGGGTTTGCGAGCAATAATCTCGGGTCGATTCTCCTTAAAGGCGGAGACCCCGTTGAAGCCGCCACACATCTCGCATTGGCTGCCCGCATTGCGTGGCGCCATGGCTGGATGTCGCTTCTTTCCAGCCCCGAGCTAGGACTCGCGTGCTGTGCTTCAAGCATGGGCGAACTTGAGAGAGCCGCCACAATTCATGGTATCGCCCAGGCGACGCTCGATTCATACGGCGGTCAGTGGGAGTCAGAGGAGGACCGCGATACCGACCTCGCAAAGCTGAAGCATGCCCTGGGCACCTCATTCGATCACCATTACGAAGCAGGGCGAAGAATGGGACGCGAGGAGGGGTTCAGGTTTGCGCTGGACGGGCAGTGACCGTTGTATTCGTTAAGAGGGACCGGGCAAAGAGCGCGACGAGTTGCGCACATGCCGCCCGACTCGTACTGCTTGCGGACGACGGACCGACGGGACAGCCCTTCTCCTGGGATGGCACTTTCGCACCTTTGTGAGACACCGAAGTGGTCCGGCGATTTGCATAACTGCGGCCGTGAAACTTAGCCGTGCAACAGCGTGCAACAGCCGGACTCGGCCCCATTTCGTGCAACACGCAGGGGACAAAAGGGCACACCAGGGAGCTACAGCGAACGGCTGATTCTTGGCTTGACCAAAGCATTTCCAGATTCGGCCAGTTCGCCAAAACGGTGCAAAAAGGCTTCCCAAGCCGAGAACGCGGGTTCGGTTCCCGTCGCCCGCTCTCCTCTGTGTGGAGTTTCGGCTCCTTGGCGACACCTTGGCTTCGGTACCTGGGCGACACTTTGCGGACGCGGCTTCGGTACGTGGGCGACACCGGCTTCGGTAGGTAGGCGACACTCCATCCGCGATTGGGGAATCCCATCGTCCTTCACTTTGGACAACGTCCTGAGTGAAGGAGGCCGTCGACATGCTGGTGGAGCTGGGTCTCGTAGAACAGCGGTATAAGGCCGTGCTCGAGGTCTTGAACGACGGGGCGAGCGTTACCGACGTCGCCCGTCGCTATGAGGTCGGTCGCCAGACCGTGCACAAGTGGCTGAAGGGCTACGCGGCCGAGGGCCTCGGAGGCCTGGTCGATAAGAGCTCTCGCCCCGACACCTGCCCGCACCAGATGCCGCCGCACGTCGAGGCCTAGGTCCTCGAGATGCGCCGGCTCCACCCGAGCTGGGGGCCCAGGACCATCTTGAACCGGCTCATATCGCCAAACATCATTCCGGCGTGACCACACTTCGTCCCACCCTGGCAATGCGCATCCAGGCGCAAAAGCTGCTTCCCTCCATCGACGACGCCACGCCAACGGACTCCTCTCCTCCCCGGTCGGCGACCCCCGCTGACTGGGGATTTTCCGTGAACTGACCGTCGCACCCCGGCGCTCCAACCGGCCGCGCCGTCGCAGCCGGTTCATGCGGTGAGTCACCCGGGTTGCGCGACGGGGATCTGGGCTATCCTCCCCAGGTCAGAGGGTCATATTCCAAGAAGAATGCTCCCAGACACGCGGGAGGCGGCATGACGAAGGGTGGCGACGGCGACCAGCCGCTCAGCAGCTCCGGAGTGACCTGCGCGGCCGTGCCCGTGGACGTCGAGGGCAAGCAGGCGGTCTGGATTTTCACGGAGTTCGAAACCGGCGAATCACTCAACAATCTCCGTGACTGGCTTATCCCGGAGCACTGGCCCGACTGGGGCGGCGAGATGTTCAAGGAGATGCGACCGATCAGTTCGGTCGACCTGCGCCCCGCCCAGGGCACTGCTCAACAGACTCATTCGAAATACCTCGAGGTCGTGGAGATCGGCGGCCACCGGCTCGAGACCGAGCTGCGCTGCGAATTCAAGTCGACCCAGGCGTGGGCGGCCATCAGTTACGACCTCGACCGCAGCATCGGGGACATGCTCCAGGTCGACCGCGGCTACCTCATGGCGGCTGACGTGGGCGGCCGGCGCCACGTCAAGGCCCTCAAGGTCGTCGGGTTCACCGATACCCTGCTCAACACCGTCGCGACACAAGTGTGTCCGGAGTGGAGCATCTGGGTGCAGAGCGCGACGAAGGTGGCCGAGGTCCAGGCTGCCGGAGGCGCGGTGGACCCGACTCCCGGCTCGGTCGGCGACTCGGACCCCAGGATCTCCCAGTCCGCCGAGGGGGTCGCCGGGTTCACCGGCGGCATGGCCGAGCAATGGATCAGCACCGTCACCGACATGGTGGACTTCTACGCCCCCTTCACGGCCGACGTCACCGAGCGGATCTGGTCGGGCCGCTACGGACAGGTGGACGCGGCGAACGACACCACCCGCCTCTTCCAGCGTCTCGCCCGGGATTGGTCGCGCGCCTGGCAGGCGGGCATGGACAGCGTGTCCAACTGGGCCGAGGTGACCGTACGACCGACAGCCGGTGCGGATCCGGGGAGGAGCGCCCGCACCATCGAGCACACGACGCTGATGGTGCGGGCACGGTCCGACAAGGCCCGCGTGAGCATCTCGGATCTCACGCGGATCGGGCGTCGGCAGGCGACCATCAAGGCGTCCGAGGTCACGATCACCCCGCCGGTGATCGAGGAAGCCGACCGTGCCTACGTCACAATTCAGGCGGACACCACCAACGCGCTCTGTGGCCTGTACGAGGGTGCGCTCGTGGCCGGTGCGGGGGGCAAGCAGGCCCCCGCGCTCTTCTACGTCAGCCACGCCCAGCCCGCGGAGTCGTGAGGGGTCAGACGCGGTGACGGCAGCCCAGGAACGGCCGGCGTCGTCGGCGGAGCATCGCCTGTCGCTCCTGATCGATCGGCTCCTGGCGTCCATGGACGCCGCTGCATCTGTGGGAGCGTGGGACCGCGTCGTGGAACTCGCCGATGACGTGCTGGCCGTCGATCCTCCGAACCGACGCGCCGCTTCCATGATCGAACGGGCCAAGCTCGAGCGCTCCCTGCCCGGAGGTCAGCGTGCCTTCGTCAGCCTCGTCTTCGCCGACATCGTCGAGTCGACCGACATGGCCGAAGTCGCGGAGCCCGAGGTCATCCAGGACGTCTTCGTCCTCTACCGCCGGGTGGCGGCGGAGACCATCGAGGAGCTCGGCGGTCGCGTGCTCCAGTTCCAAGGTGACGGCGTCGTCGCGTGCTTCGGCTACCCCGCCGCGCACGAGGACGACGCGCGGCGCGCGGTCATGGCCGCTCTGGGGCTCATCGAACGGATGGCAGACGAGGGCAACGAGCTGCAGCGTCGCCACGGCATCGAACCGGCCATCCGCGTCGGTGTCCATTCGGGCACCGTTGTGGTCGCGGGGCTGGCCTCGGGGGTCCTCGACGGCTCCAATCTCGCGGGGTCGGCCCCCAACGTGGCGGCGCGCCTGCAGGGTGAAGCCGAACCCGGCACCGTGGTCATCAGCGACACCACCAGGCAGCTCGTCGAACCACACTTCGAGCTGAAGCCGATCGGGACGCGCTCGCTCAAAGGCATCGCCCGCCCGATGGAGCTGCACCACGTGGTGCGGTCGAACCTGGCCGTGCCTCCTGCGGGTCGCAGGCTTCCCGAGTCGGTGGCCCTGATCGGACGCGAGGGTCAGAGCCGCCTCCTCCGCTTCACCTGGAAGCGTCTCGTCCACGACACCGATGGCGCCAAGCGGCCCGAGGAGGCGGTGGTCGTCGTTCGTGGCGTCGCCGGCATCGGGAAGTCGGCGTTGGCCGACAGCGCTGGCGACGCACGTACACCACGAGGGCGGTACCGTGCTCGAGGCCAACTGTTCTCCCTATCACGGCAATGTCGCGCTTTGGCCCGTCGGGCGCATGCTCGAGCAACTGCTCGGCTTCTATCCGGACCAGCCGCCGGAGGAGCGGCTCGCGCGAATTGGTGAGCCGGCTCGAAGATGCCGGTCTCGACGGGAACACCGTGCCCCTCCTGGCCCCGCTTGCTCGGACTGGACACCGACGAGCGGTTGTCACGACCCGAGGTGGACGCACTCGCCCTTCGTCAACAGACGCTCCGGGCGCTCGTCGCGTGGCTCGCCCACACGGCGGCGTCGACGCCCACCCTGGTGTTGGTCGAGGACCTTCACTGGGCCGACCCGACCACGGTCGACCTGTTGGGGCTCCTGGCGACTGAGCGCGTCCCCGGCGCGATGATCCTGATCACGAGCCGGCTCCCGCTCGATGCGCCGTGGGCGGCGTCGGTGCTCGACATCGAACTGGAACCGCTCAAGGAGAAGGAGGCGGCGGGGCTGGTCGCCGCGCTGACCGACGGCGGACTGGATCCGCAGCAGTGTCGCCTGATCGTCGAGCGCGGAGCCGGAGTCCCCCTCTTCCTCCAGGAGTTGACCCGCAGCGCCGTCACCGCGCATCCCGGCGAGGTGCTTCCACCCAGGATCCACGAGATCCTCACGGCGCGCCTTCGGACACCCGGCATCGACCTGCGCGTCGCGCAGCTGGCGGCCACGCTCGGCGCTGAGTTCGACGAGGGACCGCTGCGTCAGCTGGCCGGGCGGTCGGTCGACGAGGCGCTGGTCCGCCTGGAGGACGCCGCGCTCATCGAGCCGGTCGCCGAGATCCGGCTCGGGCGGTACCGCTTCCGGCACGGCCTCCTGCGCGACGCCGCCTACGAGACGCAGGTGCTGCCAGCCCGCCAGGCCACCCATCGCAGCATCGCGGAGCTGCTCGGCGCCGATGCGGCCTCACCCGGCGATCTCGCCGTCGTCGCCCACCACTGGGACCTGGCCGGCGACGTCTCGCAGTCCATCCCGGCCTACATCGTGGCGGCCCAGGCGGCGCAATCGGCGGCCAGCCACACCGAGGCCCGCCAGCTGCTCGACCGGGCGCTGGAACTGGCGGCGACGATGCCCGGGGGCGACGAGCGGGACCTGACCGAACTCATGATCCGGACGCAACGCACCGTCAGCACGAGCTCCCAATTCGGCTACGGCTATCCCGAGGTGCTCGACGACTTCACGGTGGCCGAGGAGATCTGCCGGAGGCTCACGGACCGCCCCGAGATCATGCCGGCCCAGGTCGGCATCTGGAGCTATCTGCTGGTACGCGGCACCGTCGACGCCGCCAGCGTGGTGCTCGAGCCCCTGGTCGACGTGCTCGACGACCCCGCGACGGCCTGGTTCGCGCCAGAGATCAAGTCGTGCATGGGCTACGGCGCGTTCTACCAGGGCAGGCTCGACGAGGCACACCGTTGGCTCGTCGAGGCGTGGGAGGGGTACCGCGCGCGGTCGGTCGATGCGGCCGCCTCCCCGTTCTGGCCCCTCCCGCACGACCCCGTGCCGGTCACGGCGGTGGCGCTCGCCTGCGTCGCCGCGCTGCAGGGCTCGCACGGAGGAGAGCGCGACGTGGGAGCGACGGGCCATCGCCACCGCCGAGGAGCTCGACTTCCCGTCCGGCCCGTTCAGTTCGGCCTTCGTCTCCGTCTATCTGGCCTGGATCCGGATGATCACGGGCAACCCGGACGAGGCCCGCGAGTTCGGGCGGCGCACGATCGAGATCGCGGAACGATGCCGCTTCGACTACTTCCAGCTGCTCGGGCAGCAGTACGTCCTGATGCCCGAGCCCGACCGGCCCTCCGACGTGGCGGAGCTCGAGCAGTACGGTGCCGGCATGGACCTGGTCGGCCACGCCGCGTTCCGCCCGACGTACCTCGGCATCGTCGCCCAGAACCACCACTTCCTCGGCAATGTCGACCCGGCGCTGCGTGCGCTCGAAGAAGCCATGGAGCGGACCGGGACGTCTGGGGAGCGGGTCCACCAACCGGACCTCCTGCGCCTGCGCGCCGAGATCACGGCATCCGCCCACCCCGAGCGGATGGACGAGGTGGTCACGGACCTGGTCGCCGCGGTGGAGATCGGCCTGGCCCAGGGTTCTCTCGTCCTCGCGCTGCGTGCGGCCAACGACCTGGCCCGGCTGCCCGACGACGACCGCCCGCCGGACTGGAATGACCGGATCCGCGCCGTGCTCGAGCAGTTCCCACCCAACTCCTCGAGCCCCGAACTCGCCGAGGCGTTGGACCTTCTCGGAGCCTGACGTGGGACGCTCCGGGGGATCGGTGGCCATTCTCGGCGGTGGCATGGGCGCACTGGCCACCGCGTTCGAGCTCACCGAAGGTGACCGGACCAACCAGTTCGACCGCATCACCGTCTACCAGCGAGGATGGCGCCTCGGGGGCAAGGGGGCCAGCAGCCGGGGGCCCAACGGGCGCATCGAGGAGCACGGGCTCCACGTGCTCCTCGGCTACTACGACCACACGTTCGACGTCATGCACCGGTGCTACGAGGCGCTCGACCGCGGTCGGTCGGACCCGACCTGTCCCATCCGCACGTGGGACGACGCGGTCGCGCCGTCCAACCTGGTCGGCGTCGTCGACCGGCACGACGGCGGGTGGGAGCCGTGGGTGGCGACCTTCTCCCCGGTCAGCGGCCGCCCCGCTGGGGGCCGCGAAGGGGCCCACGGGATCGTCGCCACTGGCCGTGGCCGACCTCGTGGTCCGGTCGCTGCGCCTCCTCGTCGACTTCTTCGCGTCGCTCCCGCTCCCCGCACCACGGGCGGGAGGGCTCGATCCGGTTCAGCACCTCGCCCGCTGCCCACGCCTCCCGCGCCGCGGCGCCCGCCGCATCCATGGCGGCCGTCGTGCAGGGCGCCGGTCTCATCGGTCTGACCCTCCCGCTCAACTGGGCCGAGCGGGTCGCGCGGCAGGCCACATCGTGGACCGGCAGCCGCGACCTCGAGCGCGCCCTGCCGTCCCTCATCGAGCCGATCCGGCGCAATCTGCGCGACGCGCTGCGCTCGCAGGCCGCCGCTCGCCGCAGCTACGAACTGGTGGAGGTGGTGACGGCGAACCTGTTCGGCATCATGGCCGACGGCCTGCTGACGCGACCCGAAGGCTTCGGGGCGATCAACCACCTCGACTACCGCGAATGGCTGCTCGGGCACGGCATCGACCCCGAGGCGCTCGAGTCACCGATCCTCCGGGGCATGTACGACCTCGTCTTCGGCTACGAGGACGGCGATCCGGCCCGTCCACGCTTCAGTGCCGGGCTCGGACTGGAGCTGGCGACCAAGATGCTCCTCGGTTACTCGGGAGCGCTGTTCTGGAGGATGCAGGCGGGGATGGGCGAGGTGATCTTCGCCCCCCTGTACGAGGTCCTGCGCGAGCGCGGGGTGGAGTTCCGCTTCTTTCACCGGGTCGACGCGCTCCGACTGGCTGACGACGGGCGGTCGATCGGCGCGATCGAACTGGGCATCCAGGCCGAGGTGGCCGACGGCGTCGACGCCTACGATCCCCTGATCCGGGTCAAGGGCCTTCCGTGCTGGCCCGACGCACCCCTCGGCTCACAGTTGCGGTCCACCGATGCGCTCGACGGGGTCGACCTCGAGTCGTTCTGGTCCCGGCGCCGCGACGTCGGTCGCCGCACCCTCGAGGCGGGGAAGGACTTCGACGCCGTCGTGTTCGCCATCTCCCTCGGCATGGTGCCGCACGTCTGCGGCGAGCTCCTGGCGGCCTCTCCCGCCTGGCGATCGATGGTCGACAACGTGGGGACGGTGGCCACGCAGGCGTTCCAGCTCTGGCTGTCCGAGGACGAGCAAGCGCTCGGCTGGTCCGGCCCCTCGGGCGTCACCGTGAGTGGTTTCGTCACGCCCTTCGACACCTGGGCGTCGATGTCCGCATCTCTTGCCGGCCGAGGACTGGCCCGAAACGGACCGACCGCGGACGATCGCCTACTTCTGCAGTGCCCTGGGCCCACCGGATGCTCGGGACGGCACGCCCGACGTCGAGCGTGAGACACGGGCCGTGCGAGAGCGGGCGCGGACGTTCCTGGACCGCGACGTCGCGACCCTGTGGCCGGCCGCGGTCGAGGACGGATTCCGATGGTCCCTGCTGTGCGACGGCGCGTCCGGGACCGCGACCGGCCCCGAGCGACTCGAGAGCCAGTACTGGCGGGCGAACATCGACCCCTCCGACCTCTACGTCCAATCACTGCCAGGTACCGACCAGTACCGCCTGCAGCCGGGCGCCTCTGGCTTCAGCAACCTCGTCCGTGGCAGGAGACTGGACGGACAACGGCCTGAACGCCGGATGCATCGAAGGTGCCACCCGGTCCGGGCAGTTGGCCGCCGAGGCGGTGCTCGAGCAATTGGCGGAAGCGCAGAGGGTGGGCGGCGGGTGAGCGGCCGAGACGGCGAGCCGTTCGCCGCCGGCGCGACCGAAGCGGCACGACTCGTGCAAGAGGTGCAGAACCTCGGCTTCGACGCCGCCCGCACCATCGTCGAGCGCTTCGTCGAAGTCTTCGCCCAGTTCGCGGCGGCCGACGGCGGAGCGGGAGCACCGCGCGGCGGCAAAGGTGGCGGTGGTGACAGGAGCGCCGGTAGCGGCTGGCCATGGTTCGGCTACTGGGGCTCGGAGGAGTCGGTCCGGGCGCTGCAGTCGAACATGCAACAGGCCACCGATGCATACGTCGCGATCCTGGGCCAGCTCAACGAGGCCGGCCTCCGGCTCCTCGACGCCACCCGCCGCTGGACGCCGCCGCGTCCCAGCGCCGAGCAACACGAGCTCCGCCTCCCCGACGTCGCACCGGGCGGTCGTGCGAGCGCAAAATTGTGGCTGCACAACACGACGGCTTCGGAGGCTGTCGGTCTCCGGCCGTGGTGTCCGGTGTTGGCCAGCCACACCGGAGCCTCACTTCCGGTCACGGCGGTGACGTGCAGCCCCACGCGGATCGATCGCCTCGACCCGGACCAGAGCCGCGAGATCCTCGTGACCGTCGCCGTGGGGGAGGACGCGTCGCCGGGCGCGTACCACGGGCAGCTCCTGGTCGACGGTTTGCCCGATGTCGTGTTCCCGTTGCGCATCCAGGTGCTGCCCACGGCCGACAGTTCGTGACGACGGTCCAAGAACCGATGGCCGGCCTGGCGCGCTACGGCGCCGTCGCCGCCGATGACCTCCGCCGGCGCATTGCCGACCTGGAGCACGAGCCCTACCTCGCTGTGCCGATGAGCGACTACCCCACCCGGGGCGGGAAGGCGCTGCGCTCGAGTCTGTGCCTCGCGACCTGCGAGGCCTTCGGCGGCCCGCTCCACGATGCACTGCCGTCCGCCGTGGCCATCGAACTCCTCCACAACGCCTTCCTGGTCCACGACGACATCGAGGACGCGAGCCTGCTGCGCAGGGGTGAGCCAACCCTGCACCGACGGTACGGCACACCGCTCGCGCTGAACGCCGGCGACGGCCTCGCCCTGCAGGCGATGGGGACGCTTCGCGAGAACATCGATCTGCTCGGCCCGCGGCTCGCCGACCGCATCATGGTGGAGTTCGACTTCATGAGCCAGCAGACGGTCGCCGGACAGGCGCTCGAGCTCGGCTGGTGCCGAGACAACCGGACCGACCTCGAACCCGACGACTACCTCGACCTCATCATGAAGAAGACGTGCTGGTACACCACGGTGCTCCCCCTCCGGGTCGGCGCGCTCGTCGGCTCGAGGGGCACCGCCGACCTCGATCCGATGATCGAGTTCGGGTTCCACCTCGGTGCGGCCTTCCAGATCCGCGACGACATCCTCAACCTGATCGGAGACCCAGGCGTGTACGGCAAGGAGGCATTCGGTGACCTCCTGGAGGGGAAGCGGACGCTGGTACTCATCCATCTCCTCGCCTGCGCCGACCCGGCAGACCGGCGCTGGCTGGTGGCGTATCTGGCCCGTGCGCCGGCCGAGCGGCGACGGGAAGACGTCGTCCGCGTCTTCGAGCTCATGACGTCGTACGGGAGCATCGCTTTCGCCGGCGAGTTCGCGAGCGGGGTGGCCCGCTCCGCCATCACCTCCATGGATGCCGCCTTCGCCGGCCTGGACGACACGCCGGCACGTCGTTTCATTGCATGCCTGGTGCCGTTCATGATCGAGCGCGCCGCGTGACCGACGACTGGTGGTGCAGTTGCGTACAGGTGCGGCGCTGACATAACGAACGTCCGCGAGCTGGCCGCGATGCCACTCACGACAAGAAAGGAAGAAGACGTTTTGCGGCGGAGCTTCAACAGTGACTCGATTCTGCGGCCAACTCGCTTCCATCCAACGCCGGTGACCGTCACCGGCGTGTATCTCGGAACGGGAGCGCGTCAGTAGGGTCGATCCCGTACCAGCGACGACACGAAGACTTGCACGCGTCTCGTCTCCTAAGCTGCGTGATAACGGACTTACCCTTCCGGCTAAAGGCGGCAGGCCTCGACCTTCCTTGGTCTCGGCTTGCCGAATCGGCTCAGATTGATACTCCAAGTGCGCGTTTCGGGCGATTAGCTCCTGACCGCCAACAGCTTCCAGTATCCGGGGACGTCCTTGAGCTCATGCTCACCTCGGTCCTCAAATTCAATGTTTGATCCAGCGACCAGCATTGGAACGGCCCCTGACACCACCAGGTCCCCGGGCAACGCGGCTTCAAGAACTCGGGCGGCGATGTGAACGCCGATTCCCGCGATGTCTGTCCCACGTAACTCGATCTCCCCGGTATGGAGACCAGCCCGGATCTCAAGGCCTAGGGGTCGCAGGGACTCACGCAAGGCGAATGCACAAGCGATGGCCTTTCCCGGACCTTCGAATGTGACCAGCATCCCATCACCGGTCATCTTGATAAGACGCCCCCGATGCTGTGAGACGATCGTCCGGGCTATGGCATCGTGAGTTTCTAAGAGAGTTCGCCACTCCTTGTCCCCGAGGGCCGCCGCTGTTGCGGTCGAATCCACGATGTCGGTGAACAAGATGGCGGCAAGGGCACGATCGGATTGGACCGGCCCGTGGAGACCACGCAGAAAGTCCTCGAAGCGCTCGAGAATCTCACCCACCGGCTCGGTATAAAACGTGCCGTCGTTGCCCGGAACTAGGGCAAAACGCGTGCCACGGATTTGCTCGGCCAGATACTGGCCCTCATCCGGTGTGATGATGTTCCATCCCGCTCGGTGCAACACCAGAGTGGGCGCGCTCACCGAAGCGAGTACCTCCCGGACATCCATGGCGTACTCAAAGCGGAGAAGCTGCGCCGCCTCTCTCGGGCGCAGGGACAGCCGCTGACTCCTGGCGAACCACCGTCGAAACGCCGGATTAGAGGCGGCACCGGGTACCGCGAAGGTGGCGAAGTCTTCAGTTCCCCAGGCTTGTTCGGCGAATCGCGATATCTCTTCCTGTTTCTCCACCACGCTCGGTTCGTCGGGCGATGCGGCGAAGCGGGCCGTGGCGTTGCCGAGGATCAGGCCTTGGGTCCGAGCGGGGTGGCTGGCAACGAACATGATGGCGGTTGCGGCGGAATCGGTGAGTCCATAGAGGACTGCTCGTTCGCTTCCCACCGCATCGAGCACGGCAAGCGCCTCGTCCACGTATCGCTCCCAGCTGGGAAGAGCGTCCCCCGACGGGGTATCTGACACCACGCGTCCCCGCTGGTCGAACATGATCACGCGAGCAAAAGCGCCAAGATGGCGTAGAAAAGATGCGTAGGCCGGCCACTCCCAGCGACTGTCGATGCTATCGCCTGATGGTGAAAGGAAGATCAGGTCGACATCCCCCGCACCGAAGACCTGGAAGGCAATGCGGTCATCGCCCAGTAAGACGTAACGAGTCTCTGGAAACTCTTCCTCGGCCATTGGCACAAGTGTTGTCGAAATGGAGCCTTGATCCTGAGGACCGGCTCGGTCGTGGCTCGGCAACTAGGCGCGGCGCGATAGTGCCCAGGCCCCGTCCACGTGGCCGAGGTGGGCGGCGTCAAGACGGTGGTGTCAGTCATCGACTGTCGCGGTCCACGATCAAGACACCCCGTAGCCCGATCCCGTGAGGTCGGTGATTTGTGCCATCACTCTTGCAAACAGGCAGCGCGAAGGATCAGGTCAAAAGCCCAGCCGCCAACTTGACGCTCTTCAATCGCTGTCCGGATTCCAGTCGTTTTCGCACCATCGTCAAACGACCACGGGGCCGTTCTCAATCCGAAAAGCGCCCACAGCGGTGGTTAGAGTCCCGGTCACTGAGGTTGGTACTACCACGACCTCTCCAGTGCGGGCTGACCACCTTGGACGCGCCGGTCTCGGTGAATAAGACTGGCGTCAGGAGGTCATCGTGGGCGCAGTCAGGCTGGTGTTCGGCGCCGAGCTTCGCCGCCGGTGGCGCTCCTGGCTGATCCTGGTCGTCTTGATCGCCGTGGTGGGCGGATTGGTTCTGGCCGCCGCAGCCGCCGGGCGCCGCACGGCGACCGCCTTTCCGCGCTTTGTCGCTTCTCACGGGTATGACGTCTATATCTACAATCAAAAACCCGTTCCCGGACTGAGCAGGCTGCCCGGGGTTTCTTCTGTCACGACGATCGGCAATCCCGCGAGCGGACAACCGTCGTGTGCCTGCACCACCCATGCCATCAACCCGTCGAACTTCTACATCAATGAGCTGTCACCCAAGGCATTGAGGCGGGTGGTGAAGTTGGTCGCCGGCCAGATGCCCGCCGAGTCGTCACCGTATGACGTGCTGGCCTCCTTCACGCTCCAACAGGACTACGGCGTGCACATCGGTTCGGTCATCCATGCGCCGCTGTATGCATCGTCACAGTTGCCGGCACTGGGCAGCGGCGCCAACGTGGCGCCGTCCGGGCCGACGGTTGCCTTGCATGTCGTGGGAATCGGTGCAGCCGAAATGGAGTTTCCCTCCGGGTCGACACCCGAATACGACCTCTTCACAACGCCGGCATTTGCACGTGCCGTCAACAA
Source organism: uncultured Acidimicrobiaceae bacterium (assembly GCA_963838835.1). GTDB lineage: Bacteria > Actinomycetota > Acidimicrobiia > Acidimicrobiales > RAAP-2 > Bog-473. Next base: position 144,538 of record CAWITA010000016.1, read on the forward strand.
GAGAGTTCCGCACGCTTCCGTCTACCTCGTTCGGCTTCGTCACGGGACGTCCAGCCTCCCCCGGTTCGCTGCGGCCGCAGGCCCTCTTCACCTCGTCTATGTCTCAAATCAGGCCACCGCTGCTGCGGCGGTGGCGGCATCGATCCACCCCCAGGCCGTGGGCTGGTGGGTGCTCGCCGTCCTGGCCGCACTGGTCGGCCTTGCCGTCATCGGCCAGGCGCTCGGTCGGCAGAGCGTCGTCGAGAGCGAGGAGTACCCCTCTTTGGTGGCCTTGGGCTTGCCCAGGCGCCAGCTCGTGGTGCTCGGCACGGCGCGGAATCTGATGGTGGCACTCGTCGGCGCGGCCGGCGCCGTCATCGTCGCCTTTGCACTGTCTCCCCTGACACCGGTCGGCGAGGCGCGCCTGGCGGAGCCTTCGACCGGTCTTGCCTTCGATCCGTTGGTCCTCCTACTCGGAGCGCTGGCAACGGTGGTGGTCGTTCTGCTCCTCGGGCATCTGGCCGGCCGTGCGCGCCTCGCGGGTACGCGTCGGCGGCGACCGGGCATCAGACGGCCCACCGTCCTCCATCGTGGCGAAGGTGGCCGCCACGGGTGCGCCGCCGAGCGCGGTGATCGGAGTCCGTCACGCCTTGGAACGCGGACGCGGCGCCGCGTCGGTCCCGGTGGGCACCGCACTGTTCGGATCGGCGTTGGCCGTCATGGCCCTGTGCGCCACGGTCGTATTCGCCAGCAGCTTGACGCACCTCACTACTACGCCCGCGCTCTACGGCAGCGACTACCAGTTGTCGTTCTCGAGCTCGAACGGGGGGCCGGGCAACCCCACCTCTTGGGTGGCCAGTCTGCAGCACGACCACTCCATCACCGCGATCATGCTGGCGGCCAGCGATGAGGTGTCGATCAACGGGCATGACGTCCTCGCCATTGCCGGGAAGGCTGAGCGTGGACCAATGCTCCTGTCGACGGTCGACGGTCGGCTTCCCACGGGTGACGACGACGTGACGCTCGGAGTCACGACCCTGCACCAGGTCGGCGCCCATGTGGGGTCGGTTCTGCGGAGTGACCGTGCAACTGCCGACCGGCGGATCCCGTACCGTTCCGTTTCACGTCGTCGGGACGGCGTCGTTCCCCAGCGACGCCGGGGGCGGTGGGCTCGGCACCGGGTCGGCCTTCACGATGGCCGGCTACCTGAACGCCGTGTGCCCGCCCGGACGTGAGCAGAGTCGAGTGCCGACAGGCATTCGCGGCCAGTCAAGATTTCGTCGTCTTGGCGAGGGCGACGTCCGGCCCCAAGGGTCAGGCCGACATCGCCCGCTACGTCGCCCAGGACAGCGCGACCCGGCCGACCGTCCCAACCTCGTTGGTCAACTTCGGGGAGGCGGTGAACTTCCCACTCATCCTCGGGTTTGTGCTGGCGATGTTCGGTGTGGCAACCCTCCTCCATCTGCTCGTGGTCAGCGTCGTCCGGCGCCGCCGGGAGATGGGACTGCTCAAGGCGCTTGGCTTCGTGAACGTGCAGGTCGGCGCCACCGTGCTCTGGCAGGCCACGACGGTTGCCCTGGTGGGCATCGTTGTCGGCGTCCCGCTCGGCATCGTCGTCGGCCGGGTGGTCTGGAATGCCTTTGCCACCAACCTCGGTGCCGTGCCCGTCGCCGCCGTTCCCGGGCTGACGATCGCTGTCCTGGCGGTAGCCGTGCTCGTGGTCGCCAATGCGCTGGCCGTGATCCCGGCTGTCGACCTCGGCGCGCAGACGGTCGGTGGGACAGCTCTTGCGGACTGAGTGAAGCCGCTCACGTTCTCACGTGTCCAGAGCCTCGTTTAAGGGCGCGAACGCAACGATAAGGGCGTCGAACGGACTGCCCCACTCCTACTGCAGCCGTACGGTGCCACGCTGTACCAGTACATCGAGGACATCCAGTACATCGAGGACATCTCAGACGGTTCGTGAAAGGTACAGAACGGCGTCCTCGTTCTTAACCACTGCGTTATCAAACTCCTGGCTGATCATTCGCTCAAGAGCGCCGTATTCTTCGGCGGTGCGTTGGCCTCCGTAAGTCCGGGATACGGCAACGTACATCAGACCATCGAGGGTCCGTTCAAAGGGATGGTGAAACACACGAATCTCTCCGTAGCGAGGGTGGGAACGGACGGGCCGAAGCGATTCCTTGATGCCCGGCTGTACCTTCGGCCACCGCGCTCCGAACAGCTCAGTCAGTCGCTCCTCGAACCGAGGTGGACCCCAGCTCACTACCTCCGTCCACACCAGAGCAAGGGTGCCATGAGGCTCTAAAAGGTCAGCGGCTCGATCCAGTCCGATTGCTGGGTTGATCCAATGCCAGGCATTGAAGGCGGCCACTAGGTGTGCGCGCGGCGGGAGGGGACATTCCTCAAATCGGCCGCTTATGAAGCTGGCTCGTCCTTGGAGTTTTCCTCGCGCCAGGGTGGCCAGCTCGGGAGCGGGCTCGACAGCGTGAACGGTGAGGCCGCACTCGGCGAGCGGCTGCGTTGCAATTCCTGTCCCGGCTCCGATTTCGACCACCAAGTCACCCTCCACGAGATCCGCTTCCGTGAGGAGGGTGGTGAACAGGTCAGAGGGATAGCGCGGGCGGTAGCGGTCGTACCGTTCGGCCTGAGATGCAAACCGAGCTGATGCTCCCGCTGACTGTTCCCACAGCTCAGACACGGCGGGAACTTTGCATGGTCACGACCATCCCGCCTGTGACGAATAAGTGACCCATCCCGGGTACTGAGTCACCTTCTGACCCTTCGCTGCTTCAAGGACACGATTCGTCCAGCGGTGCGTCCAGACGACTTTGCTAGGCCTTGTAACCGGAGGGCCACTGCTGCAGCGCCCACATGTTCCCGTCCGGATCGCTGAAGTACGAGTAGAGCACCCCACCCATGTCATCGACGTCGCTGAGCTCGATACCACGTGCTATCAGAGCGGCCCGGATCGCAGCCATGTCCTCCACGACAAGATGAAGGCCTTTGACCGACCCGGGAGGCATATCGGTGATCGGGCCCATGCCCGTGCCGAAGACGATGGCGCACTTCGAGCCCGGCGGGGTTAACTGAACAACCCGCATCGTGTCCGTGACCTCGGTATCGTGCAAATTGCCAAAGCCGACCTGCTCGTAGAACGCCTTTGCTCGATCAACCTCGGATACAGGGATTGGTACGAGTTCTAGCCGCATGTCCGGGACGGCGGGTAGATCGGCCATTGATTCGACCTCCATGGAATAGGTGCTTGGGTCCGTTCTACCTCGTCTCGCTGACGACTAGATGCCTGCCTCCATGGCGCCATGAGGGGACGATTCGAGAGTCACTCATCGCCCGTGATCGGGGACTCATCAGATCGCGCTCTTGGGGATTGGAAATGCCGGTTGCCCTTGATCGAGGCCTGTGCGGCCTTGGCAGACGGCTCGAACTGCAGAATATGCGTGCAATCGAGCCCGTGTCTCCTTCGAGAGTGAACCCTTTCTCGTTGCGACTTGACGCTTCGGTCTTTACGAAAAGCGGACCGGGAGCGTCTTTCAAGGTGGGCCGAACTTCGCGGCCGACGAGAAACATGAGGTACGCGGTGAAATCGAGGCGTGCGACGGTTTAGAGATTGATGGTGTCGCGGACGCCGCCGATGATGCGGTCACTTACCACTTCTGTCCGGCCTGTGGTTCGACGATCAACTGGCTCCGTGAAGGGCAGATGCCGCTGCGGGGGGTTCCTGTTGGCCACTTCGTGGGCCCAGGGTTTCCGGTTCCGACGATGGAACTCCACACCGAGATACGCCACGTCTGGGTTCCCTCAGTGGTTGGTGCGGAGCAGCTCGAAGACGTGCACCGCAAGGAGACCAGCACACTGCACCGGCCCAACACCCATGATCAGGGATACCTCGGTAGCTTGGAGGCGTGGCAAGGGCAAAGATCAGTTACGTCGGGCGAGAGGCACGTCTGGACCGTCTGCCCTGGCGGTCACAGCGGCCATCCCCGAACCGATGACGGGGACGACCGCTTCGTCGACAGCGAAGTACCTTCGGGGATCCGACAGGTTCATCGCAACGAGAGGAGCACCGAGGCATGACCGTGACGCTCATCACCGGAGCCAACAAGGGTCTTGGCTATGAGACTGCCCGCCAGCTGATCGAGCGGGGGCATACCACGTACCTCGGAGCACGCAACGCCGCGCGTGGAGAGGTGGCGGCATCTTCGCTCGGTGGCCGGTTCGTGCAGCTCGACGTGACTGAAGACTCGTCAGTTGAGACCGCCTTGGGTGAAATCGCCGAGCGCGAGGGTCATCTGGACGTCCTGGTCAACAACGCCGGCATCAGTACTACAGCCGACGTTACCGGCCCGATCGCTCTGAAGGTATTCGACACGAATGCCATCGGTCTCATCCGTGTCACCCAGGCCGCACTCCCGCTACTGGAGCAGTCCATGAATCCAGTGGTAGTCAACGTCTCGAGCGCCCTCGGTTCCTTCTGGGCCGTAACGAACCCAGAGCGACGCCAGTTTCACTTCCCATGCATCATCTATGGCTCCAGTAAGGCGGCCGTCTCGATGCTCACTGTTCAGTACGCAAAAGGATTTCCCGGTATCAAGTTCAATGCTGTCGAGCCTGGTTTCAGTGCTACCGAGCTCACTCCGTTCAGTGGGGCCGGGCAGCCGGTGGAGAAGGGTGCGGAGGTCATCGTGCGCATGGCCACCATCGGCGAAGACGGGCCAACCGGCACGTTCCAAGAGGGCGAGGGCGAACTCGCCTGGTGACGCTGTTCGCAGCCGCCGGCTTCTCGCCGCCCAAGCAGGGGTGAGCAAACGCATCGTTTGAACTCGGGGTTTGAGTTATAGCCTCGAGCTGTAGTGGTCGCGTCCCACGGAGATACCGCCGCACGTTGACTGTGGGATAGGCTGGCACCAATTGTGTTGGCTATACCTTCAGGAACGGCGTTCAGAGGCGTTCGAACGGGTGGGAGTCAACCGACGACCACCACGTAGTACCGGCCCTCGAATAAGACCCGTCCGCCAATCTCGTCCGCGAGGTCTTGCGCGTCGAAGTGGCGTCGCAAGACCTTGTAGATCTGTTGGTCAAGACCTGAAGTGCGTTCCTGCCATTGCTGAGCGAGCACACCAGCCGGACGCCCAGAATCAAGCACGACAATCTGAAATGACGCCACACGCCGTGCCTCCTTCAAAAGCGTGCTGCGGTCAGCCTCGTCCAGGATTCCATAGATGTGAGTGGCGAAGACACACTCCACAGAATGGTCGTAGAGAGGAAGGTGGAGCGCATCGGCCCGAATCGCTGGGATTCCTGAGGTGCGCGAAAGGAGGAGGCTGAGAGCGGCGACACTTTGATCCAGCGCGATGCCTTTTCCGGGAAGGATCGACGTGTAGGTACCCGGGCCACTGCCGACCTCGAGGTAGGTGACGTGCTCAAGCGAGTGGAGCACCTCGCCCACCCGGTTGTTTTCTTCCTCGAGTTCCGACGCAGAAGCGGCAACGCCGAGCCAGTGCCAGTACTCGAGGGCGTGACGAAGCCGTCGGCTCTCGTTCTCGCTGTCGGCAAGACTGTCCTGGGACCGAGACTGGGCGCGACGGTCGTAGTAGTCCCAGAGTTGGAGCCGATAGGCCGAGTTGTTGCTCATCGTCAAGGAGCCTGCAAAGGAACGCTGCTCACACCGTCCTCAGAGGTTTTCGCCCAGCGTCTCACCGAACCGAACATCATCGGTGGTATGGGCGAAGTGTGATCGAGGAGATACCGAAGTTGAGCGAACGTCGCTGTGCCAGAGCGAGCTGGCGGTCAGGCATTGACTGCATTGGTGCCCGGTGGCCCGGCCAGAATCGTCGGAACGTACTCAAGGAGTTGGATGCGACCATCGAACGTTCGACTGCTGATCATGTCGAGAGCGACGTCAGGATAGTCATCGTAGATCCGTTCTCGGCCGCTGCTACCCGTAATGACGGGAAAGACAACCACCCGGAAGCGATCCACAAGACCGGCTTTCAGGAGAGCGCGGCAAAGGGTGAGGCTACCGATGGTGCGCATCGACCTGGAGCTTCCCTGCTTCATTTCCCGCACGGCCTCAGCCGGGTCTTGAGCAATGAGCCGCGAGTTCGCCCAAGAAAGGGGTTCGCTCAAGGTGGTCGAGAAGACGATCTTCGCCATACCAGTCAACGCGTCGGTGCCGGGCTCGCCTTCGGTGGCGAATCCCGCCATGACACGGTAAGTCGTTGCACCCATCAGGATCGTGTAATCAGCTTCGGGGTGCTCTCCCAACCACGCGAGATACTCGGGTCCCTCCAGCCCCCACCAGCCTGGCCAGCCCTCGCCGGCAGCGTAGCCATCGAGAGATGTGATGAAGTCGACGAGAAGCTCTGGCATCGTCGTGTCCTTGTCCTCGGATCGCAGGCGCTTCACTTCGTTACCACGAAACCACACCACCATCAACTGCGGTGCGCTCGCTCCTGCCTGCCTTTCGTCGAGACACTCCAGGAGCGACCCTGTTCGGTCAGGTCATGGCCTCGGTGGGAGTCGGTCGCGATAGCTCGTCGGCAGCAGTTCCAGCAGTTGTCCGTCCGGATCGCGAATGAACAGCGCGACTCCGATATCGCTCTGCTCCACGATCCTGCCACCGAGCTCCACGGCCTTCGCTGCCGACCAATGGATATCGTCGACCGAAACCGAAAGATGAGTAAGACCTGGCTCGTTCATCGTGCGAGGTCGGTAGGGCGCGGTGCCCCCGTGTGCCCCATAGTGGAGGAGTTCAAGAACAAATCCGTCGAGAACTAGATAGGACGCGGTGAGATCCAAAGGTGCGACGAGGCAGTTGAGCTTGGCGGTGACGTCGTCAGGCGGTTCAATCTCGTACCAGAACGTGAAGCCGAGCACTTCCTGGTAAAAGCGTTTCGAACGTTCCAGGTCGGTAACCACCAGGCCGGTGTGGTTGAAGATTGCCATGACGAGATTCTTGCACCCCTCGAAGTGACCCGAACTGGAATCCGTCTCCCAACAACTTCGACCGAAGACGACGAACAGCTAAGAGGAGAATCAGCGGAAGGCGGAGGACTGGGTGATCAGATCGAAGGCGATAAGGACACTGAGCGGCGTGGGCTGTGTCCTCCGTCCGTCTCCGGCGCTCACGAACTTGCCGCGAGCAGCAACCATCGACCAGGTACTCCCTTCAAAGTGTGCCCACCACGATCTTCAAAATCGATATCAGAGCCCGCGACAAGGTCACGCACCGTGCCTGTGACGAGGACCTCGTCAGGACAAGCCATGGCCGCAACCCGTGCCGCGACGTGGACGGCGATGCCGGCGAAGTCTTGACCACGACGTTCACACTCGCCGGTGTGGATTCCAGCCCGGACTTGCATACCGAACTCGTTCGCGCTCGAAACAATCGCTTGGGCGCATCGAATCGCCCGAGCCGGACCATCGAAGCAAGCGACAAACCCATCTCCGGTCGTGTTGACCTCTTGCCCTCCGAACATCTCAAGCTGGCCTCGAACCATGCCGTCATGAAGGTCCAGTAGATCGCGCCAGCTGTGATCCCCCAGTCTGGACACCTGCTCAGTCGATGCCACGATGTCCGTGAACAGGAGCGTCTTGAGAACCCGGTCGATGTCAGGGGCGTGACGCTGCCCGGTGATGAATTCCCTCGATCTCTACGAGGATGGAAGTCGCGTCGCCTATCCACCACCAGTGATCCTCTCCAGGGAGCTCGACGTATTTCGAGGCGGCGATATGCTCCGCGTAGTAGCGGCCGTGGTGTACGTCAACGACCTGATCGGCGGCGCGTTGGATTACGAGAGTCGGCACAACGATCGTATCCAGGATTGGGCGGACGTCGATGAGTGCGTTCATCGTGAGCAACGTGGTCATCGCGGTGGGAGTCCCAGTGAGACGCTCGATCCGGCCTACCCATTCGCGCGCTCGTGCGTCTCCCGACAACGAGGGCGCAAACCATCCCTCGCCCGACCAACCACTGCCCCAGCTCCGCTCCACGTAGTCAAGCTGCGTCTGGATCTGGTCGGGCGAGTATGCCCATGGAAAGTCATCGGTCGCTGTCCACTTCACCGTGGCGTTGACGAGGACGAGGCCGGTGACTCGTTCGGGGTAGGTCGCCGCGAAGAGCGCAGTGATCGGACCGGCTTCCGACCCGCCGATCAACGCGGCGCGATCGAGTCCGACGGCGTCCATCACTGCTCGCACATCGTCCATCCGATCCTCGAGCGTGGGCACGCCCTCGACGCGATCGGACAGCCCGGTTCCCCTTTTGTCGAGCACGACCAATCTCGCGAATGTCGACAGCCTCCTCCAGAAGTTCGCGAAGGCGGGCTCGTCCCACGCCGCGTCCATGAAGGACAGACCCGGAGGTACGACGATGAGACTGCGTGGGCCATCTCCCATTACCTGATAGGCAATGGCAAGCTGGCCGCTTTTGGCGTAGCGGGTCCGCGGGTGCGTCAGTGACATGCTTGCACCTCTCACCTCGATCTTCGCGAGGGCAAAGGGTCCAGACCCGGACGTCCCGTGGTGGCGCTTGCCCTCACCCCCCCCAATCCTGCCCCAAGAAGTCGGTTTCAACCGTTCCACCAGGTGCGTCAAAGGGGGGAGCAAGCCATCCCGTGCCTCGGGTCGCAGAAGTAGACCCGGACCCGGGTATCGACCGTGAAGCTGACGTGCCCGGACCGGCCGAGCCTTGATCCCAGCTGACCGAGCGGCGTAGCTGGACCGGCTAGGTCACGCTGCGCTTAGTCGGCGCGTCCCAGATGGTCCCGCCCCGTGGCCTTGGCAAGCCGGGCTTGAGCATCGCAGTGCACATCCGATTGGTCCTTCGCATGCGTTCCTCGGGTGCTCACAGCTGGCGAAACCCTTGCGGCGTTACAGATCGCTCGACGGGACCAACTCGACGAGGCCAAGCGGTCTTCTTCCAAGGGCGTTGTCCAACCAAACGCCCTTCCGCTAAAACGGCTACCAGGGGTACTCGTCCATCGTGCGGGTGGTCCCGGCTCGCGGCGGTTGACTGGGCCCTAGGCAGGAGGGTCTGGCGCCCACACCCGCTCGTCGGCGCGAAGTAGGCCGTACGTGATGCTGTCTCTCCATGATCCGTCGCGGAAATACAGACCACGCCGCACGCCCTCCGGCCGGAACCCAACCTTCTCCAGCGACCGCCGCTCGGCGACGTTGTCGACCTCGGTACCCGCCTCGAGTCGGTTCGCCGTGGTGGTTCTGAACAAGTAGTCGACGAGCTGTCGCTGGGCCTCGGTGCCCACACCGCGGCCTCGATACTCAGGAAAGAGCGCGATGCCGATCTCGAAGTTTCCAAATTTCCCGCTCTTCCGCCAGGTCACCCAACCAGCACAGGAACCATCCGCCAGACCGACGGCGAGGAACGAACGCTCTTCTCCAATGAGGCCGTCTTCTCGCCAGCGACGCTCCAGCTCATGGGCGTCGACCATGCGAAACCCGAACCACTGGAACTCCCCGGCCACGGACGGATCCCAGAGCAGCCGGACCAGGTTCGTCAGATCCGCTTCCACCACCGGACGTAGCCTCACCGAATCGCCCATGGGCCAGAGTCTTGCAAGTAGGCCGGCCGACGAGGGCCGCAGCGGCTTCTAGTAGAACAGGCGGGCTGAGCCCGGAGGAAAGGCATCGAGCCGGCCGAACTCCCGCTAGCCCTGCCGCTCGTAGAAGCGAGGTGCTTGGAATCGATAGGTATCCACCCACGCTCCGTGACAACCTCGCGCGACGGCTTCAGCCTCAAACCGCTCGACGAGACGCCTCCCCATCCCTGACCCCGACGGGCTTCGTCCACCCAGAGCAGACTGAGGTAGAGCCAGCCGTAGTGCGTGTCGCCATAGGCGCCCCCGTACAACCGCCCACCCTCACGCATCCAGACGGCGATCGGAATCTTGGCGCGATCACCTCCGACCGCGGCGGTTCGATTGAACCGCTCGGGCCCGTCACTGAGGACCAGGACGTCCGCCTCCGCCGGGTCGGCACTTGGCTCCAGCTCGACGCCGCCGTTCACCGACTGATCGCCTGACACGGGTCCATCCTTTCCTCATTTGCCGCGAGCCGGGTGGACTCGGATCTGGTCTCATGGTCCCCTCACAGATCGTGAGAGGGCCGACTTCACCCCACCAGGATGCGCGGCCGTGGGCGCGATCGGGCAGAGCGGCCGTCTGAACGCGACGTCCTAAGCTCAGACCGATGCGGCGAGACCCCATCCGCATCGTCCCCTACGACCCGGCCTGGCCCGGCCTGTTCGATCAAGCACGAGCACCGGTCGAAGGGGTGCTGGGGCCGATCCTGATCATGCCGGTCGAACACATGGGCAGCACGGCGGTGCCTGGCCTTGCGGCGAAGCCGATCATCGACATGCTGGCGGTGGTACGAAATATCGACGTCGTTGACCGTGCTGCCGTCGCCGCGGTGGGCTGGGTCCTCGCGCCAGAGCCTGGGGACGAAGAGGAACGGCGTCTCTCCTTTTGCCAGCCCTCAATCGAGGAGAGGACGCACCACTTGCACGTCGTTGAAGAGCATTTCGATCCCTGGCCCGACTGGATCCTGTTCCGTGATTACCTGCGCCGGCACCCGGCAACGGCCCTGATGTACGCCCAGGTCAAGCGCGAACTGGCCGCTGCCCATGGGCGTGACCCCAACGACCGCTCCTCGTATCGTGTCGGAAAATCGACTTTTGTGACGGCGGTCGTCCGTGTCGCTCATGCTGAGGGCGGCGAGGCCAACGCTGCCGCAAGACCCTCTTGGCCTCGGCTGGGACTTGGGGGGAGGTCGCAGGACATGATGAAGGCGATGGGATCGGCGGACAGGATCACGGGTGAGCGCAGTGACACGGCCCCTCTTGGTGGAGTCCGACGGTTCTCCGGGCGGGTGGCCATCGTCACCGGTTCGACCGCTGATCCGAGCATCGGCCGGTCCTGTGCCCTCCGACTGGCGCGAGAAGGCGCGTCCGTGGTCATCAACGGGCGCGACAAGGATCGTGTGGCGTCGACCGAGGCCGCCCTTCGCTCAGAGGGACTCGATGTCGTCGGAGTGGTCGGATCCATGGACAAAGAATCAGCGGTCCGAATGCTCACCGACCGGGCGGTGGACGCCTTCGGTCGGATCGACCTGATCGTCGGCACGCTGGGCGGCGCGCCATACCCGCTCTCCTTCGACGCCATCAGTGAATCGCAGCTCCTCGAGACGGTCCGGCTCAACACCTGGCCGGCCATTGCGCTGATCCGTGCCGCGCTTGAACGCGGCCTCGGTGACAACGCAGGCTCGGTCGTCGCCATCTCGAGCGGCTCACCGCGCAAGACCACGTCGGCCATGATCGCCTACGCGTCGGCCAAGGCTGCGCTGAACGCCATGACGCGCACCATCGCCGCCGATCTGGCCGGCAAGGGGGTCCGCGTGAACGCGGTGAGCCCCGGGCTGGTGCGGACCACCGGGACCCGGTCCATGTGGGAGGGCGACGGGGGTCTGGCAGCCGGCGCGAACCTCCCCCTGGGCCGGCTGACCGAAGCTGAGGACATCGCCGCCGCCGTGTGCTTCCTGCTGTCCGATGAGGCACGGCAGATCACGGGGATCACCCTGGACGTCGATGGGGGGAACCACCTCTCGAGCGGCTGGACACCGATCCGGTAGTTACGGCGAAACCCCTCCCGGCGTGGGCCAGATCTCCCTCAGGGACCGGACGACAGATGAACCAACACGCGCGATCTGCTCTCGCACTTGTTGCGGCGACATCCCGGGCAGCTGCACCCGCAGGTTGAGCGCATCGGCACCAACCTCCCTCACGGTTTCGACGAGCCGCTCCGCCAACTCCTCTGGTTCGTCGCACGCGATCGTCTGGTCCGGACCGAAGGCGCTGGCGGCGTAGCTCTCGTAGACGGCGCGCTGGCCCTGAACCAGCCTGGAGGGCAGACGGCCGAGCCAGACCCGACGGATCAGGACCTTGGAACCCTGACCTCCCGCCGTCTCGAAGGCCCGGGTCAGACGGGCAAGTTTCGCCGGCGCGGACATGCCTTCCATGAGAATGCCGGCGCCGGTCCGGGCTGCTCGAACGGCGGCAGCAACCGACACGGCCGCGCTGAGGACGGGGACCGGATCTCTGCGGCAGGCGACCAACGCCGGGTCCCCCTCCAGCTCGCCCAGATTTTCACCTCGGAGCATCGCAACGAGCCGAGGGAGTTCCGCCTTGAAGCGATCGACGGAATCGGCCTGGCTCAGGCCGGCCGCATCGAAGTCCAGTGGCAAGGCGCCCGCGGCCACGCCGAGCCCGACACGACCACGATGACGAGCCTGGAGCCAGGCGACTTCCTCCGCAACGAGCGCAGTGGACCTGAGCGGCAACAAGAGCGGTGCCGCCGCGGCCCACCCCGTCGCGTGCTCCGCCAACACGAAGGACGCCATTTGCAGTGGCTGCGCCATGTAGCCCGCAAAGCCACCGTGGTGCTCGCTGGTCATGACGCCGTCGAACCCGTGGCCGACGCCGAGTCCGGCCTGCGTACAGAGCTCGCGGACGATCTCGTCGGCGCCGAGTTCGTTGTGCGGGTACAGCCGAATGGACACCGATCCGGGTGCGAACGGAGCTGACGACCGGACGGGCGGGGACGAGCTCGCACGCCGCCCGGGCCCGGCCCCGTCCGGTGGACCGGCGCCGGAGGGACCCGATTCTGACGAAGGCGTCATTGTCCTGCGGTCGTGCGCTTCTCGTTGCCGGGACGCGCCGACCCTGAGCGGTCTTATCCGATCGCGCGCTCAGATGGCGTGGCAGGATCGACTCCCAGGACCGCGCAGTCCTTCCGTACTTCCGCAACAGGAGCGGTCGGACCCACTGGATCGGCTTCGGGAAGGTGGCCAGGAACTCGTCGGAACTGTTCCTCGGTCATCCCGTACTCCACTCCACCCATGAGCCACGACAGACCCTTGCGTGGTGCCTTCTTGGCCAGGTCGGCGGCCAGCCGCTCCGACTCGTCATCGGGCATGTATTGCGCCAACAACGGAAAGAACACCGGTTCTTCGGTGTCGAGGTGGTGCAACAATTCGTCCCGAAAGCGATCGGTCACCGCCCGCACCGACTCGATCGCTCCACTGTCCGTCGGCCCGTTCAGGCCGCCAAAGGCACGCTCCATCTCATCGAGCAACGGGTCGATCTTGTGGTGCTCCTCGACCAAGGGCCCGAGAAGTGACGGATCGGCACCGTTTCGTACGACAGCGGGCCAATACCAGTCGTCTTCGGCGCCGTGATGAAAGCGCGTTCCGGCCACGGCGAATTGGCCAAAGACTCCCAGCACCTTCATCTGCTTGGCGTCACCCGGCTTGGCCTCCGAGAGGGCCGCTTCCAGGAGCCGCACAAGCCCCCGAATCATGTTGTGGACACCTGTGAACTCTCTGACCGCGGCGTTGTCCATGAAAAAAAGCTAACGCAGCGTGTTGCGGCGCGCCCGACGACCTTGGCTACCAGCACCTTCCACCCGTTCAACCGAAGGGTGTCGGGATCTCCCGCACGGGAGGTGGTGGTTGGCGGTCGTCGCCCTCGCGAACCCTCTCCTGATGCTTGGGCAGGTTCACCGCGCGATGCTCGAGCGGCTGGTAAGGAATCTGGCTGAGGAGGTGTGCGATGACGTTCAGCCGCCCGCGCCTCTTGTCGTTGGTGTGCGCCACGTACCACGGCGCCCACGAGGTGTCGCTGGCCCGGAACATCTCGTCCCGGGCCTTCTCGTAGTCCCACCAGCGGCTGTAGGACTTGAGGTCCATGTCGGAGAGTTTCCAAACCTTCCGGGGGTCGTTGATCCGGCTTTCGAGCCGTCGCGTCTGCTCTTCCTGGCTCACCTCGAGCCAGTACTTGAGCAGGATGATGCCGGAGTCGACCATCGTGTGCTCCACCAGGGACACCCCGGCGAGGAAGCGGCGTACCTCGTCTTCGGTGCAGAAGCCCATCACGCGCTCGATGCCCGCCCGGTTGTACCAGCTGCGGTCGAAGATCACGACCTCTCCGGCGGCGGGGAGGTGCGGGACATAGCGCTGGAAGAACATCTGTGAGCGCTCGCGGTCGGTGGGAGCCGGCAGGGCGACGATGCGAAACACGCGCGGGCTCACTCGCTCGCTGATGGCCTTGATCGTGCCGCCCTTGCCGGCGGTGTCACGGCCCTCGAAGACGATGCAGACTTTGGCTCCCGTCCGCTTCACCCACTCCTGCAACGCCACGAGCTCGGCGTGCAGGCGGCGGAGCTGGGCCTCGTACTCCTTGCGTTTCATGGGCGCTGGGTCCCCGATCGGGCCGCTGGGTCGGTTCGACTTGTCGGCCGCGCCGGGATGCCCTGCCTCCTTGTCCTTGGGGCGGTTCTCCTCGTGGTTTGCGTCTTTGTCGTTGCCCTTCTTGCCGGACCTGGTCCGATCGTTCACGGCGCTACCCCCTTCACCCTGGTGTCACCGGTCACCGGTCACCGCCTCCCTCACGCTGAGCGGCGCCCCCGCGGGTTCCCTCCCGCGCCGGTACCATTTCGTCCCCTCGATGACGAGGGGCAGGAGCAGGGCCAGCCCGATGCAGGCAAGCCACTGGCGGCCGTCGAGGGACTGGGTCAGCAGTCCACTCTGCAGGATGGGCAATTGGGTGCCGAGCACCAGCATGAGGACGGGGAAGAGGGTGATCGCGAGGGCCTTCAGGATCGGCGGCGCGAGACCACTGGCCGGGTCCCGACGATTGGTGAGGGCGTTGAACACGGTGCCGAGCCCCATCACGACGAAGGTCATGGTCATGGACGCGCTGGGCCGGTTCGGGTGCGGGGTGTCCGGTCCTGCCAGGAGCGGGATGAGCGCGGCCGCGAACAGCACCGTCGCGTAGAGCACCCAGGTCAGGATGGCGGCACGGTTCGTGATCGGGACCTTCGGGTCGCGTGGCGGCCGCGACATGACGTCGGGATCACCCGGATCGACGGCGATCACCACGACACCGGAGGCCGTTACGAAGAAGAGGAGGTAGAGCACCATGGAAGGCGTGAGGGCCACGCCGCTGTTGATGTTGAACGCCGATGCCACGACGAAGAGCACGACCAGCGCCAGCAGCTGGGTCATCTGGTAGCGGACGTACGAGACGATCTTCTCGTAGACCCGCCGTCCGATCTCCACCGCGTGCACGAGCGTCCCGAAGTTGTCGTCGGTGAGGATCATGCGCGCCGCCTGCTTGGTGACCTCGCTCCCGCTCCCCATCGCAACGCCGATGTCGGCCTGCTTGAGCGCCGCGGCGTCGTTGACGGCGTCCCCCGTCATGGCAACGATGAGGCCCTCACGCTGCATGGCGCGGGCCAGCCGCAGCTTGTCCTCGGGTGACACCCGCCCGAAGACGTGCAGCTCGGGGAGCCGGCGCACCAACTCGTCGTCGGAGAGCGCCTGCAGCTCGGAGCCGCTGATCGCCCCGGGGCCCAAGCCGAGTTCGCGGCCGATCGCCTGTGCGGTGACAGCGTGGTCGCCGGTGATCATGCGCACGTCGATGCCCGCGCCGAGCGCGGTGTGCACCGCCCCCTTCGCCTCGCCCCGCAGCGGGTCGATCATACCGACCATGCCCACAAAGGACAGGTCGTTGGTGAAGGCCATCGGGTCGTCGCGCAGAGTGGCCAGCTGGCTGTCACCCACCACCCTGGTGGCAAAGGCCAGCACCCGCAGCCCCTGCTCCCCCATGCGGGTGTTGGCTGCGTCGATGTCCGTCTTCGCCTGCGCAATGGGCACCTGTGCGCCGCTGAACGGGCCCCCCGCCTGGCTGCAGCGGGCGAGCACGACGTCCGGCGCGCCCTTCACGAGCTCGACCACATGCTCGGCGCCGTCGACCGTCACCCGGTGGAACGTGGCCATGAACTTGTAGTCCGAATCGAATGGCACCTCGGCCAGCCGTGGGTAGGCGCGACGCGTCTCCTCGGCGTCGACCCCGAGCTTGGCTGCCAGCACCACCAGGGCGGCCTCGGTGGGATCGCCCACCACGCTCCCCTCGTCGTCGACGGTGGCGTCGCTGTCGAGGGAGAGGCCGAGTGCGAGCCGGGTGAAGTCGGGCGTGGGGGAGCCGGCCACCGACGTGATCTCGCCGGTCTTGCGGTAGCCCTCGCCCTCGACCTTGAACCACGAGCCGCCGGCGTAGAGGAACGAGACCATCATTTCGTTCATCGTCAGCGTGCCGGTCTTGTCGGTGTTGATGGCGCTGGTGGCCCCGAGCGTCTCCACGTCGGTCAGGTTCTTCACCACGGCCTTCGCTTGGGCCAACTGCTTGGCGCCCATGGACAGCAGCCCCGAGACGAAGGCGGGGAGCCCGGTCGGGATGGCCGAGATCGCCATCGCGGTGCCGAGGAGGAGGAGTTGCTTGCCGGGGATGCCCCGCGCCACGCCGGCCACAAAGATGAACGCAACCGCCGACCAAGCGATGACCGCCAGCACTTTGGTCAGCGAGTCGAGCTCCCGCTGGAGCGGCGATCGGGTACGAGTGACCGACGTCAGCATGGTGGCGATCAGTCCCATCTGCGTGTCCATGCCGGTGGCCGTGACGATGACGGCGGCGGTCCCGCGGGTGACCGACGTGTTCTGAAACGCCATGTTGGAACGGTCACCGAGCGGCACGTCCGCCGATTCGAGGGTACGCGCGTCTTTGGAGACCGGCGCGCTTTCGCCGGTGAGGGCGGCCTCTTGCGTCTCGAGCGAGGCCGACGTCAAAATGCGGCTGTCGGCGGGGACGATGTCCCCGGCCTCGAGCTGGACAATGTCGCCGGGGACGAGGTCGACCGCGGGCACCAAAGTCAGAGCGCCGTCACGCACGACCTTGGCCTGGGGCACCTGCATCTTGGAGAGGGCATCGACACTGGCGCGTGCCTTGAGCTCTTGTCGTGTCCCGAGGGTCACGTTGAGAAGGATCAGGAAGGCCACGATCACCGCCGTCGAGAACTGGCTGATGACCATGCTCACCACGGTGACGGCGAGCAGCATGATGTTCATCGGGTCGCGCAGCTGGCCGAGCGCGATGGCCCACACCGACGGGGGCTTCTCGCGGACGATCGCGTTCGGCCCGACGCGGGCCAGGCGGGCCGCCGCCTCCGTGGCGCCCAGGCCGCGTTCGGCGTCGCTCCCCAACGCCGCCACCACCGCAGCGAGGTCGACGGCGTACCAGGACGTTGCCGCCTCCTGCGTGGTCCGCGGCGGCGATTCGTCCAGTCGGGCCATGGTGACATCTTGGTCCACCCGGCAGCCGCGTGCGTCGCGTGAGCGACGCGCGGAAGCGGCGAGGCCGGGGGGCAGGCGTCTCCAGAGGGCCGCGCGGAGCATGTCGGCCCGGGGTCCCGTCGAAGACAACGCAGTGGCGCACGCACTCGGCAGTATGGGGGGGTGCTGCGCGACGCGTGGGAGGTCAATGCAACCCAATGGATCGCCTGGTCGAGAGCACCCGGGCACGACAGCTACTGGCGCTTCCACCGTGACGCCTTCTTGCCGCTCCTCCCCTCACCCGGACGCTTGACCCTCGACGTCGGCTGCGGTGAGGGTCGCCTCAGCCGCGACCTCGCCCGACTCGGGCACCGGGTCGTCGGTGTCGACGGATCGCTCACCATGGCCCGTGCGGCGGCGGCGCATCCCGACGCCGTCCAGACGGTGGTGCGCGCCGATGCGGCCCGCCTCCCGTTTCCGGATGGGGTCGCTGATTGCGTCGCCATGTTCATGAGCCTGCAGGACATCGACGAGATGGAAGAGGCCATTGCCGAAGCCGCTCGAGTGTTGGCCCAAGGCGGTCACCTCGTCATCGCACTCACGCATCCCGCCAATACGGCCGGAGCTTTCGAATCGCTCTCCGGCGAATCCCAAACTCCCTTCGTCATCCGAGGCTCGTGGTTCGAGCGGACGCACCGCTCGGACACCTGCGAGCGAGACGGCTTCACGATGACGTTTCATTCCGAACACCGGCCGATCCAGGCCTACACCGAAGCGATCGCAGCGTCGGGATTCCTCATCGAGCGCCTGCGCGAGGTCACCGAACCGGATCCCGCCAACAAGTGGCATCGGATGCCGCTCTTTTTGCACCTCAGGGCGGTGCTGGCCTGAGAGACCTCGCAAAGGACCACTGTCGGGAATCGACCGAGGTCGCGCGTTGTCCGTCCTTTCGGACGAACCAGACCACGTACCTCCGTCGCCCGAGACCGATCCGAACGTCAGGGGAAAGGCTGGACTTGCCCAAGGTCGTCGACGTCACCGCCGGCGGCCTGCGGGCGAACGGACTCGTCGTCCGTTTCGCTGCCCCCATCGTGGCCTGGTGGTCGTTGACCGTTGGGCGAAATGGTGGTGACGAACGTCGTCGTGCGCAGAGGGATCTCCTTGATGAGCCAGCTCAGGATGAAACCGAGGACGACGAAGGGCACCGCGACCAGGAAGGCCGTCTCGACCGAGTGACTGAAGGCACCGACGACAAAGGTGCGCTGGGCGGCGGGAAGGTGGCTGATCTGGGAGGGGTTTGCCGTCACGTTCGAGCCGCTGACCAACTTCAGCTCGGCCGACGTGGCGTGCGACTTGAGTTGTGAGATCAGGCGGTTGGCGAAGACGGCCCCGAGGATGGCCACCCCGAAGGCTCCCCCGATGGTGCGGAAGAACGTCGAAGTGGCCGTGGCCACTCCCAGCGCGCGTGTACGGCACCGCGTTTTGCACGGCGACCACCAGCACCTGCATGACCAGGCCGATGCCGAGCCCGGTGATGAACATGAAGACAGCCACTTCCGCGTAGGGGGTGTGCGGTCCGAGCTGGGTGAGCGAGAGCAGGCCGAGGGAGAGGACGGCCGTGCCCACGATCGGGAACACCTTGTAACGCCCGGTCCGGGTCACGATGCGCCCGCTCGAGATGAAGGTGAGCAGCATCCCGCCGATCATCGGCAGGAGCTCGAGGCCCGAAAGGGTCGGTGAGGCTCCGTGGACGATCTGGAGATACAGGGGCAGGTAGATGATGGCGCCGAACATGGAGAAGCCGATGATGAACCCGACGGCCGAGGTGACGGTAAAGGTCCGGTTCTTGAAGAGCCAGAGCGGGATGATGGGCTCGGAGGCCCTTGTCTCGATGAAGCAGAAGATGCCGAGCGACGCCAGGGCGACCAGTCCGACTCCGACGATGACGGGCGAACCCCAGGCGTATTCGGAGCCGGCCCAGGTCGTGAGCAAGATGATGCACGTGACGCCGACGGAGAGGAAGGCGGTTCCGGCCCAGTCGATCTTGTGCGGTACCCGCTTGACCGGGAGGTGGAGCACAGCGGCCACGACGAACAGGGCGACGATGCCGAGCGGCAGGTTGATGTAGAAGATCCAGCGCCAGGACAGGTGCTCGGTGAAGAAGCCGCCGAGCAGCGGACCCGCCACGTTGGTGACGCCGAAGACGACGCCGAAATAGCCCATGTACTTGCCCCGCTGCCGGGCCGACACGACGTCGCCCATGATGGCCTGGGACCCGACCATCAGGCCGCCGGCCCCGATCCCCTGGATCGCTCGGAACATGATGAGCTCGGCCATGGACTGGGACAGCCCGGACAGGATGGAGCCGACCAGGAAGATCACGATGGCCAGCTGGAAGAGCGCCTTGCGGCCGTAGAGGTCGCCCAGCTTTCCCCACAGCGGCGTGGAGATGCAGGTGGTCAGGAGGTACGCCGTGACCACCCACGAGAGGTGATTCAGTCCGTGCAGGTCGCCGGCGATGGTGGGGAGTGCCGTGGCCACGATGGTCTGGTCGAGGGCGGCCAGGGCCATGCCCATCATGAGAGCGCCGAGGATCACCAGGATCCGGCGGTGCTCGGCGCCGGCGGCCTCTTCGTCGACGGGCGCAATCGCCAGCTCAGTCACGGGCGTCGTCCAGGTCCCGCTCGAGGTCGTCGGCGAAATGACCGAGCAGGTCGGCCAAAGCCGACAAGTCGCCGTCGTCCCAATCCTGCAAGAGCCGCTCGAGCCAGGTCCGGCGCGCCCGCCGGACCCGTTCGATCGTGCGGCGGCCGGCCGGGGTGAGGCGGATCCTCGAGGCGCGCCGGTCGTCGGGGTCGGTCTGGCGGACGACCATCCCGTCGCGCTCGAGCTGCTGGACCTTCCGGGTCACCGTGGGGGTGTCGACGCCCAGGATCTCCGCCAAGTCGGTGACCCGGAGCGAGTCGCCCTTCGCGGCGAGCTTGAAGAGCAGGGTGGCCCCGGCACGGTCGAGCCGGACCCCGGCCAACCGCAGGAGCCGCTCGTGCAGGCGGACCTGGGTGATCGCCCGGGCGACGGTCTGCAACGCCTCGTCGAACCGGTCGACGTGACGGGCCGCCGGGCCGGACCCCGCACCCGCCTCGATAGTTGCTTTCAGCACACATCTATCTTACCCGCCGCCCCCGGCGCGCTTCCAACGGCCCGACGGGGACCCTCCTAGCCTTCGTGGAGCGACTGCCGTTCTCGGAGCGGACGTGGTGCGCAAGGGGTGTCGATGGCCAAACTCGGCAAATGGAGCAGTGCGACCAAGTGTTCCTTTTGTGGGAAGGCCCAGGACCGGGTCGCGAAGCTGGTGGCCGGACCGGGCGTCTCCATCTGCAACGAATGCGTCGGGTTGTGCAACGACATCATGGACAGCGCGGTCGGGCGTCCCCTCGCGGGAACAGGAGCGTCGGGTTCTCCGGCCGGAACTCGGCCGAGGGACGACTCGCCGGTCCGCAACCCAGAGCGGGGCCGGCCCGCACGCGCCGCGCTTGGTGCTCGCCTCTGGCTCCGCCTCACGGCTTCGGGTCTTGCGTGACGCCGGCATCGATCCCGACGTCGTGGTGAGCGGCGTGAGTGAGGAGATCGAGGGTCTCACTCCCGGTCGGTCCGTGGTCGCCCTGGCCGAACGCAAGGCGTCGGCGGTCGCGGACCAATGTCGAAATCGCCTCGTGCTCGGGTGCGACTCCATGCTCGAACTCGACGGGGAGGCCCTCGGCAAGCCCGCCTCCGCGGCCGAGGCCACCGAGATGTGGAGGCGACTGTCCGGACGACGGGCCACTCTCCACACCGGCCACTGCCTGATCGACACGTCCACGGGCCGGCACGTCAGCCGTCTCGGTCGTTCAGCGGTGCAGTTCGGCCGACCGACCGACACAGAGCTCAGTGCCTACGTGGCGACGGACGAACCGCTCACCTTGGCCGGCGCCTTCAGCATCGAAGGACTGTCGGGGCCGTTCGTGGACGCCATCGAGGGCAGTCCGAGCAACGTCCTGGGTCTGTCGTTGCCGCTGCTGCGCGAACTGCTCGCCGCCCTGGGGTTCTCGATCGCCGACCTGTGGCGTCGCGCCCGGATCGAGCCGCACCCCGATGAGGAACCGGCACCGTGACGTCCCGAACCGGTCCTGGTCTCCGGTCCGCACGTGATCGCGAGCAGCCGCGACGGGTTTGACGCGGGCGCAGGGGCCGGAGTGAGATCTCGGCCACATGACGTCCGAACCCGCCTCCCCACACCTCATGAGCGAGCTCGGATTCGTCATGAGGCATGTCGGGTCCGAACTGGTCGGCACGGCCCCCGTCATCGAAGAGATGTGCGCGCCGGGCACGCCGCACCTGCGAACGTCCGTCCTTGCGACGTGGGCCGACCATCTCGCGGGCCTGCTGGCGGCGCTGGCCATGACGCCGCGCGTCCCCGTCACCCTCCAACTCGACGTCGATCTCATCGCACCGGCGCCCGGCTCCGAGATCGTGCGCGGCACCGGAAGGGTGCTCAAGACCGGCCGCACTGTGTTCTTTGCCGGCGTCGAATTCGGCTCTGACGGCGGTGACGTGTTCGCCGTCGGCACCGGTTGCTTCATGGCCGCGCCGGACGAGACCCTCAACCTGCCACCGACGCTCAGCCTGGAACACGCTCCCCCCGCCCAGACCCTGCGCCTTCCCTTGGCCCAGCGGGCCGGCTGTGCGCGTCTCGAGCCCGGCGTCGCCACCCTCCCGCGCACCGATGACGGGCTCAACTCCTCCAGGACGGTGCACGGTGGCCTGATCGCGCTCGTCGTCGAGGAAGCCGTGCTCTCGCTGTCACCCGGCGCGACCCTGTCCGCACTGAACCTGCGGTACCTGCGTCCGATCCGCGTCGGTCCCGCCGTGGCCACCGCCCGGATGACCGCCGGTCTCGCGGAGATCGAGGTGCGCGACGGTGGGAACGAGGATCGCCTCTCCGTCCTGGCGACCGCCAGGCTGTTCGAGCGATGACCGGGCCGGACCGCACAGGGGGTACGGCCGGTCGTCGGTGATCGAACGATCCGCTACGGCGGGGACCACCCGGTCTTCGCCGAGGCCAGCCAGTGCAACACCTGCCGGCGCGTGGTCGGTCCGTTCGGTTGCCACGCCGAGGGCAGCGCGCCCTCGGCACGCAGTTGTGCGGCCTCCTGGATGTTCGACGTCAACGGATCCTCCGTGAGGCCGCACCAGGTCGCCGTCGGATCGAGAGCGAAGAGGCTCGCCGCGTTCAGTCCGAAGAGATCCGCCTTCAGCTCGTCCGTGAGAGCCGGGTACTGGTAGGTGTCCTGGAACTCGGGGCTGATCTCGAAGGCCCGCATCGCCATGATCTGGGGCTCGGGACTCCCGTACCAGATGGCGTCGGTGCCCCACAGCACCCGCTGTGCGCCCACCCGGCTGAGCAGCTTGCCCAGCGCGTGGGCGGCCTGATCGGGTTGGGTGAGCAGCTGGCGCCACACGGTTGCCACGTCGACCCAGACGTTGTCGTTCGGCGGAACGTCGTAGCGGTCGAGGGCGCTGAGCATGCTGTCGATGCCGATGGTGGCGCTGGGGTCGTAGGGGCCCTCGACGTGCGTGGGATCCCACGCGGCGTGGTACACCACGAAATTCATGTCGGGGAACAGGCGCGAGACGGCCACCATGTCGTCGGGGTGGTTGAAGGCCGGGTCGAAGTTCACGAGCGGCAGGCCCTTGTGCGCCACGAAGACCTTGACCCCGAGGTCGTGGGCGTGCTGGACGGTCGGGAGGCCGATGGTCGGATCCTCGAGCGAGTAGCCCTGCCCGCTCGGGCTCCACGCCGTGTAGACCTTGAACGCCGCGGGCGGGCCGGACGCCACCGCGCCCGACATCTCCTCGAGCGTCGCCTCGACCGGACCGACGTTCGGGGCGATGATGTTCTCCACCAAGAGGCGGCCGGCGCCTCCCCGGGTGAGCCCGGCGGTGATCGCCTGGGTGCTGAGGGCGTCCGGGAACGGGATCGGTGCGTTGCCCGGCCCCGAGTTGGGGACGTCCGTCAGCACCGCCACCGTGGTCTCGCTGGCCAAGAAGAGGTCGTGCAGGTAGTTCGCCCGGTCCACGCAGTCCAGCTGCGGAGTGTCGGTGCATCCGGCCGGCAGCATCGAGAGCACCAAGGAGGCGGTCTCGGGTGCGCTCTCGACCCAGGGACCGCCGGGGATCACGTGGTGGGTGTGGACATCGGCGATGAACTCCGACCCCGTCAACGCCTGCTGGCACGACGCCGTGTCCTCGGGCGGTGGCGCCGCGAATCTGCCGCCCCGGCCCCGATGCGCAGCCGCTCGTCCCGTTGTCGTCGCCGGCGCCGAGCAGCCGGCCAGCTCGAAGGCGGCGAGGGAGGCGGCCACCGCCCCGGCGCCCTGGAGGAACCGGCGGCGGTCGACGCCCAGGCGGCGCGCCGACTCGTCGATCGATCGTCGGACCAAGTCGTCGACCGCTCGGGCGCGTGGGCCGGCCGCAGCGGGGACGAATTCGCCGTTCGAGATCGGCCCGGCCGGGAGCGGAAGATGCTCGTCGTCCTGCCGATCGCGCTGTCGGCGGGCAAACCGGCCGGTCCCAGCCATGCTCCGCACGATACGACCGGGCCGCGGGCGCCGCGGGTCGGCAGATCGGGTCCGGCCTCCGGGCGGCGCGAGGGTGCTCCGACGAGGCCGCCCGTCAGGTCAGCACGAACGGCTGCACCCGGAATGTGCCGCCCAAGAACGGCTTCGGATCCACGCCGAGCACGCTCTCGAACGCGGTGGCGTAGACCGAGCGGAAATCCGTCGTGAAGATCTGGTTGCCGTCGGAGAGCTTGGACAAGCCGGGCGTGTCCCCGTAGAAGCCGCCGCGTACGGGTTGGCCGGCCGCGAACACCACGTTGGCCCAGCCGTGGTCGGTCCCCGCGCTGGCGTTGGACCACACCCGACGGCCGAACTCCGTGTAGACCAGCACCACGGTCCCCTTGCCCCGGGGGTTGGTGCGGATGGCATCGAGAAAGGCCGGCACCGCCGTGCCCAGCTGGCTCAGCAGCGCGGACTGGGTCGGCGCCTGATCGGCGTGGGTGTCGAAGCCTCCGAGCTCGACGCTGTAGACGTCACTCTGGGCCCCGGCCAGGATCAGGTTGGCCACGATGCTCAGCTGTACCTCGAGCACGTCGGCGCTCGACTGCCCGCCGCCGCCGTTGGCGATGGCCAGGGCCGCCTCGTTGCCCCCCGCCAAGGAACCGGACTCGCTGCTCGAGAGGTGCAGCGGGTTCGAAGTGGCGGTGCGATCGAGGATGGGCCCGAGCGAACGGTGCACCGTCAGCAGGTCCGCGTTGGAGCTCGCGGTCTCGGCCATCAGCTGGCTCTCGCCGCGGCCCGGGCGGGCCAGTGCCTCGTAGAGGGCGTCCTCGGTGGGCGTCCCGGGCGTCACCAGCGGGCCCGCCGGGATGGCCGCTCCTTGCACCTTCTCACCGACCAGGGCGGTCGGCAGGGTGGGGCCGATCCCGACGGCCCGCAGGGGGCTGGCCTTGGTCGCATCGAGCCACCGCCCGAGCCAGCCGGTGCTGACCGGCGTGTCGGGCACCCCGCTCTGCCAGATGTCCATCGACTCGAAGTGGCTGTAGTTGGGATTGGCGAAGCCGACTCCCTGCACGATCGCCAGCTGCTTGGCGTCCCACAGCTTCTTGAAACCGCTGAGGGAGGGATGGAGGCCGAACCCGTCGGCCAGCGGGATGATCGACGACTCGTCGATGGCCAGCGTGGGCCGGTACCGGCGATAATTCGGGTCGGTGGAGGGGATGACCGTGTTCAGCCCGTCGTTTCCGCCGTAGAGGGTCAACAGCACCAACGTGCGACCCGTGGTGCTCCCCATGGCGCCGGCGGCACCGGCGGATCCCTCGAGGAGCGCCTCCCACGTCCGCGGGCCGAAGACGGCGCCGGCGGCGCCGGCGGCGCCAACCCCGCCCGCCAGGGCAAGGAAGCGCCGGCGGCTGAGGGTGGCCCGATCGCCCACGGCCGGCGGTTCGGGGAAGGGGTGCACGGCGGACCTCAGTTGCTCACGTACTCGGGCGACACCAGGGCGAGGGTCATCAACAGCGGCGGGTCGTTCGCCGCCCTCCCCAGGGCCGCGGCGGTGGTGCTCGACCAGCCTGCCACCCCGAGAAAGGACGCGGCGGCCTCGACCCGCGCCGGCGCGGGTTGGTCGGCCACGGCCGAGATGTCGGCCCGATGGGCCACCCGGTGGGCGAACTGCCAGCGGGCCAGCGCCGCCGCCGTGGAGAGCCAGTACTCGTTCTGCGACCAGCCGCCGACGCTCGGTGGGTCGAACAGCACCTGACCCAGTTCGGCCATGGTGGGCAGGACCCTGCCCCCACTGATCTCGGCCGGCGTGACGCCCAACACGCGCAACGCCCCGGCCACGTACTCGGTGGGCTGTTTGATCAGTCCGGTCAGCGCCGCCTCCGAGACGAAGTCGGCATGGGTGAAGATGGCGCGGAGGAGGTTGCCCACGTTCCGGTCGGCCGCGTACGCGGGTGCCAGGTCGGCCACCACGCGGTCGGCGGTCGTGACCGGGTAGGCCAGGTGGCTCCACAGGGCCGCAGGCACGTACTGGGCCGACGCGTCGCTGTGGGAGACGATGTCGATCACCTGCTGGCCGCTGTTGACTCCGGCGTTGCCCAGGAACGTCTGCGGTGTTGCGTCGTGCTCGAACGGCCGGATCACCATCGACGCCGTCGCGCGGTCCAGGGTCCAGCCCGTGAAGCACACTGCGGCCGCCCGGACATCGTTCTCGGTGTAGGTCCCGATCCCCATCGTGAAGCGTTCCATCAGCTCACGGGCAAAGTTCTCGTTGGGGTCGCTCGCCTCGTCCGAATCGGCATCGAGCCAGATCAACATGGCCGGGTCGGCCGACACCGCCTGGGTGAGCGCGTCGAAGCCTCCCGACCCCAGCGTCCGGAAGATCTGGTTCTGCGCGTACATGTAGGTGGAGAAGCGAACCTTGGAGACGGCAGTGGGGAAATGCCCGTGCAGGAGGAAGGTCAACTTCTCCTGCAGCGGATTGGTGGTGGCCAGCATCCGGCCCAGCCACCAGTCGCTCAGCGCGATGAGGTCCCGCCGCAGCGCCAGCTCGTAGGTCCTGCGGGCGGCCGGATCCGCCTTCAACTGCGCGATGTCCAACTCCGCCGGGTCGACGCTGAGCTGCGGGGCGGGCACGGCGTCGGCGCCCTGGTCGGGTCCTCCGAGACCTCCGACCAGCTGGTCCACCGTGTTCCCATAGCCGGCCGCCGCGGCGGCCCCGATCTGGGGCTCGGTGGCGCCGAAGCCGGCCCGCCGGAAGAGGTGCGCCACCTGCGTCAGGGCAGATGCTGGTCCCATCGTCGCCCAGCCTGCGACCGACACATCACATGGGTGTGAACCCCATGTGATGGAAGTGTCAGGTGTGGTCGAACAGCTTCAGCGTGTTGTCACCGTCGTCGACGAAGAGAAGACCGCGACCGTTGGGCGCGACGGTCAGCCCGAACAGGTCACCCCCTGCACCAGCAGGATCGATCTGCACGTTGGCGACCTGGGCCCCCGAGGGCGTGACCTCCACCGCGTTGTCGTTGCCCCCGTTGGCCGCGAGCTGGTCGCCGTTGGGCGCCAGCGTCAGTCCCGGCGGACCGCTGAGCGCCGAGCCCGACGACAGGGTCGACCCTCCCGCACCCAGCGCGCTTTGGCGCAGCAGCGCGAACGGAATGGCCGCGATCCGGCTGTTGACGGTGTCGGCGACGTAGAGCGTGTCGTTCGCTCCCAGCGCGACCCCGGTCGGCCCGACCACCAACGCGCTCGAGTTGAGCTCTTCGGCGAAACCGGACCCGACCACCTTCGAGTTGAGCAGGACCGGATCGCCACCGGGTGGAAGAGCCAGCAGCAGGCGCACCACCGTGCCCTGGTTCACCTGAGCTCCGCCCGCCTTGACGGTCCCGTTGAGCACGTTGGTCACGAACAGCACGGCGAAGCCCGGGAGCTGGAAGTCCGTCATGTCCCAGGGGCCGTTGCTATTCCCGCCCGAGAACGTCTCGAGCGGCGTGCCGTGGCTGTCCAGCACGATCAGGCACCCGGCCTCGGGCGTCCCCTTGCCGAGCTTGGTCACGGGCAAGCTCCCGACCACGACGATGCCACCCTGCAACACGGAGAGGGCGGTGGTCAGTCCGACCCCACCCGGGCACGCTCCCGGCAGGGGTCCATTGAGGTGGGCGAAGACGCTCTGCTTGCCGTCCGGCGCAATCTGCACGATCGTGGTGCCGGTCCCCTGGAGGTTCGACTTGGCGTTGAAGTTGCTGACCAGGGTGTCGCCCTGGACCAGTGCGCCGACGCTCTGTGGGACATTGGCGATCCCGTAGGGGTTGACGTCACCGTTGGCCGGGACCGTCGATGCCACCGTGGTCACCGTGTTGAACTCGGACAAGAACGGTCCGGGGCCGGATGCGCCGGCCGACGACGTACCCGAGGTCGCGAGCGCGGTCAGCAGCGCAACGGCCAGCGCACCCAGCACGGCCACCCTCGGGGTGGGGCCGCGCGCCACGAACCGGCGGGGAGGGAGGGGACGAATCGACGGGGGGGGGCGTGTCTCACGGGTCTTCTCCTTGGGTCGATGCGGTCGCGGGCGCAGCAATCTCAGCGACGGTGGTACGGAGGAGCGGGCCGGAGGGATCGCGACCGGTATCCGCGCCGGCCGCCTGGCGGCGGCCTACCGTGCGTTTCGAGCGCCCGGACGCGCCGACACCTGGGGGTGCAATGACCACGCTGCCAAGCCATGTCGCGATTCCAAGTCAGGTCGCGGGTTTGACCGGAGGGATCTTCGCCGCGATCGCCGTCGCGCTCGCGTTGTTCTCCGTGATCTTGTTGATCCCGATCATCATCATCGTGGCGAACCGGGCGGAACCGGACCAGCGGGGACTGAGGCCGCAGAGCGTGTACCTGTTCGGGATGAGCTTCGTCAGCCTTCAGCTGAGCTACGCCGGGTCCGTGCTCATCGTCACCTCGCTCCTCTCGGTCATCGCGCCCCATGACTCGCCCCTCACCAACTCCGTCGCGCGCGAGGTGGTGATCGGCGCCCTCTTCGTCGTCCTGTTCGGCGCCGCCTTGCTGCTTCATCTCGCGAGGGGGATCGAGACCGCCCGGGGCGACGGGACAGTGGCGGGTCCGAACCTACGGGTCATGCAGTCGTACGCGGCGGT
Organism: uncultured Acidimicrobiaceae bacterium; assembly: GCA_963838835.1. Lineage (GTDB taxonomy): Bacteria > Actinomycetota > Acidimicrobiia > Acidimicrobiales > RAAP-2 > Bog-473. The sequence goes on from CAWITA010000016.1 coordinate 172,958, forward strand.
GGTCGGCTTCATCTACTTCCTGCAGCTCATCTTCTCGCTCGGTGTGGCCGTCTACCTGGTGATCGCGTTGATCGCCCCCAGCGTGTTCGGCAGCTTCGGTTCGGACCGCAAGGGCACGCTCGCGCTCCTCCTGGACCTCGTGTACGTGATGCTGGCGTCGGCCTTCATCGTCATGGCGCACTCGTCGATCGGGCCGTCAGCCCTGCGGGCACGTCGTCACCCCGCGCACGTGGGCTCGGCGCCCTAGGCGCGACTCAGGTCCGAGTTGGCCGCGTCCCGATCACCGAGGCGCGCTCCATCGACCGGCGCTGGGGCCAGTAGTCGCTCGACGCGTAGTGCTGCACCGCGCGGTTGTCCCAAAAGGCGACCGCGTCCTTCGTCCAGGTGAACCGGCACTGGTGCTCGGGCGCGTCCGCCTGGCGGCACAACCGGTCCAGCAGCTCGACGCTGGCCTCCCGGTCGAGCCCCTCGATGTGGCTCACGAAGGGACGGTTGACGTAGAGGTGCAGCTTGCCGGTGGCCGGGTGCGTGCACACGACGGGGTGGCGGACCGGGGGAAATCGCTCTTGGGCCGCTCGGCGATCGTCGGCGCTCATGGTGTGCCCGAAGGTCTGGGTGAAGTCGTGCACGGCCACGAGATCGTCGATCTCGCCCTTGGTCGTCTCCTCCAGGGCGTCGTAGGCGGCGTACATGTCCGCGAAGAGGGTGTCGCCACCGTGATCGGGCACCGAGAGCGCGTGCAGCACCGCACCCATGGACGGGCACTCGCGCCAGGTCACGTCGTGATGCCACGAGTTCTCGTACCCGCTGACCTCCGCCGTCTTGTCGAAGCGGACCAGCTCGGGCTCCCCGGTGTTGGACGACAGGAAGGGATGAACCTCGAGGTCGCCGAACCGTCGCGCGAACGCAACGTGCTGCGCCGGGGTCATCGGCTGGTCGCGGAAGAAGATCACCTTGTAGTCGTGCAGGGCCCGGCGCAGCTCGGCAATGACCTCGTCGGGAACCGCGACCGTGAGGTCAACACCTTTGATCTCCGCCCCGAGCGTCGCGCCGAGTTGGCGGGCGTCGAATGAGCTCCAGCGCAACGAGGCCAGCCTGTCCCGCTCCGCCGCCACGTGGGTGAATGGTCCGACGGCGACGGAGTAGCCGGGAAGGCGGAAGGCACCGGGAGTGGGAGCCGCCTCCGTGCCGATCACCATGCGAATACTGTACCGAGCCTCGGTTTGGGTCACTCGGCCGCGATCGCGGCCAGCACGTCCAGCCGCGCGGCTCGCCGCGCCGGCCAGCTCGCCGCCAACAGGCCGAGCAGGGCGGCCAGGATCAGGAAGATCACCAGGTTCGAGAATGGCACCACGGTGTCGGTGATGCCCTGGGAGTGCAACGCCGAGACCAGGGCGATGCCCAGACCCGTGCCGACGATGATGCCGATGACGGCGCCGAAGACGGCCAGGATCACCGACTCGGAGCGGATCATGGCGCGGATCTGGCGCCGTTTCATGCCCACCGCCCGCAGCAGCCCGATCTCGTGGGTGCGCTCGAACACCGACAGCATGAGCGTGTTCACGATCCCGATGAGGGCGATGAGCACGGCCAGGGCCAGCAGGGCGTAGACGAGCCCGAGCAGCTGGTTGACCTGAGCCGACTGTGACGCCTCGAACTGGGCCCGGGACTGCACCTCGACGTTGGGGTAGGGCGCCAGCGCCCTCTCGACCGCCTGCTGCACCCCCGCCGTGCCGTCGGTGTTCACCAGGACGGCGCCGGGGAGCGGGTTCTGGAAGTGGCGAAGGAAGAAGGCGTCGCTGACGAGATACTTCCCGGCGAGGGCGTTCGGTTGGAAGATCCCACCGATGCGCATGGTGGTGCGCCCCGTGAGCGCGAACCGCACCGGGACCGTGTCGCCGACCGAGAGGTGGTCGGCGTTGGCGGTGTTGGTGTCGATGAGCAGATCACCGGCGGCCAGCGCCCGGGAGCTCCCCGCCGTCATGTTCAAGATGACCGTCTGGGACAGATTCTTCGTCCCGAGCCCGAGAAGGGACACCAGTGAGCCCTTGACCTCGAACTGGTCGCCGTAGACCGTCGAGGTGGCGGTGACGCCGGGAACGGCGGACGCCACCTTGGGCACCGTGGTGCTGAAGCTGCCGGACCCGTTCTTGTTCGTGCTGCTGACGATGAGATCCGCGCTGATGGCGTTGTCCACGCTGCTCGTGGCCGACCGCGACAGCGACGCCCCGAAGACCGCGATCGCCGAGACCAGGGCGAGCCCGACCATCAGCGCCGCCGACGTCTGCGCCGTGCGGCGGGGGCTGCGCATCGAGTTCTCCCGACCCAGCCGGCCCGAGGTGCCGAGCAGGCGGGCCAGCGGGCGCCCGATGGCGCTGGCCATGGGTCGCGCCACGGCGGGCGCCAGCATCGCCACCCCGACGAAGATCAGCACCGCACCCAGGCCGACCAGACCGACGGCCGGCTTGGTCAGCCCGAAGGCAAGCCCGAAGACTCCGATCAGGGTGATGACGCCGCCCCGGATGAAGCGGCGCCGCAGCGGGATCTCGGCCTCGGTCTGCTGTTCCGACACCGCCGCCACCGGGGCGATGCGCACGGCGCGGCGGGCGGGGCTGATGGCCGAGACCAGCGTCACGCCGACGCCCACGATCAGGCACACGACGACGGTGCGCGCCTCGAAGACGAGCGGGCCCGACGGCAGCGTGACGCCGAAGCCGCTCAGCAGCTTCTCGAGCCCGACGGCCGCCAGCACGCCCAGTCCGAGTCCGACGAGCGACGACACGAGCCCCACGATCGCCGCCTCACCGAGCACCGAACGGAACACCTGGCGCCGGCTCGCGCCGACGATGCGCAACAGCGCCAGCTCTCGCGTGCGCTGGCCCACGGTGATGGAGAACGTGTTCAAGATGGTGAAACCGCCCACGAAGAGCGCGATGAAGCCGAAGACGAGCAACGCCGTGTTGAAGAAGCCCAGCGCCTGGCCGACCGCGCTCGTCTGCTCGTTGATCACCGTCTGGCCCGTGACGACCTCGACCCCGTGGGGCAGGGCGCGGGCGATGGCGCGTTGGACGGCCGCCTTGTCCGAGCCCGGCGCACTGACGATGTTGATGGTGTCGAACTGGCCGACCTCTCCCATGAGCGCCTGGGCGGTCGGGATGTCGAAGCCGGCCAGCGTGGCCCCGGCCAGGTTGTCCGCCGTCCCGAAACGGGCCAGGCCCGTGATGGTGAACGTGCGGGTCGGCCCCTGGAGCAGGATCCGCACCGATTGGCCGACCTTGAAGTCGTACTTCTGCGCGGTGCCGAGGTCCATGACGACGTCGTGGGGCGTCTTCGGCGCGGTCCCCTCGACGATCCGCAGGGCGGAGATCTGCTGGTCGGGATCGAAGGAGACCCCGAGCGTGGGCGCGCCCCCGGTCGAGATGGCCTTGCCGTCGTGGCCGATGTACTGGGCGTAGCCGGTCACCGAGCCCTCGGCGGCCTCCACACCCGGGACCCGTCGCACGGTGGCGAGGAGCGACTCCGGGACGGGATTCCGCGTTCGCGGTGCCGCCACTCCCGAACTGGGCCACCCCGCGCACCTGGAAGGTGACGTTCTGATAGATGTTCCCGAAGAGGGTGTCGAAGGTGTTGTGCAGGGTGTCGGTCAGCACGAACGTCCCGGCGATGAACGTCACCCCGAGCACGATGGCCAGTCCGGTCAGCGCCAGACGGAGCTTGTGGGCCAGGAGGCCCTTGAGCGTGACGCGCCACACCTCAGACGCCCGCGACGCCGAGCGTCCGGATGCGCTCGAGGACCGAGTCCGGCGTCGGCGCCGCCAGCTCGTCGACGATGTTCCCGTCGGCCAGGAAGACGACGCGGTCGGCGTAGGACGCCCCGTGGGGATCGTGGGTCACCATGACGATCGACTGGCCGAACTCGGTCACCGAGCGCCGCAGGAAGGACAGCATCTCGGCGGAGGAGTTCGAGTCGAGGTTGCCGGTCGGCTCGTCGGCGAAGATGAGGTCGGGCCGGTTGATGAGGGCCCGGGCGCAGGCGCAGCGCTGCTGCTGGCCGCCGGACATTTCACTGGGCCGGTGCGTCAGCCGGTCGGCGATGCCCAGCTGGGCGACCAGGTAGTCGAACCACTCCTGGTCGACCTTCCTCCCCGCCAGATCGGCCGGCAGCGTGATGTTCTCGCCGGCGGTGAGCGTGGGGACCAGGTTGAAGGACTGGAACACGAAGCCGATCCGGTCGCGTCGCAGCTGGGTCAGGTCCTTGTCGTCCAGGGCGCCGATGTCGAGGTCGCCGACAAACGTCTGTCCCGACGTCGGCCGGTCGAGGCCGGCCATGCAGTGCATCAGCGTCGACTTTCCCGACCCCGACGGGCCCATGACGGCGGTGAAGCGGCCGCGCTCGAAGGTCACGGTGATGCCGGCCAGTGCGTGGACCGTGGCCTGCCCCGTGCCGTAGGTCTTGCGCAGCTCGACGGCATGCGCGGCCGGCGAGGTCGAGCGCTGGGCCGGAGGGGCTTGGTCGGTGAGGGCCACGGTGCCTCGTTTCGTCGACGGAGAGCGGCGGGGGAGGCGCGGTCCGTCTCTAGCTGTGTCCCCGCTCATTGGCGACGATACAGGGTGGTCACGACCCGCCTCGCGCTGCGTCAAGGACAACGGCCGTGCGCCACACAGGGATTGACGCTCTTGGCGCAGCACCGCCGGACCACTACCCTGAGGCCCGCCACGAGCAGGACCAGCTGGTGCCAGAGACCAAGTGCGCTACCCCGGGGGGGCACGTTCGCCATGCGGGACCAGGCATGACGCCATGAAGAAGGGCGTGGGTCGCTGAGGACCTCCCGACACTGGGCCGGCAACAGCGCGACGGCCGTCGCGGCGGCGGTGTCGGTCGCGGCCGTGCTCGGCCTCCAGCTCATCCTCTTTCCGCTGCCGCTCGGCGTCTGGATCCAAGGAGCCGTGCTCGGGCTGCTCGGCTCGCTCATGGCCGTCGGGCTGGGGCTCACGTATCGACTCAACAAGGTCATCAACTTCGCCCAGGGCGACCTCGGCACGGCACCCGCCGTCCTGGCCGTCGGACTGGTCGCCTTCTCGGGCGTCAATTATTTCGCCGGCCTCGCCACTGGCCTGGTGGCGTCCGTCCTCTTGACGGCGATCGTCGAGTTCGTCGTGGTCCGCCGGTTCCGGCGCTCACCCCGCCTCATCTTGACGGTGGCGACCATCGGGCTCTCCCAGCTCCTGGTGGTGCTGAGCCTGCTCATCCCGCGCCTTTGGGGTCAGACGCCGATCGCGACCGCGGTGGTGAGCTTCCCCTGGCACCTCAGCTGGCACCTCTCGCCCGTCGTGCTCGACGCCAACGACCTGGTGGCGGTCATCGTCTCGGTCGCGTGTCTGGCCGCCGTGTCGATCTGGTTCACCAAGAGCGACATCGGGATCGCCGTGCAGGCGGCGGGCGACCGGCGCGACCGCGCCGCCATGCTCGGCATCCCGGTCGGACGCCTGCAGACGGTCACCTGGGTGGTGGCGGGCGTCCTCTCCTTCGTGAGCATCTTCTTCCAGGCGACGATCCTGGGCCTCCCGCTCGACCCGACCTACGGCTTGACGGCGCTCGTCACGGCGCTGGCCGCCCTGGCGCTGGGCAACTTCACCGAGTTGCCGGTCATCGCCCTCTCCGCCGTCGCCCTCGGCATCTTGGAGCAGGGCGTGGCCTGGAACGAGCCCACCAATCCGGCGCTCGGGCTCGCCGTGCTGGCGGGTGTCGTCTTCGCAGCCATCGTCGTGCGCCAGCTGCTGGCGCGCCACACCGACCGGGAGGCCGTGACGACGCTGCCGCTGGCCGGCAGTGCGCGCGACCTCCCGACCCCCCTGCGCGACCTCACCGAGGTCCGGGTCGGGACCCCGGCTCTCGCGCTGGTCGCCTTCGCCGCCGCCTGCACGTTGCCGCTGTGGATGGGCCCGGGCGAGCTCATCCGCACCTCGTCCCTCGTCGTCCTCGCCATCGTCGGCTGCTCCATCGTCGTGCTGAGCGGATGGTCGGGCCAGGTCAGCCTGGGCCAAATGTCCTTCGCGGCCGTGGGGGCCGCCGTCGGCGCCGTCGCGCTCTTGGACTGGCACTGGGACCTGAGCCTGGCCCTCCTGCTGGCCGGCGCCGCCGCCGCCGCGGTGGCCGTCGTGGTGGGGATCCCGACCTTGCGCCTCGACGGCATGTTCGCCGCCGTCACCACGCTCGCCTTCGCCCTCGCGGCGTCGGGCTACCTGCTGGTGCGCGAGGAGTTCTCGTGGATACCCCAGGGCCAGCTCGGCGTCCCCTACCTGTTCGGGCTGGCCATCACGTCGCAGGCGTCGGTGTTCGAGCTGTGCCTGGGGGTGCTCGTGCTCGTGCTCGTGGCCCTGCACGGGCTGCGCCACAGCCGGACCGGGCGCGTCCTGCGCGCGCTCCCGGCCAACCAGCGTGCCGCGGCGGGCTACGGCGTCCGCGTCCTGTGGGCGAAGCTGACCGCCTTCGCCGTCTCCGGCTTCATCGCCGGGCTCGGCGGTTGTCTCCTGCTCGTGATCAACCAGCAGTACGAGGAGACCTCGTTCTTGGTGCCCGTCAGCCTGGTCGTCTTCACCGCCACCGCCGTGGGCGGCCTCGGCTCGGCGCTCGGGGCGATTCTCGGCGCCGCCCTGGTCGAGGGCAGCACCATCTACCTGCCCCCGAGCTGGCAGCTGTTCCCCGCCGGCCTCGGCGTGCTCCTCGTGCTCATCCTCTTCCCCCGCGGGCTGGCCGGCCTCTGCTACGACCTGCGCGACTGGGCGCTCGGCGCGCTGGCGACGCGCCGGGGGGCCGCGACGCCGGGCACCGGGACTCCCGTCGAGCCCGCTCTGGTGCCATGAAGCGCCTGGCCCAGCTCGGCGGCGGCGCCGGTCTCTTCCCCCTGGGAGTGCTCTGCGCGATCGAGCTGCTCGACCAGGCCACCCAGAGCGCCTTCAACGTGCTGACGCCGAACGTCCGCGACGCCTTCCACCTGACCAACGCCGGCATCCTGCTCATCGTGGCCATCGCGGGCGCGGCCGCGCTGCTCTGCACGCTGCCCGTCGCCGTGTTGGCCGACCGCACCAACCGGGTGCGCATCGCGCTCATCGGCGCCCTCGTCGGCGCTGCGTTCTCCGTCGGGCTCGGCGCGGCCCAGACCGTGGTGGTGGCGACCATCATGTTGGTCGGGGTCTCCATGGGGCAGGCCGTGATCTTCCCCACCCACAACTCGCTGCTGGCGGACTACTACCCGGTCCGGGCGCGCCCACGCGTCTACTCGGCCCACCGCTCGGGCATCAGCATCGGCGCCATCGTGGGCGTCCTCCTCGGCGCCGGCCTGGCCGCCATCTGGTCGTGGCGCGCCCCCTTCTTCTTCTTTGCCGTGCCCATCGCCATCGTCGTGGTGGTCGGCCTGCGCCTGCGCGAGCCACCGCGGGGGCGCCACGAGCAGGTCGAGTTGGCCGAGCAGATGCTCGCCTCGGAACGAGGCGAGCCGGCCCCCCTGGGCGACGCCCCCGCGCGAGCCCGTCGTCGGCCCGCCGATCGACGTCCCGGTCGAGGCCGCACCGTCGCTGGGCGAAGCGTGGCGGACGGTCTGGAAGATCGGCGTGTTGCGCCGCATCTTCATCGCGCTGCCCTTCCTCGCCGCCGCCATCGCCGGCTTCACCTCCCTGGCCTCGTTGCAATACCAGGAGACCTTCCACCTCGACGCGGTGCAACGCGCCTACCTCATTGCGCCCATCCAGGTCTTCGACCTTCTCGGCCTCGCCGTCGGCGCCGTGATCGCCACCCGACTGGCCAGGCGTGACATCGGCCTCGTCTTCCGCATGCTCGCCGTTGCGTCGGTCATCGCGGCGGGGTTCGCCGTTCTCTTCGCATTGGCCCCGAACGTCCCCGTGGCCTTCATCGGCAACGCCGGGATCGACGCCTCGCTGGCGGTGGTGGGACCGGGCGTCCTCGCCTCCCTCTCGCTCGCCATCCCATCGAGGGTGCGCTCGGTCGGTTTCTCCATCGGGGCGCTCTTCGTCCTGCCCGGGTTCCTCGTCCTCCCGAGCGTCGGCGCGCTGGGCGACGCGGTCGGCTTCCGCTACGGCCTCCTCATTTTGGTCCCCATCTTCACCATCGGCGGGCTCATCGTGGCGAGCGCCGGCGGTCTCATCGAGCGCGACGTGCGCAACGTGTGGACCTCCATGCGCACCCGGGCCCAGATGCTCGTGGACCGGCACGCCGGCGCGCTGCCGCTGCTCGCCGTGCGCGAGCTCAGCGTGGGCTACGAGGGCGTCACCGTGCTCCCCGACGTGGAGATCGAGGTCGGGGAGGGCGAGATCGTCGCGCTGCTCGGCACCAACGGGGCGGGCAAGTCGACGCTGTTGCGGGCGATCGGCGGCGTCGTGGAGGCCGATCACGGCGCCATCGTCTTCGACGGGCGCGACATCACCCACCTGCCCCCCGACGAGATCGCCCGGCTCGGCATCGCCCAGGTGCCCGGTGGCGAGGGGATCTTCCCCAACCTGCGCGTCGAGGACAACCTGCGCGCCGCGGCGTGGCAGGGCCGGCGGCGAGGCGAGCGTGACGCCGACATGATCGACGAGGCGCTGGCCGCCTTCCCCACCCTGGCCTCGCGCCGCGGCGAGCGCGCCGCAAACCTCTCGGGTGGCCAGCAGCAGATGCTCGCCCTCGCCATGGCGACCATCACCCGCCCCAAGCTGTTCTTGATCGACGAGCTGTCGCTCGGGCTCTCACCGCTCGTCGTCGAGCAGCTGCTCGGTGCGATCGAGTCGATGCGCCGGGCGGGGACCGCCATCCTGCTCGTCGAGCAGTCGATGAACGTGGCGGTCGCGGTGGCCGACCGCGTGTACGTGATGGAGAACGGGGCGGTGCGCTTCTCGGGCCCCGCCGCCGAGTTGGCGGCGCACCCCGAGCTCCTGTGGTCGATCTACCTCGAGAAGGCGTCCGAGACGCTCGAGACGCACGCCGTCCCCGCGCCGGCGGAGCGCAACGGCCACCCGGAGCTCGAAGTCCGGGGCGTGTCGATCAGCTTCGGCGGCAACGCGGCGCTCGACGACGTGTCCCTGCAGGCCGCCCACGGGGAGATCGTCGGGATCATCGGGCCGAACGGCGCGGGCAAGACGACGCTCTTCGACGTCATCTCGGGGTTCCTCCAGCCTCAGGCCGGACGGGTCGAGCTGGGCGGCGTCGACGTGACCGACCGGACGGCGTCGGCCCGCGCCCGCCTGGGGCTGGGCCGCTCCTTCCAGGACTCCCGCCTCTTCTCCGGTCTGACCGTGCGCGACGCGCTGGCGGTGTCGCTCGAGCGTTTCACCGACGTCAGCGACCCCTTCAACGCCATGCTGCGCCTCCCGGCCCAGGTGCGCACGGAGGCGGCCGTGATGCGCCGGGCGGGTGAGCTCTTGGAGATGTTCGGCCTCGAGCGCTACGCCGACAACCTGGTCAGCGAGCTGTCGACGGGCTCTCGTCGTCTGCTCGACCTGGCCGCCGTCGTGGCCCACCAGCCGAGGGTGGTGCTGCTCGACGAGCCATCCTCCGGCGTGGCGCAGCGCGAGGTGGAGGCGATGGTCGAGCTCCTGCGCAACGTGCGCGGCCGCCTCGATGCCACCCTGCTCGTCGTCGAGCACGACATCGCGTTCATCGCCGAGCTGGCGGACCGCCTGGTGGCGATGGACCGTGGCGCGGTGCTCGCCAGCGGGGCGCCGCGCGCCGTCCTCTGGTCGCCCGAGGTCGGGGAGGCCTTCTTGGGATCGGACCCGCTCGCGCTGGCCCGCTCGGGCCCGACCACCACCGTGACCAGCGTCGCGCCCACGACCACGGAGGTGGATCCCGCATGAGCGACCCCGACGCGCCACCGAGCGAGCGGCCGTGGCCGCGGGTGAGCCGGCTTCGGGTGGCGGGCCCCGTCGTCCTCATCGTGGCCGCCCTGGTGGCCGCCGGGATCTCGGCCACCGTGAACGAGCACAACGGCAGCCCGGCGGCCGCCCCGGTCGGCGCCGGTGCGGCCCCGACGACGCACCTCTCCGTGCCGCCCACCTTCGCCGCCGCCGCCAAGGTCGGGCAAGACCGCCGATTACGACTGGGGCCCGCAGTGCGACCACACGACGGGGCGGTTGAAGGTGCCGAGCGTCTACGCCCCGCCGTGCGTGCCCGTCTTCACGGGGGCGAACGGCGGGGCCACCTCGAGCGGGGTGACGGGGAGCACGATCAACGTCGTCTACTACCAGGCCCAGCCGGGCGGGCTGGCGGCGGCGGTCTCGAGCGCGGCCGGCACCAACGCCCAGGCGCTCGCCACCGCCCAGGCCTACGTGGCGATGTTCAACCAGGTCTACGCGCTGTACGGGCGGCACGTGAACCTGATCCCCTTCACCGCCTCCGGGGCCGACTCCGATCCGGTGGCCGCGCACGCCGACGCCGTCACCGTGGCGCAGCAGCTCCACGCCTTTGCCTCCATCAGCGGCCCGGCCGAGACCACCGCCTACGAAGACGAGCTGGCCCGGCTGCACGTGCTGTGCTTGGCGTGCGGCGACTCGTCGAGCAACGGCCAGATCCAGCTCAACGCCCCCTACCAGTGGGCCAACCTGCCCACCGCCGACACGTCGCTCAGCGAGACGCTCGACTACCTCGTCGCCAAGTTGAACGGGAAGGACGCCGTCTGGGCCGGCGACCCCGCCCTGCACACGCAGAAGCGCAAGTTCATCGTGGTGAGCGAGACCTCGGAGCCGCCCGGGCCGGGGTTCGCCCAGCTGACGGCGTTGGTCACCGAGAAGTTGCGGGCGGGCCGGGTGCGCATGGCGTCGCCCACCGACCTCACCTACACGCTCGACCTCACCACGCTGCCCACCCAGGCCGCGACCCTGGCCGAGAAGCTCAAGTCCTCCCGCGCCACCAGCGTCGTGTTCGCCGGCGACCCCATCATGCCGATCTACCTCACCAGGGCCTGTGCCGCCGTCGGGTACTTCCCCGAGTGGATCATCACCGGGATCGTGCTCACCGACACCTCGACCTTGGGGCGCTACTACGACCAGCAGGAGTGGGCGCACGCCTTCGGCGTCACCAGCCTGGCCGTCCCCGTCCCCGTGGCGGTCGGCGACGCCGACCGCCTGTACCGCTGGTGGTACGGGTCCCACACCGCACCGGCCTCGGTGGCGGCGCCGGCGATCATCCCGCCGATCCAGCAGCTCTTCACGGGCGTCCAGCTGGCCGGGGCCCGCCTGACCCCCGGCACGTTCGCCACGGGCTTGTTCCGTGCCCCGCCCACCGGTGGGGGACCGACGAGCCCGCTCACCGCCTACGGCTACCAGGGCGCGGCACCGCTGCCCAGCTACTCGTCGCCGGCCGACTACACCTTCTTGTGGTACGACGCGACGGCGAAGGGGCCCGACGAGGAGGGGGTGAACGGCACCGGGCTCATGCGCTACGTCGACGGCGGGAGGCGCTACAAGGCCGGCGTGGTGCCCGCCGGTCCGGTCCCGATGTTCTCGCTCCCGGGGTCGGTCACCAGCTTTCCCTCGCCGCCGGACCCGGCGCCCTCGTACCCGGCCTGGCCCGGATCACCTGCCGCGGGGTCGTAGGGCTCCCCGGGCGAGGTCGAGGGATCGAGGCCTCGGCCGTCCCGGCGCGCACGCGGGGGCTAGCACCAGTGTCGGACGCCCGGTAGCGGCATTCTCATTCGTCCCGGTGTTCCGTAGGTTGGGTGCAGGCCGCCCGGGAGCGCCATCCCGGCGGACGAGGAGCCCACCATGATCGTCTCGCACCATTTGACCAAGCGCTACGGGACGACCGTGGCCGTCGACGACCTCACGCTTCACCGTCACGCCGGGCGTCGTCACCGGATTCCTCGGTCCCAACGGGTCGGGGAAGTCCACCACCATGCGCATGATCATGGGCCTCGACCTGCCCGACTCCGGGAGCACCACCGTCAACGGGGTGCCCTACGAGGACCTCCGCTGGCCCCTGCGGGAGGTCGGCGCGCTCCTCGACGCCAAGGCGTTCCACCCCGGCCGCCGCGCCCGCAACCACCTCAAGTGGCTGGCCCAGACCAACGACATCCCCGCCGCGCGCATCGACGAGGTGCTCGACCTCGTCGGACTCACTGCCGTGGCCGACAAGCGGGCCGGCAAGTTCTCTCTCGGCATGGGGCAGCGTCTCGGCATTGCCGGCGCCCTCCTGGGCGACCCCGGCGTGCTGCTCTTCGACGAACCCGTCAACGGGCTCGACCCCGAGGGCATTCGCTGGGTCCGCCACCTGCTGCGTGACCTGGCCCGACAGGGCCGGACGGTCCTCGTCTCGAGCCACCTGATCACCGAGATGTCGCTCACGGCGGAGCGCCTGGTCGTGATCGGGCGGGGCACGCCTGATCGCGGAGACGAGCGTCGACGAGTTCACGGACAGAACGCGGCGGAGTCGGTGCGAATCGTGACGCCCGACCCCGCAGCGATTCGTCAGCGCGCTGCGACCGCGCCGGCGCCCGACCGACCGTCGACGACGGCGCCATCGTCGTCAGCGGGATGCCCGCGGCGGCCATCGGCGAGCTGGCCGCCGCCCAATCTCTCACCGTGCACGAGCTCACCACCGTGCGGGCCTCTCTCGAGGACGCCTTCATGGAGCTCACCCGCGACGCCGTCGAGTACCGCAGCACCGTCGCGTCACCCGTGACGACCTGAGCCCACCCCGCCGAAAGGACACGCCATGACCATCGCCGCCACACTCCCCGCGCCGCCGTGCGCCGAGCCGGGCTCCGTCAGGCCGTCGCCGCGGAGTGGACGAAGCTCGTCACCCTGCGCTCGACCAGGTGGGCGCTGCTCGTCGCCTTTGCCGGGACCGTCCTCGTCAGCTTCCTCTCCACCAACGGGGCGCGCCACCAAAGCGCCAACTTCTACCAGAACTTCGATCCGACGAACACCTCGCTGGCCGGGTTCGCCTTGGCGTCGCTCGTCATCGGGATCCTGAGCGTGTTGTCGATGAGCGGCGAGTACGGCAGCGGCACCATCCGCTCCTCCCTGGCGGCGACGCCGCAGCGCTCGGTGTTCTTCGGTGCCAAGGCCCTCGTCATGGGCGCCTTCGCCCTCGGGCTCGGGTTCGCGCTCAGCTTTCTGTCGTTCTTCGTGGGCCAGGCGGTGCTCTCGCGGCGCAGCTCCCACGGCGACGCTCGGCGACCCCGGCGTGCTGCGCGCCCTCGTCGAGTCGGGCGCCTTCCTGGCGTTGCTGGCCTTGTTCGGCATCGGGATCGGCGCGATCGTCCGCCACAGTGCGGGCGCCATCGCGGTCTTCGTGGGATGCACACTGCTGCTCCCGCTCCTCCTGCACAACGTGGCCGGGGACCCGAGCACGCTTCATGCCCGCGATGCTGCTCGGCAACTCCGTCGCCGCGGTCGTGCCCGTCTTCGGTGCGTTGTCCAGCACCGCCGCCTTCTTGTTGATGGCCCTCTACGCCGCGATGGCCTTGGCCCTCGGCGGCGGCACTGCTCGCCCGGCGGGATGCATGATGATGGAGCAGGTCGAGGACAGCGGGGTGCGCGTGCGCATGATGGGTCGGGAGATGTCGCTCGCGGTGAGCGAGGAACAGGCCGCCCGCATCAAGGCGGTGGCCCAGCGCATCTGCACGAGCCCTTCACCAGGCGGCCGTGGTCCGAGCTCGCCTTCTATCTGGTGTCGCGGCGGCCTCGCCGTGTCGGCTTGGCCTTCGTCGGGGTCACCCTGGTGGCGGGCGCTGGTCCTCGCCATCACCTTCTTCGGGCTCGCCATCCTCGCCCTCTCGCTCCGCAGCGCCCGAGGCATCGGCGGCCTGGCAGCGCGGCCTGGCGCCGGGCCATGCTCGGCGATGCCGATCGAGGAGCCCGAGCTCCTTCGCCGGCCGGGCCGGCTTCCTCGGCTGGCTGCAGTCGTGCCTGCGCGACCGGGTGGCCTGGCGGCGCCGTGGCCTACCTCGCCCTCAAGGTGCCGTGGACGCTCCTCGGCTTCTACGTGGCCTTCAGCCTCTGGTGGGACGCCTTCGCGTGCCTCACCCACCCCTTCCTCTCCCCCGGCAGTCGAACCCACCCGTGTTCGGCCTCGTGCGGAATCTCTTCCCCCCGGGTTACCTCTCCGCCGGAACGATCGGCTTCATCCATGGCGTCGTCATCTTCATCATCGGCGCCGTCTTCTTCTTCGCCGCCCCGTGGGTCATGCGTGGCTTCGTCAACGTCGACCGCCTGCTCATGACGACGCTCCTCGGGCCCGACCCGATGGCCGCTCGCGTGCGGACGCTCGAGCAGGCCCGCACGCAGACGGTCGACGCCTCCGCGGCCACGCTGCGTCGGATCGAGCGCGACCTGCACGACGGCACCCAGGCCCAGCTGGTCGCGCTGGCCATGCGGCTGGGCATGGCCAAGGAGAAGCTGGAGGACGCCGAGCATGTCGATCTCGACCGGGTGCGCGAGCTCGTGGACGAGGCGCACCGCGGCGCCAAGGAGGCCATCGCGGAGCTGCGCGACATCGCCCGTGGGATCCATCCTCCGGCCCTCGACATCGGCCTCGAGGGCGCGCTCGCCACGCTGGCGGCGCGCAGCGCCGTCCCCACCGAGGTGTCGATCGACCTGCACAGCCGGCCGTCACCGGCCATCGAGGCGATCGCCTACTTCTGCGTGGCCGAGTTGTTGGCCAACGTGGCCCAGCACGCCCAGGCTTCCCGCGCCTCCGTCTCGTGCGCGCAGCAGGGCTCCTGGCTTCGTCTCGTCGTGCGCGACGACGGCAACGGCGGCGCGCTGGCTCTCCCGGCTGGGCTCCTCGTCGAGCGGCCTGGCCGGGCTCACCGACCGGGTGCGCGCGGTGGACGGTCGGCTGAACCTGGTGAGCCCCCCCGGCGGCCCAACCGTCGTCACCGTCGACCTCCCCCTGTCGCCATGATGCCCTGCGCTCTGCGCATCGCCATCGCCGAGGACTCGGCCATCCTGCGCGACGGGCTGGTGCAGCTCCTGGTGGACCGCGGCTTCGTCATCACCGGCGCGGTCGGCGACCCGGGGGCACTGCGCAGTTCGATCGCCCAGAACCCGCCCGACGTGGCGGTCATCGACATCCGCATGCCGCCGACCTTCACCGACGAGGGGCTGCGCCTCGCGCTCGAGCTGCGGGCCAAGCACGAGGGTCTCGGCATCCTGCTCTTCTCCCAGTACATCGAGACGCGTTACGCCGCCGACCTCCTGGCCGAGGACGCCGCCGGGATCGGCTATCTGCTCAAGGACCGCGTCGCCGACGTCAAGGACTTCGTCGACGCGCTCGAACGCGTCGCGATCGGAGGAACGGCCTTGGACCCTGAAGTGGTGACACAACTCCTGGGTGCGACCCGGCGCACCGACTCGCTCTCCGTACTGACGGCCCGCGAACGCGAGGTCCTCGCCCTGATGGCAGAGGGACGCTCGAACGCGGCCATCGCCAGCGCCCTGGTCGTCAGTGAGGGCGCCGTCGAGAAGCACGTCGCCAACATCTTCGCCAAGCTCGACTTGCCGGTCTCGGAAAACGACCATCGGCGCGTGCTGGCCGTCCTGCGGTTCCTCGAGTCCTGATCAAGCGAGTGAGGCGCCATGCGCCTCGTAGGGCACCCCGCGGGATGCGGCGAGCGCGCGACCCGCATCCATCTGGAACGGGCTGATCCCTCCCCGTTCCCAGGGGCCGACGGAGCCCGCCGCGACCGCGACCGTCGACTTCGGGAGCAGATGGAAGCGCTCCCGCAGGTCGTCGCAGGTGCGCGGCGCCACCGCGAACCAGTCCATCCGGAGAAAGTCGATGCTGTCGGAGCCGGTCTCGGCGTCGTGGCAGCGAGCACCCCTCGCCATGGCGTCGGAGAGCCGGACGGCCATGCCCGGACTCGAGGAGAAATGCCCCGGTGACGACTGGAACAGCCCGGCTCCCGTGGTGAGATACCCGGTCTCGAACAGCGAGATGACCATGGCCAGCAGCGAGAAGGCGTGCATGTCGTCGTTGGCCCGGGCGATGAGCCCGAAGACCTCGACCTCCGACTCGACGGTCGTGCCGTAGTCCGCCAAGACGTGGACCCAGTCGTGCTGCGCCAGGAGCGGTGGTGCCGAGCCGGGCGTGCCCGGAAAGGTGAAGCCACGGGCCTGGTAGAGCTCCCAGACCTTGCGCCCGATGGCATCGGCGGGCAGCGTCTCGAGGGCGGCCCACCGGGCCGCCAGTGCGGGGTCGTGCACCGAGAACTCCCACGCGTCGTGCAGGACCCGGCTGGAGTGCAGGGCGGCAGCAGATTCCTCCTCGTGCCACGTCCCCTCGTAGCCGTTCCGCGTGAAGTCGTACGCGGCGAGGCCGAGTGAGCCGGCGGCAAACTCACGCGCCACTTCGACCATCCCCTCCTCCACCCCGAGCTCCCGGGCGAACTCCTCCACGTTGTCGGCGACGTCGTCGGGAATGGGGTGACGAACGAGCGCGCAGAGCACCATGATCTGGACCACGCGGGCGCGGAACTGGAGCTCACGCCGGGCCAGCGCCGATGCCAGCTCCGGGGCCGTCAGGCCCGGCGCGTCCCCCACCCTGACGGCGTGGCCCGTCATCGCGGGGAACAACGCCTCGATGAGCGAACGCTGCACGGGCTGCAGCCCCTCGCGCCCCGCCACCGCGGAGGCGACGCCGTCGGCCATCACCTGGGCCTCGACGGCGTCGGGCGGGCGCAGGTTGACGGTCTCGGCGGTGGGCAGCGAAACGGGCACGGCTCTGGGTCCGAAGAGTAACGGCGGAGGTCGCCCGGCCGTGCAGGGCTACCCCGTGCGGGCCTTCCGCCGTGCGTCGCTCGCGGCCTGGGCCACCTCCTCGGCCACGGTCTCCTCGGCCGAGTGGCCCCAGAAGCCGCGCGGTGCGACGAGGAAGTCGATCAGACGCTCGAGCTCGTCGCCGTACGTGCTGCGCAGTGCCTGCAGGTCCACCCAGGCCTCGTCCTTGTCACGGAGCGGCAGGCCGGTCGCCACGAGTTGTCGCCAGGCCAGTTCGAAGTTCTCCTCGACCATCCACGTGGCGGGCCTCGCCGTCGCCGGCACGTGCAGGCGGCTCGAGATCTCCATGACGGCGCGGCGACCGCGCCGGTACTGGAAAGAGGGCTCCCGACTCCGCGCGCCAACGACACACGCCGAGGTCAAGGTGGCCGCGTCGGTCACCACGCCGAGTGCGGTGACCCAGGACTGTCCCGGATGCTGGGAACGGAAGAGCGCGAGCATCGGATACGACACGTGGCTCTCGAGCACGTCGGCCGTCCACATCTGCCATTCTGCGAATGAGCGGTACAGCATCTCGACATCGCCACCCGGCGCCCCGATGGCGATCACTCGCACCGGGGTGATGCGCCCGCCCAGAGGATCGTCGAGCGTGAGCAGGCGGGCCTCTCGGCGGCTGTACCCGCCGTAGAGCGCGGGGAGGTACGAGATCATCAGGGCGATCGTGACCACCCCCGTCAGAGTTTCGAGCAGGGTGAGCAAGCGCACGAGCGCGCCGTGCGCCGACCCGAACACGGGGGTCACGAGCGACGTCCCCGCGTAGTAGACGAGCGATCCCCAGTCCCTGGTGCCACCGACGTGCTGATCCAGTCCCCAGTAGACGAGCGACCAGCCGATCATGAGCCCGGCCAACCACAGGACCAGGAGCCCGAGCAGAGACAGCGCCGGGTAGACGTTCAGCCCGTATTCGCCCGGCGCGCCGGCAGCCGCGCCGCCAGGGCCCTCGTCCCGCGCCAGGTGGCGGCGTAGAACAGCCGCGTCGGACGCCAGAGCCCGCTGCTGCCCTGGGTGACGATCAGCGTCGCGATGGCATCGCTCAGCATTCCGACGATGAGGACGACGCCACCGGCGGCCGCGACGATCCTGAGTGTCTCGGTCATGCGCCTCCCGGCCTCTGCGGACCGGCCCACCTTAGGGAGCCGTCCGAGGAGCGGGCTCGGTGCGACCCAGCAGGGGAGAAGGGAGTCAACCGGGGTTCTCAGAGATGGCGTCCGGCCGTGCCGCGGCTCGGGGGGATAGAAAGAGGGGGTGAAGGTGATCGACGGGGGACGCACGAGCAAGCCTCGCTCCATCGGCCTCGTGCTCGGTGCCGGGGGCGTCGTCGGTCAGGCCTACCAGGCCGGCGTGTTGGCCGCCCTGCAGCGTGAGAGCGGTTGGGACCCGCGGGCCGCCTCGATCGTCGTGGGCACCTCGGCCGGCGCGGTCACCGGAGCCGCACTGCGTGTCGGGGTCCCCGCCACCGATCTGGCGGCCTCGTTGTACGGGGTGACCACCTCACGACGCGGTGGCGCCATCCTGCGCCGCATCCTCCCCGCCGACGCCGGACCGCTGCCGACCCCTTCGGTCCTTTCGATGCTGCGCCCCTGGAACCTGCCCTCGCCGGCCCTCATCACCCGGGTGGCCCGGAGACCGCTCGCCTTCCGTCCCGAGGTGGCGGCCATGACACTGATCCCCGCGGGCAGATCGACATCTCCGAGCGGGCGCGCGGCCTCGACGAGCACATCGGCACCCACTGGCCAGCTGGCCTGCGCATCTGCGCCGTGCGCCGTTCCGACGGCGCCCGCGTCGTCTTCGGACGCCCCGGCGCCCCACCCGCTCGATTGGCCCCCGCCGTGCTGGCCTCGTGCGCCATACCGGGCTACTTCCGGCCGGTCACGATCGAGGGGGCCGAGTACGTCGACGGCGGCGTCCATTCGGTCACCAACGCCGACGTGCTCCGAGCGGAGGGCCTCGACCTCGTGCTCATCGTCTCGTCCCTGTCGGCGGCCCCGGGCCGGGTCAACGGCGCTGACGGGCTGCTGCGCCGGACCGTGCACCGCCGCATGGAGCGCGAAATCGCCCGCCTGGAGGACGCCGGGACCGCCGTGATCAGCCTGGAGCCAGGCCCCGAGTCGCGCCGGATGATGGGGCTGCGCACGATGGCGGAGGACCGCAGCCCGCGTGTCATCGAGGCGGCCTACGAGGAGACCCGCCGGAGGATCCTCGCCAGCCCGTTCCTCGCCTCGCTGGGGCAGTCGCGTCCCTCCGCGACCGCCGGTTGACCCCCCCGGCGAGGGGGAGACCGGTAGTAGGTTCGGAGCGGCCACACCCCTGAAGGGAGGGTCCGATGAGCCCTGACCGCCTGAGCCCCCTCGACACGTCTTTCCTCCACATCGAGGACCACGTGTCGCACATGCACATCGCATCGGTCGCCATCTTCGAAGGCCCGCCGCCACGGTTCGCCGACATCGTGGGCATGGTCGACGCCAAGCTCGACCTCGTCCCGCGTTATCGCCAGAAGGTCAGGCTCGTCCCGCTCGAACTCGGGCGGCCGGTGTGGGTGGACGACCCGTACTTCAACATCGAATACCACCTGCGCCACACCGCACTCCCCGCTCCGGGGGGCGAGAGCGAGCTGCGCAAGCTCGTCGGGCGCGTCATGGCACAGCAGCTGGACCGCTCCAAGCCCCTCTGGGAGATCTGGGTCGTCGAGGGACTCGAGGACGGGCGCTGGGCCATGTTGGCCAAGACGCATCACGCCTTGGTCGACGGCGTGTCCGGGACGGACCTCTTGACGGTCATCATGGACCGCCGCCCGGACGCCGAGCGCCCGGAGCCCTCGGAGTGGACGCCGCAGCCCGAGCCGTCGGGACTCCAACTCGTGGTGGAGGCGCTGGAGAACATCGTGCGGTCACCGTACGAGCAGCTGCGCGCCACCCGGGCCCAGGCCCGTGCCGTGCGCCGCATGGCCGGGTACATGGTCGGCGTCGGCGACGGCTTACTCTCGCTCAGCGGGCTCGTGCGTTTGACGCCCGTCTCGAGCCTGAACGGTCCGACTCGGCCCCCACCGCCGCTACGCCTGGGCCACCACGTCGGTGGACGACATCAAGCGGGTGCGCAAGGCGCTCGGCGGGACTTTCAACGACGTGGTGCTGGCGAGCATCACCAACGGATTCCGGGAGCTGCTGCTCGAGCGAGGCGAGGACGTCGAGCGGGTCGTGCGGACACTGGTGCCCGTGTCGGTCCGCCCCCGGGACGCGACGGGCAAGGCGGTCGGTGACGGGACGTACGAGAACAAGGTCTCGGCGATGTTCGCCGAGCTGCCGGTCGACATCGAGGATCCGGTCCTCCGGCTCAACGCCATCACCGAGCAGATGCGGGACCTCAAGGATTCCCGCCAGGCGATGGCCGGCGAGGCCTTGACATCGATGTCGGGTTTCGCGCCACCCATGCTGCTGGCCCTTGGCATGCGCCTGGCGACGCGGGCCGGCCAGCGCAACGTCAACACGGTCACCACGAACGTCCCGGGCCCTCAGTTCCCGCTCTACGCCGCCGGGAGGCGCATGATCCGGGCCTTTCCCTACGTGCCGCTCGGGGGCCAGATGCGTCTCGGCATCGCCATCTTCTCCTACGACGGCGAAGTGAATTTCGGGATCACCGGCGACTACGACTCGACCGCGGACATTGACGTCCTGGCCGGTGGGATCGAGGACGGGATGACCCAGATGCTCAAGGCGGGCCCGCAGCAGACAACCTGAGTCTCACGGCCCTCGGTCCGGAATGCTCGAGACCTCCTCCTCGATGTACGCGCGCAGGTCCGTGACGATCACCCGCTCCACCGACCGCCCGACGATGGGCACGTGCACCTGCAGCTCGCCCTCCACGGTCACGACGGTGCTCGCCGGTCCGTCCGCGCCCGGTTCGAAACGGTAGGCACCGCTGGCGCTGAGCCGGTCCGGGTAGTGGTCGGGCAGGACCACCCAGTCGGTGCGCGCCTCGTCGGGGTTGACCTCGGTGCGGGTGACCCACGACATCTTGGCGGGGTCGATCACGGCACGGACGGCCGGAGACACCGACCCCGTGAACGCAAAGCGGACCTCAATGAGGATCCGGGAGCCCACGTCGTCATGACGGACGACTTCGACCACCTCGATGTCGTCCCGATGGGGCCTGCCCTTCGTAGAACGCGGGCGAACCGTAGGCGGCGATCGCCCGTGCCGGCGGCACGGCGACCGGCTGGCGAACGGAGATCCTCACGCAGCGCTCGGGCGCGTCGAGGGCAGCCCGAGCTTTCGGTGGTCCCAGCTCACGGTCCGTTCCACCAGCATCTTGATCGCCACCCGCTTGTGCAGCATGACTTCGAGGATGGGCTTGAGCTCGTCGGAGTACGGGCCGTTGTAGCGCTCGAACACGCTGATGCCGAGCGCCCACAGCTTGTCAGGATCGTCGACGATCTCTGCTTTTCCGACCAGCTCGACGCCACGGAGCTCCTCGTAGAAGTCGCCGTCTTCGAAGAGCAGCGTGAGCCTGGGGTCGCGGCGCAGGTTCTGCACCTTCTGCGACTTTGCCTTGGTCTCCACGGTGACGCACCCTTCCAAGAACCCGTACCACATCGCAACGGCATGGATCGAGCCGTCGGGAGACAGGGAGCACATCGTCATCGGCCGCCGCTCGGCGAGGAACGCCTCCACCTCGTCGGGTGTCATCTGAATGGCCTTGCGCTGGTTCACGCCATGGCCCATGGCCTCCGTCATCCGGCACCTCCCACTCGTTGGTCAGGGAGCGAGCGTACTGCTCTGATCTGGAACGCAGTCTTAAGAGTTCATCTCCGGAACACTTGTTGGTTGCAACGCTTTCACAGCACGTTCACCTCTACTTCGTAGCGTGCAGGCGATGGCGAGCGCGGATCAGCACACGGGCCACACGGGCTGGGACCCCCGTTCCAGTCCCTCGGCCGACCGCCTGTGCGGCCGGGAGACCCTGGCCGAGGTCATCACGATCCGGCCGGCGCGCCCACGGCGCACCGGACTCATCGGGTTGTTGGTCACCACGGTACGGCGCTTCGCCTCCCCACCCGTCCCGGCGACCTCGGTGCGATCGCCCCGCCGTCCGCCGACGCCGCCGACGTCGCCGGCTCCTCTCTCGTCTTCCCCGCCTCGGGATCCTCACGACGCTGCCTGAGGCGGAACACAACGTGGCGATCGCGCACGCGCCGGCAACCAACGGCCGGCCCCCTTCGACCGGACCGACCCGGGACAACCGACCCCTTGTCCTCGTCGTCGACGACGAGGAGTCCTACCGCCAGGCCCTCGCCTCGGGCCTGACCCGAGAGGGATTCACCGTCGAGTCCGCCGGCGACGGGCACGAGGCGTTGCACCTCTTCCACCGCGTGCATCCTGATCTGGTGCTGCTCGACGTCATGCTCCCCGACCAGTCCGGAATCGAGATCTGTCAACAGATGCGGAGCCTGAAGCCGGTGCCGATCATCATGGTGACGGCACGCGATTCCGAGGTCGACATCGTGCTGGGCCTGGAGCTCGGCGCCAGCGACTACGTGGCAAAGCCGTTCCGTCTCAGAGAGCTGGTCGCCCGCATGCGGGCCGTGTTACGCCGCGGCGTGGCCGTCGCGGAGCACCACGACGAAGTCCTCACCGTCGGACCGGTGCGCCTCGATGCGGGCCGGCGCGAGGTGACGGTCAACGAGAAGTCCGTCGATCTCTCGCGCAAGGAGTTCGACCTTCTCGCCCTTCTGATGTCCCACAGCGGCCAGGTCGTCACCCGCGACTGGTGCATCGACCGGCTCTGGTGGGACCAGGAGCTGACCGACACGCGTACCCTCGACACCCACATCAAGCGCCTTCGGCGCAAGGTGGAGCCGGATCCGGCCAACCCCCGGCACCTGATCACCATTCGCGGCGTGGGCTTCCGTTTCGAGGCGTAGCCGGGCAGAGGCGGCCCGTTCGCCCTACATTGATCGCATGCGCAAAGGCGACGTCGTCCCCGATTTCGAGCTCCCCGACCAGACGGGCACGCCACACACGTTGAGCGAGCTGCTGGCGGGGGGCCCCGTCGTGCTGTTCTTCTACCCGGCTGCCATGACCTATGGCTGCACGAGGGAGAGCTGCCACTTCCGCGATCTGGCCGCCGAGTTCGCGGCCGTCGGGGCGCGTCCCGTCGGCATCAGCGCCGACAGCGTCGAGAAGCAGAAGCAATTCGACGAGAAGGAGTCGCTCGGCTTCACCCTGCTCTCGGACCCCGACCGGGTCGTGGCGGCCCAGCTCGGCGTGAAGCGGAGCTTGGAGTTCCTCAAGGTCAAGCGGACCACCTTCGTCATCGACACCGACCGCACCATCCTCGACGTCATCCACAGCGAGTTCTCCATGGGTTCGCACGCCGACAAGGCCCTCGCTCTGCTGAAGGCACGGCACGCTGCCTGAGCGTGCGGTCGTCATCACCGGCGCCGCGTCCGGGATCGGTGCGGCCACCGCGGCTCGGTTGGGCGCGGCGGGGTGGCACGTCGTCGGTGTCGACCTCGCCGGGACCGACGTGGTGGCGGACCTGGGGACCACCGAGGGACGAGACCGCGCCGTCGCCGAAGCGGGCGATCGGTCGGGAGGGGTGTTGGCGGGCATCGTCACCTGCGCCGGTCTGGCCGGCGCGTCGCACCGCGCCGGGTCGCTGCTCGCCTCGGTGAACTACTTCGGCACCGTGGCCGTGCTGGAGGGACTGCGCCCGCTGCTCGGAGGGGGCGGTGCGGCCGTCGCCATCAGCTCCAACTCGACCACCGTGCAGCCCGGCATCCCGGCCGACCTGGTCGATGCCTGCCTGGACCACGACGAGGAGCTGAGCCGGCGCATCGCCGATGCCAGGGGCTCGATGGTGACCTACCCGGCCAGCAAGCTGGCGGTGGCCCACTGGGTCCGGCACACGGCGACGGGACCCGAATGGGCCGGGGCCGGCCTCCGGCTCAACGCCGTCGCCCCTGGCATGATCGACACCCCGATGGTGGCCGCCCTGCGCTCCGACCCCGAGACACGCCCGCTGCTCGAGCTGCTCCCGATTCCCGTCGGGCGTCCGGGACGGCCCGAGGAGATCGCCGCGTTGGTGGAGTACCTGCTCGGTCCGGACGGAGCGTTCTTCTGCGGATCGGTGCTCTTTTGCGACGGGGGGAGCGACGCTTTGCTGCGCACCCGGGACTGGCCGGCCGCCTGGGACATCTCTGTGCGGGACCTGGGCCGTCAGCTCTCCTGAGGGCCCGCGCGCCGGGCTGCGCTCGCCGCAACCAGACCTAGGCTGCTCCCATGCCGGGCCGGATCCTGGTGGACCTGACCCCGCTGCGGGAGAGCCGCGACTTCCGGCTCCTCTTCACCGGCCAGCTCATCTCGATGCTGGGGACGCAACTCACCGTCGTGGCCATCCCCTATCAGGTCTATGCCATGACCCATTCCTCGCTCCAGGTCGGTGCGATCAGCCTCGCCCAGCTCGTCCCCTTCCTGCTCGGCGCCCTCTCGGCCGGGCCCGTCGGCGACCTCGTCGACCGGCGTCGCATCATGGTGTGGACGGCGGGAGCCATGATCTTGACCAGTGGGGCCATGGCGGTCAACGCCGCCGTGGCCCATCCGTCCCTCGTCGTGCTCTATGTCGTGAGCTCCCTGGCGGCCGGGCTGATGGGATTCTCGAACACCGCCAGGATGGCGACCGTCCCGGGCCTGGTCGAGCGTCGTCACCTCACGGCCGCCTTCGCCATGATGCAGGTCATCATCCAGGTGGGCACGGTGGTCGGGCCGGCGCTCTCCGGCCTCTTGCTCCGCGTCGGCCTGCCGCTCGTCTACTCGCTCGATGCGGTCTCGTTCGTGGTGGCCTGCATCGCGTCGGCCCTGCTCCAGCCGATCCCCCCGACGGAGGGCAGCGGGGCGCTCACGCCCTGGCAGTCGACCCGGGAGGGCCTGCGCTACCTGCGCTCGCGCCAGGCACTCCAGGGTGTCTATCTGATCGACGTCAACGCCATGGTGTTCGGCATGCCGCGCGCGCTGTTCCCGGCCATGGCGGGCTCGGTCTTCGGCGGAGGGACCATCACGCTCGGTTTCCTCTACGCGGCGCCGGGTGTGGGCGCGCTGATCGGGGCGGTGACCACCGGCTGGGTGGCCAACCTGCGGCGACAGGGTTGGGCGGTCATCGTGGCGGTTTCGATGTGGGGCGTGGCCATCGCGGTGTTCGGACTCGTCGACACGCTCTGGGTCGGCCTCGTCCTGCTTGCTCTGGCCGGATGGGCCGACGTGATCTCGGCCGTCCTGCGAAACACCATGCTGCAGTCCTCCATCCCCGAGCGCTTCCGGAGCCGCATGTCCGCCTTCCAAATGGCCGTCGTCCAGGGAGGGCCGCGCCTGGGCGACATGGAGTCGGGCGCGGTCGCCACACTGACCAGCGTGGAGTTCTCGGTGGTCTCGGGCGGACTCGCCTGCATTGTCGGCGCCGCCGTGATCGGGGCGCTCATGCCGGCCTTCCGCCACTACGCGGCCGGTGAGGTCGACGGCGTGCCCGTATGATCCGAACGTGACCGACACCTTCGCGGAGCCGACCTGGGGCGAGGTCGATCCGGGAGCGTTCGCCCGGATCGTCGTCGTCTCGCCTCATTTCGACGACGCCGCCATGGGAGCGGGTCATCTCATCGCCAGCTACCACAACACGACCGTCATCACCGTGCTGGGCGGGCGACCGCCGGCCTACCCCGAGCAGCCGACGGAATGGGACGCCCTGGGTGGGTTCGTCGCGGGCGACGACGTGGTGGCCGTGCGGCGCCAGGAGGACGTCGCCGCGATGTCGGTCCTCGAGTCCGGCTACACCTGGCTCGACTTCGCCGACCACCAGTACCTGGCGCCCGCGGAGCGCGCGCAGCCGAACGAGGTGGCCCCTGTGCTCGGTGCCGTCATCGCCGAGCTGAACCCCACCTCGGTCTTCTTCCCGATGGGCCTCGGCAACCCCGACCACGTCGTTGTCCACGACGCCTGCCTCCGCGTGCGTGAGGAGCAACCCGAACGCGAGTGGTTCTGTTACGAGGACCATGGTTACAAGCACATTCCGGGGCTGCTGGCCTGGCGGGTGGCCACGTTGCTGCGCGCGCGACCCTGGCCCACGCCCGCCATCGTTCCCCACGTGCCCGACGAGGAGCGCAAGCGGCGCGCCATCTGGTGCTACACGTCGCAGATCCCACCGCTCGAGCGCGACCACGCCCTCACGGCGCGCCTGGAAGGCCGGGTGCCCGAGCAGTTCTGGCGGCTCGCCCCGCCCCCGCAGGGGTGGGAGGCGCTGGCGGACCTCATCTGATCCCCGACGTCCGAGCGGGCCGGCGGTGCGTCGCTAGAGTCGACGGTGATGCCAGGGGACGACGGGTGCACGGTGGACGTCGACGGGCGTGCGGTGCACATCTCGCGGCCCGACAAGGTGTACTTTCCGGCGCTCGGCGCCACCAAGTTCGACCTCGTGTCGTACTACCTCGAGATCGGCTCCCAACTGCTCAACACCGCAGGGGGCCGCCCCGCCATGCTACAGCGCTTCCCCGACGGCGCAGCCGGCAAGTCCTTCTACCAGAAGCGCATCCCCGCCGGCGCGCCGGAGTGGCTGCAGTCCACCACGGTCGCCACCCCCAACGGCACCACCTCCAACGCGCTCGTGGTCGCCGATCTCGCCCACGTCGTCTGGGCCGTCAACATCGGCTGTCTCGGCCTGCACCTGTGGCCCTATCTCGCCGCCGACCCGACCCACGCCGACGAACTGCGCATCGACCTCGACCCGACCACCGGCATCGGGTTTGACGACGTGCGCGCCACCGCGCTGCGCTGCCGCGAGCTGCTCGACGAGCTCGGGCTGGAGAGCTACCCCAAGACCACGGGCAGCCACGGTTTGCACGTGTACGTCCGGCTCGAAGCCCGTTGGGACTCGGTCCAGGTCCGGGCGGCCGCCGTCGCCCTGGCCCGCGAGCTCGAGCGCCGGTACCCCGACGCGATCACGGCCAACTGGTGGAAAGAGGAACGGGGCACTCGTGTCTTCGTCGACTTCAATCAGAACGCGCCGCACAAGACGGTGTTCGGCGCCTGGTTCGCCCGGCCCCGCACCGGCGGCCAGGTGTCGACCCCGCTCGCCTGGGAAGAGGTCGAGACCGTGGTGCCCGACGAGCTCACCATCCGCGACGTCCCCGAGCTGGTGCGCCGGCGCGGCGACCCCTGGGCCGACATCGGCGTGCGGCCCCAGTCGCTCGAGCCCCTGCTCGCGCTGGCCGAGCGCGACAGGGAGGCCGGCCTGCACGACGCGCCCTGGCCACCCCAGTACCCCAAGATGCCCGACGAGCCGCCCCGGGTGGCGCCGAGTCGGGCCAAGAAGAGCTGACGGATGGACCCGCTCGATGCGCTGAACCAGATCGCCTTCCGCTTGGAGCGCAGCGGGGCCGACACCTACAAGGTGCGCGCCTTTCGGCACGCGGCCCGGGCGATCGCCTCCGTCACGCCCGCCGAGCTGGCCGCGCTCGCCGAGGCGGGGCGCCTCCAACGTGTCGAGGGTGTGGGTAAGTCGACCGCGCAAGTGATCACCGAGGCGCTCCGGGGCGAGGTCCCCGGCTACCTCGCCAAGCTCGAGGACCAGCCCGACGACCTCGAGCTCCACGGGCCGGCGGAGGACCTGCTCCTGTCCCTGCGCGGCGACTGTCATTCGCACTCGGACTGGTCTGACGGCGGCAGTCCGATCCGTGAGATGGCGGAGACGGCGCGGGACCTCGGCCGCGAGTACCTGGTGCTGACCGACCACAGCGCACGCCTCACCGTCGCCCACGGCCTGAACGAGGAGCGGCTCCGCCAGCAGCTCGACGTGGTGGCCGCCGTCAATGAGGAGCTGGCGCCGTTCCGCATCCTCACGGGCATGGAGGTGGACATTTTGGAGGACGGCTCGCTCGACTTGGACCTCGAACTCCTCGCCGAGCTCGACGTGGTCGTGGCCAGTGTCCATTCCAAGCTCCGCATGGACGCGCCCCAGATGACCGAGCGCATGGTGGCCGCCATTGAGAGCCCGCACACCGACATCCTCGGCCATTGCACCGGGCGCCTGATCACTGGCCGCGGCCGGCCCCCGTCGTCCTTCGACGCGGCAACCGTGTTCTCTGCCTGTGCCCGCACTTCTACCGCCGTGGAGATCAACTCTCGGCCCGAGCGGCAGGACCCTCCGGAGGACTTGCTGCGCCAAGCCGTCGGCGTGGGCTGCTCCTTCGCCATCGACACCGACGCCCACGCACCGGGTCAACTCGGCTGGCTCGGCCGCGGCTGCCGCAACGCCGTGGTCGCCGGCGTGCCCTTCGAGCGCATCGTCAACCGCCAGCCGGCGGACGGACTTCTCGCCTGGGCCGCCTCGCACGAGGCGGCGGCGTGACCCTGCCCGTCGCTGCGCCCATCGCCCCCATGCTGGCCAAGCTCACCCGCGAGCTGCCGCGCGAGCCCGGGCTCTTCTACGAGCCCAAATGGGACGGCTTCCGCTGCATCGTCTTCCGCGACGGCGACGACGTGATTCTCGGCAGCCGCAACGAGAAGCCGCTGACCCGCTATTTCCCCGAGCTCGTCGAGGCGCTGCGTCGCGAGCTCCCGGCGCGCTGCGTGCTCGACGGCGAGATCGTCATCGCCGGGCCGCACGGGCTCGACTTCGACGCCCTCTCCCAACGCATCCATCCCGCCGAGAAGCGCATCCGCCAACTGGCGGAGTCGACACCCGCCTCTTACGTCGCCTTCGACCTCCTCGCTCACGACGACACCACCCTCATGGAGACGCCGTACGCCCAGCGGCGCGCCGCACTCGAGAAGCGGCTCGGAAAGTCGCGTCCGCCGGTTCACGTGACACCGGCCACCCAGGATCCCGACGTGGCCGCCGACTGGTTCGCACGGTTCGAGGGCGCCGGACTCGACGGCGTCGTCGCCAAGCCGTCCGACCTGCACTATCTGCCGGACAAGCGCGTGATGCTCAAGGTCAAGCACCAGCGCACCGCTGACTGCGTGGTGGCCGGCTTCCGGACGCACAAAGATGGCGCTGGCGTCGGCTCGCTCCTGCTCGGCCTGTACGACGTGACGGGAACGCTGCACCACGTCGGCGTCGCCTCGGGCTTCAGCGTGGCGCGGCGGCGGGAATTGGTGGGCGAGGTCGAGCCATACCGCGCCGGCGCCCGCTCGGGCCACCCGTGGGCGGGCTGGGCCGACGCGGCGGGGCGGGCGCCCGGCGGGATGAACCGCTGGAATGCCGGCAAGGACATGTCGTGGGAACCACTGCGAGCCGAAGCGGTGTGCGAGGTTTCCTACGACCACCTCCAAGAGGACCGCTTCCGCCACGCGACCACCTTCGTACGCTGGCGTCCCGATCGTGAGCCTGCCTCGTGCACCTACGACCAGCTCGACGCACCCGTCCCCTACGAGCTGGCCAAGGTTTTTGCGACGGGATAGGGGTCGGCGTCAGTCCAACAGGTCGGGGACCGCCGCGAGCTCGGCGCGGACAGCCGCTTCCCAGAAGCCGATGAAGCCCTCGCCGTCACTCTTCGCCATGGCATCGATGAATCCCTGCGGGACCCGAGTGCTGCCCGATCCCCCGGCGGCGCGGGCGTACCAGGCGTGCTGGCACCGCTGTTCGAGCGCCACCGCTCGCTGATGCACCGCCCGGGCCGAACCGCCCAGGACGAACACGCCGTGGCCGGCCAACAGCGCCAGTGACGACTCGCCCATCTGTTCGACGGCGCGGCGGGCGCTCGAGGAGTCGTTGACGGGGCCCTCGTACTCGTCGACGAGGGCGAGGGTGCCTCCGCCGAGCGCCGAGCTCTGGTCGAGGACGGGCGGCAGCTCCGCGAGATCGGCCCACACGGTGCCGAAGAGCGGGTGATTGTGCAGCGCCCAGCCCACGTCGGACCGCAGCTTGTGCAGCTCGAGGTGGAGCGGAATCCCCAGGGGGACCGGCCAGTCCCCCTCGAGGACCCGGCCGTCGAGGTCGATGCGCAGCACCTGCGAGGGCCGCAGCTCGGCCCACGTGAGCAGCCACGGATTGCACAAGAGCGTGCCGTCGCCCAGGTTGACCGTGATGTGACCGGCCAGGTGGTCGTTGTAGCCCTCCCGCCACAGGGCGCGGGCCAGCACGACGAGCTCGTCGCGCGGCGTGAGGTCTGGCATCAACTTCTCGGCGGTCGGCGTGAACACGGGGCCCCCTTTCAGAGCGGCAGGATCGTGTCGGGCAGCGGGTGCCGGTACAGGGCCGCCGCGTTCAGGCAGCACATGGCGCGCAGTTCGTCGTTGGAGATGTGACCCCAGCACCGTTCGATGACGGCCTGGGTGTCCGGCCAGGTGCTGTCGCCGTGCGGGTAGTCGACCTCCACCATGATGTGGTCGACCCCGATGGCGTGCCGCGTGTCGATCGTCGAGGGATCGTCGATGGTGCAGAACCAGAAGTTGCGACGCAGCACCTCGGCGGGTCGCACCTCCCAGCCCCTGCCGTAGCCGGAGCGGTCGACGATGTTCTCCAGGCGGTCGACGAGCATGGCGACCCACCCGATGCCGCCCTCGCTCATGGCGATCTTGAGGGAGGGGTGGCGCAGGGCGTACCCCGACCACAGCCACTCGGCGCAGGCGGTGAGCGACAGCTGCCCGAACAGCGTGGCGCCGAGGTGCAGCGCATCGATGCCGGCCCCCGGCGGGGCCGGATTGAGGCCCGAGCTGCCCACGTGGAGCGAGACGACGGAGTCCGTCTCGACGACGGCCTCGATGATGGGGTCCCAGTGCGCGCGGTCCCACAGCGAGGGCAGGCCGATCTCGTGGGGCCGTTCGGGGAAGGTGACCGACGTGAAACCGCGCTCGGCGTTGCGCCGGATCTCGGCCACGGCGAGCGCGGGGTCGGCCAGATAGGTGATCCCGAGCGGCACGATGCGTTCGGGGTGCGGCGTGTACCACTCCTCGAAGAGCCAGTCGTTCCAGGCGCGGATACAGGCCACGCCGAGGTCGCGGTCCTGGGCGTCGAAGAAGACGCGGCCGCAGAAGCCGGTGATCATCGAGGGGAAGTTCACCGAGGCCCACACGCCGTTGATGTCCATGTCGCGCACCCGGGCGTCGACGTCGTAGCAGCCGGGGCGCATCTGGTCGAAGCGGAAGGGCTCGAGCCCGTACGTCTCTGGGCGGCGGCCCGCCACCGCGTTCATCCCCACCTGGGTGTAGCGCTCGCCCTCGAACTCCCACACCTGGTGACGCTCGGCCGTCTCGACGATGCGGGGGGCCCGGTCGGCCAGGGCGGCGGGCACCCGTCCCTCGAAGAGGTGGGGTGGCTCGACCACGTGGTCGTCCACCGAGATCACGGTGTAGTGCACGGGTCGGGGCTCGGGCTCGGGCAGGAACAGGTCGGCGGTGGACACGCTCACCACGCCCCGGAGTATGCCCGAGGTTCGGGTGCCGTGCCCGCGCGGCGGGGGCCGGGGCCGGGGAGCCGGCGCGGCCCGGCCCCGGCTGTGCCGGTAGGGTCGGCCCATCTCGCCCGCCGCCGCACCCGAAGGACCGCCTCCGCCCATCCGGCTCCTGCTGGCCGACGTGGACGGGACGCTGGTCACCTCCGACAAGGTCCTCACCGACGCCGCCATCGCGGCGGTGCACCAGCTGCGCCAGGCGGGCGTCATCTTCGCCGTCACGAGCGGCCGACCGCCGCGTGGCATGGAGATGCTGGTCGGCCCCCTGCAGCTCGACACGCCGATCGCCGCCTTCAACGGCGGCGAAGTGGTCGATCCGGCCATGGCCGTCCTAGAGGAGCACACCCTGCCCGAGCACGTGGTCGTGCCCGTCGCCGACCTGATGGGCTCCTTCCATCTCGAGGTGTGGCTGTACCGCGGCACCGAGTGGTATGTGCCCGACCCCACCGGCCCCCACGTCGACCGGGAGGCTTGGACGGTCAAGTTCGCGCCCAAGGTGAGGCACGGGTTCGACGGGCTGACCGACGGCGTTGTCAAGCTCGTGGGCGTGAGCGACGACCACGAGGCCATCACGGCCGCGTCCGCCGCGGCGCGCGACAAGTTCGGCGACGACGTCACGGCGGCCGCCTCCCAGCCCTACTACCTCGACGTCACGCACCCCCACGCCAATAAGGGCTTCGTCGCCCGCTACCTGGCCACGCGCTATCAGCTCCAGCCCGAGGAGATCGCCACCATGGGGGACATGCCCAACGACATCTTGATGTTCGCCCACTCGGGCCTCAGCATCGCCATGGGCAACGCCGACCCCCAGGTGAAGCGGGCCGCCCGCCGGATCACGAAGAGCAACGAAGAAGAGGGCTTCGCCTACGCCGTCGAGCACTTTGTGCTCCCCGCCGCGGGCCCTACACCCCCCGGTGGTTCTCGAAGCGCGCGTACTGCTTGAGGAACAGCAGGTTGGCCTTCCCGGTCGGCCCGTTCCGGTGCTTGGCCACCTCGATCAGCGCGTCGTCCGCGCGGTCGATCGGCACCTCGTCGTTGTACTCGGACTCGCGGTAGATGAAGAGGACGACGTCCGCGTCCTGTTCGAGTGACCCCGACTCGCGCAGGTCTGACAGCTGCGGCGTCTTGTCCTGGCGGGACTCGAGGTTCCGCGAGAGCTGGGAGAGGGCGACCACGGGCACCTCGAGCTCGCGGGCCAGGATCTTGAGGCCGCGGCTGATCTCGGCCACCTCGGTCTGGCGGTTCTCGGGCCTGCCCCGGCCCGTCATCAACTGGAGGTAGTCGACGACAACGAGGCCCAGGTCACCCTCGGACTTCTTGAGGCGCCGCGCCCGGGCCCGGATGTCCATGACCGTGACGTTGGGGTTGTCGTCGATGAAGATCGGAGCGCCCGACAGTCGCGTCACGGCCATCCCGATCTTGCTCCAGTCCTGGCTGCGGATGCGGCCCGTCTGCAGGCTCTGCCCGTTGACCTCCGCCTCCGAGGCCAGGAGGCGCTGGGTCAACTCCAGGTGCCCCATCTCCAAGGAGAAGAGGAGCGCCGGCCGCTGGACGCTCATGCCGACGTTGGCCAGGACCCCTAGGGCGAAGCTGGTCTTGCCCATGCCCGGACGGGCGCCCACGATGTTGAGCGAGGAGGGCTGGAAGCCGAGCAGGATCCGGTCCAGCTCGTGGTAGCCCGTGGCCACGCCCGTGATGTGCGAGCCGCGCTGGCCCAGCTCCTCGATGCGGTCCAGGCCCTTCCCCAACAGCTCGTGCAGCGGTGCCATGGTGTCGGTCGTCCGGCGTTCGCCCACGTCGAACACCAGCTGCTCCGCCTCGTCGACGGCCGCCTTCACGTCCTCGGGCACCGCGTAGCCGATGTCCGCGATCTCCCCCGCCACCCCGATGAGCCGGCGCAACAGCGCGTGCTCCTCGACGATCTCCGCGTAATGGCGAGCGTTCGCGATCGACGGCGTGTTGGTCTGCAGTGAGATGAAGATGGATGGGTCTCCCACCTGCTCCATCACCCCGGAACGCTTGAGCTCGTCGGTCACGGTCACCGCGTCGATGGCCTCGCCGCGCTCCATGAGGGCCCGGATGGCCCCGAAGATGTGCCCGTGCGCCGGCTTGTAGAAGTCGCCGGCCGAGCACTTCTCGATCCCGACCGACGCGGCGTCGTTCGACAGCAGCATCGCCCCGAGCAGCGACTCCTCCGCCTCGAGGTCGTGGGGCGGCACGCGCGCGCCGCTCGGAGGGTGCGGGGCCGCTCGGAGCGGCCGGGGGCGGGTGTCGTCGAAGGCTTGGACCACGGCTCCCTTACTCTGACCGTCCGGCGCTGGGGAACGTAAGAACGAACTTGCTGTGGGTAACGCCACCCTCCGTGTGGGTAACGGTGGGGGTAAGCCCAGCTCCGGTGTGGATAAGCCGTGTACGAACGGTCGGGCCAGGGGGGCCTCCGAGCACGGGGCGACGGGTCATCACCATCACCCTGCCATGATGGACACGCGCCTGTGACAGCGGCGCGGATACGCCCCGGCCCACCGCTCAGGTGGCGGCGCTCACCTCCACCGTCACCACCACCTGGACGTCGCGGAACAGCTCGACGGGTACCTCGAACGTCCCCGTCTCCTTGATGTGCTCGGGCAGCACGACGTGCTTGCGGTCCACCTCGACACCCTTGGCGGCCCGGATGGCCTCGACCACGTCGGCCGGGCCGATGGAGCCGAAGAGCCGGCCCCGGCCGGCCGCCCGAGCTGCGATCGGGATCACGGCGCCCGCCAGCAGCTTGGCCTGGGCCTCGGCAGCGCCGCGGTCCTGGGCCTCGCGCAGGTCGCGCCCCCGCCGCATGAGCTCGGCCTGCCCCTCGACGCCGTCGGTGGCCACGATGGCCCGACCCTCGGGAAGCAGGTAATTGCGGGCGAACCCGCCGGCCACCTTGACGATGTCGCCCCGACGACCGACACCGGCCACATCGTCACGCAACAGCACCTTCATGCGTCACCGCCCGGGCTACCCGCCCCCGCGGCGGCCGCACCATCGGCCAGCTCCTCGACGAGGTCCTCCTCGGTCTCGGGATCGCCGAGAGCGTCGGTGTCGTCGAGCACCTCGACCGAGACGTCGGGCCGCGGCGCCACGGCGGGCAGCGTGTCACCCAGCGTCCGCTCCGCCCGATCCCGCCCGCCGCCCCGCCCGCCCGGGCGCTCGGTCACGGTGCGCTGGGTGTAGGGCAGCAGCACCAGCTCGCGTGCCGTCTTGATCGCCTGGGCCAGGGCGCGCTGGTGCTGGGCGCAGTTGCCCGTCACGCGGCGCGAGCGGATCTTGCCCCGGTCGCTCATGTACTTGCGCAGCATCGGGACGTCCTTGTAGTCCACCCACTCGACCTTGTCGCGGCACAGGGCACAGGGCTTCTTCTTGACCCGACGCCCGAGGTCCTTGGGGGCGCGGCGCGCCGCCGAGCCGCCGCGCTGGTTGTTCCGTGCCATCAGAAGGGCTCCTCGTCGAATCCGTAGCCGGCGTCGGCGCTGGGCTGTGGGGCCGGGGCCGGGGCCGGAGCCGGAGCCGGCTGGCGGCCGCCTCCACCCCCACCTCCGCCCCGGGTGTACCCCTCACCCGGACCCCGGCGCTCGTTCTTGGTGATCTGCGCGGTGGCCCAGCGCAAGGAGGGGCCGATCTCGTCCGCCACCACCTCGACCTTGGAGCGTCGCTCACCTTCCTGGGTCTCCCAGCTTCGCTGCTCGAGCCTGCCGGCCACCATGACCCGGGCGCCGCGGGTGATCGTCTCGCTCACGTTCTCGGCCATCTCGCGCCAGCACACGACGTCGAAGAACGACGTGGCTTCCTCCCACTCCTGGGTCTGGCGGTTCTGCCAGCGCCGGTTCACCGCCAGCCCGAAGGTCACATTGGCCTGGCCGGTGTTGGTGAAGCGCAATTCGGGGTCGCGGGTGACGTTCCCCACCAGCGTCACGCTGTTGTCTGTCGCCATGTCTGCTCCTTACTCCTCTCGCGTCGCGGCCCGCTGGCGCGTCAGCTCGCCGCCGGCTCGGCCCGCACGGCGTGGTCGGGAAGACGCACCACCTTGTGACGCACCACTTCGTCGGCCAAGCCGAGCATGCGGTCCAGGGCAGCCACGGTCTCGGGCTCCCCGGCGAATTCGACCACGACGTAATAACCCTCGCGCTTGTGGTTCACCTCGTAGGCGAAGCTGCGCTTGCCCCAGCGGTCGATGGCGCCCGGAGTGCCCCCGGAGCTCCGGATGGTGTCGAGGGCGCGGTCGAGAACGCCCTGAATGACGCTGGGTTCGGTGGTGGCCTCGAAGATGGCCATGACTTCGTAGGGCCGCATGTGCGGCATACCTCCCTCTGGACCGGGCGTGCCCGGGCCCCTGGCGGTCAGGAGCAGGGTCTGTTGCGGGCCGTCATGCTAGCCGCGTTCAGGCCAGCGCGTCCCCCAGCCCGGCGGGACCGTGGTAGCTCTCCTCGTCGCTCGGGAAGCGCCCGCTGCGCACGTCGTCGGCGAAGGCGGCGATCGCCTCCGTGGCGATGCGGCCGACCTCGGCGTAGCGACGGACGAACTTGGGCGGCGTCCCCCTGCCCAGTCCGAGCAGGTCGTGGAAGACCAGTACCTGGCCGTCGCAGGCGGGCCCCGCCCCGATGCCGATGGTCGGGACGTCGACGGCCTCGGTGACCGCCGCGCCCACCACGTCGGGCACCCCCTCGATGACGAAGGCGAAGCAGCCGGCCGCCGCCAGCGCCTTGGCCGCGTCGAGCAGGGCCGAGGCCGCGTCGGCACTCTTGCCCTGCACCCGAAAGCCGCCCATGGCAAGGACCGACTGTGGGGTCAAGCCGAGGTGGCCCATGACGGGGATCTCCGCCCGGATGATCGCCTCCACCACGGGCAAGCGGGCCCGGCCACCCTCGAGCTTGACGGCGTGCGCACCGGCGCGGATCAGGGTGGCGGCATTGCGCACGGCGTCCTCGGGCGAGAGGTGGTAGCTCATCCACGGCATATCGCCCAGAATCAGGCAACGCGGTTCGGCCCGCGCCACGGCGGCGGTGTGGTGCGCCATGACCTCGATGTCGACGTGCAGCGTGTCGGGATACCCGAGGACCGTGTTGGCCACCGAGTCCCCCACCAAGACGATGTCGGCCCCCGCTTCCGAGACGATGCGCGCGCCCGGCTCGTCGTAGGCCGTGACCATGACGATCGGGGGATCGCCGTTGCGCCGCTTGCGCGACCGCAGCGACGGGACGGTGACCGACCCCCCACTCACCGCTGCGGCGCGTCCTTCTTCGGGCGCACCTTGCCCCCTCCGGCGGGGTACTTGCGCATCAGGTGGTGCCAGGCGCAGGCGGGGCAGACCTCGACCTCGTAGCAGAGCACCGGCTCGGGCCGACGGCAGAGTGCCTTGAGCTCCGCCGCCGTGCCCGGGCACCGTCCGCCCGGCGGCAGCTTGGCCCCGAACACGAAGGTGACCGTGACCAACCGGCCGTCGTCGCAGATCGGGCAGACCTCTTTGGTGGGCCGCCCGACGTTGCGGGCAGCGCGCAGGAGCTCGGGGTGGGCGTCGCAGACGTCGGTGCGGAGGACCTTGCCCCGCTCGACCTCCCGGACCAGGCCGTTGCGCACGATCCGGTACTCCACCTGGGCCGTGACGTCAGGGCTCACCGCACGGGAGGACGGCCTCGGCTCGGAGGTGACGGACACGGGGGCCAGGCTACCCCCCACGCCTGGATACGACACCTCTTTGGTGGCACCTTCAGGCACGGCGGTGATCGTTGTGTGTGCGATGTCGCGAGCGCGCTATATCGGACCGATATACTCGGCCGTCATGTTGGATCTCGCCATCCTGGGGCTCCTCGAGGAACGTGATCTCCACGGCTACGAGATCAGGCGCCAGTTGCGGGACCACCTGGGACTCCTGGCCAACGTGTCCTTTGGCTCCATCTACCCCGCCCTGACCCGGCTCGAGAAGTCGGGTGCGGTGGTGGCCACGGAGGGAGGCGGCGCCGAGCGGACCGTCACGACCACCCCGGCGCCCCCGACAGGGTCGCTGAGCGGCGAGCTGGCCGTGCTGCGGGCGCGCCGCCACTCCCCCACCCGCGCCCGACGGGGCCGCAAGGTCTACCGGATCACCGACGCCGGACGGCAGCTGTTCGCGGAGCTGCTGGCGGGCGGCAGCGCGGGCGACGACGCCCGCAGCTTCGGACTCCGGCTGGCCTTCGCCCGGCACCTCGCCCCTCAGGCCCGCCTGGCCCTGCTCGAACGGCGGCGCGCCCTGCTCGTCCAGCGCCTCGGAGAGGTCGAAACCGCCCGCAGCGACCTCGACGTGTACGCCCGGTCGGTGGTCCAGCACACCGCCGACGGCGTCGCCCGCGACATCAGCTGGCTCGACACCCTCATCGCGTCCGAACGCGCCGCCCTCGCCACCGCCGGTATCGAGCCGGTGACCTGACGATCCCCGCACCATCGACACCCAAGGAGACCATTCCATGCTCAGCCCCATCCGTCTCGCGATTGCCGGTGTCGGCAACTGCGCCAGCTCCCTCCTCCAGGGCATCACCTACTACCGCAATGCCGAGCCCGACGACGTCGTGCCGGGGCTCATGCACGTGGAGCTCGGTGGCTACCACGTGCGCGACCTCGTCCCCGTGGTGGCCTTCGACGTTGACCAGGCCAAGGTCGGGACGGACCTAGGCAAGGCCATCCATGCCGGCCTCAACAACACGGTGCGCTTCGCCGAAGTCGGCGAGCTCGGCGTGACCGTCCAACGTGGTCCCACCTTCGACGGCCTGGGGCACTACTACCGCGAGATGGTCGAGGAGTCGCCCGCCGAGCCGGTCGACGTCGCCCGAGCCCTGCGCGAGGCCCGCGCCGACGTCCTCGTCTCCTATCTCCCCGTGGGCTCCGAACGGGCCCAGCGCCACTACGCCGAGGCCTGTCTCGAAGCCGGCGTCGCCTTCGTCAACGCCATTCCCGTCTTCATCGCCTCGGACCCGGAGTGGGCGCGCCGGTTCCGTGATGCCGGCATCCCGATCGTGGGCGACGACATCAAGAGCCAGGTGGGCTCCACCATCGTGCACCGGATCCTGACTCGTCTCTTCGAGGACCGCGGCCTGGCCCTCGACCACACCTACCAGCTCAACTTCGGCGGCAACATGGACTTCAAGAACATGCTCGAGCGCGAGCGCCTGGAGTCCAAGAAGATCTCCAAGACCCAGAGCGTCACCAGCCAGTTGGAGGACAACGTGCTCGATGCGGACGACATCCACGTCGGCCCGTCCGACCACGTCCCGTGGCTCAAGGACCGCAAGTGGGCCTACATCAGGATGGAGGGCCGCAACTTCGGCGACGTGCCCCTGAACCTGGAGCTCAAGCTCGAGGTGTGGGACTCCCCCAACTCGGCCGGCGTCATCATCGACGCGGTGCGTTGCGCCAAGTTGGCGCTCGACCGAGGCATCGGCGGCCCCCTCCTCGGCCCCTCGGCCTACTTCATGAAGTCGCCGCCCGTGCAATACCACGACGACGTGGCGCACGCCCTCGTCGAAGGGTACGCCGCCGGTGAGGCCCAGGAGACTTGGCCCGAGGACTGAACGCACACGTCGCTGGGCGAGCCACCGCGCGCCTCCCCCAGAACCATCCCGGCGGCCCGGGCGCTCCCGCCGGACCCCGCGTTCAAACCAGGATGCGTTCCGCCGGAGCGCGCACGCCGACCACGGCCAGGGTGCGCCCCAGGCCAAGGAAGCACCCGCAGCAAATGGTGAGGTCGGACAGCTCGGCGTCGGAGAAGGCGGCATGCAGGCGGCCCCACAACGCGTCGTCCATGGCCAGGTGGTCGATGGCAAAGCGCTCGGCAAACTCCGCCGCCAGGCGCTCGCGCTGGCTCAGGTCCGTGGCGGCACGCCAGTCGGTCACCGAGTCGTAAAAGGGCTCGCCGGCACCGGCGCTCTCGCCGTCGCGCGCCCGCGTGTCGCGGCAGACGGCGCAGTCGTTGATGAGGGCGATCGTCCACCGGGCCGCTTCGCGCTCGCGCACCGACAGCTGCGAGTTGTCGTACACGGCCTCCGACAGCTTCCCCATGCCCGCCGCCATCTTCGGACGCAACAGCGCCCAGTCGATGTGCTCGCCCATGCCGCTCTCCGGTGCCTCGATGCGTGCCATGACCACGAACGCTACCGCTGCCCGCTCTGTTGCTCCGCCCACCACGTCCGCAGCCGGGCCGCAGCCTCCTCCTCGCCCAGCGGTCCTTCGTCGAGGCGCAGCTCCATCAAGAAGGCCAAGGCCTGCCCCACGGCACGGCCAGGCCCGATGCCCAGGACCTCCATGACCTGGTTGCCGTCGAGGTCGGGGCGCAGGGCGTCGAGCTCCTCGCGCTGGCGCAACTCCTCGATGCGGTCCTCCAGCTCGTCCATCCGTCGGGCCAGCGCCCGGGCCTTGGACGCGTTGCGGGTGGTGCAGTCGCACCGGGTCAGCTCGTTGAGCAGCTCGAGGTTGGGACCCGCGTCGCGCACGTAGCGGCGCACGGCCTTGTCGGTCCACCCCAGCCGATACGTGTGGAAGCGCAGGTGCAGCTCGACCAGGCGCACCACGGTGTCGACGTCGGCGGCCGGGTACCGCAGCGCCTCCAGGCGGGCCCGCGTCATGCGCGCGCCCACGACTTCGTGGTGGTGGAAGCTCACACCGCCGTGGGAGATGGCGCGCGTGCGCGGTTTGCCGACGTCGTGAAAGAGGGCGGCCAGGCGGAGCAGCCGGTTCTTCGAGGTCCTGTCGACAACCGCGAGGGTATGGGCCAGGACGTCCTTGTGCCGGTGAATGGGGTCCTGTTCGAGCGCCATGGCGGGCAGCTCGGGCAGGAAGTCATCGGCCAGGCCCGTGCGCACGACGAACCACAGTGCCTCTGAGGGCACGTCGACCATCAGCATCTTGTCCAGCTCGTCGCGGATGCGCTCGGCCGAGACGATGGAAAGCCGGCCGTGCATCCGTTCCACCGCGGCGGTGAGCGCGGGGTCGGGCTCGAGCGAGAAGCGGGCGGCGAAGCGCGCCGCCCGCAACATGCGCAGCGGATCGTCTCCGAACGAGACCTGCGGGTCGAGCGGCGTGCGCAGCCGTCCCGCCGCCAGGTCACCCAGCCCGTCGAAGGGGTCGATCAGCTCCATGTCCGGCAGGCGCAGGGCCAGCGCGTTGATCGTAAAGTCGCGCCGCGACAAGTCGACGATGATGTCGTCGCCGAACATGACCTCGGGCTTGCGCGACTCGGGGACGTAGACCTCCGCACGGTGCGTGGTGATCTCGTAGACCTTGGTCCCCTTGCGGCAGCCGATAGTGCCGAAGCGTGCTCCTTGCGTCCACACGTCGTCCGCCCAGCCCCGCACCAGCCGCTCGGTCGCTTTCGGCCGGGCGTCCGTCGTCAGGTCGTAGTCGGGGTCGACCCCGGCTGCATCGGGGAACAGGGCGTCGCGCACGGATCCGCCCACCAAATACAGCGCGTGTCCGGCCGCGGCGAAACGGCGAGCGATCTCCTCGGTGGCGCTGACATAGGGGCGGAACCGCTCGGGAACCGACGTGGACTGCACCCGCCCACGGTAGTGCGCCCTCTAGCCTCTCCCTGTGTCGACGCGCTGGGCTCCGACCGCTCTCTGCACGCTCGCGGTGGCCGTGGCGGTCGTCTTCGGCACCGCATGGGCCGGTGCCGCGACGGCGCCAGCCGGTGCCGCGACGGCACTTCCCGGCGACGGCCCGGCCCTGACGCTCGTCTCGCAGACCCCGTGGATCACGCCAACGCAGCCCTGGTTCGACCTCGCGCTCGGCATCGGGACCGAAGAGGGACCGGCCAGCGGGCTCCACGTGAGCCTCACCTTCTACGCCCGTCTCGACGACTCCTCCCAGCTGCAACAGGCGATCGGCGGTTCGCCTCCCACGACCCCGCTGCTGCGGCTCTCCGACGTCCCCGTCGGAGCCGCCGGGCCCACCGGGGCCCTCGCTTCGTCGGTGTGCGTGACCGTCCTGCCTGATGCGAGCGCGAGCACCCCCGCGCCCGGCCCCGGCGCCTGCCCCGAGGGCGGCCCAACGTTGACCCTCGACTGCACGCCACTGACCGGCCGGTGCGGCGACGTGTACCCGGTTGCGGTGGCACTCTTGCGCCAGGGTTCGACGACCCCGCTGGCGCGCTTCACCACCTTCCTCACCTATCAAGAGCCCGGGGCGATCGGCGAGGGCGGGCCCCTGCGGGTCGGGGTCGTCGTGCCCGTGACGGCACGCAGCGCGTCGTCCCTGGCGAACGCGCTGTCGGCGCACCGCGACGTGGCCACCACGCTCGTGGTCAGCCCGGTGGGCGTCAACGCCATCGAGCGGACCCACTCGCGTGGTCGACAGCGTGCCCTCAGCCAGCTCTCCGCGCTGAGCGAGACCGAGGTGCTCGACCAGTCCTTCGTGCCGATCAACGTGGCCGGGCTGTCCGAGGCCGGCATCGCCGGCGAGATCGGCGCGCAGGTGGGCCGGGGCGACCAGGTCCTGCGGGACGCGGGGTTCAAGGTCGCCGGAGGGCCCTGGGTCGACACGGTCT
This sequence comes from uncultured Acidimicrobiaceae bacterium, assembly GCA_963838835.1. GTDB lineage: Bacteria > Actinomycetota > Acidimicrobiia > Acidimicrobiales > RAAP-2 > Bog-473. The sequence goes on from CAWITA010000016.1 coordinate 214,705, forward strand.
CGTCCTTCGCCCAAGGCGACGCGACCAACCTGGCCTCGGGCCTGCAGGTCACCGGGTCGTCCCACCTGGTGCTGAGCGACAGCGACCTGGCGGCCGGCGGACTGAGCAACTACACCTTCGCCCAGCCCTTCACCCTCGACCTCGGCCACGGATCGACCGTGCCGGCCGCAGCGGCCGACAGCGTGCTCAGCAACCGCTTCACGGCCCAGCCGGCCGATCCGGTGCTCGGTGCGCAGCAGCTCCTCGCCGCGCTCGACTTCGTCCACTTCGAAAACGCGTTCCTCAGCGACCCCCGGGGTGTCGTGGTCGATCCCCCGGCGGGGTGGCGTCCCTCGGGCACCTTCCTGGCGACGTTGCTCGCCGGACTGAGCGGGAACCCGGCGCTCAGCGCGGTCACCCTCGACCAGCTCTTCGCGCAGGTACCGGTCGGGGGCAACCGCGAGTCGGCCGTCCGCCAGCTCCAGGCCGGGCCCGCCGGGCTGGGCATCTCGCACAGCGCGGCCGACCGCATCGCGCTCGGCCGCCAGCAGCTCTCTTCCTACACCGCTGCGGTGGACGGGCACCCCTACGAGCTGACCGTCCTCAACGACTCCCTCCTCACCACCGAGGCGCGGGACCTCAGCCCCGCTGGGCGGACGGCGGCGCTGGGCGCGTTCGACAAGGCGTTCGCCGGCCAAACAGGGACGATCACCCTCGCCACCGAACGCACCGTGACCTTCACTGCGCAGCGCGCCGCCATCCCGGTCACCGTGCTCTCGGGCGCCCCCTACCCTGTGCGCGTCGTCGTGACGCTGGACAGTGACAAGTTCACCTTCCCGGACGGCAACACGCGCCAGCTCCTGCTCGACCGCCCCACCACCTCGGTCCGGGTCACCGCCCAAGCCCGCACCTCGGGCGACCGGCTTCCCATCGAGGTGACCCTGCACACGCCCGACGGCCAGCTGGTCCTCGCCCACACCGTGCTGACCGTGCAGTCGACCGCCATCTCCTTCGTCGGCGTGGCCCTCACCGTCCTGGCCGGCGCCGTCCTGCTGGCGTGGTGGGTGCGGACGTGGCGGCGGTCGCGTCGGGCCCGGCCCCGGGCGCACTGACCATGGCTCCCGCGCACCGGGCCCGGACCCTCCCCCTGCGGACCTCCGCCGCCTACGTCGCGGTCGGCACCGGCGTCTCCCGTCTCACCGGCCTGCTGCGCTTCGTCGCCCTGGCCTGGGCTCTCGGCCAGACCTTCCTTGCCGACTCCTACAACCTCGCCAACACGACGCCGAACATGCTCTACGACATCGTGCTGGGCGGGGTGCTCTCCGCCACCTTCATCCCGGTCTTCGTCGACCGCCTGGCCAACAAAGAAGAGCACGAGGCGTTCGAGTCCATCTCCGCCGTCGTGACGGTGTCGGTCGTCGTCCTCCTCGTCACGACGGTGGCCGCGCTCGTGGCGGCCCCGTACTTCATCGACGCGTTGACCGCGCTCGATACACATGCACCGGCCGCCCACGTCCAGCGCGTGGTGCTCGAACGCGCGGTCGCCACCACGTTCTTGCGCTGGTTCGTGATCCAGATCGCCGCCTACGGCCTCTTCGCCCTGGGCGCCGCGCTACTGAACACACGCCGTCGCTTTGTCGCCGTGGCCTGGGCTCCGATCGTCAACAACCTCGTGTGCATCGGCATCCTGGTCTGGTTCGGGCTGTGGGCCGGCCACGGCGCCACGCTGGCGAGTGTCGAGCTGCACAAGTCCCAGCTGGTCCTGCTCGGGCTCGGCACTTCGCTCGGGGTGGTCCTCCAAGGGGTGGCCCTCCTCCCGAGCCTCCGCCGGGCCGACCTCGGCCTGTTGCGCTGGCGCTGGAACCCGCGCGACGAGGCCTTGCGCAGCGTGGCCCATCTGGGGGCCTGGACCTTCGGCTTTGTCGTGGCCAACCAGATCGCCCTCTTCGTGGTCACGGTGCTGGCCGGCAGCGTCGCGGGGTCTGACCCGGTCTCGTCGTACACCTACGCCTACGCCTTCTTCCAACTGCCCTACGGCGTGATCGCGGTCACCGTCATGACGGTCGTCACCCCGGACTTGGCCGAGAAGTGGTCGACCGGGCAACAGTCCGCCTTCGTCCGGCGCATGACCGGCGGCCTGCGCGCCGTCCTCGTCCTCATCATCCCGGCCACCGTCGGCATGCTCCTGCTGGCACGCCCCGCCGTCGCGCTGCTGTTGGGCAACGGGCACTCAACGCCGGCCGAGACGGCAACCACCGGCGCGGCGTTGGCCATGTTCGCCCTCGGGCTGCCGGGGTTCTGCACCTACCTCTACTTCGTCCGCGTGTTGCAATCGATGCAGAGAACCAAGATCGCCTTCTACCTATACCTGGTCGAGAACGCGCTCAACATTGCGTTGGCCCTCGCGCTGGTCCACCCGCTCGGCGTCCGGGGGCTCGCCCTCTCCCTCTCCATCGCCTACAGCGTCGCCGCCTTGTTGGCCCTGGCCGTCTTCCGTCAGTGGTTCGGCCGCCTCGGCGACGGCGAGACCTGGGCCCCGCTGTGGCACGTCGTCGCGGCCACGATCCCCATGGCCGCAGTCGTGCTGGTGGTCTCGAACCTTTCGGGTTCGACCAGCGTGACCGGGCTGCTGGCGCGGGTGGTAGGTGGCGTCGCTGCCGGCGGCCTCACCTTCGCGGCGGTCGTGATCGGGCTGGGCCGGCGTCACGACGCGCGTCGGCGGCCACCGCCCGCTCCCCCGACCGGTCCGCTCGGTCCCCTCCGCGGCCCCCTCAACTCGCCGCGCGCCGTTTGATCCGCCCTCGGGCCTGCTGATCATGGCCCCCCGTGGCAGACTCCGTGCATGCCCGGCGTCCACATCGTGACCGACAGTGCCTGCGACTTGACCGACCAGCTCGTCAAGGAGCACAACGTCATCGTGGTTCCCCTCACCATCCGCTTTGGTCAAGAGGAGCTCGAGGACGGCCGGCAGCTGACGCCGGCGGAGTTCTGGGAGCGCTGCCGGGGCAAGGGCGCACTCCCCGAGACGTCGGCTCCGTCCCCCGGCTCCTTCCAAAAGGCCTTCCAGCAGGCCGCCGACGAGGGGGCGGACGCGGTCCTGTGCTTGACCATCTCCTCCAAGGTGTCGGCGACCTACTCCTCGGCCGTCACGGCAGCGGACACGTTCCCTGCGATACCGGTGCGCGTGATCGACACCTTCTCCTTGACCATGGGCCAGGGCCTGCTCGTCATCGCGGCAGCTGAGGAGGCTGCAGCCGGCGCCACTCTGGACGAGCTCGTGGCCGCCACCGAGAACCGCATCCCCCGCACCCGCATCTACGGCGTGATCGGCGGGCTCGAGTTTCTCCAGCGCGGGGGCCGCATCGGCGGGGCGCGCGCCCTGGTCGGATCCCTGCTCAACATCAAGCCCGTGATCCAGCTGAAGGACGGCGAAGTGGCCGAGGAGTCCAAGCAACGGACCCGCGCCCGAGCGCTCGCCTATCTCACGGCCAAGGTGGCCGCTGACGCGCCGGTCGAACGCATCGCCGTGGCCGACGGCGCTTGCGACGACTTCGCCGACGTCTTGTCCTCGCTGGCGGGTATCGCCACCGAGCACCCGCTCGTGCCGGTGGACCTCGGCCCGGTGGTGGGCACGCACGCGGGGCCTAACACCGTCGGCGTCTGCTACATCGTGCCTGCCAGGGCAGACCGAAGCGCCGAGTAGTCTCACGCCGTGGCCGAGAACGACCTGTCCGATGCGTTGTCCGAACGTGCCCTCGAGACGATCGACACCGTCGTCGCCACCGTCAACGACCGCGCCGTCCGCCCGGCCATCGTGGCGGCCCGCGGCATCGTCTTCGGCATCATCATCGCCGTTGTGGGCATCACCGTCGTGGTCCTCTTCTGTGTCGGCTTCATCCGCCTGACCACCATCGCCGGGCACCGGATCTGGGCGTCCTACATCGTGCTCGGGCTCATCTTCTGCGCGGTCGGCGCCATCCTGTACTCGCGCCGGGGCGTGCCACCTGATGCCTGAGCGTCGCAAGGTCGTCGTCGTCGGGAGCGGGCCGGCCGGCTTGACCGCCGCCCTCTACTCGGCGCGCGCGCAGCTCGAACCACTCGTCTTCGAGGGCGAGCCCTCCTCGACGACCGACCAGCCCGGGGGGCAGTTGATGCTCACCACCGACGTGGAGAACTTCCCGGGGTTCGTCGACGGGATCATGGGACCCGAGCTCATGGGCATGATGCGCGCACAGGCGCTGCGCTTCGATGCCGAGCTGAGGACGGCCAGGGTTAGTCGGATCGACGTGACGCCCTGGCCCTTCGAGGTCTGGGTGGGCGACCCGGGTGCCGAGGAGCCGACGGCACTGGCCGACGCGCTCATCGTCGCCACCGGCGCCCGCTCGCTGATGCTCGGGGTGCCCAACGAAGAGCGCCTCCTCGGCTACGGCATCTCGACGTGCGCCACGTGCGACGGCTTCTTCTTCCGCGACAAGGCGATCGGCGTCGCCGGCGGCGGGGACTCCGCCATGGAGGAGGCCCTGTTCCTCACGCGCTTCGCCAGCAAGGTCACCGTCGTCCACCGGCGCGACGAGCTACGGGCCTCCAAGATCATGCAGGAACGGGCCTTCGCCAACCCCAAGATCGAGTTTGCATGGAACTCAGTGGTGACCGAGATCCTCGGCGACACCAAGGTGAGCGGCGTACGCCTGCGGGACACGGTCACCGGGGAAGCCTCCGAACTCGAGCTCAGTGGCTTCTTCGTCGCCATCGGACACGAGCCCAACACCGCGCTGGTCAAGGGACAGCTGGAAATGGACGACATGGGCTACGTGCAAACGTTCGACCGCACGTCCCGTACCAGCGTCGACGGCGTGTTCGCTTGCGGCGACGTGCAGGACCACTTTTACCGACAGGCGGTCACCTCAGCGGGGTCGGGCTGCATGGCCGCCATGGACGCGGAACGCTGGCTCGAGGCGCGGGGCAAGTAGCGGGAACAGAAGACGGGGGTGCGGCGTTGCACCTGCTGACAAGGAGATGTGATGAGCGAGAAGATCGAGACGTTGACCGACGCTACATTTGACGAGAATGTCAAGGCTTCGGAAGTCCCTGTCCTGGTGGACTTCTGGGCGGAGTGGTGCGGCCCGTGCAAGATGATCTCCCCGGTGTTGGAGGAGATCGCTCAGGAGCACGAGGGCAAGATCCGGATCGGCAAGCTGAACATCGACGACAACCTGGACGTGACCCGTCGCTTCGAGGTGATGAGCATCCCGACGCTGATCCTGTTCAAGGACGGCGAGGAGCAGGCACGCCTGATCGGGGCCAAACCCAAGGGTCAGCTCCTCGAGGAGATTTCCGCCTACCTGTAGGCCTGCCGCTCGCCGCGGGTGACCGCGGTGAGCCGGTTTCTGACGTCCAGCACCGATTGTCCGCCGTCCTGCCCGGCATGCCGGTGGACGCGGACGGCATTTTCGGTCCTGCCACGCGGGCTGCCCTCGAGGCCTTCCAGCGGCTCCGGGGGCTTCGCGTCGACGGTGTCTGCGGTCCCCAGACCTGGAACATCCTGGTCGAGGCGGGTTTTAGGCTGGGCGACCGTTTCTTGTACCGCCGGACCCCGATGCTGCGGGGTGACGACGTCGCCGAGCTCCAGCAGCGCTTGTGCACCCTCGGTTTCGACACGGGCCGGGTCGACGGCATCTTCGGCGATGCCACCGTGCGGGCACTCGGGGAGTTCCAGCGCAACGCCGGGCTGCCCGTCGACGGCATCGTGGGCGGCGCCACGCTACGGGAGCTGCTGCGCCTCGAGAACCGCCACCAGATCCAGGAACTCGTCTCGTCGGTGCGTGAGCGGGCCGTGCTACGAGACGCACCGCCCACCCTGCGGGGCCGCCACGTCGCCGTCGGCGAGAGCGGCGGGCTCGGTACGGTGACCGGCGCGCTGCGCCGTCGCCTCACCCTCGGCGGGACCCAGGTGACCGAGTTGCACCACCCCGACGACGCCGTGCAGGCCAAGGAGGCCAACGAGCTGGAGGTCGACGTCTTCGTCGGACTGCGGCTGAATGTCTCAACCTCCTCCTGCCGGACGTCCTTCTGGGCCGGCACCCACGACGAATCGGCCGGTGGGCGCCGCCTGGCCGAGTTGGTCCAGAGCACGGTCCCCGCGGCGCTCGGGATCGCCGACGCGGGGGTGCACGGCATGTCGCTCCCCCTGTTGCGAGAGACCCGGATGCCCGCCGTGCTCGTCGAGGTCGGCCCGGCCAGCACCGTGGTCGAAGGGACGCCCGCCCTCGTCGCCGCCCTCTCGGCCGTCTTGGGCCGCTGGGCTGACGTCTCTTGGGACTAACTTCGGGTAATTATTCGGCGAGTCGGGCCCCGTCGTCGTGTCCGTGACCTCGGCTTGCCCCCGGCGACGGTTGCGCGATCAAAGCTGCCGGCAGGTGAACGAAGTGACAATCCACAACATCATGCACAGGTTGTGGATGAAGCTGAACCGACCCTTGACAGTTGCGTGAACTACGCGACGCCGCCGTCGCCGACCATGGCGCGGTAGATGCGCTCGAGGTCCTCGAGCGTGGCGAACTCGACCACCAGACGGCCCCGTCGGTTCTGGATATCGACCTTGACCCGTGTGTTGAGGTACGTCGACAGCAACTCCTCGAGCTCGAGCACACCGGGCTCTGGGAGCCTGCGCACGGGCGTCCTCCGGACACCGATCTCGGTATTACCTATAGTAGTACTCGTTGCCGGCACGACCTCGACAGCGACCTCGGGCTCGGGCGGTACGACCCGAAGCTCGGAGCCGCCCTGGCGCACGAGGTCCTCGACGGCACGAACCGTCAACCCCTCCTCCGTGATCCGCACCACCAACTTGTCCTGCAGAGCCCGGTCAGGCGTGCCGAGAAGGGCCCGGGCGTGACCGGCCGAGATGGTTCGCTCGGCCACAGCACGCTGGGCCCCCGCCGGCAATTGCAGTAGGCGCAGCGTGTTGGTCACCGTCGCGCGACCCTTGCCCATGCGGGTGGCGACCTGCTCGTGCGTGAGACCGAACTCGTCGATGAGCTGCTGGTAGGCCGCGGCCTCCTCGAGGGCGTTGAGGTCGACCCGGTGGAGGTTCTCCACCAGGGCCTGCTCCAGGCTGGCCACGTCGTCGGCCACCTGGACCAGAACCGGGATCGTCTGGAGCCCGGCCCGCCTCGCCGCCCGCCAGCGCCGCTCCCCCGCGATCAACTCGTAGGTCTCGGTCTCCTCTTCGTCCTGCAGCTCGCGTACCAGGACCGGCTGAAGCAGCCCGACCGCCTTGATCGAGGCGGCCAACGATGCCATCGACTCCTCATCGAAGTGACTACGGGGCTGAAAGCTATTGGGCCGGATGTGTGAGATCGGGACCTCTCGCAAGAGCGAGCCCGACTCCCCCGTCGCCTCGCTTGGAATGAGGGCGCTCAGCCCCTTACCGAGCCCGCTGCGGCGCGCCATTGCTCACCTCCTTGGCTAGCTCGCGGTAAGCCACGGCCCCCCGCGAGGCAGGATCGAACACAGTGATGGGCTGGCCGAACGAGGGCGCCTCGGACAGTCGAACCGTCCGGGGGATCACCACCCGGCAAACCCGGTCGGAGAAGTGCGTCCGCACTTCGTTGGCGACGTCGACGGAGAGCCGAGTGCGGGCGTCGTACATGGTCAGCACAATGGTGGTGACCTCCAGGGTCTCGTTCAGGTTGGTCGAGACCAGGTTCACGTTGCGGAGGAGCTGGCTCAGACCCTCCAGGGCGTAGTACTCGCACTGAATGGGCACCAGCACCTCGTCGGCCGCCGCAAGGCCGTTGACGGTGATGAGGCCGAGCGATGGGGGGCAATCGATCAGGACGAAGTCGAAGTCGTCCACGACGGTGCCGATCGCCCGCTTGAGCTTCATCTCGCGACTGAAGGCCGGGACCAGCTCGATCTCGACCCCAGCGAGGTCGATAGTCGCGGGGGCCACAAAGAGGTTCTTCACGCTCGTGGGCTCGATGCAATCTTCCAGTGGGTGCTCCCGCATGATCACGTCGTACATGGACAGCTCGAAATTCCGGGCCTCGACGCCCAGTCCCGTCGTGGCGTTGCCCTGGGGATCGAGGTCGACCACGAGGACCCGATAGCCCTGTTCGGCAAGGGCCGCTCCCAGGTTTACTGTGGTGGTCGTCTTGCCGACTCCGCCTTTTTGGTTCGCGATGGCTATGACGCGGGGCAGCTCACGAACTGTCGGCTTCGATCCGTTCAAGAGCTCGGTGGCGTCGTCGCTGATCGAGGGGGTCCGCATGACGCGCTCTGCAGCCGCCCGGGGTTCCGGGGACAAGTCCCCGGAAGGCCCGTGCTCTGGCACCGTGACAAAGTCGGGCCCGGCTGTGGACGGCGTTGGGCCGGTGACGACGGCAGGCGGCGGCGCAGCGGGGACGGGCTCGGCCTCCCAGGGAGGGGTATCGGCCACGGACGCCTGGCGTTCGGGGGGTGGAGGAGTTGCGACCCCGGCCACCTCGGGTTCTGGTCGTGGTGGGGAATTATCGGCCGCGGACGCCTCGGGTTCGGGGGGTGGAGGAGTTGCGACCGCGGCCACCTCGGGTTCTGGTCGTGGTGGGGGAGTATCGGCCGCGGACGCCTCGGGTTCTGTGGGTGGGGGAGTATCGGCCACGGATGCCTCGGGTTCTGTGGGTAGGGACGCCTCGACGACGGGAACCCTGTCGGTTGGTGTGCGTTCGTCGAGAGGTCCCGAAAGGTCGTGGGCGAATTCGGGCGGCGACGAGGGGGCCTCCGAGACCAGGCTCTTCACGGGATCGGTGGAGGCCGGGCCCTGCGGCTCCGCTGGCGACACCGTGTCCTGATCGAACGGTGCGAATTCCGGTGACCGGGTTTCCCTGTCCTTGCGCCTGATGCGCATCAAACAGGCGCTCCGAGTTGCCGTGACACGGCGACTATCCTGGCTTGCCGGCGGCCCGAGGTCAAGGGTTGAGCTTGTTTCACGTGGAACTAGGGTGACACGACCTCGCAGTTGTTGTCCGGAAGTTGTTTCACGTGGAACAAGGCATCCAGGCGCACGGCCGTCCGTGAAGCCGTGAGTTCCTAGAACAGCGGCCTCTTCGCAGGAACACCGTTTCGCCGGGGGAAGCGATCGGGACAAGGACTGACCTGGCGCAGGACCTGGTACGCGAACGCCTGGTCGACCGATTCCGCGGGTTCGAGACCGAGAACCCGCAAGGGCTCGGCGGGCCATCTTGCTTCCTCTTCGTTCGAAAACGCCGGGCCTGACACGGGGGGCTCGGACACGAGGAGCCAGCCTCTGACCTTGAGGAGAGGCGCTGCGCACTCGGCCACCACAGCTGGACGCCCGAAAGAGCGTGCCAGGACGCCGTCAAAGGCGCCTCGGAACCCCTCTTGGCGTCCACACACCTCGGCGCGCTCATGGAGGACCGTCACCCGGCCAGAGAGCCCCAGAAGGTCAACGGCCCGTCGCAGGAAAGCGGCTCGGCGGTGACTGGCGTCGAGAAGGACCATGACCACCTCGGGCCACGCCTCGGCCACGACGAGGCCGGGGAGTCCGCCGCCCGATCCCAGATCGACCACGCGGGGCGTCTGTGGATCTTCGGCGGCAAGTCGACGGGCCACAACGGCGAATCCCTCGGAATGACGTATCTGTGGCTCCAAAGCCCCGGGACCGAGAAATCCAGCGGCACGGGACTCGGCCAGGACGGCCGCCAGCGGGGCGGGGGAGCTGGCCTCGTCGGCCCCCCGCACCGACAGCGCGTCAGCCCGCGGGCGCGATGACGATGTGGCGGTTGGGGTCCTCACCCTCGGAGCGCGTCACAACCCCAGGCATCTCGTTGACGGCGTCGTGCACGGCCTTACGATCGGCCGGGCTCATCGCTTCGAGGGCCTTCTCATGACCCGACGCCAGGACCTCCTCGGCGATCTGCACACTGAACCGCTTGAGCGCGGCCGATCGCCGCTCCCGGTACCCAGCCACGTCGACCAGGATGCGGTCGGTGCGCGACGGGCATTGGCGCTGCACAACAGCCCTGGTGAGATCCTGCACTGCGCTCAGCGTCGAACCACGCGGCCCCACCAGGACGCCGAGGTCCTCGCCTGTCGCGGCAATCTCCACGGTGTCTTCATCCAGAAGGCGGCTCTCGACCGTGCCCTCGATGCCGAACTCACTGAGGAGTCCGGCCAGGAATGACCGCCCCGCTTCACCCTGCTCTTCGAGCGTCATTCCCTCGGCCATATCCACTGTCTCCTTCGGTTCCCTGCTCCGCTCTGGAGCCTCCTCGACGGCCGGCGCCGTCGAGGATCCATTCCTCGAGCCTTCCTGCGATTTCGCGGTCGCCGACGCCGACTTGGTGCGATTGCGGCGTCGGCGGGCGGAGCGGCTTGTCCCCGTCCCTGCCCTCGGGGCCGCAGTCTCCGATCCGTTGGAGGACGCCACGTCGCCACGAGCCTCCGCGGTTTTATCGCGAGGTCGCGACGAGGCGTCGGAGCCGCCTCGCTGACTCCCCTGCCGACCGCCCTGTCCCGCTTTGCCGCCGCGACGTTGCCGCTCGCGTCGTGGTCGGGCCCCTACCGGACGCACCCGGGCTCTGACCCGGGCCTCGCCCCGCATCCGGCCGAAAAGCCCGGTCTTGGGCTCGCTGACCACGATCACCTCGGCGTCCCCAACCGCCACTCCCAGCTGGTCCAGCGCGCGTTCGGTTGCCTCCTCGACGGTCTTGCCCGCCACTTCTACCCATTCCACCCGCTATCGAGCCTTTCTCGTCCGCTTCGAGCGCGACCTCGGATGCGGCTTCGGCGGCGTCGCCACGTCGTCCTCGACCTTTCCGTTCGCCGCCCGTTTGCCCGCAGCCGGCTTCCGTCCGTTTCCGTTGGTCCGCCCGTTCCCGGTGGGCCGCCCGTTCGCACTCCCCTTCGCCGGGGGCAAGGTTCCCTTGGCGGCCGATGTGCCGTCGGTAGCGGTGGACTTCTTGACCACTGGCTTGGGCGGCGGTTTCTCCTTTACCTTGTCCACCTTTTCCTTTTCCACCGTCGACGCGATTTCCCGCTCCGCCGCGACAGGCGTGACCATCCCGGAGCGGAACATGACTTCTTGCGTCCCGATCCGCATGGCCGACGAAACCACCATATAGATCGTTGCGCCGGCCGGCACTCTTAAGTAAATGACACCAAAAATAATAGGGAAAAACTTTTGCATTGTTTGCATCTGTGGATTCGCCGCGGCGGCCTGAGGATTCCTGCTGTTCATCTGCTTCATTTGGTAATATTGCAAGAACATTGCGGCGCCAATAAGTACCAAGTATGGGATCGTCAGGAGCGCCTGATTTGCGCCATGATGCGACAAGGGGAGCGACGACAGATCCATCCCGAACCACCAATGCATTTGGCCTTTTGACAGCACGAGTGCTTGATGCATTTGGGAATGAACGGGGATGTATCTTGGCGCTCCACATGTCTTCGCCTTACAGACAGTGGTCTGGCCAGCAGCGTTGATATAACTCGCTCCACGCGCGACGGTATTTGAGAGCCCCCGGATAAGCGTGTAGAGGACGATCAGGAAGGGCATCTGCAGGAGACTGGGGAGACAAGCCCCGAAGGGACTCGTTCCGTTCTCCTTGTACAGACGCATCATCTCCTGATTCAGCATCTCCCGGTTCTCCGGGCCCTTGTACTTGGCCTGCAGCTTCTTCATCTCGGGCTGGAGCCGCTGCATGGCCAGCATCGATCTGGTGCTCTTCACCGTCACCGGCGTCAGCGCCAACATGATGATGATCGTCAACCCCGTGATGGCGAAGCCGTAGTTGGGCCAAATCGCGTACAGGCCGGCCAGGATCAGCCCGAACAGTTCGAAGAGCGGATGGAATATCTCGCCTATCAGCTTGAACAGGGAGTTCTCAGCCAGGAGGGGGTGGCTCAGCACGGCCGGCCCCCCTCATGCGTGCGCACCGACACGGGGACCAGGTCCACCCCGCGGGGACCGAAAGGCCGGCAACGCAGGAGCCGGCGTGCCGTCAGGCCGAGACCCCGCCAGAACCCGTGGGTGCTGAACGCCTCGACGGCATAATGGGAGCAGCTCGGGTAGAAGCGGCAGGGCGAAACCCGCCCCGATGCTGCGCTCTGGTAGACGGTGAGGAGCCCCACGGCCACTCGGGCCGATCGGCTCGGCGCAGCGCCCGGCGCGCTCACGCGCTCACCACCATCCGTCCCGCTCGCGCCAGCGCACCAGCCACGTCCGCCCGGAACTCGCTTGCCCCCAGCTCCGCCGCTCCGGGCTCGAGCCGGACCAGGTAGGACCCGCGGGGCAGACGATGGGCCTCCGACCGGACCACGGCGCGGGCGCGACGCCGCAGGGAGTTTCGCACCACAGCTCCACCGCAGCGACGACCAATTGCGTACCCTACCTGGGGAAACACGCCGGGGGCCGCATCGTCAGCCGCGATGAAGGTCGCCTTGACCGGCCCGCAGGTTGCCCTGGCGCGAGACCGCTGCAGTTCCGCGAAGGCAGCACGAGTGGTGATGCGTCCGACCTTCCGAGCAGGCACGTGACGCCCTCAGACGGTGAGACGGTGGCGCCCCTTGAGCCGCCGCGATTTCAGGATGGCGCGCCCCGCCCGCGTGGACATGCGCTTGCGGAACCCGTGGGTCCGAGCCCGTTTCCGGGTGTTGGGTTGGTAAGTGCGCTTCACGTCAATTCAGCCTTTCGCGACGATTGTGCAGCATCCGGAGCCTGTCGTCGCAGGTGTTCGTGCCTCGGCCTCCGAGTGGAGCTTGGCCGGCGGCGGCGTGTCCCCCCATGTTAGGCGCGATTTGGGGATGGGCTCTAGTCGCATCGGCTGTCACGGTGTACGTTCGACTAATTACCCGCACCGAGGATCGTTCCGAACAACGTGGCTGAACGCCGAGGCGGGAGAAGGGGCGTTCGGCTGCACCAGTGACACAGGCAGGAGATCTTTGGACAAGGTGCACTGGGTCGCTGCGCGACCAGGTTTCCGAGAGCACGTGGCAGCTCTGGCTGTCCGGCATCGAGCCCGTGGCCTACACCGATGGCGTGTTCGTCCTGTCCGTCCCGAACGGATTGATCCGCGAGCGGGTGGAGTCGCGCTACCTCCCAATGATCGAGGACACCCTGGCCAACGAGGTCGGGATACCGGTCCGAGGGCGCCTTGAGGTTCAAGAGCACACCGCCGCGGCGCGGGATTCCGTATCCGAGCCGGTCATGAGCTTGCCCTCCGAACCGGAGGCTCGAGCTGAGCCCGTCCAGACGGCCCGAGTGGGCCGGGAGTCGCCTGCTGTCCAGCTGGACTCGAAATTCACCTTCGAGACCTTCGTGGCCGCATCCTCAAACCGGCTAGCTCATGCAGCCGCCCAGGCCGTCGCTGAAACGCCCGGACGCTCCTACAACCCCCTCTTTATCTACGGTGACTCCGGACTCGGCAAAACCCACCTTCTTCACGCCATCGGGAACTACGTCACCGAAAATTACTCCCGCCGCAAGGTCCTCTACGTCACGACCGAGACCTTCATGAACGACTTCGTCGACTCCTTGCGTACCTCGACGACCCTGGCTTTTAAGCGTCGCTATCGTGATTGCGACGTCCTCTTGATCGACGACGTCCAGTTCATGGAACGCAAAGAGGGACTCCAAGAGGAGTTTTTTCACACCTACAACGACCTTAAGGGCGCCTCGAAGCAGATCGTCCTGACCTCAGACCGGCCGCCCAAGTCGATCGAGACGCTCGAAGACCGGCTGCGCAGCCGGTTCCTGTCGGGCCTCATCACCGAGATCGATCCACCCGACCTCGAGACGCGTCTCGCGATCTTGCGGTCCAAGTCCTTGAGCGAACACCAGGAGGTCCCCGACGACGTCCTCGAGTTCATCGCCTCCCACGTCAAGGACAACATCCGGGAGCTCGAGGGCGCCCTCACCCGGATCTGTGCCTTCGCCAAGCTCAACCATCAGCCCATTTCTCTCGCCCAGGCCGAACAGGTCCTCTCCGACCTCATCCAGGCGGGCGAACCCCGCCGAATCTCACCGCAGATGATCCTCGAGGCGACAGCTGCGAGCTACGGCTTCTCGGTGGAGGCCCTGTGCGGTCCGAGTCGCACCCGTCCACTCGTGACGGCGCGCCAGGTTGCGATGTACCTGACCAGGGAGCTCACGGACTACAGCTACCCGGCCATTGGTCGGGTCTTTGGTAAGCGCGACCACACCACGGTCATCCACGCGGTGGACAAGATCGCCGGCCAGATGCAGGAGCGGCGACAGATCTACGAGCAGGTCACCGAGTTGATCCAGAAGATCCGTGCGGGCTCTGCCTGACTCTTCGCCCCCCCGGCTCACGGTCTGCCGAGTTGTGGTTTGCGAGAGGCAAAGACTGTGGACCAGCAGCACTCACCCTGGGGACCGCCGGCAAGCTTGTCCCCACCGGCCTCTGTGCACCGCCAGGCCGCCCGCGCCAGGTCGCCCCGGCGCACAGCAGGGTGGGGATCATGGTTGGCCTGATGAACAGGACGAGGACCATGTCATCCACAATCCACACCCCTTACTACCTTTACAAGACACACATACCTCTCTCTTCGCCATCAAGGGCTGGGGAACCTGCCGAAAGGACTGGCATCGGTGAAGTTCAGATCCGAACGCGATGCACTCGTCGAAATGCTGGCAACCGCAAGCCGCGCCGTCGGTGCCCGCGGTGGTTCGTCACCGGTGCTCCTGGGCCTCTTGCTGTCCTGCTCCGGGAACTCCTTGTGTGTCACCGGCACGGATCTCGACCTGACGATCCAGGTGACGGACGAAGTGATCGGGATCGATGACGGAAGTTGTGTTATTCCAGCACGTCTGTCCACCGACATCGTCCGACGCCTCGAACCAGGAGCCGTGACTTTCGCCGATGAGGGCGACTCCATCACGATCACGGCTGCCCGTTCGACGTTCAAGCTGCACACATACCCAGTCGTTGAGTTTCCGCCGGTGGGCAAGACGAGCGAGGCGACGACCCAGTTGTCCGAGACTGCCTTCGGGGAAGCTGTTCGCCAGGTAGTAAGGGCGGCCTCCCATGATGACGGCCGGCCCCTGTTGACCGGCGTCTTGGTGTCGCGCGTGGATGGGTCATTGCGGATGGTCGCCACCGACTCCTATCGGATGGCGATGCGGGACCTCACTGGTGCGAACACCATCCTCGGCGAGGAGGACCTCCTGGTTCCGGCTCGTGCGCTGTCCGAACTCCAGCGCTTGCCGGCCGGCGCCGCGTCGGATGGATCCGAGTCGAACCAGGTCGGCGTGGCTGCGAGCAGCAACGAAATCACCTTCTGGCAGGGCAACGTACAGATCAGCACTCGGTTGCTCGAGGGGCGCTACCCGGACTACAAGCAGCTCATCCCCGACGACTACCCGAACCGCCTCCATCTGGGAAAGGAGACGTTCGTTGCCGCTTTGCGCCGGGTCCAACTCCTCGTGCGGGACAACACGACGCCCGTCCGGCTCTCGATGCGAGCTGGCGGGGTGGACCTCAGCGTGCAGAGCCAGGACATCGGCGATGCAGCGGAGACGGTCGACGGCGATTACACAGGCGAAGATCTCGTGATTGCATTCAACCCGTCGTACCTCATCGACGGTGTCGAGGCCGTTTCAGGAGACGAAGTCATTGTCGAGACCGCGGACGGCTCACGCGCTGCGACCGTCCGGGGCGCCGAGGATGACGACTTTCGTTACCTCCTGATGCCCGTGCGAGTCTCCTGAGCTGGTTTCGGTCGCGGTGAGCGTCCGGCACCTCGAGCTGGCTAACTTTCGTCTCTTCCGCGCCGCCGAGGTCGACCCTGAACCGGAGGGGACGACCGTCATCATGGGTCCCAACGGCACTGGCAAGACCAGCGTCCTTGAAGCATTCGCCTACCTGGGAACCCGGCGCTCCTTTCGAGGCGCCCCACCCGAGGCCCTGGTCCGCACCGGCGCGACCAGCGCCATCATCAGGGCGGACCTCGACTCGGCCGACAGCCCCACCCTGGTCGAGACGGAAATCCGCCCCGGGGGGCGCAGCCGTACCCGCGTGAATCACAAGAACGTGGCCGCGAGGAGGGAGCTGGGCGCAGCCGCCCCTTGCACGATCTTCTGCCCTGAGGACCTGGCCATCATCAGCGGGGGCCCCAAGGGCCGTCGCGACCTTCTGGACGACGCGCTCGGGGTGCTCGACCCGGAGGGGGCCCGCGCCGCGGACGAGACCGATCGCGTCCTGCGGCAGCGGACCGCGTTGCTGCGACAGTCGGGAGGGCGCAACAACGGAGATGTTGCCGCCACGCTGGACGTATGGGATCAGCGGCTGGCTGACGCCGGAAAGGTGCTGGTCGCGGCGCGCGAACGACTCGTGGCCGACCTGGAGCAGCCGGTGGGATCGGTGTATGCCCGTCTGGCCGGGGCAGCAGGAGATCGGTCGCCGGTACAGCAGCGGTACACGCGGAGCTGGGAGGGAGACCTGCTTGACGCGCTGACCGGCCGTCGAGCGGACGACCTGCGCCGCGGCGTCAACACCGTGGGGCCCCACCGTGACGACCTCGTCATCCAGATCGACGGCCGGGAGGCGCGGACCCACGCCTCACAAGGAGAGCAACGATGCCTCGCCCTGGCCCTGCGTCTCGGTGTGCACGAGCTGGTCCGCACCAGAACACCCCTGGTGCCGACGCTGCTCCTCGATGACGTGTTCTCCGAGCTGGATCCGGCACGGAGCCGTGCGCTCGTGGCGGAGCTGCCCTCCGGCCAGTCCATCTTGACGACGGCGTCGGCGTTGCCTCAGGGCATCACCGTGGCCCAGACGCTCCCGATTGAAGGTCTCGAGATCCGATGAGCGCGGCTCGGCACGACGAGGGGCCCCGCCCAGTGGGCGAATCGATGCCCCGGCTGCTGGCCCGCATGGGTGTACCCCCGAACCCCGCCCTCATGGACGTTGTCTTCTCCCGCTGGGAGGAGATGGTCGGTACCGAGCTGGGGCGGCACGTGCGTCCCCTGCGTGTCGACGGGCGCGTCCTTGTCGTGGTTGTGGATCATCCTGCCTGGGCCACCCGAGTCCGCATGGAGTCGAATCAGATCCTGGCCCGGGTCAGGGCCAGGGGAGAGACCACGGTCGAGCGTTTGGAGGTGATCGTCGAGCGCGCGTGACGGGCACACAAAAGAACCCCGACGCGGACCGTTCAAGAGTGCCGAATTGACGCGGCGGTCGGGTAGAATGGTGTGTTCGCATCGAGAGGCCGGAAGACCACATTCGGGGATTCGATACGCACCGCGAAGACCGATGTTCTGAAAGGGCGCGCCTGTGGCAGTAAAGGTGGACGAGAGACCAGGTGGGGCCGCTGCGTCGTACACCGAGGCCGATATCACCATCCTCGAGGGGCTCGAAGCGGTCCGCAAGCGGCCCGGTATGTACATCGGCTCCACGGGTCCAACCGGTCTGCACCACCTTGTCTGGGAGGTCGTCGACAACTCCGTCGATGAGGCCATGGCGGGATACTGCACCCGGATCGACGTGACCCTCTTGGCGGACGGGGGGTGCCGGGTAAGCGACGACGGACGCGGTATCCCCGTGGGTCCCCACCAGAAGAACCCAAAGGTCTCGACCGCCGAGATCGTCCTGACCACCCTTCACGCCGGTGGCAAGTTCGGCGGGAAGGGATACCAGGTCTCGGGCGGCCTGCACGGCGTGGGGATCTCCGTCGTCAATGCTCTCTCGACGCGGCTCCTGCTCGAGGTCGACCGCGACGGCCAACACTGGGAGGCCGAGTTCGAGAAGGGAGGCAAGGTCAAGCGCAAGGTCACGGCCACCGGCCCGGCCCCCAAGGATCGGAGCACCGGCGAACCGCGGACCGGCACCACCGTAACGTTCTGGCCCGACGGCACCGTCTTTGACGAGACCGAGTTCCGGGCGCAGACGATCGTCGAGCGGATGCAGATCATGGCCTTCTTGAACAAGGGCTTGGAGATCCGCTTTGTCGACGAGCGAACAGACCCGGTGACAAAGACGACTTTCCGCTACAACGGCGGCATCATCGACTTCGTCAAGCACCTCAACGCCTCGAAGGAGTCGCTCTTCCGCAAGGTGGCGGCGTTTGACCAGGCCGAGGAAGGCCAGGAGGTCGAAATCGCCCTGCAGTGGAACGCGGGATACCACGAGTCCATACATTCCTTTGCGAACGGCATCTCCACCATTGAGGGCGGTATGCACGTCGAGGGATTCTCCAAGGCACTGACCAACGTCGTGAATCGCTACGCGCGCGCCCGCAACCTCTTGAAGGAGAGGGAGGAGAACCTCAAAGGAGAGGACATCCGGGAGGGGCTGACGGCCATCATCTCCGTCCGCCTGCGTGACCCGCAGTTCGAAGGGCAGACCAAGGCCAAGCTCGGAAACGTCAGCATCCGCTCGCTGGCCGAGCGCACCACCAACAAGAAGCTCAACGAGTGGCTGGAGGAGAATCCCCGCGAGGCGAGCCAGATCGTGCAGAAGTCGATGCAGGCCGCCCGGGCTCGGATTGCCGCCCAGGGTGCCCGCGACCTCACCCGCCGCAAGTCGGCGCTCGACGGCGCCGGGCTTCCGGGCAAGCTCGCCGATTGCTCGTCACGCGACCCCCGCGAATCGGAGCTCTTCATCGTTGAGGGTAACTCTGCCGGCGGTTCGGCCAAGGACGCGCGTAACCCGCACACACAGGCGATCCTCCCCATCAGGGGGAAGATCCTCAACGTCGAGCGCGCTCGGATCGACAAGATGTTGAAGAACACAGAGATCCAGGCGCTGATCTCCGCCATCGGAGCGGGCTTGGCCGAGGAGTTCGACGTCAACAAGATCCGCTATCACAAGGTGATCCTGTTGGCCGACGCTGACGTGGACGGAAGCCACATCCGCACCCTGCTGCTCACGTTCTTCTACCGCCAGATGAAGCCGCTCGTCGAAGGAGGCTTCGTGTACGTGGCGCAGCCGCCGCTGTACTCGACGCTGGTCGGGAAGGACAAGATCTATCTCAAGGACGACGCGGCCCGGGCCGCGTTCCTCGCGGAGCATCCCGACCACAAGCACGAGTTCAACCGGCTGAAGGGTCTGGGCGAGATGGACTTCGCAGAGTTGCGCGAAACGACGATGGACCCGGCCAAGCGGTCGTTGCTGCAGATCAACGTTGAGCAGGCTGCCACGGCAGACGAGGTCTGCTCCATTTTGATGGGTGACGACGTGGAACTGCGCCGCCACTTCATTCAGACCAATGCCAAAGACGTCCGATTCCTTGACATCTGAGCGAACGGACCAGGAGTAGGACAGATATGCCACGCCAATCGACCCGCGGCTCGGGCCGCGGGGGAGCGGGCTCCGGAGGGAGCGACGTCCCGCCGGATGCGGACGAGCCGATCAGCGGCTCCATCGAACCCATCGAGATCCAGGAGGAGATGGAGCGCTCGTTCCTCGAGTACTCCATGTCGGTCATCGTCGCGCGGGCATTGCCCGACGTGCGCGACGGTCTCAAGCCCGTCCACCGCCGGATCCTGTACTCCATGTTCGACAACGGTCTGCGTCCCGACCGGCCTTGGAACAAGTGCGCCAAGGTCGTGGGCGAAGTCATGGGGACCTACCACCCTCACGGCGACTCCGCCATCTACGAGGCATTGGCCCGCATGGTCCAGGAGTTCTCACTCCGCCACCCGCTGATCGCCGGCCACGGCAGCTTCGGGGGCCGGGGGCCCGATGACGGAGCGGCGGCCATGCGCTACACGGAGTGCCGACTAGCGCCGCTCGCTCTCGAGCTCATGGCCGACATCGACGAGGAAACCGTCGACATGGTCGCCAACTACGACGGCTCCACCCTCGAGCCGGTGGTGCTCCCGTCGCGCTTCCCGAACCTACTCGTCAACGGCTCTCAGGGCATCGCCGTCGGCATGGCCACCAACGTACCGCCGCACAACATGGGCGAGGTCATCGACGCCGCCATCCATGTGCTGCATCATCCCGATGCGACGTCCGACGACCTGATGCAGTTTGTCAAGGGGCCCGACTTCCCAACGGGCGCACTGATCCTCGGGCGTCAGGGCATTCTTGACGCCTACCGTACTGGGCGGGGGTCGATCAAGATGCGTGCCGTCGCCGAGATCGAGGAGGGCCGCGTCGGCGACCGCATCGTGGTCACCGAGCTCCCGTACCAGACCTCGGTGGAGGTGATCGAGCAGAAGATCACCGAGCTGGTGCGGTCGGGCGACCTCGACGGCATCAGCGAGCTGCGAAACGCCTCGGCCAACCAAGAGCCGCGGCTGGTGATTGAGCTAAAGCGCGACGCCAACGCCAACGTCGTCCTCAACAACTTGTTCAAGCAGACGCCGCTCCAGACGAGCTTTGGGGTGAACATGCTGGCGCTGGTGGACGGCGTGCCGCGCACGCTCAACCTCGCGCAAGCGCTCTCTCATTACGTCGACCACCAGATCGAGGTCATTCGGCGCCGCTCTGAGTTCCGTCTTGAGAAGGCACGCAATCGCGCCCACATCGTCGAGGGCCTGCTGCGGGCAATCGACATGCTCGACGCTGTGATCGCGACCATCCGAGGGTCGGCGGACCGACCAGAGGCCCGAACCGCGCTTATGGCAGAGCCCTTCTCCTTCACCGAGGTGCAGGCGACCCACATTCTCGACATGACGCTGGGTCGCCTGACGCGCCTGGGCCGTACGGAGCTGGAAGAAGAGATGACCGAGCTACGTGCGACGATCGCAGAGCTCGAAGCGATCCTCTCCGACGACGGCAAGCTGCGCGGCGTCATCGAAACCGAGATGAACGCGATCCGTGACAAGTATGCCAACCCTCGGCGGAGCGTCGTCACCCATGACCCGGGCGAGATGGGCGTTGAGGACTTGATCGACGACGAGGAGATCGTCGTGACCATGACCAGGGCGGGCTACATCAAGTCTGTCGCGGCGGCCGCGTTCCGGACGCAGGGCCGTGGCGGGCGGGGCGTGCAGGGCGCCCGCTTGAAGGAGGAGGACCTGGTCAGTCAAGTGGTCCATACGACCGCCCATACGTACCTCTTGCTGTTCTCAAACCAGGGCAAGGTCTACCGACTCCGCGGCCATGAGATCCCGATGAAGGACCGCACCGCCCGGGGAACGGCCGCGGTGAACCTGGTGCCACTAGCCCCGAACGAATCGATCACAGCCATCATCGCCACGCGTGAGTTCTCGCCGGACCAGTACCTGGTCTTCGCGACGGCGCAGGGCCAGGTCAAGAAGACGGCATTGAGCGAGTACGACAAGTCCCGCCGCGAGGGGTTTATCGCCATCAACCTCCGGGAGGGCGACGAGTTGGTCCGGGTCGTCGCCACCTCCGGGCAGGATGACCTGTTCGAGGTCACCCGCAACGGTATGACGATCCGGTTCAATGAGGAGGACGTGCGGCCAATGGGGCGGGACGCCGCGGGCGTGCGGGGCATCCGCCTTCGCCAAGGTGACGTCGTCGTCTCGTGTGACGTGGCCGCCGACGACACCGACATCTTGATAGTGACCGACGCCGGTTTCGGCAAACGGACGAAGCTCGAGCGATTCAACCGACAAACGCGCGGGGGACAGGGCGTGCGGGGCATCCGCCTGACCGGCAGCCGAGGTACGGTGGTCGGCGCGTTCATGGTTGCCCTGGAGGAGGAGATCCTCTTGGTGTCCTCGGGTGGGGTGGTCATTCGAACCCAAGCGCGAGAAATCGCTTCGCAGGGACGCGACGCCACCGGGGTCCGGGTCATGAACCTCGACGAGGGGCAGACGGTGGCGGCGGTGGCGAGGGTGGCGGCCGAGGCCGAGGAGGACTGAAGCCCCAACCAGCGGGACGGCCGCGGCGGGATCAGAAGATATGGAGGGACGAGATCGGCCAGACGCGGACCTCGACCTTGCCGACGATCAGCGACTTGCTGATGGGGCCCCAATATCGGCTGTCGCACGAATCGGTTCGGTTGTCGCCCATGACGAAGTAGTCGTTAGGCGGGACACGGTAGGGGTGCGCAAGATTGAAGCGATTGGACCCCGGGCCGGGGAACGTTTCACCCTGTTCCGAAGTCGGTAGCCAGGTCTCATCGAGCCGCTTCCCGTCGACATAGACGTAGTGATCGGATAGCGACAGAACGTCGCCGGGCAGGCCGATGACTCGTTTGACCAGATCGTTCACTTCCGGTCCACCGCAGTTCTCCGCCGGCGGCCGGGAGAAGACCACGATGTCGCCACGGTCGACACCGTGGAGGTGGTAGCTCAGCTTGTTTACGAGGATGCGGTCACCAATCTGCAACGTCGGCTCCATCGATCCCGACGGGATGTAGAAGGTCTGGACGACGAAGGCGCGCAGAAGGACGGCTACCAGGACGGCGACTACGACGACGACGACGGCCTCCCGAATCCACCGGGCGCTTGACGACCGGGGTGCGGGCGCAGCGGTCGGAGCGTCGTCTCCGGGTTCGCCCGACGGGGGCTCGTCGACGGCGAGCACCGGCTCGTTCGGTTCGGGCGTCACCGAAGGCAGGCTAGACGGCGGCGCCGGTGCTCGGGGCTCAGGCAGGCGTCGGGATCACCGACGTGGTGTCCCGGCCGGAACGAAGGAGCGTGCCGGGCAGCGCACCTGTGGGCACTCCGTCGCGCACGGTCTCCACCCCGTTGACCAGCACGCGCACAACGCCGTGGGAGCCCGCGTAGAGCCGGGGGGTGCCGCCGGGCAGGTCGTAGACGAGGCGGGCGGGTTCGGAGCCCACCGCGGCGGGGTCGAAGACGAACAGGTCGGCCGCGAAGCCCTCCCGGACCAGGCCGCGCTCGCGCAGCCCGAAGAGCTGCGCCGGTTGCCCCGTCATCATGTGCACAGCCATTTCGACCGGCACCAGCTTGCGGCCGCGCAGGCAATCGGCCAGAAAGGCTGTGGGGTAATTGGACCCACACATCCGGTCGAGGTGTGCTCCCGCGTCAGAGCCTCCGACCATGGCGCGAGCGTCACTCCAGATCGCGGCGCGCATCGCCCACGTGCTTTCGTCGCCGTCGTCGGTGTTCGGCCACAAGACGGTGCGTAACTCGTCGGCCAGAACGATGTCGAGGAGGGTGTCGAAGGGCGCAGTGCCACGCTCGGCGGCGATGTCGGCCACGCTGCGGAAGGCGCACCCGTCGTTCACCGGCGCGTAGGTGTCGCCGATGACGTAGGAGCCCCAGTGTGAGAGCCCGCGGAAGACCCCAGCCTCCTTGCTGCGGGCGTGCTCGTCAAGCACGGCGCGGACGGCTGGATCGGACAGCTGCTTCATGCGCTCGTCCTCGGGGAGTCCCATCACCTCACCCCATCCCGGAATCAGAAAGAGTGCGCAATGCGTGCGGAAGCTCATGTTCATGGGGACCAACGTCGGCATGATCAGCGCGACGATGCGCCCGCCCGCGGCGGCCGCAGCCGACGAGGCCGAAAGCTGGTGCTCAATGCGTTCGGCGGATCGGGCATCGACGGTTAAAACGTTCCAATTAAGGGGTCGGTGAGCGGTGACGCTCATAGTGGTCATGAGGTCGATCTCCTGGGGACTGAACAAGTCCAGGCAGCCGTTCGTGATGTACTCCAGCGTCGTGCCCTCGTGGGCCCCTACCTCCTCGCAGAAGGCGAGCATCTCGCGTCGGTCGGCGTGGCGCGAGCTGATGGGCCGGCCGTCTCCGTCGGAGTGCGTCCGTGACTGCGACGAGGAGAAACCCAACCCTCCAGCCTCGAGCGACGCGGCCAGCAGTGCGCGCATGGCGTTGATCTCAGCGTCGGAGGCGACCTCGTCGGACCTTGCCGCGCCCATCACCTTGCGCCGGAGCGCACAGTGCCCTACGAGGAACCCAGCATTGACTCCCAATCGTCCGTCGAGCGCGTCGAGATACTCGGCAAAAGTGGACCAGGTCCACGGAACGCCGTTCTCCAGGGCGGCCAGTGGCATGCCCTCGACCTTGGCCATCATCCTTCGGATGTAGTCCGCGTCGTCGGCGTTGATGGGTGCGAGGGTAAATCCGCAATTGCCCCCGATGACCGTCGTCACGCCGTGCACATTCGACGGAGAGGCCAACGGATCCCAAAAGAGCTGCGCGTCATAGTGCGTATGGGGGTCGATGACGCCGGGGGCCACCATGAGGCCGGTGGCGTCGAATTCGACGGTCGCAGATTCCTCGATACCTCCCAGGGCGACGATGCGGCCACCTCGAATGCCGACGTCGGCTTGGCGGCGGGCCTCTCCGGTGCCATCGAGGAGCGTGCCTGATCGGATGATGGAGTCGAGCATGGAACCTCCGAGGGCGTGCGCGCCGCAGGATCGCCGAGCGGCCAAATCTGACGACCCGTCAGCTTATCGGTCAGCGTGAACTGCCCCCCCGGGGTCCGGCAGCTCAGGCCGGCCAGTTCAGAGTGGAGACCGCGCCGCGCTGGTATTGGCGGACGATGGCAGACCGAATCTGCTGCAGGCGGATCTCGACGGTGCCGCACCGCATCGTGACCGCGCTGAGCTGCTCCTCGAGGAGGCAGAGCACGCGGGTGACCTCCTCTGGTGCGGACAGGTCCAGGTGCGCCATCTCCTGATGCGCCGATATGAGCGGGTCCGAGCGCAGGAAGACATCCGGGTCCACCGTCGTCCGGTCCGCCGTGTCGCAGGGGGCGGACCAGTCGTCGCCCACCGGTGAGGTCGCCAGGACGGCCGGGAGTTCGGCTACGACGGACTGCTCGTGCGAGCGCGTACGCAGGACGTGGTGCAGGATTGCGACGTCACCGGAGAGAACCACCCGGGCGTACGCCAGGGACTCCAGCGCGAGGGTGAGTTCCTCTCTCCACGTCCGGATGGGTGCGTGCTCTGAGGCATGTTCGACCTCGGCCGACGCATCGAGGACTTGGTCGATGTCGGCCAGGCTGATCGGGCGATCCCGGAGCGGGGAGGCCTCGACGGCGTCGCCCGCGTTGCCCCTCGGCATGTGCGCATGAGCGGATGGCATCGGTCAGCTCCCTGTCCAAAGCGGAGACTCCACGAGCCGACCCTCGTCTTCCCTCTCTAGCATGCTCGAAAGGCGAAGCTACGGGTAGCCGATTGCCGAAGGGATCCCTCGCTCAGACGCCCCGGCCGGCGTCCCCGGCACGATTTTCAGAACCTTGTGGATGACGGGTTTGTTCTGCGGAACGCCCGTGTTCACACCCCTCGTCCCCAGGTCATCCACAGCCTGTGCCCGACGCCGTCCCCACCACCCCTTCCGCGGCGAGGCGCCACGTGCTTTGCTCTCTCCGTGTCCGGGCCGAGACCAACGACAAGGCAGCGTCGCCGGTGTTGAACTTCCAGTCGACCTCTGAGGGGGTGCTCCCCGGTCAGCTGCTGGAGCGGGCCATCCGCGCCGGGTACATCGATGCGGGTCGCTTCAAGATCCCCGACGGCAACATCCAGCCTGCCAGCCTCGACCTACGCCTGGGTGAACGGGCACTGCGCATCCGGTGCAGCTTCCTCCCGGGCAACGACGCGGTGGAGCGCAAGCTGAAGGACTACATCCTGGACGAGATCGACCTCCGGGGAGACGGAGCGATGCTCGAATCCAGGTGCCCCTATTTGATCGAGCTGAAGGAACGACTCGACCTCCCCGCAGGGCTGCGCGGCAAGGCCAACCCAAAGAGCTCGACGGGCCGCATAGACGTCTTCACGAGGGTGATCACGGATCACAGCGACCGATTCGACGAGGTTGCTCCGGGCTATCACGGTCCGCTCTACCTCGAGGTGGTGCCACTGTCGTTTGCGATCCGGGTGAAGGAGGACCTGACGCTCAACCAACTTCGCCTCTCCATCGGCCGGCCGTGGCTCACCGACGACGAAGTCCGACGAGTGCACCTCGCCGAGCCAATCCTGTTCAAGGGGGGGCAGCCGGTGCCGGTCGACCACCTCGTTCTGTCGCACGGACTGTTTCTGGCACTCGACCTTCACGGAGACCAGCGAGGCCAGGTTGGCCACAGCACCCGCGACAGCGCGCCACTTCTCGATCTGACCACCGATGGCGCGGTTAACCCGGTCCCGTTCTGGGATCCGGTCTTTCGGGAAGAGGGTGACCGACTAGTTCTCTCGCCGAAGCGGTTCTACCTTCTGATGTCTCACGAGGCAGTGAGCATCCCCCCCAACCTTGCGGCCGAGATGACGGCTTATGACCCCACGAGCGGCGAGCTCCGCACCCACTACGCGGGGTTCTTTGACCCGGGCTTCGGGTTCGACCCGACTGGCGGATTCCGAGGCTCTCGCGCTGCCCTCGAGGTGCGGGCCCACGACGTTCCCTTCATGGTCGAGAACGGGCAGGCGGTCTGCAAGTTGACCTTTGAGCGCATGCTCGAGGAACCTATCGAGCTTTACGGGTCCGGCATCGGATCGTCCTACCAGCAGCAGGAAGAAACCCTGAGCCGTTACTTTCGTCGTTTACGGGATTAGCAAACTCCCGAAGGGACGAACGAATCATCTGAATCACAGTCATTGGTGGACGGAGCAAATACAAGAGGCCCTAACTGCCATCGCCGGACCCGCCTGCGGTTGGGCTTCAGAGCTGCTCTGTGCAGAGGACACCGGACTACATCCGGTGTCGTCATCGTTGATTACGGTCACGGCGGCGCGCCATGGCGAGCCGAGCGTCTAACCATCTCAGAGCAACGTCCCGTTATGCGTCCGGCCACCAGTAGGGTCGGTGATCTCGGAGCGAACAAGTGGGCTCGGTCAGATGTTGAGTTCGACAACGACCTGAAAACGCACGACCAACGACTTGACAATGCAGCGCGGGTCCCTTCGCGTGGCCCGCAGAATTGGTGCGTCCTGCGCTTTGCCCAACTTTGTTTTTCGATCTCCAAACGACCGTTCGGAGAAATTGCCACCAGTTTGCGCAGACGTGGTTCTCTCGGTGCCTGTGCCGCTATATGGTTGAAGGCGAGGGGGTTACGAGATTCCGGAGCCAAAGGCTCCGGTCGGCATGGCCTCCTCTGGCTGCGCGATTCAGTGGAGGGTCATGGGGGGGTCGAAGCCCGACGGGGCTGGTGTCGAGGGTTATGCATCCCTTGAGGACGTCTTCACGTCTCGTTCCTTCGGACATGCATCACCCGGCGTACCGACTGCGGTTGTGGGCGCGGCGAAGGCCGTTGCCGCCGGCACGCCGGGCTTCATCGGCCGTGGCGTCGTCGCCTCCTTCGCCGTAGCGGCCGCCACGCTGTGGGCTGTCACAGGCTTCAACGTCGGGACAGGTCCGAAGGTTCGACCACTGATCAGTGCGCAGCCGCCCGCTCCCTCCAACTCCGGCTCCTCCAACGGGCCCAGCTTCAGTGGCCCGTCCAACACGTCGGCACCGGGCCCCACGGGCGGGGAATCGCCCACGAAGGGTGGGTCCGGCGGCAGCAGCATCGGGCTGACCGGAGCATCGCAGTCCGGCCATTCCGACGGATCGTCGACGTCTCTCGTGGCCGCCGGGGGTAGGGCACCCAGGCCGACAGCCGCGAACCCGACCGCCGTTCTGACGGTGGTGGGAACAACTTCCGCACCGGGGTCTGCAACGACAAACTCGACGACGCCGACGGCCACTACGACTACGACCACCACTACGACGACTACGACCACCATTCCGGTCATTTCGACCTCCACGGGCGGGGCACCCGGAGGGGGCGCTGGCCAGGGCAACGGACAGGGCAACGGCCAGGGCAACGGACAGGGCAACGGACAGGGCAACGGACAGGGCAACGGCCAGGGCAACGGACAGGGCAACGGACAGGGCAACGGCCAGGGCAACGGACAGGGCAACGGACAGGGCAACGGCCAGGGCAACGGACAGGGCAACGGCCAGGGCAACGGCCAGGGCAACGGCCAGGGCAACGGCCAGGGCAACGGCCAGGGCAACGGCCAGGGCAACGGCCAGGGCAACGGCCAGGGCAACGGCCAGGGCAACGGACAGGGCAACGGCCAGGGCAACGGCCAGGGCAACGGCCAGGGCAACGGACAGGGCAACGGACAGGGCAACGGACAGGGCAACGGACAGGGCAACGGACAGGGCAACGGCCAGGGCAACGGCCAGGGCAACGGACAGGGCAACGGACAGGGCAACGGACAGGGATGCGGCTGCGAATGTGGCCAAGGCGACGGGCAGGGTCAAGGCAACGGAGACGGCCAGGGCCAAGGCCAAGGCCAAGGTAACGGCCAGGGCCAAGGCCAAGGCAACGGTAACGGCCAGGGCCAAGGCCAAGGCCAAGGCAACGGCCAGGGCCAAGGCCAAGGCAACGGAGACGGCCAGGGCCAAGGCCAAGGCAACGGCCAGGGCAACGGCCAGGGCCAAGGCCAAGGCAGCGGAGACAGCCAGGGAGGCCAAAGCCAAGACCAAGGCAGCGGCCAAGGCCAAGGCCAAAATCAAGGCAACGGCTACGGCCAAGGCAGCGGGGACGCCAACGGCATTGGTTCAGGTTCTGGCGGCGGTGGCTCTGGTGGCGGGTCGTCCAGTTCCACAAGTGGTGGTCGCGGCTGGTAAGCATGCCGCTGCCGGCTGCGTTCTCGGTCGGCACGAGCGAGGTCAGCCATGAACTACACGAATCTGGGCACGTCGGGACTACGCGTCTCGAGGATTTGCCTCGGCATGATGGGCTTCGGCAACGAAAGCGATCGCGCTTGGGTGATCGACGAGGATGCCGCCGAGCCGATCGTCCGGGCAGCTGTGGAGGGAGGGATTAACTTCTTCGACACCGCCGACGCCTATTCCGCGGGAGCGAGCGAGGTGGCGACCGGGAGACTTGTCTCGAAATGTCTCACTCGGGACGAAGCCGTCATCGCTACGAAGGTCTTCATGCCGGTGACGCCCGGTGAGAACGGCGGTGGGTTGGGACGCAAGCACATTCTGTCGGGCATTGACGCGTCGCTGCGTCATCTCAAGATGGACTACGTCGACCTCTATCAGATCCATCGATGGGACCCTCGGACGCCCATCGAGGAAACGATGGGTGCCCTTCACGACGTCGTACGGTCGGGCAAGGCGCGATACATCGGCGCGAGCAGCATGTTTGCCTGGCAGTTCGCGAAGGCCCAACACACGGCAGAGACGCACGGCTGGACCAAGTTCGTGTCCATGCAGAACCACTACAACCTTATTTACCGGGAGGAGGAGCGCGAGATGATTCCGCTCTGCCTGGACGAGGGAGTGGGGTGCATCCCCTGGAGCCCGCTGGCGCGGGGCGTCCTGGCCGGAAACCGCACGCGAGAAGGCGGCCGGCTGACTACGCGCTCGAGCACCGACCCGTTCACGGACTACCTCTACGACCAGCCGACTGACTACGACGTTGTCGACGCTGCGGCGGAGGTCGCCGCTGCTCGGGGAGTGCCCACGGCGCAGGTGGCCCTAGCGTGGCTGCTCTCGAAGCCCGGGGTGTCCGCACCCATCGTGGGGTCGACGAAGAAGAAGCACCTGAAGGACGCGCTCGCCGCCGAGGAGCTCGTTCTGACCGCGGATGAGATCGCCCTGCTCGAAAAGCCGTATCAGCCGCACCCGGTGCTCGGGCACTTCTAGGGCGAAGACCCAAAGGAGGCCGTCCACTAGGGTCACCTTCGGGGAGTTGCCGCGAACGAGAGATCGGGGGGTCGCATGCGGGTCGCGCTGACGGTGGCCGATTTCCTGAACCGGGCCGCGCTCGTCTACGGACACCGGGTCGCGGTGGTGGACGAGCCCGCGGGACCGAGTTCCGACGGGGCGATGACCTACAACGAGCTGGAAGCAAGGGCGCGGGGTCTGGCGCTCGGGCTCGACGATCTCGGTGTAGCCCACGGGGAGCGAGTGGCCATAGTCAGCCCGAATTCGGCCCGGTTCCTCACGGCGTTCTTCGGCGTGAGCGGATTTGGTCGCATCCTGGTGCCCATCAATTTTCGCCTCACCGCTGACGAGATCGCCTATATCGTGCACCACTCCGGGGCGTCGGTCCTCCTGTACGACCCCGATCTTGTCGCCGAGGTGGACACCATCAAGGTGAGTCACCGCGTCTGTCTGGATGGGGCAGACGACGCCGCGCTCTTCGCTCCGGCCGCGAAGGGTGCGGCACCGAGCGCGTGGGAGCCCGACGAGGACGCCACCTGCTCGGTGAACTACACGTCCGGTACCACGGCGCGACCTAAGGGCGTGCAGCTCACACACCGCAACTGCTGGCTCAACGCGGCAATATTCGGGTGGCACACACAGGTCAGCGACCGCGATGTGTTGCTTCACACGTTGCCGATGTTCCACTGCAACGGCTGGGGGATGCCTTACGCAGTGACGGGCATGGGCGGCACCCACATCGTGTTGCGCAAGGTGGACGGCGAGGACATCCTGGCACGAATCGAGCAGCACGCTGTGACCCTGCTGTGCGGCGCGCCCGCGGTCGTGGCAGCCATTCTCAGCGCGGCAGCGGAGCGTACGGCGGCAGGTCGGGCGGTGCCCGGCCGGGGCACCGTGCGTATGGTGGTGGCCGGCGCGCCTCCGCCCTCAAAGACCGTCGAGCGGGTGGAGACCGAGCTCGGATGGGAGTTCATCCAGATCTACGGGCTCACCGAGACGGCGCCGCTGCTCACTATCAATCGTGCGCCTTCTGAGTGGGACGAAATAGGACCCGGGCCGCGCTCTCAACTGCTGAGCCGAGCCGGTGTGCCCGCAATGGGTGTGCACATCACTCTCGACGAGGAGGGAGAAGTGCTCGCCCGTTCGAACCACGTCTTCGCGGGCTACTGGGAACAGCCGGCCGAGACTGCGGCCGCACTCGCCGACGAATGGTTCCATACCGGCGACGGTGGCTATCTCGACGGTGCGTACCTGGTGATCTCTGACCGAAAGAAGGACGTCATTATCACCGGCGGCGAGAACGTCTCCTCCATCGAGGTTGAGGACTGCCTGTACCAGCACCCAGCGGTGTCCGAGGTGGCAGTGATCGGCGTGCCCGACGACAAGTGGGGGGAGACGATCAAGGCGCTGGTCGTGGTGCGCGAACACGCAACCGTGACCGAGGCCGAACTTATCGCGCATTGTCGTGAGCGGCTCGCCCATTTCAAGGCGCCGACGAGTGTGGAGCTTCGTGGCGCGCTTGACCGGACCGCCACCGGGAAGTTGCAGAAGTACAAGCTGCGCCAGCCCTACTGGAGCGGTCGCGAGAAGCTCGTCAACTAGCGCTGGACGCACCGCGTGCGTCCGGGGACTCGGCGGGCTCCCCGGATCGCTCCTCGAGGACGAGGCGGCCTCGCCAGTCGAATGCAGCCGCAACGTCGCCGGCGATGAGACGCCGCAAGGGGTCTCCGACGATGCTGCGTCTCCAACCAGCATCGAGCCGGCTTGGCTCCCCGCAGAGCAGCTCCGCGATGTCGGAACGGGTAGCAAGCAGACCCTGATCAAAGTCGAGGTCGTCGGCGATCTGGCGCACCACACCCGAGCACACCGCGATGGCCGCAGGTGGCGCCGGTGCGTCCCTGCCCTCCGAAGGCATCCGTATCTGCTCGGGTGGCAGGTCGATGCCGCGCTGGACCGCTCGGAGGATCTCGGCGGCGCGGCCCTGCGCCAAGTGCCGGCCGTCGACCCCGCGGGCGCGCCGCAGCTCCTCGGTATTACGGGGCGGTCGCTGCGAAATGGCGAGCAAGCCGAGGTCCGAGAGCACCATTCGCCGCGGTCGGTTGGTCTCGGCCGCTCTACGCTCCCGCCACGCCGCGACCTCCTGCGCGACGGCGCGCGACCGACGCGACATGCTCCGGATGTCCCCTAGGCGCCACCAGGCCTCCTCGGGGACGCGCGGGGGCGCGGTCACCCAGCACTTCGTCACATTCACTGAGGGCCCACTGCAACCGCTTGAGGGCATGCAGGCGCTCGGTGAGCACGACGCGCAGCTCCAGCAGGTGAGCGACGTCGTTCACGGCATACGCGATCTGGGGCGCCGAGATGGGCCGCACGAGCCAGTCGGAGAGCCGGTCCGCCTTGGGCAGCGAGATGTCGAGCATTCGCTCTACCAGGCGGGAGAGGGAGGGGCTCGACATGCCCAAGAATCCGGCCACGATCTGCGTGTCGAACACGGTTTCGGGGATCGTTCCGCAAGCGGCCATGAGCACGTCGAGATCTTGGGAGGCCGCATGCGCCACCGCTGTGCCGGACCCGCTGAACAGGGCGGCGAGGGGGGCGGGATCCACGGCGAGGGGATCGACGAGCGCAACCCGGTCTTTCCAGGCGATCTGAATGAGCGCCAGATCGGGCACGTACGTCCGCTCTGTGTGGAACTCGGTGTCGAAGGCGTAATACTCCTCGGGGGCCACTTCGGCGACGAGCGCCTCGAGGCCCTCAGCGTCGACGACCATGGTGGGCGGTCCGCTCATCGGCCGGTGGTCCAGCCCAACCCGGTATCAGTTGCGCTCGTCATCGCGGCAGGAGAGATGGCAGTAATCCCGACTCGTTCGTCGTGTCGATCGTGCTGCGCCCGCACACAGCAGGCGGCCGTGGCCGCTGCGGTCTTGAACCCCCGCGCGGCCTCACGCCGAGGTTATCGCGGCGGTCTCGACCGGCCGCACGACCGGTCCTCGGTTCGGAACGGCCCGTAACCGCAACGCGATTGCAACCGGGCCGCGGCGCGCGTGTTCCGGCGGAGGTCGCGCTGGGTGCTGGGCGGGACCATCCGGCTCTGCGCCCTCCCCTCAGAGCTCCGTTCCTGGTCAGGACGGCCGTGCGGCGTCTCAAAGGGGGTCTGCGGGGTCCGGCGTTTGTGGGCTCGGTAGGTAGACTGGGCGCTTACAGCGAAGCAACCGTTCGGGTGCGAGGACGTTTCATGGAACGACGCGGTTCATGACTTCCGGCTCTGTTTTAGCCAACTGGAATTGGTTATGAGTGAAGAGCGGTCAGCGGAGGGGGACAGCGTGAATTGGTCCAAGAAAAAGCTTGGCGGGGACCCCGAGGGCGCCGATGGAGCGCTCGCGGGCACGGACACCCAGGGTCAGTTGAGCACGGGTGCGTCGCCTGGCGACGGCGGCACCGTCGGCAGCGTCGAGTCGATGTTGCAAGAGTTCAGCTCAGGCGGTACAGAGGCGGGACTGGCGGGTGGCGCGCCGGCGGGCAAGTACGACCAGCTGTGGCAACTCTCGATGGCCGATCCCCACACCGGGCTGGCGAACCAACTGCTCCTGCTTGACCGCCTGACCCAAGCGCTGGTGCGTCGGCGGCGCCACGGCGGTGAGGTGGTCGCGTGCCACATCGACCTCGACAACCTGGCCGAGATTAATCTCGATCTCGGGTACACGACCGGGAACGAGGTTCTTCGCGAGATGTCCCGTCGTCTCACCTCTGCGTTGCGTTCCGAAGACACCATCGGACGCGTCGGAGGGAGCGAGCTCGTGGTGGTCGTTACGGTCAATGACGACCAGGCGGTCGGGCCCCTGATGCGCCGCCTCCAGCACACCCTGGACGAGCCGGTGCTGGTGGGGAGCGAGGCCGTCCGTCTGCACGCCTCCCTCGGAGTTGCGATCGCCGAGGACGCCGAGACCGCCGAGGAGGTCCTGACGCGGGCTGAGCGATCGACCCGCGTGAGCAAGCGTTGAGGGCCTCGCCAATGGGCACGTCGTGCTGCGGGTGATCCGCTGGGTTCTCATCGTCGGGATCACCGCGCTGGCGCTGCGGTCCCTTCCAGACGTCGCTCGTCAGCTCAGAATTCGCTCGCTGTAGCCCCGCGTTGCACGATATCCCGTGCCCGTTCGAGGATCGTGGTCGTGGACGTCTCCGCACCTGAGGCGGGGTCGATTCTCCGTCCGACCTCCTGGAGCAGGTGGCCGGCATGGGCACGTAGCACACGGATGAGGTCCTCGAATTCCTGCGACGTCGCGACCGCCTTCGCCGCGTCGATCACCTCGTCGAGGGCGTCGCTGCCGTCCACGCGCGCCCACGATGTAGCCGGCGATGAG
The DNA here is from genome assembly GCA_963838835.1 of uncultured Acidimicrobiaceae bacterium. Classification (GTDB taxonomy): domain Bacteria; phylum Actinomycetota; class Acidimicrobiia; order Acidimicrobiales; family RAAP-2; genus Bog-473. Next base: position 248,575 of record CAWITA010000016.1, read on the forward strand.
GGCTAGGACCAAACCCATGTGTGCGCAGATCCCTACTGGTCCGGGCCCGCGACCGCGGCCACGAGCGGACTGCGCTACGCGTGTGGATCTCATGACCCCGCTTCCCGTCGCTCGACCTGGCTGGGGTCAGCCTCGCGAACGAATCGACTGTACACGGGGGTCAGCGGACCGGATGGCCCGCGTCGACATCGGTATCCGACGCATCCTGGCCCGACGTGCACGCGACGTTGTGGCTTGCTCGGGCCGCCCTCGGCGCGCCGCGACCAGAGCCGAACGCCCATGCCATCCGTGGCGACGGTACGCGTCGTGACGCCTCCGGCATGTTTCCCCGTGGCGCAGCGGGTGGAGGCGACCACCGGACTCGTCTTGACGATCGCGCCCGCTCCGTCGTGGATGTGGTCGATGTCGGCGTCGGCGATCCGCTGACGCACAGGGGAGAGCTGCCTGCTTCGCCCCCCAGGCCCGTTTGCTCATGGCGATGTCGCCAGATTCGCCCCAGATCCTCGTGGAGGCGGTTGCAACGCCTGTAGGAGGCAGCTGCGTCAGAGGCGGGTCAGGCTGCCAGCCGCCCGTCCTGACGAGGCCCGAGAGCGCCCCGCCGAACCCTCCCCGAACGAATGTTCGGGGGCCTCCTGGCACGATAGGGAGTATCGGCCCTAGTGAAAACAGGAGTATCGGCCCTATTGGGTTCTCCCAATTCCGGCAAAATTATATTTCGATGTCGATGTACAGCGAATTGCTCTGCGGCCTGTGTGCGGACGTTGACCCGCTACCTCTGCCGCCTTCGCGTGACGAGCTCGTCGTCATCTTGCTGCAGTGCCGGCGGCGTCTCAATGGGCACGGGATGGGTGCTGACCACGTAATGGCCGAGGACCTGGCTCTGGAGCTTGACCACGATCGCATGCTGGTGCGGCTCTGTACGGCGATGGGTATCGAAACCGAACCCAGCCGGTTTGCCAACCCGCTGGCCGAGCGTGAACGTCTCGAAGACCTGCTGCGCGGGGCGGGTGTCGACTTCCGCACGCTTGATGACCACCGGCGGGTCAAGGTCGCTTAGAGCACCGGGGTCCGGACGGGGCCACCTGGTCAGGGCCGGGGATTGGGATTGGTCGCCTTGCGCTCGGCGAGAACCGCGGCATAGACGGCCGCTTCAGTGCGGCGACGCATGCCCAGTTTCGAGAGAAGGCTCGAGACGTAGTTCTTCACCGTTGCCTCGGCCAGGAAGAGTTGCTCGGCAATCTGGCGGTTGGACTGGCCGAGCGCAATCAATTCCAGGACTTTTCGCTCTTGGGGAGTGAGCACGGTCAGGCGGGACTCCGCCTCCTGGTCCTTTCGCAACCGGTCGAACAACTCCTGGGTCAGCACGGGATCTAGCAGGGACATGCCCTGGCTCACCCGCCTGATGTCGCCTAGCAGGTCGCCTCCTCCGACCTCCTTGAGCACGTAGCCCGAGGCACCCGCCATGATTGAGGAGAACAGCGCGTCGTCGTCCGAGTAGGACGTCAGCATCAGGCAGCGGACCTGGGGCGCGACCGACTGGATCTCCCGGCACACCTCGATTCCGTTGCCGTCAGGGAGGCGGACGTCGAGTATGGCCACGTCGGGCTCGAGGTCACGGATCAGCTTCAGGCCTTCCTCCGCCGTGCCGGCCTCGCCGACGACATCCATGTCGCTCTCGGTCTCGAGCAAAGTACGCAGGCCCGTCCGGACCAGTTCATGATCGTCGAGGACGAACACCCGAATCGCCACCACTCCAATGATGCCACGGGAACCACCAGGGGTTGTACAGGTGTGAACCCCAGTTGCCGACTCCTCGGAAACTCGCGCGCATCTATCCTGGCAGGCCGTGCAGCCACTCGACCGCATCGACGATCCCGTTCGACTGCGTCGCCTGGTACAGGCGATCCTCATCCTCGATGCCGAGCTCCACCTGCCGGTGGTGCTCCGACGCATCATCGAAGAGGGCTGTGACCTCGTGGACGCGCAATACGGGGCCCTGGGCGTCCTGACTGAGGACGGCCGTGCCCTGGACCAGTTCGTGACGGTGGGGCTCAGCAACGAGGAGGAGCAGGCTATCGGCCCTCGCCCGACCGGGCGGGGAGTCCTGGGCACGCTTATCGCCGACGACAAGCCCCTCCGCATGTCCAGGACCGCCGACAGCCCGGACAGCTTCGGCACGCCGCCACATCATCCCCCCATGACCTCGTTCCTGGGTGTCCCCATACGGGTGCACGGCGAGGTCTACGGGAACCTCTATCTGACGAACAAGAAGACGGAGGCCGAGTTCTCTGAGGACGACGAGGAGCTCGTCCTCGCTCTCGCCATGGCCGCTGGCATCGCCATTGAGAACGCACGTCTCCACGGCCTGGTGCGTGACCGCGCACTGACCGAGGACAGGGACCGGATCGCCCGCGACCTTCATGACTCGGTGATCCAGCGCCTCTTTGCCATCGGGCTATCGCTCCAGGGAACGGCCCGCCTGGTAGAGCGGCCGGAGGCGGTTATGCGGATCGGAGAGGCGATCGACAAGATCGACGAAACGATCCGTCAGCTCCGCAAGGCGATCTTCGACATTGAGCTCACCATTAACAAGGAGGGGCTGCACCCCAAGATCCTCGACCTCGTGCACGAGCTGCGTCCGGTGCTCGGCATTCATCCGCACCTCTCGTTCAGCGGCCCGGTCGACACCGTCGTGACTGGGGCGCTGGCCGAGGAGGTACTCGCCGTCCTGCGGGAGGCGCTGACAAATGTGGGCAAGCACGCCGAGGCCTCCCAGGTTGTGATCACGGTCGCGGTGGGCGAGGAGGTGCGCCTGGTGGTGGCTGACGACGGGAAGGGGATGAAGGCGGGATCTTCGGCGGGGCTAGGCCTTCGGAACATGCGCCAGCGCGCCGAGCGCCTGGGTGGCAGTGTCGAACTCGGCACATCTCGGGAGGGAGGCACGCGGCTCACGTGGCACGTGCCGGCCGGCACCAGCGAGCAGGGATTCGTGGTGGGGGAGACCGCACCCTAGGCCCGGCTCCGGTGGAGCACAGGGCTCCACCCGGGTCATGGCACCCGCGGCCTCTCGGATGGGCGTGCCGAGCACACCTCGGCCAGGCCGTCCTCGAGGCAGCCGGCGAGCTTGGCGCTGTCCGGCACGGCGGCGACGTCGACATTGAGCGTGATGCAGGCGCGATCGGAGGCCGAGACAAGGGACACGTTGAAGGCGGCCCCCGACGGCGGCGACACCGCATAGATGGCGCGCACCTCGGCGCCGCCGAGGAAGGCCCGGGAGGGGGGCCCGGGGATGTTGGTGATGCAGAAGTCGTCGCCGAGCAACATGGTGCTCCACAGGCTCCGCGCGACTCCTGCAGGTAGCGCGCTCAACCCAGCGGCCAGGACGTCACTCACCGCCAGGCCAGGGGCACCTTTCCATTCGGCAACGATCCGGCGGACCTCGGCCACGCAGTCGGCCACGTCGGCGTGGGTAGGGATGACGAACCGGGCCGGGACGAAGCGGTTCCCGCTGGGGCCCTCGCCGGCCCCGCGCACATTCACGGGCATCAGGGCACGGAATCCCGTGCTGGCAACGCCGTGCTGCTCGTGATAAAGGCTCAGACCGCGGACGACGGCGGCCACAAAGACGTCGTTGACGGTGCCACCCCAGGCCGCGGCCGCACGTTTGAGCGTGGCGAGCTCGAGGTCGAGGACCTCGACGTGGCGGCGGAAACTGCGCCGCGTCATGATCGGCGAGATCGGCTTGGAGGCAGGTGCCATCAGGTGGGCCACCGACCGGCCCAACGCAGCCAGCCGGCCGAGCGACCGGACCGGATGGAATACGAGGTCCATGGCGTCGTCGACGTACCGGACGGCGTCGGGCAGAAGCCGGAGCCGGCCGAGGGCTGCACCGTCGGCCTGAGGGGCCGCGGCATCGACCGAATGGGTGGGCGGGTTGATGCGCCCGTCGCTCGAAAGGTCGAAAAGATGGGCCAGCACCGCGAGCCCGCCGACCCCGTCGATCAGTGCGTGGTGCACCTTGACCACGAGGGCGGCGCCGCCGGCGCCGACGCCCTCGACGAGAACGGCTTCCCACAGGGGCTGGGCGTCGTCGAACCCGCTCGTGGCCATGGTCTGGGCCATGTCGAGGACGTCGCGCAGGGACCCGTGATCGGGGAGGCGGATTCGCCGTAGGTGCATGCCCAGGTCGAAGCCGTCGTCGGACACGAACTGAGGTCGGCCCCAACCCGGGGCCCGGCTGACCCGTGATCGCAGGCGCGGGACGGACCTGGTCAGATCAGCGATCCGGTCTCGGACGTCGAACCAATCGGGGGCCTGGTCCAACACCATGAGCGCCACGATGGTCGGGCGCATGACCGGGTCGGCGCCGATGGTCCACAACAGGGCATCCGAACCGCTCATTGTGTCGACGAATCTTGTGTTTGCCTCGGCCATCGTGGACCTCCTTCGTCGCGATTCTCGCGCCGCTCGGCGGCGGGCGGAGGGTCCGAAGCCCCTCTTCGGGCAGTCGGTACCGTCGAGCCTGGTACCGGCCGGAGCGGGGGAGGCCGGCTAGTGCGTCGTCGGCCCAGCTGGAGACTTCGAGCCGCCCTAGCATCGGGAGAACCCGACACCGCGGCCATTCACTGGGACGCAGGGACGGGCGGCCGGACGACAGCGAGAAAGGGACCGAACATGACGACAACGACGGTGCCGGGTCCGGTCCCAGCGCAAGGCATGCGCAACGCGTTCGGCCGGCGGCAGCTCTACAAGTACCCGAACACGTGGCCTCGGCTGGGTTACCTGGCGATCGTCGTGCTGACGACGATCATGCTCTATTACCTCTACTACGTGGAGGGGGCGGTCACACCGCTGCTGCTGCCCTACTACCACATGTCCTTCCGGTTCTTCTTGTACCTGCTGGTCGTCTCCAACGCCATCGGCGCGTTCAGCGCGTTCATCGGCGGGCTCTCCGACAAGATCGGTCGGGCCAACCTCACCATCTACGGCACACTCGTCGTCGCGCTCGTCCAGCTGTTCGCTATTCCCCACATCCACAGCGAGTGGTGGTTCGCCGCCTCCTACTGCGTTATCGGATTCGTAGAGGGCATCATCCTGGTCTCCACGCCCGCACTCATGCGGGACTTCTCACCGCAGCTGGGTCGCGGCGCAGCGATGGGGTTCTGGGCGCTCGGCCCCACCATGGGCGCGTTGGCCGCCAGCCTCGTCGCCACTCACACCTTGGATCACCTCAGGCCCTGGCAGGACCAGTTCATCATCTCGGGGCTGGTGTGCCTGGGCGTGGTGGTCATCGCCTTCTTCTTCCTGCGCGAGCTCTCGCCGCAGCTGCGCGACCAGCTGATGGTCACCGAACGCGAGCGAGCGCTGGTGGAGGCACGTGCCAAGGGCATCGACGTCCAGAAGGCCACGGCGCACCCGATCCGCTCCATGATGCGCCTGGACCTTATCTCCTCTTCCGTCGCCATTTCGGTGTTCCTGCTCTTCTACTACGCCTCGGTCAGTGTGCTCACGATTTACTGGGTCGTGATCTACAGCCGCAGCACGCCGCAGGCGAACGGGATCAACGTTTGGTACGCGGGCTTCCTCTCCATTGGGTTGGTCGTGTCCGGTGTGCTCTCGGATTGGGCCAAGGTCCGCAAGCCCTTCATGCTCTTCGGCGCCATCTGCGCCATGGTGATGATGGGCTTCCTCATTCTGCAGACGGACCGCCCGCACACTGGTTATTACGCCAACGTGCTCGTGATCGTGCTCCTTGCTGTCTCCATCGCCCTTGCGTATGCGCCCTGGATGGCGAACTACACGGAGCAGGTTGAGTCACACAACCCGGCCCTCACGGCCTCGGGGCTGGCGGTCTGGGGATGGATCCTCCGGATCACGGTCGCCCTTTCCTTCCTCGTGCTGCCCTACGTGATCACGACGTCGACGGTCCTGGTCGACAACCAGAACGCGGCCACCGCGCTCCAGGCCATCAAGGCGGCGCAGCCGTACGCGCCGACCACTGCTTGCTACAAGGGCCAGACACCTGCATCGGTCATCGCGGGACTCCAGCTGCAACCACCTCAACCGGGTCCTCAGGCACTCGCCGCGATTCTGGCCGGGTGCAACAGCACCCACAACCTCTTGAAGGCGGTCGGCCAGGCCGGCGGCCTGACCAACCCCCAGGTCCAGGGGCTGCTCGCCTTCAACCCGCTCGGGCAGGAGATCCAGAAGGGTATGCCCGTCAGCAACGCCGAGATCGCGTCGAAGGTGGGCGTCCACTCGCAAAACCTCGCTTCGCTCCTCGTGGCGGAGCAGAAGCTGCTGCCCGCGCAGAAGACGGCGCCCGGCGAATGGAAGAGATGGTGGATGGTGTGCCTGCTGGGCCAGCTGGTGTTTGCGGTGCTCGTTTTCTTCATGCGGGGCCGCTGGAGCCCGCGGGCAGCCCGTCGTGACTTCGACGAGCACGAGCGCGTGATCACCGAGGAGCTGGCGAAGTTGGCCCGGGAGCCCGCGGCGGTGGGGTAGTGCCGACCGTCTGGCGCCCCATCGCTAGGTGGGGCGCTCCGCTCCAAACGTTGGCGCCTTCTTGGCGCAAATGATCGAGTTGGAAGCGAGGATGGCAGCTCAATTTCGACGTTGGCGGTCGGAGTGGCGCCCAGCACCGTCCCTGTCATCGCCCTAATTTTGGTGCTGTTCACGCGTCGGGCACGGCGTACGCTGGCCGTGCAAGGGGTTGAGAAGCAACCGAGACCACGCTTTCGCAAAGGAGCCAGAATGCAGGTGCTCGCCGATGTAACCAGTGGTGGCTTCGTCGGGTTGTGGGCGGTCCTCTACGTGATACTGCTTGTGACCCTGGGCATCATGTCCATCCGGAAGGGCCACTGGGTCATGTTCCTCGTCGGACTGTTCATCCCGCTCTTCTGGTTGATTGGTGCGCTCCTGCCGAGGAGGCGCTGACCGCAGGACTCGGCCTCCTCGGAAGTTGGACGGCAAAGCGAACGCTGTATACCCCTACGGCGAACAGATCACCACCGCGGACCCAGGCATGCGGGTGCCCTGGCCGCCGGCAGCGTGAGAGCACAAAAGGTTAAGCTCGGGGAGGGCCAGAGTAGGCGCTTGCAAGCGCGTCGCAGTGAGAGTGGGGATCTGTGATCCGAGCAAAGTCTGTGGCTGCGGTGCTGGCGAGCTCGTTGGCCATGGCCTCGTTCGTGATGTCCACGACGGCTGAAGCTAGCACGCCCGGCGTCACTGCGAACACGATCACTCTGGGCCTCATCACCGAGCTCACGGGGCCCGGAGCCGTACCCGGCACGGGCATGGTCCAATCGGCCGAAGCGCGCATCGATCAGCAAAACGCTGAAGGTGGCGTCGACGGGCGCAAGATCAAGCTCATCGTCGAGGACGACCAGACGAACCCCGAAGCAGACAAAACGGCCACAGGCATTCTCATCTCCAAGGGAGTCTTCGGGGTGATCGACGACAGCGCCGTCACCTTCGGTGGCTACCAATTGCTCCAACAGGCTGGAGTGCCCGTTACCGGAGGTGGCTACGACGGGCCGGAGTGGTTCGAGCAGCCGAATACGAACATGTTCAGCATCTCTGGTCCTGCTGATGCGAAGGATCCGCAGTACGACAACGCCTCTGTCTTCGCCAAGGACCACGGCGGCACGAAGTGCGCTTCGGTGGGTTACGGCATCTCGCCTTCCTCCCAGGCCTCCGCGACCGGATTCATGCTGTCTTGCGAACGCGAGGGGCTCCAGAAATCGTTCCTGGACACGACGGTGCCGTTCGGGACCCTCGACGTGACCTCACTCGTGCTGCAGATCAAGGACAGCGGCGCGAACGTCCTGTGGCTGCCCCTCGACGGAAACACCAATTCCGCCATCATGACGGGCCTCGCTCAGGCAGGCGCCAAGATAAAGGTGATCATCAATGCCACGGGCTACGGGCAGCAGCTGCTGAACGACACCAACGCCGTTCCCGACGCCCAGGGTGCTTGGTTCCTCGTTGAAGGTGTCCCCGTCGAGTTTGAAACCCCAGCGACCAAAGCCTTCCAGGCGGCGCTGGCCAAGTACGCTCACTTCACTGGCGTCCCTGATTTCACTTGGTACGAGGGATGGGGTGGTGCCGATCTCATGATCAAGGGCCTAGAGCTTGCTGGCAAAAACCCAACCCAGAGCGCGTTCATCGCGGGCCTCCACAAGGTCACGGACTACAGCGCGAACGGGATGTTCGGTGCGGTGAACTTCTCACTTAGTGACTTCGGCAAAGCACCAAAGACCCTCTGCGAGGACCTCGTCCAGCTCAAGGGTGATGCGTACGTTCACCCGACCCAGGTGTGTGGCGCACTCCTGCCGAACTCCGACCAGCTCCCGAGCGCATGACGGGAGTAAGCGATGGTAAGGAGCATCGACGATCCTGGGCGTCGACTGCGTTACATCCTTTGACGGAATCAGGATCAACAAACGGGGCGCCGGACTGAGGAGCCCGTGACCGGGGTGCTCTCCGTCTGCTCGATCAGCTGGCCGAGGCCGTCCCGACGATCGGCTTGTTGAGGGGTTTGCCACCCATGAGCCGTAGAAGTTGGCGTCGCCGGTGCGTTGACGATTGTCGGAACAAAAATCGGGTAGGTGTTTAGGTGCCTGGAAAGCAACAGGAGGCGAAGCGAGATGAAGAAGTTGGTGTTGTTCGTCGGTGTGGGCATTGGATTCATCGTCGGCTCATGGGCCGGCCGAGGCCCGTATGAGCGGCTGAAGAGCGCCGTACGTGACGTCAAGAGGCGGCGCCAGGTCCAATCGACACTGCAGTCGGCTGCGGAGAGTGCAGCGGCTGTTCGGGATCCCACACGTAACGCCATGAGGGAAGGCATTGATGAGGCGACGAACGCTGCCGCCTGGGCGATCGATCAGACCTCAAAGAAGATCAGCAACGAGGCGCCACAAGTTGCATCGAATGTAAGCGCTAGTCCTGCGCCGTCGATCACGAGGAAGGAACTCTACGAAGAGGCTCGGGAGGCAGGCATTGCCGGCCGGTCGAGCATGAGCAAGGTTGAGTTGCAGCAGGCGCTGAACGAGTGAGATGGGGTTTGAGACCGGACCCGAGAAGCGGCCTTGCTTAATGTAGAAACCGGTGATCAAGGTATTGCTCAGCCTGCTTTTTCTAGATCCCCTTCCTCGCGGTCCTCATCAAGAAAGGGCCCGTCTCTCGAGCTGCTTCGGCCCTTTCTCATTCAGCTGCGCGGTCACATTCCCGGCGTAGCTGTGGCATCTCTCGGGTGGACGCAGACTGACCACGTCTTCGGCCCGTCGTCCTTGCCGCCAGAACGAATCGGAAAGCGAATACTAGGATTCGGCTCGCCTGCCCGAGCAGCGATGGGTCAGTGACGGCTTTCTCCAGAATGGTGCGGCGTCAGCAGTTCGGCCTTCGAACCGAGTCCCGCCTTGGATGGGTTCTGGCCGGGGTTGGTCTTGCAGGGTTAATTGCTGCTGTCACCGTTCGACCTGGCGACTCATGGGCGGCGACCTCCCAGGTGTGGACACCCTTCGTTCTGGTCGCAGGGCTGCTTCTGATCGGTCTGGTGGCAGCCGACGACGGGCTGTTCGCCGCCGTCGGGCATCGGCTGGCGAAGACGGCACGAACCGGCAGTCTCATTTTTCTAGGTGCCACCGCGATGGTCGGCCTCGTGACGGCGCTGCTCAACCTCGATACAGCCGTGGCTTTTCTCACGCCTGTCCTCGTCTACACGGCACGGAGTCGGGGCGAGGGCGAAGCCCCTCTCCTCTACGGATGTCTGATGTTGGCGAACGCCGGTTCGTTGTTCTTGCCGGGATCCAATCTCACCAACCTCATTGTCCTCGGCCGCCTGCACCTCACAGGCGGACAGTTTTTCGTCCGTATGTTGGCCCCCGGGCTGGCAGCCTTGCTGGTTACTGCTGCGGTCGTCGCGGCGTTTGAGCACAAGGCGCTGCGGGTCCGAAGTGAAGATCTGTCGCGACCTGAGCGTCCCGTGCTGGGCCTCGGTCTGTGGGCAGTCGTTTTAGCGGCTCTGGCGATCATCCTGCTTCGCTCCCCGGCACTCCCCGTGGCGGCGATCGGGTTCGTCGCCATCGGGGTGCGCATTGCAACTGGCAGAGAGCGACTCGGGCGTGCGGTCCAGGTGCTCGGCTTGCCGGTGCTGATCGGCCTATTCGGAGTCGCCGTGGCCTTGGGAACCCTGGGACGGACCTGGACCGGGCCGGCACGACTACTCCTGCATCTCGACGCGTGGGGCACAGCCGTTGTGGCCGCGATGGCCGCCGTGCTGATCAACAACCTTCCGGCGGCCTCGCTTCTCGCCGCCCACCGGCCGCCGCACCCTTACGCCTTGCTTGTCGGCCTCAACATTGGACCGAACCTGGCCGTCTCGGGATCGCTGGCCTGGTTCCTCTGGCTCCGGTCCGCTCGGGGGGCGGGAGCACAGCCGTCTTTGGCCACCGCGAGTCGATTCGGCATCGTATCGGTGCCCCTCTCGCTCGCGGCTGCCGTGGGGCTGCTCGTGCTCGAGGGAACACACTAAGAGGCCCGGGCCCAACCCCACCGGTCTCGTCCCACGCTTGCGAAGTGAGACGTTGTTGCGCCCCAGTCTCCGAGCAATCCGCTCGACCGGCGCCCCGGACTAGTGCATGTCGCGCTGGGTGCTGAGGTCGGCCGGTCACGGTGACCGCCATCCGTTCGGGACAAGGACGTGACGCCGGTCCCGGTGATGGTCACCGAATGCACCTGACAGCCGGGCACGCACTAGACGAGACCGCCTCCTCGGTGGGCGTCGGCGAAGCGGCCGGCCTCGAACCCGGTCTCCCCAGCGGCGCCCCCGTGGATGCCACCGCCGCCGTCACAAACGGGCCGATCGGTCCCGTCTGGCGCTCCCACCGGAGGTTGCGGTGATCCCAGCCGGGGGGACCACGCGGCATTGGTGGGGAGATAGTTGCCGGCGAATCGCCCATGATCCGGCCGATGACCAGCGTGACCCCTGCAAGACTTATAAAGGTCAGCTAGAGGTTGATCCCCTGTCACCACGAAGACACCGGGGGAGGCTGTCCCCATTGGCGTAAGGCGTCACCCGGACAATACTCACTCCCAGGCGCAGTCAGGCTGACAGAACGGGACTTGGGAGAGAAGATAAGCGGCTCGTTTGAAACGAGAATGACAGTCGCCAAACCAACCAAACAGCGCTGAGTCACGGGACACGGCAGACGGCGCGCACAAGGAGGCGACGGCTATGGCATCGGATCAATCGGGTCGAATCTGACGAGACATGCCAGACGCAGGGGTGGGCGGAACCGGTCGGTATTCGGACGGGGTCGACGCCCCATAGGGGGTCTACGCGCGACGGGATCGGTCATCGTCGCTTCTGCGGCAATTGCCATCGCCATGCTTCCTCTGGCATCCCCGGCGTCGGCGCAGGGTACCTGGACGGTGACACTTGGCGCGCCGAGCGGCGCCACTACCACTGGGTTCGTCGCGAACGGGACCGTCACACCGGATGGGGAGTCCGGTTTTGCCCAGGTTGTCTACGAGCCGTCCGGGACCCCGATCACTTCGAGCAGCCCGACCGCCGGACTCGTAACGTTCAATGCAGGAGTGACAACGCCGCAAGCCGTGTCGATCGCGGTCGATCAGCTTACGCCGAATACCTCCTACACCTACGAGTTGCAGGCAACAGAGGACGACAACGACGCCATCTTCAGCAGTGCTCCAGGCACTTTCTCCACGACGGCATCGCCCACTGGCCCAGGCGTGCCCATCAATCCCCCCAACAACCCGTCTGCCAACGGGATCTTCGGCCAATGCTCTGGCGACCCCGCTTGCGTGAACGACATGAACGGCGTCCGCGCCGCGCAGGAGCAACTCCCCCCGCTGGCGCTTCCGACCAACTGGTCGACGCTCACCGGCCCCGAGCAGATGTTCGTCTGGACCGATCTCGAGCGCACCAGCCGAGCCGAAGTGGCGATCCCCAATCTCGTCAACACCTACAACGCCGCCGTCCAAACGGGCCTTGCCAACGACGCGGATCCGAGCCTGAGCGATCTTCCCGGCAATGCCGGGTCGATATGGGCGGGCGCCTATGCGACGGTGCTCGGCGCCATGTACGGCTGGCTCTACGACGACGGCCCGGGCGGGGAAAATGAAGGCTGCACGGGGACTGACATGTCAGGGTGCTGGGGCCACCGCGACAACGTCCTCGCCGACGCAAATACCTACGGCAACCCCACGGAGATGGACGCGGGCGTCGGCACCGACAGCAGCGGTAATGGCGACTACGACGCGATCTTCGTCGTCAACCCCAACGCGACGGCGCCGGCCGACATCGTCTTCACGTGGGCAGAGGAGCAACCGTTCCTCGCGGGATCCACCTCCGCCCCAAGCATCTCGGGCGTGACGCTCACTGGCACGCCCGCCGCGCCGACGGTGGCCGTCACCGGATCGAACTTCGGCTCCGCCCCGCCCACTGCCACCCCGGAGACGTGCCAGGCCGGCGACACCGGTAATGACTACGGCATCGGCGGCCTCGAGTTCCAAGACTTGACCGAAGGCTGGGGAGCCGGTGAATCAGGCGACTGCATCGGGTTGCTCCTGACCTCATGGAGCAGCACGAAGGTCGTCTTCGCCTTCGGCAACGAGTACGCCAACTACGGGCCGATCAAAGCCGGGGACCAGATCGAAGTGACCCTGCAGGGTGCTACCGATACTGTCCTTGCGTCCTTCACCGCGGCCCCCACGGTCTCGTCCGTCAGTCCCCGTTCTGGCCCGACGACCGGCGGCACGCTCGTCACCATCACCGGCACGAACCTCACCGGAGCCACAACGGTGCTGTTCGGGACCGTCGCCGGTACGAACCTCAAGGTGGTCTCTGCGACCAAGATCACTGTTGATTCCGCGGCGGAGTCAGCAGGCCTCCGCAACGTTCTCGTGGAGACACCGGGAGGCAAGAGCGCGGCCCACGAAGCCGACTGGTTCACCTACGTCACACCCCCGACCGTGACGAAGGTCTCGCCCCGCTCGGGCCCGACAACGGGGGGCACGCTCGTCACCATCACCGGCACGAATTTCACCGGAGCCACCACGGTGCTGTTCGGGACCGTCGCCGGCACGAACCTCAAGGTGGTCTCTGCGACCGAGATCACCGTCGATTCCTCGGCGGAGTCAGCAGGGCTCCGCAACGTCCTCGTGAAGACACCGGGAGGCAAGAGCGCAGCCAGCGAAGCCGACTGGTTCACCTACTCGTGACGGGCGAGGAGTCGTTCGCCGTCGTCTTCCTCTCACACGTGCCAGTTCTGACGACGAGAGACGAATGGAGGCCCGATGATGATCGACATTTGCCTTCCCAAGACGCCTGGCCATGACTGACGAACAGTGCAGGTCGATCGAGAGAGAATGAGAGGCGGTAGTCCACTCGCGGGTCTCAAGCGTCACGAGCCTTCGTGAGCGCGTCAGACTGAGGAGGACCGATGGACAGTGATGCCGAGGCCGCAGTCGGCCGCCTGATCGACAAGGACCAGATAATCGATCTCGTCCATCGCTATTCGTATTGCGTCGATCACAGGCTCTACGACGAAGCCGTTGAACTGTTCACCGAGACCTGTGTGGTCGATTACGGACCGGGGATCCCGCCCGCCCGATCGAAGGCCGATCTCCGGAGGATGTTCGGAAAATCCGGTCCCGGATTTGCGGCAACAAGTCATCACAATGCGAACGTCCTCGTGATGTTTGCGGATCAAGATCATGCATCCGTCCGCACGTCCGTGTATGCCTGGCATCAGCGGGCCGACGGCGTGACACCTCGTGTCTGGGGCTATTACCACGACACAGTTGTCCGCTGTCCCGATGGATGGCGCATCGCCGAGCGACAGCTTCGGACCCTAGGGACCCAGCATTGGAACATGGAGATGCATTCGGCGCTTGACGGCGAAGCTCGGTAGTCGCCACCCCTCATCCGCGGCCCGTTCTCCACCCGATCAGTTGGAACCATGGTGTCGAGTCTGAGTTGGCTGTCGGGTACCCCCGTTTGCCAATCGGGATGGTGGGACGTTTCGGTACCATGGGCTGCGTCGAATCCGGGCGGTATGCGGCGATCTTCGGCCCGACATTCAGTGTGCTTAACATCTGCGGAAGTGGCGGACTTCAAGACCTCGGACAACGTCCGACTCCGGTACCACGTCCGGGGCAACGGACCTCCACTCCTGGCTTGCCAGGGCGGGCCCGCCAACATCTCGGACACCTTGGCCGACACCCTCGTGCCACTTGAGGAGGCATACACGCTGGTGTACCACGACTATCGGGGAAGCGGGCGCTCAGAAGTCGCGCCGAGTGGCACCTACACCTACGAGCGGATTGCCGACGATCTAGACGAGCTACGGCACCACCTCGGGTATGGCCGCGTCAGCCTGCTGGCCCACTCGATGGGCGGCTTCATTGGACTCAACTACGGTCTGCGCCACCCTGACGCGTGCGCCGGCATGGTCTTGGTCGGCACGACCCCCACCGGTGATCCGGCCAAGATCGCTGTACCCGCACTTCGTGCCCTTGGTCCGACCCGTACGGCCAAGGTTCTTGTCTTGGCTTCGTGGTATTTAGCTGCTTGGTCTTGGCGCTCGGAATCGAAAGACAGGCACGCCGCCCGTTACGCGGCCATGGCCGTCACTCAAGAGGGGATACCCGCTGTCCGCAAGAAAGTAAAAGCCACCATGACAGCACTGCCCGTTCCAAATGACAACGTGCCGCAACTCGAGCGTGCGTTCGCTCGGACGGATCTGACGGACCGACTCCATGAGATCCGCTGTCCCGCTCTGGTTCTCTACGGCCAGCGCGACGCCGTCATGGTCGCGGGCGGCAAGATGCTGATGCAAGGGCTTCGCAACGCAAGGCGAGTTTGTCTTCCAGACGTCGGCCACGAACCCTTTATCGAGGACCCAAGCGGGGCTTTCCCGCCCGTTCGTGAGTTCCTTGCCTCGCTGCAGTTCTGACAATTGTTCCTCGTCAGTCCAGGTGTCCCCGTCCTGACCGGGGCACTCCGGCACCATGGGAAAGTGGGTTTCCAGTCGACAACCTTGACTCGCTGGGCCGTAAACGCGGGAGGAATTCACCGATCGCTTTGGTTGTCCGACGTGGAGCGAGACGGCGCATTGTGCCGCTCGCCTCAGCCTCCTCTTCAGCCAGCCCGGTCTGGATCTTGCGTAGATTGGCCGCACACAATAAGACGGCCACGAACACGCTCTGGGGTGCAACGCCCCGGATCCGGCATCGCTCGGGATCGTCAACGGCCTCTCGGGCCCCTTCCTTGATGAAGCCGTTTATTTGGGCGAGCGGACCCGGGTGAGGTGCGGCATAGGCTCTTCCGGGGATTACGTGTCGGCTGCCGAGTTAGCGAAGTCCAACACATTCTTGGCCGGGTCGTACGTGACCTTGATGACGGGGCCGAGGGGGTAGGACCGGTTGGGGCCGAACGAAACCGGTGACACGGCCCCCGGGATGGTCGCGTTGCGCAACCCGTAGCCCGCCTTCTCGAAACTGGTCACGGTGACGTCCTTACCGGCAGCCTTGGCGATGGTGGTGAAGAGCGCCATGTTGATGCACGCCGACTCGACCGAATAGAAGGTCTGGTCCGAACCGCTGATCGGGTTGGTGGGTGGCGTGATCTCGTCG
Organism: uncultured Acidimicrobiaceae bacterium; assembly: GCA_963838835.1. GTDB lineage: Bacteria > Actinomycetota > Acidimicrobiia > Acidimicrobiales > RAAP-2 > Bog-473. The sequence continues at coordinate 264,235 of CAWITA010000016.1, forward strand.
GACGGGTACGCCTTGCGGACGACTTGGTCGCAGCGTTGGACGAACGGGGTGTGCCAGATCTGGTAGTTCGACGGGACCGGACTCGAGGTCAGCACGCCGCGGAGGTATGTGGGGGAGATGGATGCCGCGAGCACCGCCGTTTCTATCGTGCCCTCGTTGGTGGCGACGAACGGTGGGTGGTACGTGCTCTGGTTGGCCTGGAGCGCGTCGGGCCAGACGAGGGATCCTTCGCCGACGGCCACCACCTCGTTGACCCCGGACGACTGGAAGCGCTGCGCAATGATGTTGGCCTGCTGGTTGATGGCGGCCTGGTCACCCGATGGGCCCGAGTCAACCGCTGTTGCGACGACCGAGACGTGCAGGGAGCGCAAGGCCGATTCCACCACGTGGAGCTCGTCCTCGTCCGTCGTCTGCCCCGCGAAGATCCCGACCTTCTTTCGCTTGAATACGCCCTCGTTCGCAAACACCTTGAGCTGCACAGGGTCGTAGGCCGCCTGCGGCGGTGTCAACGTGAAGTTCGGCGCGACGCCGGAGGCCGGGCCTTCCTGGTATGACCCCGAGATGGTCGGTACGCCTTGCTGGAGAAAGCAAGAAGGCTCGAAAGGTGCGATTGCGACGAAGATCATGTCGTCCTCATCCAGCTGGGTGCACGCCGTCGCCGCCGGTGCCGTGCCCACCGGGCTGACCGCCAGGAGGTAGGGCACAAGCTTGCGGCCGTCCACACCGCCGTGCGCGTTCAGATTGGCGATGATGGCGTTGTAGGCGTCGGGGTAGTTGCCCTGGTCGAGTGTGATGCCGAACTTCCTGATCGCCGAGAAATCGATGTAAGGGATGCCGATCCGGATTGTCGTGGCCGTGACGCCCTGACCCGGAGGCCCGGCAGCTCCGACTGCTGGACCAACCCCGGCGCCGATGACCGCGCCGCTCACGAGAACTGTGCTCACCACGAACACGCGGGTGACCCTCCGCACAAGTACCTCCTCCATTGGCGGCCCGAAAGACCGCTACAGCATGCCCCCTGCGCCGCCCGGGGCGAGGTCTACCAATCTGCTACGAATCCCGGGCGCCCGCCCGTCGCCTTCGACTCCAACTGGTTGTGGGAGGCCAACTCCGGCTTCGAGACTTGGCGGTACTGTGCGGAAATCGCCTGCTGCCCGGCGTTCCGAGACGTCGTCGAATGTCGTGCGAGCCATTAGTTCACTCGAACCGCCTGGTCCGACGTATGCGGCCTGACCGGACGCTTGTGAGGCTTCTGCGAGCCACCAAGTGAGGCCGAACGGGTCGGGCGTAGTAGCGCCCGAAGCGCGACCCTCTTGCTAGGACACCCGACAAAGGCCCCCTCTGGGCTGACGAGCCGCTCGTCAAGAGCTCTTCACGAGCTTTCGGGCCGGTAGTAGTAGCGAGCCCTGCCCCCGACCGCCGGCTATGTAAACAAAATGGGGCGACCCTCTAGCCCTCTTCCGTGGATCAGGTGATGACGGAGACGCTTCAGCTGTTCTTACCGCTCACAGGGTACCGTCGGATGCCACCGTCGTCTATCGCCTCGGCTGATCCCGCGCCGACGCCGCGCCGTCGCTAGCCTGGCCAGTCATGACGATCGACTTCCGCACCCGCGACGACGTCGACGTCGAGACGATCGACGTCGCGGACTTCTTCCGGACCCAGCTGCCCCGCCTGGCGGAGGACCGCTCTGCCCTGGCCGTCCCGGGTGCGCGCGAGCTGGGCGTCCGGCCGTTCACGATCGAGACGATGGCCGGCACCTGGACGTTATCGGTCGACGAAGATGCCATCCGGGTGCGCCCCGGTGGCGCTGGGCACGCCGCGGTGCGCCTCGACGCGGACGAGATCACCGACATCGTCCACGACCGCCGGACGCCGATGACGCTCCTCGCGGCCGCAACGCTCGACATGCCGACCGGTAACATCAACGACTTCCTCGACTGGTGGGTCGTCCTCCGCTCGCTGCTCGATGCCCGCGCCGTGCACACCGCGGGTGACGTCACATTCACCGACCGTGACAGTGGCGGTCCGCTCGATCTCCAGCGCTCGTTCAAGGTCGACGACGATCCCGTCGACCTGGCCTACTACCTCGGCGAGGCGGGCTACCTCCACCTGACCGAGGTCTTCACGCCCGACGAAATGGCGCAGCTCTCCGCCGACATGGATGCCGCCCTCCCGCGCTACCACGACGGTGACGGCCGGTCCTGGTGGGCCACCACCGCCGAAGGCGAGGAGCGGGCCGTGCGCCTGCAGCGGTTCCAGGAGGAGAGCCTCGCGACTGCGGCCTTGCTGCAGGACGACCGGCTCCTGCGCCTCGCCTCGCTCACGGGCGACGGGCACGTGCCGCGGGACCAGGGCGGCAACAAGATCGAGGCGCTCGTCAAACCGATCGGGGTTGTCAAGGGCATCTCCGACCTGCCGTGGCACAAGGACTGCAGCCTCGGGCGGCACTCCTCGCGCTGCTGCAGCCTGACGGTCGGGATCTCGGTCACCGGCGCCGACCAACGCTCGGGCCAGCTCGGGGTCGTGGCCGGTTCCCACCGAGCCCTCGTCCAGCCCGCCTTCTTCCGAGACTCCTGGGGGTTGCCGGCGGTCCCCCTCCCGACCGGCACCGGCGACGTCACCGTCCACTGCTCGTGCACCCTGCACATGAGCTATGCGCCGGTCGAGCGGGAACGCCGCGTCATGTACACCGACTTCGTCTTGCCTCCTCGTGCCGGTGACGATCCGGCGCCTGGCAGTGCGGGCCTCATCGATCGGGTCCGCGAGCGGGCCTACAAAGTCGTCAGCCAGGTCCCGTCGGCCGCTCGTCCTTGAGGGTCCCCGATCACCTGCCCCTCCCCAACTTCGATGGCAACCACCTGGACATAGTTCACCCACGCTTGAACCCGCCAAGCGGTCAGCGTCTCGTGTACAAGGCAGTCCAGAACCGGGTCAGGTGTCCCCGTACGCCAATGATGTTGAGTGACCCTGCCGGGATCCACCGCTCCCAAGGTTGTCCTCTGTAGGTTCGGCAGCACCGGAAAAATTCCGGACAATCAGAGGCAAGGCGCGGCGGGCCTCGCTCGAGAGTCGAGGGTGGAGTGACGGTGGGGGTCGATCTGGCCCAACAGAGCGGCCCATCTCTTGCGAAAATGCCCTGGTCAGGTGGTGGGAAAACCTCGCGCTTGGCGTGGGAAATCGTGTGAGTCGAGAGGTCCAGTTCCCAGGTCACCGGGTTCTGTCGGTAGCCCACGTCGTGGGCGAGGGGGGACTTGAACCCCCACATCCTTTCGGACACAGGAACCTGAATCCTGCGCGTCTGCCAATTCCGCCACTCGCCCGAGTGACCGGGCAACAGTAGTCGCTGGGCAGGCCCTCGGGTTCGGCCCAGACCCCCTTCGGGAGGAGAGGTGACCAGGTCAGACGGCTGCCGAATCCCTGCTGAGCGCACCGGACCGGTAATCTCTGGGAGACCATGGGACTCCAGCAGTTTGAGGAGCGCCTCGAGCGTCTGGTGGAGGGAACGTTGGCCAAGCCGTTTCGAAGCAACCTCCAGCCGGTCGAAATCGGCCGGAGGTTGACGCGCGAGATGGACCTGCACCGGCGAGTGGGCGTGCGCGGCCTCATCGCGCCCAACGCCTTCGCCGTCACGCTGTCGCCGGCCGACGTCAGCCGCTTCTCGAACTTCATCGACGCGCTGTCCCGCGAGCTCTCCGACGCCGCCCGCGAGCACGCCCGGATCGAGGGCTATTCGTTCGTCGGTCCCGGTCGAGGTGGAGATCTTCGAGGGGTCCAACCTGAAGCCGGGGCGGTTCACCGTCACGGCCGACGTGCACGAGAGCGAGGACGGGGGCTTCCTGGCCGAGCTCGTCCTGCCCGACGGCAGGCGGGTGACCGTGGGCTCGGAGGCCCTGGTCATCGGCCGGCTCCCCGAGTGCGACGTCGTCCTGCCGGACTCCAACGTGAGCCGGCGCCATGCCGAGCTGCGGCGGAAGGGTGACGGCGTGTTCGTCACCGATCTCGGCTCCACCAACGGCACCAGGGTCAACGGCACCCCGGTCCGCGAGCAGCTTCTCGCCAGCGGGGACGAGGTCAGCGTGGGGTCGACGAAACTCATCTTCGAAATGTCGTGACGGCACCGGATCCGGTGGCGGTCCTGCTCGCCACGCAGAATCTCAACGCGGTCCTCCGCATCATGCAGTGGGGGGTCATCGCGCTCGATCTTCCTCTTCTTCCTGCGGGTGCATCCGCGCCGTGTGGGTCGAGATGAGCCCCGCCACCATCCGCAAGACCCGCTCGGAGCGCCGTCAGGAGCGTCGCCAGGAGCGGGCGGCCGCCCGGCCCGCCCGACTCGCCCCCGTGAGACCCGTCGGCGCCAGCTGTACCTCAAGGTGGTCCAGCCTGCTGCGCAGGCCGGACGCACCTACGACCTCGACGACGAGCTGACCATCGGGCGCTCTCCGGGCTGTGGCGTCGCCATGCCCGAGGACATCTACACCTCGACGCTCCACGCCCGCCTCTTCCGCCGCAACGATCAGCTGTGGGTCGAGGATCTCGGCTCGACCAACGGGACGTTCGTGAACTCCGAGCAGATCAAGCAGGCGGTGCGCCTCGGCAAGGGCGACCTGCTCCAGATCGGCTCCACCGTCTTCGAGGTCTCGCGGTGACAGTGCTGCGGTCCGGCTCGGCCACCGACGTCGGGCGTGTTCGCACCGTCAACCAGGACCTGCCGCTCGAGCGACCCAATCTCTACGCGGTGGCCGACGGCATGGGCGGGCACGTCGGCGGGGAGGTGGCGGCCCGGGTCGCCGTCGAGACGCTCGGAGCAGGCCTTCGAGCGGGCGCCGACGATGGCGGGTCTGCGCGACGCCTTCTCGGAGGCCAACACCGCGGTCTGGCACGAAGAGCCAGGTCAACGCCGACCTCCGCGGCATGGGGACCACCCTGACCGCCGTGGCGCTGGTGGGCGGCGCCGGTGGCCGGGACGTGCTCGCCCTGGCCAACGTCGGCGACTCGCGGGCCTACGTCTTCTCCGACGGGGAGATCGATCCAGGTCACCGACGACCACAGCCTGGCCGAGGAGCGGATGCGCCACGGCGAGATGACCGAGGAGGAGGCGGCCGTCCACCCCCAGCGGCACATCCTCACCCGGGCCCTCGGGGTGTCCTCCGAGGTCGAGACCGACATGTGGGAGCTCGAGCTGCGCGCCGGGGACCGGGTGCTGCTCTGCTCCGACGGGCTGTCCAACGAGGTGGAGACCGACGAGATGGCCGCCGTGCTGCGGACGGTGGCCGACCCCCAGGAGGCTGCGCAACGACTGGTCGACGTGGCCAACGAGCACGGGGGCGCCGACAACATCACGGTGGTCGTCGTCGACGTGCAGGTGGGGGAGGAGGCGGCGCTACGCGTCCAAGGTCACCCCGCTCACGCTCGGTGCCGCCGCTGCGTCCGCTGCGTCCGCTGCGACGAGCGCTGGGCTCTCGGCGCAGTCTGTCATCGAGCGAGGAGGCAACGGGCGGCTTGCCGGCGGCTGCGCCGAACGGGTCGCTGGCCTGGGTACCTGTCAGCGGCCACGACCGTTCGGCCCGGCCGTCCGCCCGGACGACACCCTGGCCCCAGGGGCCCAGCTCGGCTTCGGCGACGAGCCGATGACGCTGGCCGAGTCGGGGCCGCGCAGCGACGAGTTTCTTTTGGGCGCTGCGGCCTCGGTACCGGTCGCCCGCTCCACGACCCGGGTCCCGCCCGCCGCCGGTGCAACGGGATCCCCGAGAAGGAGAGCCGGGGCGCGCGCCGCCGGCGGCTGGGGATACCCCGCCGCATCACGCCCAGAGTGATCGGGTTCATCCTCCTGGTGGCGGCGGTGCCGGTCGCGGCGTACTTCGTGCTGCGCTGGTACGCCTACGACAACTGGGTCGTGACGGTGCAGGGCAACCAGGTCGTGGTGAAGCAGGGCCAGCAGGGCGGTGTGCTCTGGTTCCATCCCAAGATCGTCGACCGGACCGGCCACACGGTGAGCCAGATCGATCCCAGCCGCGGTGGCGCCGGTGAAGGCGGGTGTCCAGGAGCCCTCGCTTGCACGCAGCGATGGCCTACGTCAACGATGATCACCGCAACCACCACGACGACGACCACCACCACAACGACGACCACGCCGCTCAGTCGGTCGACGGCTGGAGCCGCCCGCGCGCCTCCACGACCACCACGGCCCGACGACACGACGGCGCCCGTGACCGGCGCATTCGATTCCCCGAGCGCCGAAGGCACCCAGCGTAGGCTCAGGGCGCCATGCAACCGGTCGACACACCGCGCGTCTACTCGGGGCGGTACGAGCTGACCCACCTGATCGCCCGCGGTGGCATGGCGCAGGTCTATCGGGCCATGGACCGTCAGCTCGACCGACCCGTCGCCCTCAAGGTCCTGTTCCCCGAGCTCTCCGTCGACCGCACCTTCGTGGAGCGCTTCCGGAGGGAGGCCCAGGCCGCTGCCAACCTCTCGCACCCCAACATCGTCCCCGTCTTCGACTGGGGCGAGGACGACGGCTCGTACTTCATCGTCATGGAGTACGTCGAAGGCCGGCCGCTCTCCGCCGTCCTGCGCGACCCGCAGCGCCTGCCGCCGATTCAGATCGCGACGATCGGCGCCGGCGTGGCCGCCGCCCTGGCCTTCGCGCACCGGCACGGCGTGGTGCACCGCGACGTGAAGCCGGGCAACGTCTTGATCACGCCCGAGGGGGACGTGAAGGTGACCGACTTCGGCATCGCACGGGCGGTCAACACCGAGGAGAGCCTGACCCAGACCGGCGCCGTCATGGGCACGGCGGCCTACTTCTCTCCCGAGCAGGCCGAGGGGAAGGGAGTCGACGCCCGCAGCGACATCTACTCCCTCGGCGTCGTGCTCTACGAGATGGCGGTCGGCCGTCCTCCCTTCACCGGCGACTCGCCGGTGGCCGTGGCCTCGAAGCACGTTCGAGACACTCCCGTCCTGCCCCGGGAGATCAACCCGGCGGTGCCGGTGGCGCTCGAGGCCGTCGTGATGAAGGCAATGGCCAAGAACCCCGACGACCGGTACGGGTCGGCCGAGGAGCTGAGGGCGGACCTCCTCCGCTTCGCCGACGGGCGACCCGTCGAGGCGGGCGACCCGGGCGTCACCTCCATGATGTCCGCGGTCGGGACGACCCAGGCCGTCCCCGCCTTGACCGGCCGGACCATGGCCATTCCGGCCGGCGGCGGGACGCCTCCCGACCGCGAGGAGCTCGAACGCAAGAAGACGCACGCGCCGGCTCGTCATCCTCCTGGTCGCGCTGCTGGTCGCGCTCGGCGTGATCACCTTCTTCCTCCTGCGCTCCGTGTTGGGGGGCAATGTCAGCGTGCCCAACGTGGTGGGCGTTCCGCAGGCCGCTGCCACCCAGACCCTGCAAAACGACAACCTGACGGTCGGCACGACCAGGTTCGAGACGCAACACGCAGGCGAAGGGGATCGTGCTCTCGACCAACCCGGCGGCGGGTGCTTCCGTGTCGAAGAACTCCGCCGTGAACCTCGTGGTGAGCTCCGGTCCGAACGTCCCGATCGTGGCGGTCCCCACCGTGACGGGCAAGCAGCTGACGCAGGCGACCCAGCTCATACAGGCCGCCGGTCTCACCCTGGGGCCGGTCCACTACGTGACGAGCCAGAGTCCAATCGGGGTCGTGCTCAGCCAGGACCCCAATGGGGGTAGCAAGGTCAAGTCGACCGTGCCGATCGTGCTCACCGTGTCGGGCACCCAGACCTCGGTGACGGTGCCCAGCGTGCTCGGCGCAGTCGCCCGCTTCGGCCGGTGCGACCTTGAGTCAAGCCGGGCTGAACGTGGGCAGCCAGTCGAGCGCCTGCTCGAGTCAGTTCTCGTCGGGCGTGGTGTCGGCGCAGGACCCCGCCGCGGGGGCGACCATCCCGCCCAACACGTCGGTCAATCTGGTCATCTCGAGCGGAAGCTGCGTTGCGGTTCCCAACGTTGTCGGCCAGTCACAGACAGCGGCCCAGACGGCCATCACAGGCGTTGGCCTGGTCGCCAACACAACCTTCGACACGACGTGTGCCGGCGGCGCCACGGCCGGGAACGTCGACACCCAGAACCCGGCCGCCAATGCACAAGTGCCAAATGGCAGCACGGTGAACATCTCGGTGTGCCAGCCGCACGACGACCACGTCGAGCTCGACGACCACGACGACGACGCCCTCGTCCACGACGTCAACGACGACGCCTCACGGCTAGCCCAGTACGGTCGCTCAGCCCGCCCTGCCGGCGGCCAGCTGTCCGAGGAAGTTGGCCAGCAGCGCCGGGACCCGACGCGGTCAGAACCGACTCCGGGTGGAACTGCACCCCCTCGACGGGCAGCGAACGGTGGCGTAGCCCCATGACCACGCCGTCTGTCGAGGTGGCGCGTCACTTCCAACTCAGCGGGCACCGATTCGGGACGGACAACCAGTGAGTGGTAGCGCGTGGCCACGAAGGGGTTGGGCAGCCCGGCGAAGACGCCCTTGCCGTCGTGGTGGATCTCGGAGGTCTTGCCGTGCATCAGATGGGGGGCGCCCACGATCTCCCCGCCGTAGGCCTGGCCGATGCACTGGTGCCCGAGGCAGACGCCGAGCAGGGGGATTTCCCCGGCCAGGCGGTGGACGACCTCCAGGCTCACGCCACCGTCCTCGGGCCTGCCTGGACCCGGTGAGATCAAAACGGCATCGGGCCGTTCGGCCCGGATGCCCGCCACGTCGATGGCGTCGTTGCGGAACACCACCGGTTCGGCACCGAGCTCGCCGAGCTCCTGGACCAGGTTGTAGACGAAAGAGTCGTAGTTGTCGAGGACGAGCACCCGCGGTCCCATGGGCCGACGATCGTACTCGGCACCCCCCGAGCTTCCCGCCGGCGGTGGCTAACCTCTCAGATCGTGGCAACCAGCACCAAAGGCCCGGGCGGCGCTTCGCGTAAGGGGAAGTCGGCATCGGGACGAGCCTCCAAGGTCGGTCGCTACAAGACGGCCGAAGAGAGCGGCCGCTACACCGCGCCCATACCCAAGAGCGTGCGCCACAGCCCGGCCTGGTTCGGTGCGCTCATCCTCGTGCTGCTCATTGGTGGCGTCGCCGTCATCACCGTCAACTACCTGGCCCACCTGCCGGGGTTGGGACACGGTTCACCCTGGGGGCTCGTCATCGGGCTGGTGATGATTTTCGTCGGCTTCCTCATGGCCACGCGGTACCACTAGCTACCAACAAACTGAGCTCGTGCCCTTCCGGCATCTCTTGGCAGCCCCTGGTCAGAGTCGATCGAGACGTATATGTATCCTTCTGTAACTCCGGCCATTGCGGAAGGATAATTCGGTGAACCTTCCGTAAAGATGCCGGCCTGATCCCCGAAGACTTCGGCACGCATCAGCTCGAAGGGTCCATGGTCCGGACACCAGAGCGCCGTCCGACGAGCCAACGTGTGTTCTGACCGCTCGAGCCGTGGCCCCCCTTAATGGAGAGGGTTCAGCCCAGGCGCTCGATGATGGTGGCGTTGGCCAGCCCACCGCCCTCACACATCGTAAGCAGGCCATAACGGCCGTTCGTGCGCTCCAGCTCGTTGAGGAGTGTGGCCATCAGCTTTCCGCCGGAGGCGCCCAGCGGGTGACCGAGGGCGATGGCGCCACCATTGGGGTTCACGATCTCCATGTTGGGGTGGTGCTCCTTCTCCCACGCCAGTACGACCGAGGCGAAGGCCTCGTTGATCTCCACTGCGTCGATGTCGTCCAAGGTGAGCTTGGCCCGCTCCAGGACGGCGGTCGTCGCCGGGATGGGTCCGGTGAGCATCGTCACGGGGTCCACACCGGCTAACGCGAAGGCGTGGAAGCGGGCCCGTGGCCGGAGCCCGAGGGCGTTTGCCTTCTCCTCGCTCATGATGAGCACGGCCGAGGCGCCGTCGGTGATCTGCGAGGAGTTCCCCGCCGTGACCTTCCCGTCCTCTTTGAAGGCGGGCTTCAGCTTGGCCAGTGTCTCGACGGTTGAGTCCGGTCGGATGCCCTCGTCGGACGAGAACATCTCCTCGGTGTCCTTGCCGTCGTCGTCGCGGACGGCTACCGGCACAATCTCGTTTTCGAAGCGGCCCTCGGCCGTGGCCCGTGCCGCCCGCTGATGGCTCCGGGCCGAGAAGGCGTCGAGGTCCTCACGCGAGATGTCCCATTGGTTGGCGATCATTTCGGCGCCGATGCCCTGGCCTGGGAGCCCGGTCTCGGTGTAACGCTGCATCATCCGGGGTCCGAAAGGATACCCAAGCTCGCGCACGACCGAGGAACCCATCGGCGTTCTCGTCATTGATTCCACACCGGCCGCGATCGCGACGTCGTACGCCCCGGCCATGACGCCCTGAGCGGCGAAGTGCAGCGCCTGCTGGGAGGAGCCACACTGGCGGTCGATGGTGGTGCCGGGCACGGATTCGGGCCAGCCCGCCGCCAGCACGGCGTTCCGGCCGACGTTGAGTGACTGCTCAGCCACCTGCATGACGCAGCCCATGATCACGTCGTCGATCAGGGCGGGGTCGAGCTGGTTGCGCTCAGCCACCGCCTTGAGGGCTTCGGAGGCCAGGTCGACGGCGTGCCAGTTGCGGAGCTTCCCGTTGCGCTTCCCGCCGGGGGTCCGGACGGCGTCGACGATCACTGCGGTGGTCATGGTGTCTCCTCCCAATCCGGCAAGCCGATTGGCGCCTCGCCGGTTCAGTCAGCGGATCAGATCATTCTACCCGTCACGAAAAACGGGGCCACCGGGCGTGAAGCGTCGGGCAGCTCGGCGCCGGCCCGGTATGGTCTGCCCCCGGTGAGCCGCACAGGTAAGGACATGGACCGCTGGTTGGGCGACGGAGGAATGCCGATTATCGCCATCGTGGGCGGCGAGTTCAGGGACTATGGCGTCGACGGGGAGGAACTGGGCTGGGTCGCCGGGACCTTCACCCCGACCGACATGGCCTGCAACCCACACGGGATCACCCAGGCGGGCGTCCACTCTCTCCTGCTCGACGCGTGCATGAACTTTGCCATCAACGCCGCCCTCCCGGGCAAGGCTCGTACCCGCAGCACGCTCGAACTGAAGACCGAGTGCATGCGCCCCGCCATGAGGGGCGACCGGTTCGCGCTGCGCGGCGAGGTCGTGCGGATGGCAAAGCAGGTTGCTTACGGCGAAGCGACCGTGCGCAGTGGCGAGGGCCTGCTGGTCAGCCGGGCCACCGGGACCTTTCTCCTGCATCGACCGGATCCCGACCAGAACTCCGCTTCCTCCGCCTGATCTCCACCGGGTCCCATCCTGCGGCCCCGGGGTGTGCCTCGTCTGCTGCGGCCCGTGTCTGGAGGGTCGGCGCGTGTGCTTCGCCTGCCATTGGGTGAGCCTCCATCTGGGCCGTCCGCTGGTGCCTGTGATCCCCGTGCGGCTGTGTCCGCTGCCTAGCCCCCTCTATGCGGTGCTGATGGGATACAAGGAGTCGCCCGTCGCGGAGGCCCGTCAGCGTTTCGCGCCGATGGTTCGTCAGCTGTTCGAAGACTTCCTGGCCGGCCACGCCCCCTGCATCGTCGCGGCCGCAGATGGTCCCATCGAATTCGTGCTCCCTGTGCCCTCGACGGTCCGGCCTGCGGGGGCGCCGCTCGAGGGGCTCGAAGGACTGGCGCGGATCGTCTCGACGCGCCTTCCCACCGCTCACTGGTCGCCCCGCCTCCTCATGCGCACCCGAGCGCCCGTCGGCCACATGCGTCCGAACGCCCGCGCCTTCGAGGTACCCGCGGCCATCAAAGGGGCGGTGGACGGCCGTTGCGCCGTCCTGCTCGACGACACCTACGTCAGCGGCGCTCGGGCGCAGAGTGCGGGGGCAGCGCTGCGTCGCGCCGGCGCACGCCGGGTCGTCATTGTCGCGCTCGGTCGGGTGCTGCGACCCGATCGTGTCTCCGCCCACGCCGCGTTCCTCCGTCGAGCGCGCGTGCAGCCGGCACCCCGTGACGTGTGCGGTACGCCGATTCTGCCCTGCTGCCGGTGCGTTCAGTCCGGGCTGGGCAGTGAGTAGCCCACCCCGGTCAGTTCCTCCGAGGCACGCCACAGCGCCGCCGCCGCCTCACCGTCGCGAGCGCGGGCCGAGGGACGGGCGATCCGGGGCGGTCCGTAGAGACCGAAGAGATGTGCCGGTCCGAGGTAATCCCCGGAACTGATCGATGTGGATGTCGCGGCGCAGAGAATCGGGAGGGCACCCGCCGCGGTGGATTGCCCGACCATCGCTCCAGTGGTCCGCGCGAGCTTGCGCCGTAGACGGCTCTCGCTCAGCGCAGCGCCGTTACCGACCAGGTTGCTCCGCGCCCAACCGGGATGTGCGGCCACGGCGAGCGTGGACAACCCCGCGGCCTCGAGGCGTCGGCTGAGCTCGGTGGTGAAGAGCAGGTTGGCCAGCTTGGAGGTTCCGTAAGCGACCCAGGTGTCCCGGGGTACGGTCCCGGCGACGTCGTCGACGCGGAGTCGAGCTGTGCGGTGCATGTGCGAGCTGACGGTCACGATGCGGGATCGGGCCGTCGTGACGACCCGATCCAACAGCAAACCGGTCAACGCGAAGTGGCCGAGGTGGTTGGTTGCCATTTGCAACTCGAATCCGTCGACCGTCAAGCGATGGGGCGTTCCCATGATGCCAGCGTTGTTCACGACGATGTCTAGGCGTGCGTGATCGCGGAGCACCTCCTCGGCGGCACGCTGCACGGACACGAGATCGGCGAGGTCGAGGTGTAGGAGCTCGAGGGAGGTACGGTCGAGCTCGCTTTCCAGCTTGTCCCGGGCCCGGCGGGCCTTCTCCTGGTCTCGGCAGGCCAGGATGACGTGCGCACCATGGTCAGCCAGTGCCTTGGTGGTCTCGTAGCCGATGCCGCTGTTGGCTCCCGTGACGAGCGCCACCCGGCCGGTCAGGTCGCCGATGTCCTCGGTCCCCCAGGTGGCGTTCCGCGTCGCCTCGCTTCCGGGAATTCGCCTCACACGTTCCCGATGTGGTCCGCCGGGACCGTGCCGAGCTGGCCGGCCTCGAAGTCCTCGAAGGCCTGGCTGATCTCGGCCCGTGTGTTCATCACGAAAGGTCCGTAGGCGTAGACCGGCTCACCGATGGCCTGGCCTCCGAGGATCAGCACGTCGAATCCCGGGTGACGCGACTCCTGCATCGTGTCGGCTCGGAGGACCAGCGCGTCGCCGGCGCCGAAGACGGCGAGCTGGCCGGTGCGTAGGGGCCGGGCCTCGGACCCAACGCTGCCGTCGCCTGAGAGCGCGTAGGCGAGCGCGTTGAACTCAGGGGACCAGGGGAGGACCAGGTCGGCACCAGGCTCGAGGGTCGCGTGTACGAGCGAGATCGGCGTGTGGGTCGCTCCGGGGCCCCGGTGGCCGGCCACGTCGCCGGCGATGACCCGGACCAGCGCGCCGCCGTCGGGCGAGGCCAAGAGGGGGACGTTGTCGGCCTCGATGCTCTGGTAGCGGGGGTCGATCCACTTGTCGGCTGCCGGCAGGTTCACCCAGAGCTGAACGCCGTGGAACAGGCCGCCGGTGGCGACGAGCTGGTCGGGCGGGCGTTCGATTTGCAGGATGCCCGAACCGGCGGTCATCCATTGTGTGGAGCCGTTCGTGATCAGACCGCCCCCGCCGATGGAGTCCTGGTGCTGAAAGGTTCCGTCGATCATGTAGTGACGGTCTCGAAGCCTCGGTGGGGGTGCCAGGGGGTTCCCTTGGGTTCGCCGGGCGCGTATTCCACTTCGCCCATCTGGTCCATGTGGACGAAGGGATCGAGGTCGGCGATTGGGACGCCGGCGAAGGCACGCCGCACCGGGAACCCCTCACCTTCGAAAGCCGAGGGGGCGTCGGAGATGCTCCTCACCGGGCGGGCTGCCACCGGGTCGGCCGGTGCGGTAATGCTCGGAAGGACCAGATTGTCGGGCACGCTCACTGCGGGCATCGCTGACCACCTCTCTTCTCACATCGTTCTCCTGCAACACCGCCGTCGGGGATGTTTCGTTCGGGCTTTGTAACAGAAAGAGAAGCGCTTCTGTTCCACGGGTCAGCGATGTCCGGCGACCTCAATCAGGCGTCGAGCCGGCTGAACTGCTCTGGCGTCAAGATGATGTCGGCCGCAGCGGCCGACGCGATGGCGGTCCCAGGCCGGCTACTGCCGGGGATGGGGATAACCCGCGGGCCTTTAGCCAGCATCCAGGCCAGCGTGACTTGTTGTGGGCTGGCTCCCAATTCGGCGGCTACTTCGGCAAAGGCTGGGTGTTTCTGTTCGATTTGGCCGGCCTGGCCGATACCTCCCAGGGGGCTCCACGGGATGAACACGATGCCGAGGCTCTCGCAGTGTTCGAGCTCTCCCTCCGAGGAGCGAAAGCGAGGCGAGAACTCGTTCTGCACGCTGGTCAGACGGCCACCGAGCACCCGCTCGGCTTCGTCGATCTGCGCCACGGTGGCGTTCGACACGCCGGCCATCAGGATCTTGCCGTCGTCGAGCAAGTCGGCCAGAGCGCCCACCGATTCCGCCCACGGAACCGTCGGGTCGGGCCGGTGGTACTGGTACAGGCCGATCGCTTCCACGCCGAGCCGCTTGAGCGAGGCCTCGCAGGCCTCCTTGACGTAGGCCGCGTCCCCGTGCACGGTCCAGCTGCCGTCGCCGGGGCGTCGATGCCCCCCCTTGGTCGCCACGACCACGTCGTCGGTGGGGCCGCCATAGGCGGCGAGGGCCTCGGCGACCAGTTCCTCACCGTGGCCATGCTCCTGCACCCCCAGCGAGTAGGCGTCGGCTGTGTCGATGATGGTCACGCCCGCGTCGAGGGAGGCATGGATGGTGGCGATCGCCCGGCGACGGTCAGGACGGCCTTCAATGGAGAGCGGCATTTCACCCAGCCCGATGGCGCTTACCATGCGGTCACCGATGGGACGTTGCTGCATGTGGTCCTCCTCGTCGTGGTCGTCGGGTGCGCAAGAGCCCCAGGGTCCCGTTTACTACCCAACCACGTGGAACGCAATCCGATACAGAAGAGTGTCGTCTGCGATAGGTCCGGCGTGGGCGGCACGTCGGCGTAACGTCTCGCGGTCGGGCTCACCAGCGCGCCGGATGTCGCCATCGGTGATGGCGGAAAAGGGAATCAGTTCCATGCGGTCGACCTCAATTTCGAGCGGGCCGACGCGGTACCGTCCCCCGACTCTCGCGTGGGGCCGGCGCCAGAGCCGAAAGGTCACCGTAATGTCGCCGGCTGCGATGTCCGCGTGCAGCTCCTTACTGAACTCCACGGAGGCACCGTAGACGCCGTGACCCGCTATCCGGGCAACCGCCCTTACGCCACGACGCCCTCCACCGCGAGCTCCAGGATGGAATCCGTGCTGTAACCCACGCTGGAGAGCACCTCGTCTCGATGCTCGTTGAATTCGGGTGCTCGATGTGGGGCGGCAGGGGTTCCGCCGAACTGGACGGGTGCCGTCGCGAGACGGAAGGGGATGCCAGCCGCATTGACCGTCTCGAGCACGTAGCCGTTGGCCTCTACTTGCGGATCGCTCGCTACCTCGAGCGTGTCCTGCGCCACCGACCATTGGCCACTGAAGCCGGCGAGCCGTTCGCGCCACACAGCCAGTGGCGCCGAGGCGAAGACCGAAGCCAGGATGGCGCGTGCGGCGCCGGCGTTGGATGCGAGGAGCTCAGGGGACGCAAACCGCTCGTCGGCCAGCAGGTCCTCGCGCCCGATTGCTCCGCAAGCTCCCGGCCAGTAGTGGAAACCCTGAAGGCACGACATGGCGATGAAGCCTCCGTCCTGGGTTCGATACGTGCCAACGAGGGGGTTCGATGGGCCTCCGCTACCCGAACCGGCGGGAGGCGGGCGCCAGGGGATGCCCAGCTGAAGCGAGAGCGCCAGCGCCGGGCCCATCGCCCAGAGACCCACGCTCAGGAGCGAGACGTCGACCGTCAGGGCTTCGCCCGTCCGTTCGCGGTGGAACAGGGCGCCCATGATGCCTCCGGCGATCGCCATGCCGCCGATGGAGTCGCCGTACCCCGGTCCGGGCTGCACCACCAAGCTCTCCGCATCGGCAGGCGTGCACCCCATGGCACTGCCAGCCCGGCACCAGTAGCTGAGAAAGTCGTAGCCACCCTTGTCCGCATCGGGACCCCGTTCGCCACCTCCGGTGCCCGCGACATAGACGATGTTGGGGTTGTGGGCACGAATCTCATCGGCTTCGATGTGCAGCTTTTTGCGTACCCCAGGGAGCTTGTTGGTGAGAAATACGTCGCATGTGGCCGCCAGCTTGTAGACGACCTCGATCCCTTGGGGGGTCGTGAGATCGATGCCGATGCTCTTCTTGCCGCGGTTGGCGTGCTCCAAGAGGACATGGACGTCTCCGCCCATGCTGGCCATCACGCCGCTCGAGATCAGGCCGCGCATCGCATCACCGCGCTCGACATGTTCGACCTTGATCACTTCTGCTCCCCAGTCGGCCAAGAGGGCTGACGCTGTTGGGACGAAGGCGTGCTCGGCCACCTCGAGGATGCGGACACCCTTCATTATCTCGGTCATGGAGATATCCCCTTTCGGTTATGTCTGGTCAGGCGACGCCCGACAGAGGCCCACGGGCGGGGCACGTTATGCCGCAGACGCCCCGCTGCACCCTCGAGGACACTCGTGGCCAGGTGACCGCGCAACTGGCTCCGATGCACCACTGAGCGACTCAGGGCGGTCCGAGGATATAGGAACCGGTTTCGGGATGGTGATACCAGCCGCTGGAGGCTTGAGTGCCGCCGTCGACATGGATGGTCTGGCCGGTCACGTAGCTGGACATCGAGCCGGCCAAGAAAACGGCGGCACCCGCCATCTCGTCGACGTGACCGGGCCGGCCCATCGGAACGGTCAGCCCGAAACGCTCCTCCGCTCCGGGAGGGGCAATAGAGGTCATTCCCTCGGTCAGCGTGATGTCGGGGGCCAACGCATTCACCCGGATGCCGTGGGGAGCAAGCTCCAGTGCCGCTGTCTTGGTGTAGTTGATGACGCCCGCCTTCGCGGCAGCGTACGCGGCGTACCCCGGCGCAGCCCGGACGCCCTCGATGGAGGTCACGCTGATGATGCTTCCCCCAGTCCCCGCTTCGACCATGGTCCGCGCCACCCGCTGGGTGCAAAGCATCACATGCTTGAGGTTGGCCCGGTAGAGCGCGTCCCATCCGTTCTCGCTGGTGTCGAGGATCGGCGAGAAGAACACTCCACCGGCATTGTTGACCAGCACACGGATCGGCCCGAGTTCGGTCGTAGTGCGGACGAGGGCGGCATCGACCTGGCCTGCGTCGCGGACGTCGGTGGTGATGCCGAGGCCCCTGACCTCCTGAGCGGCAGACTCGGCGGTTTCGGCGTCCCGCTCCCAGATGGCCACGCGGGCGCCGAATGCCGCTAGCGCACGCGCGATTCCCCGTCCGATCCCCGCACCGCCCCCGGTCACAACGGCCACCTGGTCAGTGAGGAGCACTGATTTCGGCACCATGGACACATCATCACCCACCCTTTATCGTCGTGACGACGGGAACTCACCCGAACGTACCGAGAACGAGAATAGGTCGCCATGCCCAGGATCGAACCCATCCCATTGGATCAACTCGCCGACCAGCCCCGACGAATCATCGAAGACGGTGTGGCCGACGGGACCTATGCCACTCCGGTCCCACTGCAGATCTTTGCCTACAGGACGGTGCAGCTGGAGATGATCAGTGCGGCGCGTGGCGTGATGGGGAAAAACAGTCTTCTCGGGGGGAGGATCGTCGAGCTGATTCGGATCCGCAGCGCGCAGCTTGGCGAGTGCCAGCCCTGTATGCAGTCTCGCAAGCACGATTCGATCACCGAGGACGATGTCGCCTGTCTTCTTTCGTCTGAGGGTTCACAACTGACAGAGCGGGAACGCTTGGCGATCAACTTCTTGGACCTGCTCTCCGCGGATCACCATGCCATCGACGACGAGGTGTACCGCGACCTCGGAACGGTCTTCACCGCGGCCGAAGTTGTGGAGCTTGGCTTTACGTGTGCCAACGCGATGGGGCTGCACCGGTTCCTCCACACCCTCGACATCTTCGGCACGAGCCCCCCGACCATTGCCTACAGCCCGGACCAGGTGGACCGCGCCCGTGTCGAAGTGCCTCAGCAGACGTTGACATGAGCGAGACCATCTTGGTCAC
The DNA here is from genome assembly GCA_963838835.1 of uncultured Acidimicrobiaceae bacterium. Classification (GTDB taxonomy): domain Bacteria; phylum Actinomycetota; class Acidimicrobiia; order Acidimicrobiales; family RAAP-2; genus Bog-473. The sequence continues at coordinate 282,413 of CAWITA010000016.1, forward strand.
TGGTGCGACCGGGCTGGCCGGAGCCAACATCTGCAAGCTGTTGATCGAGCGCGGCGACCGCGTGCGCGCCCTCGCTCGTCCGACGGCTGATGTCGAGCCCCTGGTAACCATGGGGGCCGAGATCGTTCCCGGTGACATCACTGACGCCGTCGATGTCCGCCGCGCCGCGACCGGTGCCGATGCCGCAGTCCACAGTGCGGCGCTTCTCGGTGGGGCAAGCCAGAATCTGCCCGACTTCGAAGCCGTGAACGTCCAAGGTACCAAGCACGTTCTCGATGCGGCCGAGAACCTCGGCATGCGCCGGGTGGTCGCCGTCAGCACGGGCACCTTCTTTGACACGACCGGTGGCCTGGAGCGCGAGGACGCCCCGGTGATGCGAGAGCCGAGTTCGGATCCGTACACCATCACCAAAATGGCGGCGTTCCGGGACGCCATGGGCAGGGCGGCAGCCGGCCAGGACGTGGTGACAGCGCACCCCGGGGCCATCTATGGCCCCTCGCCGGTGGTGAGCAACGCCCTGGGCCGGACAAGCTTCAATCGGGTGCTCCTGTCTGCACTTCGGGGCCGCGTCACCCGATATCTGACGTTCCCGGTGAGCTGGGTGTTCGCCGAAGACGTTGCCGGAGGATGCATTCTCGCCCTCGACAGAGGCGTGGCCGGCGAGCGTTACATGCTCGATGGCCAACCCGAGGACGTGGTGAGCACGGCAGCCGCGTGCAACCGGATCTGCGCCTTGGCCGGGGTCGACCACCACGTCGAGGACGTTGCGCCGTCGGGCGATCCGGAGCTGCTCGAAGTATTCGGTCCGACGTTGATGGCAATCGCATTCAAGACGGTGTTGACGCCGACAGTTCGCGGCGACCTGAGGGCCTCGAAGACCTACAAGAGGCTTGGGTACGATCCGATCAGCCTCGACGAGGGGTTTCTCCGCACCGCCGAGTGGCTACGCGACCTCGGTTGCGTCGACTGAGCAGACGTCGAACACAACGGGCCTTTTGTGTATGGTCGGCTGGCAAACGAGCAAATGAACACGCCGGATTCCTCCGGTACGTGCGTCGACATGTTCGAACGCACTGACAGCGTCGCGCAATTTATTGCTCGATCTCGACGGATCGCGAATTCTGCGGGAGGGTGAAGCCAAAGCTCAAGTCGGTTCCCCTTGCGGAAGGGAAGGTCAGGAGCGACGCCGCAACGGTCAAATCGAGAAGATACGGTGATGCGCCACCCAGGCCACTCTCGCTGACGCCGGCGATCAGGCAGTAGACGATCAGAAAGAGTGCCAAGGCTCGTGTGGGGCCCCGTGCCCGGCAGAGATGCCGTCAGCAGCAGGAGCAGGAAGATTGCGCCGACCAGCACGTCTCCGACGATGCCTTGATCCTGGTAGATCGATATCCAACTGCTGTCAATGGGCAGCCCGTTCAGCGCCCGAGTTCGACGACCCGCTGACGGCGTCGTTCGACAGACCGCTTCCGAAGATCACGTTGGTGGTCGGTCGATGGATCGCGAGCACCGCCGACCACGCCTTCGTACGACCGGTGAGATTCTGAAGTTCCTGGACGTTCTGTCCTCGAGCCAACCAGTGCGCCACGAACGGTGACGCCGGAACTCCGATCACCACGACAACGAGGAGAATCGCCGCGAAAGTCCTGCGAACCCGTCGCCTCGCGAGCAACAGGCTGGCACCCGCAACCAGCAGGCCCACGATCATGGCCAAAAGGGCCGTGCGCGTGTGGGTCAGCACGAGAATGATCACGGCGGGCACTGCGACCATGAGGGCACGACGGTGAGATACCAGACGGCATAGCCAGAGCAACACCGTCAGGCCAGCGACCTCGCCCGCGAAGTGAGCAACCTCTGTCGACCAGATCGGCCAGAGCGTGCCACTCAGACGGCCGCCGGGAAGCGCCTTTCCGGGCGAGATCGAGGAGCCCCACGACGACCGAGCCCAGAATCACCAGGATGACGACCGTCTGACTGCGCAGGACGAGCAGGTCTCGCCTGCCCCACCATGGGGTGAGGAGCCACAGCACGAAGAGGAACACGATCAGCCGGAAGCTTCGGTATTCGGTCCCCAGACCAACGAGACGAACGCTCATCATGAGCGAGCTGATTGCGAGCACGGTGTAGAGCCCGAGGAACCAGTTCGGACGAATTCGCATCCGGGGATTGATGGTCAGGGCCAGCACGAGAGCGATGAACAACGCGCCCTGGGTCATGAGTTGGGCGATTCTGTGCGGTATGGGCAGGAGAGACCCTTGCTCGGGGAGTGAAGCGCGTTGAAGAAGAGCAAGGCCCAGATGATGGAGACCCGACGCAAACGCGAGTCGCGTCGCCGGGCCTGGCGACGACCAGTGACGGCTGCCATGGTCTCCACGAGCGTCTCCCTACTTCGACGGTTCCGCCGCTACCGCCGGGGTCAATCGGAGGTCAACCGGACTGAGCGCACCCGAACTCTCGTCCTGGGGATCGGAATCCAGGAGGATGACGGAGCGCAGGGAGATCCCCGCCTCGTGCAACATCTCCCGGCTGACGTCCATGCGGGTGAGCGGTGGTTCGCCGCGAGGAGAGGACCATGACCGCGTCCGTCACCCACGGCGCGAGGTGCTCCGCACCGAACGCGGGGTCGAGCGAAGCCAGGACCAGAAGGGCATCGGCATCGTCGGGAGGCGGCTTCTGGGCCATCCGCAATGGGTCCTCCGGCGCCACGAGCACCCTCACGGGCGGACCGCCCGGCATCGGCGAGCTGGAACGTCTCCATCGCGTCGGGCTTGGAACTGAGGCCGAGGATTGAGGCAAGGGGCCGGTCGTCGGCGGCGTCGACCACCACCACCCGGTGCCCCTCTGACGACAGGGCGAGTGCCAGGGCACCGACCGCCAGCGCCGTCGGCTCGGGAGTGCCGACTGCGACGACCGCTAACGCTGATCCGGGTGCAGATTCGAGATGGCCGCGCAGTCGACGCTCGATCATCCGCAGGGCCGGGCTTGGCTCTCTCAGCCGCCGAGCCAACCGACTCCTGCGCATCACGCGCGGACTACGGTAGCGACCAAGGCTCAACTCGACTGGTGCGCCAAGAGTCGTCTGCCACGGTCGAGCGATCGGGAGGTCGCTCCGAGAAGAGCGCGCCGAAGATCACCGCCGCGAGCCCGACGGCGAGACCGGCGACCAGTCCTGAGAGGGCGTCGACGAGGACCACTTTCTTCGCCGATACCGGAACCACCGCGGCGGGATCCAGAACGTTGCTGGTACGTATCGGTGAACTGCTCGTTCAGGAGAGCCTGATCGACCTGAGCCTGTAACTGGGATACCTGCGACTCGTCCGCGCTTCGCTGATTGACCAGGTCGGTGAGTTGATTGCTCGATTGCGTGTTGGGCGTTGCGCCGGAGAGGCTGTTGATCTTGGCGTTCAGACTGTCGATCTCGGTGTTGAGGGAGGAGATCTGAAACTGAAGACCGCGAACGAGCGCGTCGGTCTGCAGGCCCAGCTCTTTGGCGTGGACCGCGAGGAAGGCTCGGGCCACGGCCCTGGCGCCCGAGGCGGCTTCGGTCTGGGATGGTCCGCTGAAGGTGATCGACATGATGTTGTCGCTCACGCGAGAGGCCGGTGTAATGGGAGAGCAACGTGTGCGGAGTCATGTGGAGATGGCCCGAGGTGATCGCCTGCTGGGCAACCACCTCCGTCTGGAGGAGAGAGACGTTGTTCGCCATGACCTGTGCCGGATCCGCGCCGGCGGGCACGGCCAGGTAGAGATCGGTTACGGCGGTGTACTTGCGGGGAATGACCAGGTGGAGGCTCGCACCGACGATCAGACCCACGAGACCGGTGATCAGCCAGACCCGCCGCTTACGTCGTATCGTCGCCATCAACGCGCGAAGGCCGATCATCGGGCCCAGGACGGGGTCATCGTTGGACGTCGTCGCTTCCATCAGCGCTCCCGGCTCGGGAATCGTTCCGGCGAGCCGTGGGCCTCGCTCGTCCGGGCTCCGAGATGAATGAGCTCATTGGCCACCGGCATCCGCACCTTCACGCGGAAGACAGCAGACGGACCGTGTCGTCCTCATCAAGCCGGTCGTATTGTCGGACGGGTCGGGGTTCACCACCACCACGCCCTCCAGAACCGACCCGCTGTCGGCGGCTTGCAGCGCAAGCTGAGCGAGCTCGTCATCTGTGACGAAGTTTGGAGAGATCGACAACAGGTTCACGGCGTCGGACGGGGTGAGGGTCGTCGAGTTGCCATCGAAGACCACGAATGAGACGAGGAGCTCGGGCGGAGCTTCACCTGCGCTCGTTCGGTCCGAGGGTGAATGGCAACCCTCGATTCACGGGCTCGGCCCCGGTGAACGCTGCCCGCAAGGGCGTGAGCGAACGGTCCTCGGACTCCGGGGAGGCCTCTGGCACGAGCACAGTCGGCATACCAGAGGCGGCCGCGTGCAGCGCCAGTCGGGGACCGGTGGTCAGGGCTGGCGAGTCGCCGGCAAATGAGATCACCCGGACAGCCGGTCGTGGGCGGCTGCCGTTCGGAAGAGAGTGGAGTACATGCCGCAGAGCCCACTCGGTGGTGGCGCGTGGTCGTCCCTCGAGAAGGTCCCGCCACGCCGAAGGGGTGGTGCAGCTCGGTGCATCGAGCGAGGCAATTACTGGGGCACCTGCCGTACGTGCAATCTCATCTCGGAGGCGCAAGCGATGCCCGCGTTGGAGACGAACGAGCACGAACACCGCACTACCCAACAATCCGAGCGACAAACGCAATGATGCCTGCTTCGATGGGGAGTCCGTACCTGGAGGCTGGTTGGGTAGTGGCCTTCTGAAGTATCCGGGTCGTGCTCGCCGTCGAACTATTCTCGAGTTGAGCGTTGGTGATCTGGTTCGTGACGCTGTTGAGTTGTAGCGAGACCTGGTTCTGCTCGCTCCGAAGTGAGCCCAACAGATTGGTGTCCTGTTGGCCGTTGCTCGATCCCGCACCTTCGGAGGCGATACGGGCAGTCACAGTGTCGATCTGAGACTGCAGATTCTTGATCTGTTGAGTGAGCAGCGTTGGATTCGTGCTGCAGCGCGGCCACCGCAGCTCCCGCAGAGCTCGCCTCCAATTGACCGATGTAGTCGACATAGCTCGCAGCCACGGCATTGGCCAACTGCGCGGCGTACCTACTCGCCGGAGCCTGGGCTTGGATCTGCAGGATCTGTCCACTGAGTGGCGTCACCGTCACGAGCTTTTTGACTCCCAGTGCCCCGAGTGGCGGCGACACCTTGGCACCGGCCGCAGCCAGGACCGGCGTGCTTCTTGCGATGACGGCATCGGTGTTGATGCCGTTCCCCGCCGCACCTGAGTTGCCTGTGTTGCCCGAGTTGCCTGACGCCGGATGCGGTGCTCGGTGGAAGGAGAACCAGGGCGACGGCGGTCTCGTTTGCCGGCCTGAGGAGTCCGTACGCGAGCCCACCGAGTCCGCAGAGCACCGCCACGACGATGACCAGCAGCCGGCGTCGCCAGATCTCCTGAAGCGATGCACGCAGGTTGAGAGGCTGCTCGTTCACTTGCTGTGGACCGAAGACTCGTTCTCGGGAGGTGCCAAGTCAGTCCGGCCGGCACTGCGGGCGATGTCGGTGCGGGCCAAGTAGGTGGCGATTTGTGCGCGATTGTTGAGGTCGAGCTTGCGATAGAGGCGGCTTACGTAGTTGCGCACGGTCTTCTGACCGAGATGCAGTTGCTATGGCGATCTCCGCGTTGTTGGCACCTTGAGCCACCATCCGGAGTACGGCTGACTCCCGTTGGGTCAGATGGGTGGAAGGTTCTTCACCCAGGACCCATCGGGCCGCCTCGTTGCAGAGAACCTGATCACCCAAATGAACGGAGACGACCGCAGCCCTGATGGCTTCGGGGGAGGTGTCCTTCAGGAGAACGCCGGCGGCGCCCGCGATCATGGCCGGGCGGACGCGCCAGTCGGGATTGGATGTCAAGACCAGTGTCCTCGTGGTCGGGCATTCCGAAGCAAGCAACCGCACGAGATCGATGCTGTCGGCTCGTGAGAGCTCCAGGTCTATCAAGACAACGTCGACGGACGTGGCGGTGCAGAGCCCGAGCAGCTCGGCTCGCCGTCGGAGACACCGATGACATCCAGGCCGTCGTCCTCGCCGAGAAGCCGAGCCAACCCGAGGCGGAAGAGCCGTTCAGCTGCGACCACGATGACGGAGATCTTGGAACCGGTGATCGAAGAGCCATCCGAGGACCTGGTTCGTTCGAGAGGCTGGGGTAGGTCGCTGTTGAGCACTTGGTTGGGATCCCGGGACGAGTGTGATGGAGTCGACGAGCCCGGATCGGGCGACGTGGTTGTCGCACGACGCCGTCTCTGGAGTCGATGGCTATACAGAGGTCCGAGGGGGGCGGAAGATACGGCCGAAGGGGGACGTTTGCCCACGAGCGGTAGGACTGTCCCTTGGCCAGGAAGCGGTGACTCACGGACCAGCCCGGTCGAGGCGACCCGGCAGGATGCAACCGGCGTGACCAGGGCAGGGTATCCCGAGCGGCTCTCGCTCGCTGTATCTGCGTGAAGGTGACAGTGCTCCTGTCTTGCGGGGCGTTCGACGTGAAGGCGCCTGTCCCCCGACCTCAACGTCCATGACGCGCACCCTGGCTAGCGAGTGTTCCGCTCGCGCTCACCGAGACGGGTAACGAGCATGTCTGCCACCCGGTTCGGGGCGCGATGGCGGCTCCGCGGCGGTGCTGCCACCCGCGCCACGACGACGATGGCCGACCAGTGCGTGGCGTCGGCGTCCAACTTTGCGGTCGGGATCGTCGTGGCGCGAATCAGCGGTCCCGCCGGTCTGGGAGCCTTCGCCCTCGCCTACGCAGTCTGGATCCTGGTGACGACTATTCATCGGTCATTGATCACCGACCCGATGGCGATCATGGGCGACCTGCGCGGGGATCAGAAGGAAGAATGTCATTCGGCGGGGGTTTGCGGCCGACGTGACGCTCGGTGTGATGGCCGCGTTCATCATCGCCGCCGTGGGTACGGCCCTTCTCGTCGTCGGTCAGCACACTTTCGGAGTAGGCCTGCTTTCGGTGGCTCCTTGGATACTCGTGCTCGATCTGCAGGATTACTGGCGACGGATCGGTTTCATGCAGGGGACCCCGAGGAAGTCGCTCATGAACGACCTCCTGTTCAACGCCGTGCAGGCGCTGGCGTTCGGGGCGGTCTTCCTGGCGGGTCTGCACTCGGTGTTCGCGGTTGTCTCGGCCTGGGGTGTGGGAGCGGCCATTGCTGCTCTCTACGGTCTTCGGCAGTTCTCGGTCCGCCCGTCGCTACGCGGCGGAATGGCGTTTCTCTGGTCCCGCTGGCCAACGAGTCGGTGGTTGGCCAGCGAACGTGTGGCCACTTGGGGGGGCAGCCAGCTCTATCTGATCCTGGCGGGGTGCTGTTGGGCCCGGCCGCGCTCGGAGGCTTGAAGGCGGCGCAGGGACTGGTGGTCGGGCCGACGTTTGTGGTCATCAACGCCGGGGGGAGCTTTGGTCTGCCTGAAGCGAGCCGGCAGCTTGCGGAGCGCGGTCGGACGGGCCTGGTACGGGTCACCCGCTTCGTGACCGGCGCAGGGGTCGTGGCGGCGGCGGCGTGCGGCATCGCGGTCTTTGTTGCTGCACCCACCCTCCTCAAATTGCTGTACGGCGCCGCGTTCGTCACCTATGCACCGAGCGCACGGGTCTTCGCAGTCTCCCTGGTGATCGCCGTCGTTCGGCGTCGGGCCGGTTCTCACCCTTGTCACCACACGCCGAGTGCGCCCACTCTTCATGGTTCAGTTGGGGAGGTTGGCCTTCTCTGTCGCGGCCGTTTGTGTGCTCGCCACCGTCTACGGGGTAACCGGGGCAGCGACGGCGGATTTGCTAACAGGGTACCGTCACTCTTGCCGTCATGTTGGTCTTGCAGTCCTCGGCTCGTCGATCGGTCGAGGAGACGCAACACCGCCCAGGCACTACGACTCTTGGATACCCTGCGACGACGGCTCGTGAGGAATGCCAACTATCTGGCCGGGGTATCGCCGGTCTCAGGCGGGGATCCGGGCGACGGGGACTAGTGCCTCGTGAGGTCCGTGCGTGGCGTACTCGTGGTGCTGGTTTCAGCACCAGATGTCGCGCATGACGTTGAGCACCACGCGTGAGCCCAGTCGATCGAGCTTCACCGGCAATTCCTTTAAGGTGCTCAAGCTGTGCCGCACGGCACGCTGGTGCTCAGGAGGGCAGATGACCAGTAGAAAGCCGCCGCCGCCGGCGCCGGTCACCTTCACCCCGGTCGCACCCGCTGCGAGCGCGTACTCGATCGCCCGATCGATCCGCTCGTTCGACACTCCCGATGCGAGCTGTCGCTTGGTTTCCCAGCCCTGTCGGATTGCGCTGCCCAGGGCCTCCACGTCGCCACTCCGCAGAGCGTTCGCTCGTGATGGACGCCAGTTCTTTCAAGCGGTTGAGTTGTGGAAGGGTGGCTGGCAACGTTCGCCGACTGCTCACGGAGGATGGTGTCGGCGCTCCGGGTCACCCCGGTGATAGAAGAGCATGATCTGCCCCTGGAGCGCTCGTCGGTCGACCGGCGAGAGCTCGATCTCGTCGGCGACCACATAGGGCCCGGGGCCGAAGTGGATGTCGCGGATGCCTCCGAGCGCGGCGATGTACTGGTCCTGTTTGCCGATGCGTTTGCCGCACAGGTCGATCTCGATCGTGCAAGCCCGCTCTGCGAGCTCCTCGCCGGACCATTGCCGCCCTCGGTAGGCCGAAAGAGCGTGCAACAGACCGACTGTGACCGAGGACGAGGAGCCCAACCCAGAACCGGAAGATGGAATGTCGGCGAGCATGGTGATCTCGACTCCATGCTTCACCCCGGTCATGACCATCGCCTCGCGCACGAGGTCGTGATCGAGGTCTTCGACGCTGGAGACTATTTCCTTTTTCGAATAGTTGACGTAGATGTCGTCGTCGAAGCGTTGCTTGACGATGACGTAGACGTACTTGTCGATCGCACAGTTGAGAACTCGACCGCCGTGTTCGACGTAGTAATCAGGGAGATCGGTTCCGCCACCGACGAGACCGATGCGCAGTGGCGTTTGGGTCACGATCATGACGGCACCTTGGGTCGCCACTCCCGGACGGCTCGCTCGTAGGCGGCAGGTGTCCCGATGTCGCAGAAATAATCGTCCACGGGCAGGGCGCGTGCCCGCCCAACCAGTCGAGGGAGTAGCTGGTACCCGATGTCGTTGGGAGTCGTGTCGTCGATGTCGAGGATCACGCTTGGATTGAACGCGTACATGCCGGCATTCGCCAGATTGCTCGCCGGCTCAGATGGCTTCTCGATGAAGCCGGTCACGAGTCCGGAGGAATCGATCTCGACGAATACCGCAGCGCGATGGGTGCTCGGCCTGGAACACTGTCAGAGTTGCTTCGGCATCGCCACTGCGATGGAAGTCGCACAGGGATCGCAGGTCGAAATCTGTCAGGTTGTCGGCGTTCGCCACCAGGAAGAACTCCTCGTCCTGCACCCAAGATCGGTGGTGCCGGAGGGTGCCGGCACTGCCCAAGAGTTCTGGCTCGATGGCGGTGCGAATGGCCGGTGGCCCGCGCCGCGTACCTATGTGCCGCAATACGACGCTGGGCAGATGGTGGAGGTTGACCAGCACTTCGTCGACCCCTGCCCGGCCCAAGGCGTCGAGCCAGAGATCAAGCAACGGCTTACCTCCGATCGGCAGCATGCACTTCGGAGTGTGGTCCGTGATCGGCCGCAGCCTGCTTCCGATTCCCGCCGCCAGCAGGAACGCCTTCATGAATCCGCTTTGCGCACGACGCCGAGCGAACGCATGCTTGCGTTCGCCGCGTCGAGTATTCCATCGAGGCCATCGATGTCCTCGAGCCACTCTGCGTAGGATTCTACCGAATCCGCTGGTGTCCGTTTGGGCGACCATCCGAGCAGGCTGAGTGACGCGATGTCGGAGAGGATGTGCCGGGTGTCACCAAACCGATACTCCCCGGGAACGATGCCGGGGCGATCCGAACCATACTGACGCATGACGATCTCGGCGAGCTCCCGAGTGCTCACCGGCACTCCTCCGCCGACGTTGAAGACGCCTTCGACCGCACGATCGTCCTCGAGCACCAGGATGTTCGCGTCGACCACGTCGTCGATGTTGACGTAGTCCCGAATTCCACGGCCATCTTCGTAGAGGGTGGGCGCACTGCCCTGGCGATAGTGAAGGCAGAAGATCCGGCAGGCACCGGAGTATGCGTTGTAGACGGACTGACGCGGGCCTTGCACGATGCTGTAGCGCAATGCCGCCGTGGGCACCCCGTACCGCCTTCCCAGATGCACGGCCACCATCTCTTGGCTCAGCTTGGACATGCCGTACGGGTTCTGAGGGTTTGAGACGCGCTCGGGCGTCGCCTGCATCATCAATGGCCCACCACAGGCGGGGCAGGAGATGTCCCACCGGCCAGCCGAGAGAGCGGATTCAGAACGCATGCCCGGCGTTTGCTCGCCGTCGAGCGGGCAGCGGTAAAGTCCCTCGCCCATGGCTGCCTGCGATGAGGCGACGACAACGCGTGCCAACTCGAGCCGCTCTTCGACGATGATCTGGTACAGAAGCGCCGTGGACACCACGTTGACGTCGAAGAAGCGAGCGAACTCCGGTAGGTAGTCTTGATATGCCGCGAGGTGGTAAACGGCGTCGACGCGGCGCAGAAGGTTCCGTAGAAGGTCCTCGTTGCGGACGTCACCCTCGTAGAACTCGACGTCGGGGCTCAGGTACGTCGGCCGGACGCCTCGGTGGACGGGCGGCGTGAGCGCGTCGAGGACGATCACCTCGTGACCAAGTTCGAGGAGACGGTCGGCCGTGTGAGAGCCGATGAAACCGGCACCGCCTGTTACCAGAATCTTCATCTTCGCTCGCGTCGCCGCTCGGCGACCTCGCGATAGACGTCCAGAGTCGCCTCAGCGGTGCCACCCCAGGTGAACTGCTGAGCCCGACGAAGCCCTTGGGTTCGAAGACCGTCCGCTCCAGAACCAGTGCCGTCAAGCATGGAGCGAGCGATCGACGCCGGGTCGTGGGGGTCGGCGAGCAGGGCCGCCCCGCCAGCGGTCTCGGGCATCGCACTTGTGTTTGAGGTGACGACCGGACACGCGCACGCCATCGCCTCGAGGATGGGCAAACCGAAGGTCTCGTCGAACGAAGGGTAGACCAGAAGATCGGCCGCCTGATAAAAGCGGGCGGTCTCCTCGAGCGGTACACCGCCCACAAAGACAACGTCGTCGGTGATGCCCAACTCGTCAACGAGCGAATGCAACTCGGCCGCGTTCTGCTGGTCACGCTCTGCGCCTACGATGACAAGTTGGCGGCCCGCGAGTTCGTCATGCGCTAGCTTCCAGGCACGAAGCAGGCCGCCGCAGTTCTTGTAGCGCCAGAGCGAGGATACGAACAACACGAACGGCTTCGAGATTCCGAATAAGGCCACGTGGGCTCGAGCAGCCTCGCGATTACCGGGCTTGAATATGTCGTGGTCGACTGCTTCGTAGATCAATCTGAATTTCTGGGGGTCCACCTCCAGGTAACGGTTGATTTCGCAACGCAGGCTATTGGAGTTGATGATGATCGCTTCTGCCAGACGGGCCGAGCGTTGATAATTCAGGCGGCGGTAAGCACGAGGTCCCATCTTGAGTGCGTCCGGGATCGTAAATGCGTGCATCGTCTTCATGTGGATCACCAGCGACCACGAGGGGTTTATGAGAGGGGCGATGAGGGTGTTAAGCACGTCGATGTGACTGAGGGGGAGGCGAAACGGAGAGAAGAGATGCTCACTCGCCGTTCGCAACACCCGGTGCTCGTTCGACCAAGGGAAGGTGATGTAACGAACGGCCCGCCCATAGTCGGGGTGAACGCGCCGCGCGGTGGGGCTGAGCATTAGGTGGAGTTCTTCGCCTGGGAGCAGGCGATTGGCCATCTCGGGCACCATGCGTGTCCAGAACCAGTAGGCGCCTGACGGGTTGCGTGGATCTTCGGTGAGCAGGTTGACGGCCACACGGAGACGGGTGTGGGCGTCGACTGAAGGCGTGAACGGGCCCGTGGTCGGAGAAGACGGCGTTCTGGCGCGGGGACCCATCAGAAAGTGCTAGACGCGATAGCGTCCGCGCTCATCCTCGTTTGTCGGATGTACTGGGCCATGGCGTGCATGACCGACTGATGGAGGTCTTCCACGATTCCGTAGTTCGCGCTTTCTACGTGGATGGCAATCTCGGCCATCGACTTGGCACTACCTCCATCGAACCCCGTCAGGGCAATTGTCCGAAGGTCGTTGTCGCAGGCCCACTGCAAGGCACGAACGATGTTGGGAGACTTTCCCGACGACGAGATTACGATCAGAACGTCCCCTGCCTGCGACTGGGCGCGCAGTTGATAGGCGAAGGAGTCGTGGTAGCCCAGGTCGTTGGCGATTGCGGTGAGCAACTCGATACTGCTGCTGAGGCTGATGACGCGGGATCGAAGGTCCGTACCGCTCCGCACACCCTTCAGGTGGTCACACTGCAAGTGATTGGCGATAGCCGCTGAGCCGCCGTTGCCACACGAGAAAACGAGCCTTCCTTGCGTGTAGGCGTTCAAGAGGACCTCGGTCGCGCGGTCGAGAGATTTGGGATCGATCGTGGCGGCCGCCTGTGTGAGCTCGGCTAGGTAAGCAGCGGTGTACGAGGCCGCGGTACGGAATGGCACCGCCGGGAAGGGCGCCGTGTCGGGTCGTACTGTCGCGCCGTAGGTGGTAGTCACATCGCGATGCGTTCGAGGATGAAGGGGGTTGCCTGAGCAAGGCTGGGAAATGACCACACGCCCGGTCGATTGCAGACACCGGGTCCGACGTAGATGGCAGACGCCCCCACAGCCTCAGCCAGTCCGATGTCCTCTAAGCGGTCGCCAACCACCCAGGAAGTGGTCAGGTCGAGATTGAGGATCTCTGCGGCCGCTCGCGCCATGCCGGGCATCGGCTTTCTGTCGATGCTCGAGCGACTGAATTCTGCGACCGTCCCCTCAGGGTGGTATGGACAGTAGAAGTACCGGTCAATGTGGGCCTCACGCTCCGCCAGCAAGGCGGTGATGTGGCGGTGCACCTCTTCGACGTCGCTGATGCCGTAGAGCCCACGGGCGACACCGGCCTGGTTGGTCACGACCGCGACTGGCACCCTGGCCCGGTTGAGCCTGGCAATCGCCTGCGCAGCGCCGTCGATGAGCTCGATCCGGTCGACGGACCCGACGTGGCCGTGATCAACGATGATCGTCCCGTCCCTGTCGAGCAGGACGCCCGGACAGGGAGCCGACGGACGTGCCTGTCCTACCTGGGCTCGACCCGACGCCAGGGAAGCAGTGACCGCGCGCGCGATCGTGCAGACGCACGGCGCGACCGGGGAGCTGACCGGCCCTCGTTTGGCCAATTCGGGCACTTGAGCCACGTACTTTTAGAGCAGGTGGGGACAGATCAGATACCTGAAGGGCCCCTAAGCTGGCACATCCGATACCTGTGAGGCGGCACACCGGGATGCCCCGAGCGGGCGAGAGCTGGACGCCGCCCGGGTCCGGCAGTCGGTTGCTGTTCGGCACGACGAGGTGTCCCTCGCCGCGCGCAACGACTCGCACCAAGAGGTGCCATGTGTGGGGCCGGGCCGCGCGACGCGTGGGGCGGAGTTCCAGATCAACGAAGGTCCGATGGTAACGTCCAGGGGTGCCCGATCGACGACGAGACGTACCGTTTCGAGCGCAGGGCCTCCGATGATGGGACGCCGAGACCGAACGGCCGCGGCGGTCACCGGGTCCCCCCATGAGGCCCAACCACCTCACTCGCCTCAAGAGCGGCTCGTCAGGATGATGAGGCGCCGCTCCACACGGCGGTTGGCTTACAAGGGCCTCAAACTCTTTGGGGTGGAGATTCCTCCGACAGTAGAGATAGGGGACAACTTCCACCTGGCCCACGGAGCGGTGGGCGTGGTCATCGCTCCGTGGTCCGTCATAGGGAACAACGTCAAGATCTTCCAGGGCGTCACTCTCGGCTTCGCGGACGAATATCTGCCGGTTGATCAGGTGCCTGAGCGCCTTGTCACGATCGCGAGGTTTGGCAGGATCACCGTCGAGGACGATGTGGTGATCGGGGCGGGTGCCAAGGTCTTGCACAAGTATGGCGAGACGCTCACCCTGGGCAGAGGGGCCGTCATCGGAGCCAATGCGGTCGTTCTCTCGTCGGTGCCACCCGGTGAGGTGTGGGCGGGAGTGCCGGCTCGCAAAGTGAATGTCAACTCGTTCTCACTGCCGAATGAACGTCTAGATCACGGTTCCGCACTTGACGGCGAAGGCATCAATGAACGAGTGAAGCGCTTCCAGGCCTCCTTTCAAGTCGATCCGTGAGCTGACTCAACGCGTCGACAGGTAGAGGTGTGCTTCTCACTGGCCGTTGGGGTGCTAAGACAACCGACCAGGATCGAGAGCGGTCCTCGTACTCCTCCAAAGGGTAGACCTCGTCCTGATTGCCTCGCGGGCACAGACGACCACCGCGCGAGGGGACAATGATGCCGAACCAGGTGGTGGTCTCATTGTCGCGTATGGAACTGAAGCACAGACCGGTACCTGTCGAAACCGGTCCCGGTGCACTCTCCCTCGCCGATGACCGCCCAGGCCGGCTGCTTCTCTCCGAAGCGTGGGGAGTACCAGCCGAGGATGGGGTCGGTGGCACCTCTCGAGAGCGACCAAGAGGGGCCATTGGGTAAGGAGAGCGTGGCACTCCGTGTGGACATGCGGTCTGACCAAGAGAGATCGACGCTGTGTCCGACCATCTGGGCATGGATGTCGGGGCCGAGGTGGAACGCCAGTCGGAAGGTATGTACCCCTGTCGTCGCGAGACGGTCGACGATCTCGATCCGTCGAAGTCGACCTTCCAGTCGCACCGATCTGCGGTGGCGCACCGGTGGCTTCAGTGCACAGTAGCCGTCGTGCTCAGCGGACCAGGCGGTGACCTCCCCGTCTGCGTCGATGTCCAGTTCGATCAACCTGCTCCGAGCGTGACGGGTCCAAAGGAAGGGTCCGCCCGAGGCGGACTGGTTCTGGTTGCCCACCTCGATGGTGTTGTGGGCCAGGGTCGAGCGAAAATAGCGGCGCCAGCGAGGTTCGCCGTGGTAGCAGTACGTCCCGGGATCAGCCAGCACTTCCACGCCGTCATATCGCACTTCGACCGCGAGGGCATCGGCATGAGCGTGGGCGGCGATGGAGAGGAAACCATGGGGACCTGCATCGCAGCGGCACCAAATCTCTTCGCCGTCCAAAGGTGAACTCCGCAGAACGGTCAGACCTGCATCGGCGTAATGGCTCGGACGACGGTCCGGGGAGGCAGCCGCGTGACCACGACCGGCCATCGACGCCAGGAGGGTGCTGCTGACCGTGGGCACGACGGCTGGCCACCACTCCGGCGTCTCAAACAGGGCGTCCCCGATGGCGAGGAGGCCCGCCCACCGTTCGACAGTCGGAGGATCGAGGACGAGAGCTGTCCCGTTGTCCCCGTCCCCTTGACGCGGGGCGCGTAGCTTTGCATCCACCGTCCCCGCGATCACATCGAACATGCGGTACAACAATGCCCACAGATCGCGCGAGAGGGGGCGGCCGGCCCAGCTCGCCTCGGTTGCTGCAACCACCGCCAGTTCGGTTACGAAGCCGTGGTAGTCGAAAGCCATCTCTCGATTGACGCCGCTAGGAAAGGTGTTGCACCTCAGCTCGTGTTCGAGAACCCGTGCGGCTTCCTCGGCCCAGCGGGAGCTCTCCGCGAACCAGTCAAAGGCAAGTGCCGCGACCAATAAGCCGGTCGCTTCGGCGATGACGTGGTTGTTGGCCGACGATCCCCGACTGCGGAAGGATGCAAGGTAGCGCTGGTGCCACCACACTTGGGCCCGTGCCATCTCGTTGCGCTCGAAGAGCTCAGTTGCCCCCACCCATCTGTCAAGCAGACGGCGTACCCAGACCCAGGTGGTCAGTCGCAGCCCGGCTTCGATCCCACTCGTCCAGTGCACACCAGAGAGGAAGGGGTTCTGTGACCACCATGAACAAAGATGAGAGGCAGCGCGTTCGGCATATCGTACGTCCCCCGACAGGCTGAAAGCAGCCGCGAGCAGCGTCACGTGGTGCATGCGCGAAAGTTCCCAGATCTGCTTCACGTTTCCGGTGACGTCCTCGGAGCGATGGTTGACCGTGAAGCAATAGTCGAGCTGGGGAGCCCGCCTGCCGGTCACCGGATCGAAGAACCAGTCCGGGTCCTCCATGTCTCGACGCACAGTGCCGAGCAACTGCCACCGTCCGGCCAGTATCTCTTCGGCCGCTGCAATCACCTTTCGACGCGTCTCGAGCGGCACGGCATGCAGCGTCTCTTCGGTTGGAAGAGTCCGAAACTGGGCATCTCGAGCCCAATTCCAGGGTGCCTCTTCGTGATCGCCGGGACGGAAGGCCCATGACTGGGGTGAGACGTCGGGCATGACCTGTCGGGATACCCATCGTCTGCGCCGCACCTGGTCGGAGATCCGCCACATCACTTCGGAAACGGACATCCTCGACAGTCGCTGGAACCGCCATTCGAGCTCCGCCGAGTTCATGGTTCAGCCATGTGCAAAGCCTCTCGGAGTGGTGGTTCGAGCGTCACAGCTTTTGTGGTGACCGGCCTGCGACGGCTGAGGCTGCCATGAGGGTGGCGCGAGTCGTGGCCGTCAGGGAGTCCACCGAGATAGGCATCGGCCCACCGGTGCGCACTGCGTCGAGGAAAGCCTTGATCTCGGCGGGTTGCCCCTTGTCCGGAGGTCCGAGGTGCCGACGGACTCGAGCACGTGCACCCGACCACACGGTCGCCCGCCGGAAATTGTCGAGTTGAGCGGTCCGCCCGCCGCTCGAGGCCTCGAAAGTCTCCTTGGGGAAGCGCCGGTGTGCACTGGTCAAGTAGGTGATGGTTGCCAGGGATCCGTCACCGTAGCGAAGGCTCACCTGGAACTCGTCGGGGCCGCCGGCGGACATCGTCGTGATCTCCACGGGATCGCTGCCGATCCACCAGCTCACCGTGTCCACGAAATGGCCTCCTTCACCGACGAAACGGGAACCCTCGAGTTCGCTGTCCCGGTACCAGCTGTCGGGCGCGAGTCGTCCCGCGTTGACCAGGTAGCGCACGTACGTAGGCTCGGGCGATCGGCCGAACCGCGTCCGCATCTCCACCATGAGCGGAGCGAATCGGCGATTGAAGCCGACCATGACCCTGTCGTTCCCGGACTCGTCCACCGTCGCGAGAATGCGGTCAAGTTCGTCCGATGTCAGAGCCAAAGGTTTTTCGACGAAGACCGCCTTTCCCGCCTCGAGGGCGCGGCAGGTCAGTTGGGCATGAGCACTGTGCCGGGTGACGATGAACACGGCATCGATCGATTGGTCCTCGAAGAGGGATTCGGGATCGGTGCTTGCATCTTGGAACTGGTATTTGCGCTGCGCGTTGACGGCCGACAGTGAGCGGCGTGTGGCAACATGAGCTAGCTCGACCCCCGGTTGTTTCACGAGATGCGGAAGCAGCATCGACGACGCGTAGTTGCCGGCACCGACGAAGCCGATCCGCAGCAAGCTTCCCTCGCGGCCGTCGCGTCGGGTCTGAGTGTGATGCAAAGGCGCTGCAGTCGTGCCCCGACCTCGCACCATAAGCGTATCGGCCCGATTGTGACTCGTCATAGGCGGATCGCCCTCGCTCGGTAGGTCATACTCGAAGAGAAAGCCGACGCCTTGCAACACCCCGGCGCCGAGCCGTTCGTAGACGCTCTTCGCGTCCCGAACGGGGAAGATGCCGGCGATGAGGGGCTCGGGATCGATCTCCTTTCGGGCGATGGCGTTGACGAAGCAGGACAGATTGCGTCGCTCCGTCCATCGTACGTAGCCCGCCGGGTAATCCACTCCGTCGACTTCGTATCTGGGGTCATAGCGGCCGGGACCGTACGAACGGGAAAACCGCACGTCGAGTTCCTTCTCGTAGTACTCGTTCCAGGGCAAGTTCAACTTGCACTTGCCGATATCGACGATCGTTGCCCGGTCGCGGCGCGAGGCGCGCTGCCAACTCAACCGGCTGGTTGGAAGAGCCGCCCGCGACCAGGAACACGCGGTCGGCACCGAGTCCGTCCGAAGCTTTGGACAGTGCCTGTTCCACTGCGGCAGTGCCGTCGTCGTCGGGCGCCTTGCAGAGCAGGGCGCCTGACTTCTCTGCCAACCGGCATCGATCCTGGTCAGGATCGAGCCCGACCACGAGGACGCCAGAGGCCACGAGCAGCTGGACGACGAGCTGCCCGACCAGGCCCAGGCCGATGACGCACGCGGTGTCCCCAAGCTGGACGCTCCCTTGACGAACACCTTGCAACGCGATCGAACCCACGGTGGCAAAGGCGGCAAGCTGAGGCGACACCCCGTCGGGCACCACAACGCAGAGATTGGTCGGTATCCAGTTGATCTCGGCGTGGAGGGCGAACTCATTTCCGGCGCAAGCCACGAGTTGACCAATTTCGAACTCTTCAGCTCCCTTCCCCACCTCCTGTACGACGCCCGCCAGTGAATAACCGAGCGGCGAATAGGAGTCGAGACGGTTTATGGCCTTCTTGTATGTAGCTAGGGCACCCTGCTGCTGTACGTTGTCGAGTACTTTCTTTACCTGGTCGGGTCGGGCGCGCGCCTTGCCGACCAGTGACATCTTGGACTCTTCCACCTTCATCATTTCGGTGCCAGTGGAGATCAAGGAGTAGAGTGATCGCACCAGCACCCCGCCGGCGGCACACGCGGGAGCAGGCGCGTCTATGACGGCGAGTTCCCCCGAGCGGTAGTTTTGTGCAACCTGTTTCACCGGTTGTCCGAGTCCTTTCGCGGAACCGGTGTCACAGCCCCACTCCGGCTCGACGGGTGTGGCGGTACCAGAGCTCGAGCGTGAGCAACTGCCAAATCTGCTTGGACCGGTCTTCTCGTCCCGCGCGGTGCTCTTCGACGAGCCCAGACACGGCTGTCCGGTTCAGAAACCCCATACCCACGAGTTCCCCCGCCAACAACGAGTCGTCGATCACTTCACGCAGGTCTTGTGTCACCCAGGCCCGAAGGGGTGCCGAGAAGGACGCCTTCGGTCGGTGCACGATCTCATTGGGAATCCACGCCTGAGCGGCACGCTTCAACGCGATCTTTCCGCTTCTGCTAGAGACTTTGTCCTTGCCGGCCAGCGAGAACGCGGCACGGAAGACCACGGTATCCACGAACGGAACGCGCACCTCGGTCGATGCCGCCATGCTGGCCCGGTCCGTGTAGGCAAGGTTGAGACCAGGGAGGAACATTCGGCTGTCCGCCAAACACATGCGGTTGATCCCGTCCGAGAGCAGGTTGTCCTCGTAGATTTGAAGGTGCTGCTCGAACACATCGTCAATATCCGGTTGCAGCTCGGGGCTGAGGAGCGCCGCCAACTCAGCGGGAGCGTAGAGGCTGTAGCTCCTGCGGAATGCCGCTTCTTCGGGAAGCTCGGCAAACGTCACGAATCGCTTGGCCCAACGGGCATGGCGAAGACCGCGACCCGCAGCAGTGAGGGGCAGGCGGTCTGCAACGCCGTTCGTCGAGCGATGGATGAAAGCGGGAAGTTCCCGGTATCGCCCAGCCAGAACACAGGCCTGGTGTTTGCGATAGCCCCCGAACAGCTCGTCTGCGCCCATCCCAGACAGCAGGACCTTGACTCCGGCCGCGCGGGCTGCCTCCGACATGAGCAGGGTGTTGATGGCTGCCGGATCGCCGGTGGGTTCGTCCAGGATGTCGACCATCCTCGGGAGCAAGTTGACGACGTCAGGCTGTATCTCGATCTCATGCAGCTCGACACCGTGACGTTGCGCGATCTTTCGGGCGTATACGACGTCGTCCGGCATGGCTTCGAGCCGATGGTCCTGAGCACGGAAGGCAATGGTGTACGCGTCGATCTGAGGGTTTGCCTGCTTGGCCAGCACGGTGACGATGCTCGAGTCGAGGCCACCGGAGAGAAAGCTTGACACCGGAACCTCGGCGACGAGGTGCGCGTTCACTGAGTCTTCTATGACCTCCCGGAGGTCGTAACGGGTCTCTCGAGCCGCAGCTGCCTCACCGACGATGTCCCAATACGACTCCATGCGACAGGTGCCGTCCGGACGGAATTCGGCCCAAGTACCCGGCTGGAGCTTCTCGACACCCTTCACCGAGCACGTCTGGTCCGGCACCCAGTAATAGAGCATGGACGCCACGAGGGCCTGGGGATGCATGTGCAACTCGGAACCGAAAGCACACACCAGCGCTTTGAGTTCCGAAGCAAAGACGACACCGTCCTTACGGCGAACGAAGTGCAGAGGCTTGATCCCGAACTGATCTCGGGCAAGGAAGAGAGAGCCCGTCGTCTGATCAAGCAGAGCAAATGCAAACATGCCTCGAAACCGGCGCAGACATTGAGGTCCCCACCGACTCCACGCCTCGAGGACGACTTCGGTATCAGAGTTCGTGGCGAATTTGGCTCCGCAGGAAGCCAGCTGAGCTCTGATCTCCCGGTAGTTGTACAACTCGCCGTTATAGCAAATCACCAACGGCGGCTTCACCAACGGTTGTTGACCGTGCCGGAGGTCAATGATCGAGAGGCGACGGTGGGCGAAGTGGACGTCGATCCGCTCGTCGGTATACGAAAACGATCCTTCCTCGTCCGGACCTCGGTGATCGAGGCACCGTCCCATCTTTTGAGTGACCACGACGCCATCGACTTGTTGGTAGGCGCCGGCGATACCGCACATAGGTCAGCCTCCGGCCGTCGTAGCAAGGCCATCCCGCGCAGCGGTGAGCGACTTGTAGACGCCGACGTAGCGCGGCGCCTGGTGGCCCCATGCCAGCTCCTGCTCGATCCGAGCGCGTCCCGCCCTTCCCATCGCATGCCGACGGGGTTCGTCATCAATCAGGTCGAGCAGCAGCCGGGCCAGCTCATCGACGTCGTTCGGGGTTGCGTAGACGGCGGCGTCGCCAGCCGAGAAGCGAGTCTCCCGCAGGTCGAACGCGACGACGGGCAGTGCAAAGGCCATGTACTCCATGGTTTTGTTCATCGTGGACACATCGTTCAATGGATTCTTTGGGTCCGGCGAGATGCCCACGTCGGCCGTGGAAAGAATCGAAGCCACCTCGGCATCTGGGACCCGCCCAGTGAACGTGACGAAGTCCGACAGCTCGAGGTGGCGGCTCGAGCGCGACGAGGTCATCGAAACAATCTCCAGATCCGACAAGGATGAAGCCGACGTCGTGTCGCCCAAGCTGGTGTACAACATGGTGTGCCATTTCGAGGACGAGATCCACGCCGTCCTGAGGCCCCATCACACCCAGATAGGCAGCGAGATGAGGTCTGGCGCGTCGAAGCCTCGGTTCGACTGCGGTGCGACGAAGTCGGGTCAAGTCCGGCCCCGTCCGAATCACGGTGACGGACGCGGGCGCCAGGCCGTCCCGGTCGAGGACGATCTGTCGATAGGAGTCATTAGTAGAGATCACGTGGTCTGCGGTCCTCGCGGTGCAGCGTTCCATGAGTCGAAGAGCCTGATAGATCAGTTGGCTTCCGTCTGGAAACCGCGATTGGTAGAGCTCCGGACAGAGATCGTGGTGATCCATGACGAAGAATGACCCGTGAATCGCTCGAAACAGGAGCCCGATGGGCCAGAAGAGGTCGGGTGGGTTGCAGCTTTGAACGACAGCGAACCGACCACGCAGACTCGCTCTCAAACTGAGCAGGAGAGTGGCGAGGCACGAGTAGGCGTATTCGAGGACGAACGACATGCTCGAGCCGCCGGGAGCATAGGGTCGGTACTTGAAGAGATCGACTCCTTCGAGCCGGCAATAGGTCGGGTCACCTGGTCCCTTGGGACAAACGACGGCCACTTCGAAGCCGGCCTCGACCAGCGACTGGCACTCGAGCCACACACGGCGATCGAAGGGCACCGACAGGTTCTGTACGAGAATGAGCACCCGTCTTCGCAGTTGCGAAGACTTGTTTACTTTCGCGGTATTCCCTGGACGTGTCCCGAGCCTTCGCTCTTCGGCCGTCTGATTACTGACAGTCACCAGGCGAAGCCCTCGAAGCAGTCCAGCATCTCCAGTTCCGGCCCGAGTCGACCGTCGAGGTCGATGATCCGCGATGGAGGTGATTTCAGCAAGGCGCCGATGACCTTTTCGGTCGAATGGGAGACGATCGCAATGTCCGCACCGGCAATCGCTTCTTCGGGTCCGTCGGTCAGGATGCGTTTGAGGTGCGGAAGCCTGGATTCCACGTATTGGCGGTTGGCACCGACGAGTGACGAGGGGTTGAGGACTGGGTCATAAATGCGGAGCTCGTAACCCTTGCCTAACAGCGTTTCCGCCAGATCGACGTATGGGCTTTCACGGAGATCGTCGCTGCCGGGCTTGAAACTCAGCCCGAGCAGGGCGACTCGATGACCCCTTCCGGCAACGACACGGTCGATGGCCTCATCGATCGACAGCCGGTTGCTCGCCAGTGCGCCCGAGAGGAGCGGTATGTCGATGCTCTCGGTGCGCGCCAGATAGAGAAGAGAGCGTAAGTCCTTTGGAAGGCATGATCCCCCAAAGGCGAATCCTGGTCGCAAGTACTTGGGCGAGATGTTGAGCAGGGTGTCCTCGCAAAAGAGTCCCATGACTTCCCTGCTGTCGACTCCCAGGCGACTGAAGATTCGTCCAAGTTCGTTGGCAAAGGAGATCTTGGTGGCATGGAAGGCGTTGCATGCGTACTTGAGGGCCTCGGCGGTGCGCGGGTGTACCACTCGAAGCGGAGAGTCGAGAAAGGAGAAGAGACGCGAGATCGCATCGATGGCCCGCAGGTCCGAGGCGCCGATCACCGTGAAAGGAGGCGAGTAGAAGTCGGCTATCCCCGTACCTTCCCGGAGAAACTCGGGACACATCGCGACAGCAACATCTGGCCCCGAAGCGAAGGCGTCCCGCAGTATGGCGGTGACATCCTCGACCGTACCCGGTGGAACCGTGCTGCGTATCACGACGGTATGAAACGCCGACACCGGCAGCGACTCCGTGAGCGGCTGAACGAGATCCTCCACCACACGATAGATGTAGGTGAGATTGGTTTCGCCGCTCGTGCTGGACGGAGTGCCAACGCACAAGAGTGAGACGTCGGCATTCTCCAGTGCATCCTGGGGCCGCACGGTGGCGTGAAGTGTCCCGGCTGAGACCGATTGTTTAACCAGAGAGTGAAGACCCGGTTCGAGGACCGGACTATGGCCGGCCGAGACGGCATCAACCTTCAGTTCGTCTGGATCGACACCCCAGACATCGTGACCATTGGCAGCGAGGCAGGTCGCGGTGACGGTGCCGACATAGCCGAGTCCGAAGACGGCGACTTTCATGTCGTCATGGGGTACGGTGCGGTCGACAACCCGCGGCACGGTGGCGCCATACCTCAGACGAGCGATGAGTTCTCCAGGAGATACACGCAAACGGACCTTGATCCGACGGCGTTTCTTCGCCTTTGACCCCTCCCTCTGGGTGAACCATCGCAAGCGCAGCCGGCATCGTCATCGACGATATGAGGATCAGACGACGCTGGGTTAGGGCTGAGAATCAGGCGACGCTGAGTTACGGCTGAGGATTAGGCGACGCCTGGGCGTGGGCTCGACTCTCGTACCAGCGGGCTGGGCGAGTTCACTGCGGAGGTGTCGCGTGACCATCCGGCACGTCGTGCCTTTGCGACCGCGGCTAGCTGGGAGTTCACGCCGAGCTTGTGGAGTATCGCCTTGATCTGTGAGCGAATGGTCGAGATCGAAACGAATGCCGCGTTTGCGATCTCCTCCGCGCAACGGCCCTCCATAAGCTCGGCCAAAACGACCTGTTCACGTTCAGTCAGGATGTCGAAGAGATGCAGTCGTGACCCCTGCTGCGGATCGGTGGCACGCATGGGCGCCAATGCGCCGGATGACTTTCGAGTGTTCTGCGGTAGGGAACCCGATTGGAGGAGGCGATTGATCGTTCGGATTAGTTGATCGAACGGCTCGCTCCTGTCGACGAGTGCTGAAGTGCCAGCCTTCAACCAGGCCTTTAACCGGTCACCGTCGCCGGCCCCATCAATGACACAAACCGGGAGGTCCACTCGACGCAGTTGGTCGATCAGGGCGAACCCGGAGGTGACGTCGAGGAATCGGATATCGATGAGCACCAGATTCGGCCGCCATTCGACCCCATGTTCAATCTCCGGCTCCCGCGGCACGACGTGCTTCGCGGCGAAGCCGGAAGCCTCCAGGGCTTCGGCCAGGGCACCGGCCAACAGATCGCTGCCGATCACCAGGACCCGAGCGGGGGTTCCTAAGGGCTCGGGTCGTCGCTGAACCACCATGCTCATGACTTCTGCCCGGCTCTGGCGCTTCTGGCGTTCGTGCTTCGGTGGATGTTCGAGGCGGGTGGCTGAAACCAATCAGTGCCGCTGTTGGCGCGACGAGCCGTGAAATCCGTCGACTCGTCGAAGCTTGTTTGCGACGACTTCGAAACCATGCTCGTCCCTGGAGTACCGCCATCGGCCTACCGCCTGTTACACGCGGGGCCGTCGGTTTCGCCCTCGCTCTCTATGGACCACGGCGACCAACTCGCTCCATAGTTCTTCGCGCCGACCCGCACCGCGGATGATATCGGGAACCCCTACGTAGGGTCAATCCGTGTTTGGACAAATGGGCCTCCCGCGAAGGGTGAAACAGCCCCTTCGTCAAGAGCGACGTGCCGAAAAGAAGACGGTCAGCCAACGCCGAAATGGGACCAGGTGCGCGGTCCCCCTTGGCATGGTCGGCCAGTTGTCGATTTGTTGTTGTCGTTCTCAGTTTCCCTTGAGCGACCGTGTCTAGAAACTGTCATTTGGTCCTATTTGTGGGGGTTTTGTTGTTGATTTGTTGCTGATTTGTTGTTGATTTGTTGTTGTACGGCGGGGGTTTGGCCTCGATCAAGCTGTTGTCCAAATTGTGCTCTTGCGACTTTTGCTCTCGTGATTTCTGTTCTCGCGATGACTTGATCGCGAGCGATGAGATCCGTGCCAGCCGGGCGCTAGTCGATACCGGGTGCTACCACGCTCAAGCGTGTCTCGAAGTGGGTGTGTCTGGATCTTCCGAACCCTTGGGAAGCACGTGAAAGCAAACGTGACCCTGCGAAGCCGGAGGGCCGGTCATCACGACCACCCTTGTCACTGATCCGGGATTCGCCTCGAGAACCCATTGTGTCGCACGTCGGAGAGCTGCGAGAACGTGCGCACGGGGAAGGTCGGACAGCTCCTCAAGTCCGCCGATGTGCTGGAGAGGCACGACCACCAAACCATCGAGTTCAGGCCCGCTCATCACGACCACGTCATCGTCGACATCCACGGCAACGTGGGCGGCAGTTGCATTTTGCGTACCGCGGCCAGCTACCAACTGCGCCATTGCGCAAGACTGGCATTCCCCGGCAAGCGTGGCGCCCTCGCGGGGAGCTCGCGGCAAACCCTGGCCTTGATCCACGTCGTGCCCCCTCTACCAATCGATCCTGACAGCTCGCACCTAAGGGTGACAAGAGTCGGCCTTCGCCGTAACAATACCGCAACCTTGGCAGAGGTTTTGTGAGTTGCGACGAAGACGTCAGGGCGCACAGCACCACGTATCAGGAGCGGAGCATTGCCGCTCGGTAGGGGGTACGCAACGGGAAACGATCATTTCCTGACGGCGAACGGCTTCCTGACGTCTGGATCACTATGCCAAATCGCCGGTTCGGCGAGCCCAGAGCCCAGCACGCTGTAAGCGACGTTTCCGTCGAACTGGTCTTGAGAAGAACAGAAGAACAAACAGAAGAACAACAGGCGTATGGAAAGGAATAGCGCAATCCGACATGTCGGCTCGGGGATTGTTGCTGCGGTGTCACCAGACCTGAGCACCGGCTGGCCAGCCCCCTCCGCCGCGGGGGCCTTGACGCGCCTCCCCAATCGGCCACTGGAAGAGGTGGCAAAGGCAGACCTCCCTACGGTGCTGCCCGATGTCCCTCAGGTCGGGCTAGATACCCCCGTCCAACCGGAGCTCGCTCCAAGGGGGAGCAGCGGCCTGAGACTTCGTCTATTGATCGCGGATGTCGTTGCCGCAGCCGGTACGTGGCTCATCTTGGGCACCATCAACATGCCCGCCACCGCAGCGGGTCGGCTGTGGCCCGCGGCGTTTATGGCCACCGGCGTAACGCTGGTCGCGATGTACCTTCTCGGGCTGTACCGATCGCGGCTGTGTGTGCAGCGCGGACAGGAAACGGTTCGTATCGTTGTCGCTGTCGTCGCGGGCGCAGTCACACTCGAGTTTTTCCGAGGAGACGGGAACCGTAGCTACCTCGCTGCGATCATCGCTGCCGGGTCCTGCGTTCTGGCCCTAGTGACCCTACGCTGGATGTTTCGCCATTGGCTACGGGCGCAGCGGGCACAGGGACGCTATCGCCGAGGGCTCGTCATGATCGGAACCAACGATGATGCTGTCGCGATCTGCACCATGCTGCGCTCGCAACCCGAGCTCGGATACGAGGTGCGGGGGATCATCGGCTTGGCACCGCGCGGTTCGGATTGGACGCACCTACCGACCGGGTGCTCTCTCGGCGATCTCCCTGAGATCGCAAGACAGACTGACGCCACTGGCGTCCTTCTGGTGGCTAACGCGGTGTCAGCGGCCGAAATTCATCATGTGATCGAGGTTTGTGCGGAAAACGGCCTGCACGTGCAGGTTTGGCCGGGCTTCCGGGGATTGGGAACTCGGCGGGTCCGTTGCTATCCAATGAGTGGGGAGACATTCCTTTATGTCGAACCGGCGCGACCTCCGGCGTGGCAATTCCCAGCCAAACGAGCGGTCGACCTGGTCGGAGCAGCGTTTGGCTTGCTGATCACCGCACCGGTTTTACTGCTGGCTTGGATTGCCGTCAGGCTCGAAGACGGCGGCCCAGGGCTCTACCGACAGGTGAGAGTCGGGTTGAACGAACAACCCTTCGTGGTCTACAAGCTGCGAAGTATGGCACTCGACGCCGACCTCGGCGTCGATCCGGCGGTGAAGAACGAACGCATTGATGGCCCACTCTTCAAAGCGACCGACGATCCACGAGTTACCAAAGTCGGCGCCGTCGTACGTGCATTGAGCATTGACGAGCTCCCCCAGTTGTTCAACGTTCTCAACGGGACGATGAGCCTGGTGGGACCCCGTCCCGCCCTTCCCCAGGAGGTCGCCGCGTTCGACCGCGATTTCTTACGTCGACACGGCGTTAGACCAGGCATAACCGGGCTTTGGCAGCTCGAGGCACGAGACAACCCGTCGTTTCACGCTTATCGGAGGCTCGACCTGTTGTACGTCGACAACTGGTCGATCGGACTCGACCTCTATATCCTCTTGGCCACCGTGCCGATGGTGATCGCTCGGGCCGTGAGTGTTTGCACGCCGCGACGAAAGTTGCGAGAGGCAACATCAGAGGCTCAGTAAGCACCCATCTCCATTCAGCCGGGGAAGGTCGGCCGCACGAGGCGGTTGTGCTGGCAACGCAGCGGCTCGCTCTCCGACACGTGGCTGTTCGGTCACGGCACGCGACGGGATTCGGCACCGAAAACCTGTCCGCCAATGAGTACGGAGCGGCGGTGGAAAGAGGGCCCAAGAGTGGCGGGGAGTGGGACAGTGGGCCCATAAGAGTCGTCGTCGCTCCCAAGGACGGACCATCATTCCCCAATAAAGGGGATGACGGGTCCCAATTTATTCGGGACGATGGGTGTGACGCACAACCGTTCGGGTTTGATTGCCGGTCGGTTGAGGGCTGCTGCAAGATCAAGAGATCCCAGGCGAAGGGATCAGGAGGTTCTTGTGCCGATCAATCAAATGGTAGGAGACCCGCCGCAGGGTCCACGGGAATCTGCGGTGAGACCATCAACCGGGAACGATCTCGTTCAGGTTGTGGCACAGGCTCGCGCCGGAACCAACGAAGCCTGGGAGACTCTCATTGAACGCTTTGGCGGACTGGTGGCGGCAATCGCCAGACGGTGTCGATTGAGTGATGCCGATGTTGCAGAAGTGTGTCAAACGACATGGATGCGTCTCGTGGAGAACCTGGACCGCATCGAGCAGCCGGAACGCCTCGGAGCATGGCTGGCGACTACCTCGCGGCGCGAGAGCATAAGGATCGCCAGCCGACACGCGGCCATCTCCGCGACCGAAGCGGTGTCACTCATGGCTGATGACGAGGCCGATCCTCTCGACGCCGCCATCTTGAGGGAGGAGCAGGTCGAGAGCGATACGAATGGCCGCCGAACGACTGTCGCCGCGTTGTCAGCGTCTCCTTGGCTTGTTGATGGGCGATGACGATCTCCCGTACAAGGTGATCGCAGAGCAGTTGAGGATGCCGATCGGGAGCATCGGACCAACCAGGGGGCGCTGTCTCGAACACCTCAGCCAGATATTGGCCGAGGTGCAGGCTCGAGTTCAAGCTGCCGGTTCACGAGTTAGCGCACGCGTCTCGTACGAGCCGGGACAACGCTGTGACCACGCTCCGTTCAAGCGCGCAGTGCCTCGGCATCCACCCATCGGCCACCAGAGTCTTCGACCTCGGGAAAGGCTCTACGGACCTCGGTCAACAGGTCCGGTACGAACAGGAGCACGAGGTGCGGAGGATGCATGATCGAGCTCTGCCGGGCTGACGATGGGAATGTCCGTCCCCGGCATGCGGAGCCCGTGTTTGGACGCTGACGTGTCAACGATCGCAGGCAAGAGTCGTCGATCCACTCCGGCTCGACACAGAAGCGCGACCGCACGCGACGCGGCGCCGTAGCCCAGCACATTCCTTCCCGCGGTTCGCTGAGCGATGAGCCAGTCCCGAAGCCCTTGGGCATGGGCTTCAGCGTGACCCTGCAGGCGCCCGACTGCGACAGGGTCGCGTACGCCCAGCCGGGCGTCATCCGACAGGAGCTCCTTCACGGAGCTGTCGGGTGTGACGCGTGGACCCGAAGCTCTCGGCTGGCAGCCAGGAGCACTGTGCCGCCGTAGAGGTCGAACCGCCACGCCGCCCTGGTGTCGAAGCCCTTGGCACTCCAGCATGCCGACCAGAGCGCTGGTCGAGTAGTACGCGAAGTGCCCGTGCCGGAGAGCGTTCCACTGACCCAGACGGATGATCGTGTCCAGCGAATGGTACTGCAGCAAGAGGACGCCCCCGGGGGCCACCCGAGCCACCCGCTGCGCCAGGGCCGTCGGACTGATCCGCGTCGTGCATCATGCCGAAAGAGTCGATGACCAGATCGGCCGACCCACCGTCGGCCACCGGTGCGAGACCCCGGTCGGCCAACAGGCCCAGCCAGGAGCCACCGTGGGGACTGCCGAACTCGGCTACCCGCCTTCGGCCGGAGAGCCATCCCGCTGCTGCGAGGCGTTCAACGGCGTCGACGGCCTGTGCGACCAGCGCCGCGGGCTCGGTGCCGAGCGGCTCTTCGGCCACGGTGGGTTCGCCGACCAGCTGCGTCAGGCCGCACGATGAGCACAGCCACATCTGCAGCGGATAGCCGCGGGTCGGGACCCGGGTCGTCGGCACGCCGGAAAATGGTCGCACGCGGGCTGGTTGCCCAGGTCGAGCACCAGATTGCCGGACCGCCCAGAGCACGAGCGACAGGCGGGGCTGCCCATCACAGCCTCCTCTCGACCAGCAGCGCGACCGCCGTGCGCCGGCTGGCTCAGCTTGGCGTCAACGCACTCGCCCAGCCACTCGGAACAGAGCGACTCCTGCAGCCTCGTGATACGACGCTGGGCGCTTGGGATCGGGCTGGACCCGGCAGACCGTCGGCACCTGGCGACACCGTTGTCCCGAGGGCTCGAACCCCCTCCCTCGGAGCCCCTGGTGCCGACGTATCAGGGAGCAGGTCCGCATCTCTTCTCCATGTGTTCGCTCTCGGTCGGATGAGGAGTCAATGTCGTCGCAGTGTGTCTGCCGTCTGTGCGGTGCGCGCCTCACCGAGACGTTCGTCGACCTGGGAATGTCACCGCTGTGCGAGAGCTACGTCTCTGCGGATCAGCTCGACCAACCCGAGGTCTTTTACCCGCTTACACGTGCGCCAGTGCTCGTCCTGCCTCCTCGTGCAGTTGCCGGAGTACGTATCGGGTGAGGAGATCTTCTCCGACTACGCGTACTTCTCGTCGTACTCCGACTCCTGGGTAGCCCACGCGAAGCGGTTCGCGGATTCCGTGGTCGACCGACTCGGTCTCACGCCGGACAGTCTCGTCACCGAAGTGGCGAGCAACGACGGGTATCTCCTGCAGCACTTCTTGGCTCAGGGCATCCCCGTCCTGGGCATCGAGCCCGCGAAGAACGTGGCCGAGGCGGCCCAGTCGCGGGGCATCCCGACGACAGTGCAGTTCCTCGGCTCCTGCGACCGGTCAGCGACATCGCCGAGCGCCATGGACGCGCCGATCTGGTCGTCGCGAACAACGTCTTCGCCCACGTCCCTGACATCCGGGACTTCGCGGCAGGTCTGCGGGCACTCGTGAAGGACACGGGTCTGGTCACCCTGGAGTTCCCCCATCTCCTGCGCCTGATGCAGCGACGTCAATTCGACACCATCTATCACGAGCACTACTCGTACCTCTCCCTCCTCACCGCTACCCGAGCGTTGGCGACGGCGGGGTTGCGTGTGGTCGATGTCGAAGAGCTCGACACCCACGGCGGCTCACTGCGTCTCTACGCGCGTCCGGAGGAGCACCCGGGTGAGCCCACCACACGCGTGAAAGCGCTACTCGACGAAGAGGACCTCGCCGGCCTGCACACTCTGTCCGGTCATGCGGGATTCGCCAGCGAGGTCTTGAAGATCAAGAGCGACCTGCTCGAGCTTTCTGCTGGGCGCGGCGCGGGAGGGTCGATCGGTGGCCGGGTACGGCGCTCCCGGCAAGGGCAACACGCTCCTCAACCACTGCGGCATCCGATCGGATCTCTTGCAGTACACGGTTGACCGAAGTCCGGTCAAGCAAGGAAAGTTCCTGCCGGGTACCCATAT
This sequence comes from uncultured Acidimicrobiaceae bacterium, assembly GCA_963838835.1. Lineage (GTDB taxonomy): Bacteria > Actinomycetota > Acidimicrobiia > Acidimicrobiales > RAAP-2 > Bog-473. The sequence goes on from CAWITA010000016.1 coordinate 313,490, forward strand.
CCCGATCTATGCACCAGACCGTCTGTCCGAGACCCGGCCGGACTACGTTCTCGTCCTGCCCTGGAACCTGAGGGACGAAATCAGCCGGCAACTCGACTACGTCCGATCGTGGGGAGCACGACTGGTCTTTCCGATTCCGGAGCTCGAAATCCTCTGAGTGAGGTGTGAATTGTGAAGGTGGTTCTCTTCTGCGGCGGACTCGGGATGCGGATGCGCGATGGCGTGACGACCGGTCCCAAGCCCATGGCCCTCGTCGGGGAGCGCCCATTGGTCTGGCACGTCATGCGCTACTACGCCCATTTCGGGCACACCGACTTCGTTCTCTGTCTCGGATACGGCGCCTCGGCGGTGAAGGACTTCTTCCTCAACTACGACGAAACCCGCTCCAACGACTTCGTGCTGGAGAGGGGTGCCCGTGAGCTGACGCTGTTCAGAACCGACATCTCTGACTGGCGGATCACGTTCGTGGACACCGGTCTGAACTCTCCTATCGGAGAGCGGTTACGCCGGGTCCGCCGCTTCCTCTCCGACGAGCCCATGTTCATGGCGAACTACGCCGACGTCCTCACGAACGCCCCGCTGCCCGACATGATCGAGCGCTTCGCAGCGAGCGAGGCAGTGGCGAGCCTCCTGGCCGTCCCCCCACAGTCCTCTCACCACGCGGTGGACATCGGCGATGACGGTCTGATCACCGGCGTGACACCCATGCGCGACCTGCGTCATTGGGAGAACGGCGGCTACTTTCTCTTCCGCCCGGAGATCTTCGACGAGCTCAACGAGGACGAGGATCTCGTTGAGGACGCGCTGGTCCGACTCGTCCGTCGAGGCCGGGTCATGGCCTATCCGTACAAGGGCTACTGGTCGCCCGCGGACACCGTGAAGGAGCGGGCGCAACTCGACGAGCGATACCACCGCGCCGACTGCCCGTGGATGATCTGGGACCCGGAGCGGTCGGGGCTGCCGGCTCCGAGCGTTCGACTCCCCTCTGACGCCGTAGCTGTTCGAAGAGCTTCGCCGGCCTCCCTGCCGGCGGAGCGCTGACCTCGGTCGTGCTTCCGCTGCGTCTCGAGCTGCCGGCAGAGCGGCCCTTGTCGGTGTTGGCGATCGGCGCTCACCCGGACGACATCGAGATCGGAGCGGGTGGGACATTGCTCACCCTCGCCGAGAGCCCGCACGGTCTGCGCGCTCGCTATGTCGTCCTCACCGGGACTGAGGAACGCCAGTCCGAGGCTCGCACCGCCGCCGCAGCCTTCCTTCCCGAGGCCGAGCTCACCGTCGATCTGCACCATCTACCGGAAGGCCGCCTTCCCGCGGTTTGGGATCGCGTGAAGGACATCTTGGAGGAGGTGGCGCACACGTGGGCACCCGATCTGATCCTCGCGCCATCGGTCCACGATGCCCATCAGGATCATCGGACGATCGGTGAGGTGCTGCCGACAGTCTTTCGAAACCAGCTCTCTCTGTCGTACGAAATCCCAAAGTGGGATGGTGATCTCGGTCGTCCGTCGATCTACTTTCCGCTCGCCCCAGACGTGGCGCACCGCAAGGTCGAGCTGTTGCACAAGTGCTTCCCGTCCCAGGTCAGCCGCGACTGGTGGGACGACGAGGTCTTCCTCGGTTTGGCCCGGCTCCGTGGCATGGAGTGCCGAGCACGGTACGCGGAGGCGTTCACCTGCACGAAGTCGGTCGTACAGCCGCTGGCGCTCGTCACAGAGCAGGGGTGCAGAGTCGAGCCGCTGATCCCAGCACCGTCACACCGGAGAGGCTCGGCGCATGACAGTGTTCGTCGACCCGGACGTGCCATGCCCCGACCCTTCGGCAGGCCATCTACCACGGAGACTTGGTCGTTCTCACAAACCTTGCGTTCGGTGAGGCAGTTCGTCGACTACACGCGGGAGCAACTTGTCGATCTCTTCAAGCCCTTCGACCCGGAGCGTGCTCACGAGCACATCGACAAGGCGGAGATGGCGAGGTTGCTCGGTTCGTGGAAGCCCCGCTTCATCCACTCCCCCCGGTCGAAGGACCTGATCTGCAGGATCATACGAGAGGCCGGCTTCTGCGCGGAGGGGACACACTACGACGTCCCCAAGCCTCGCACGTCCTTTCCCGTGGGGCACTTGACCACCGGGATCGCCTACGCCTTCCCGTGGCATCGCGACGTCTGGTACAGCGCACCCGCGCAACAGATCAACTGGTGGCTTCCCGTGTTCGCCGTTCGTGACGACAATTCCATGCGCTTCGACCTTCGGAAGCTTCGATCGAGCGGTTACGAACAGCTCCGGTCAGTTCGACTACTACCGGAACAACACCGCTCGTCTTGAACACGGCTTCTCAGATCTCGGACGAACGGCAGGTACGGCCAGCAGCGTTGAATTACGCACCGGTCGACGAGCTCGTCGTGGTTCCGGCGCCGGGGGCCGTCATGCTGTTCTCCGGGGCACAGCTGCATTCATCGATCCCGAACACGTCGGGAAAGTGCACGCTTCAGCGTCGACTTCCGGACGGTCGATGTGGCCGACCTGAATGCGGGCCGCGGTGCTCAACTGGTGGACGCCGACTGTACGGGCACGGCCATTCGGGACTTCCGCAGAGTCGCCGACGGCGCGCCGTTCGACGAGGAGACGGTGACCCGGCTGTTCGGGGCCCCGCCTCCCGGATCGACCCTGGTCTTCACGCCGCCGGTAATGGACGGGCTCCATGCCTCATGACGACGACGAGCAGACACGGTCGCTTCGATGGAGTGCGAAGCGGAACGAGAATGCAGAGGAGGAGCGAAGGCAAGAGCCCCACACCGGCAGTTCGAACTCAGAACCGACCGACCGGTGCAACGGCAGTACGAGGCGATCCGCAGTGGTTGGTCACGGTGGCGATCCCTGTGCGAAGTCAGGACAACATTGGAGTTCCGCTCGCTCCGTTCCGCAGCACGGTTAGGTAGATCTTGACCATGCGCGCGCGCACCACGGCTGAGTATCGGACTTCCCGGTCTACAACGGCGACAGGTATCTGAGCGAGTCCCTCGAATCTCTCCTCGGCCAGACTTACGCGGAGTTCGAGTTGATCATCTCGGACAATGCCTCGACGGATGGCACCGCTGAGATCTGTCGTCACTACGCTCGGCGGGACGCCAGAATCCGCTATGTACGTCAAGAGCTCAACATCGGTTGTGCTCCGAATCACAACTTCGTATTCACCCAAGCCAGGGGCGAGCTGTTCAAATCAGCGTCTCACGACGATCTGTACGCGACCGATCTGATTGAACGCTGCATCGAGGCCCTCGATGAGGATCCACGGGTCGTGCTGGCGCACTCTTGGTCAGCGGGCATTGACTGCTCGGGCGCGGTGACGCAATCTGGTTGACTATCCGGTTGCCACGGACTCAGCAAGAGCCCCGGATCGATTTCGCAGCATGCTGTTCGACGGTTGGGGCGACGACGAAGGCGGTGTTGTTCGCATGGAGGTTCTGCGGCGGACGGCGCCGCACGGCAGTTACCACTTCGCGGACCGAACCTTCACCGTCGAGCTCGCACTTCACGGTCCCTTCCACATGGTTGCCGCGACTGGCTGTACTTCCGGCGCTATCACTCCGAGCAGGGAGGGAGGAACTCGAGCGTGCGAGCCCGGTGTGCGAACTTGGATCCACGACGGGCTGACCGTTTGAGGCATCCGACGGTACGACTGTATGCCGAGTACGTCTGGGGTTTTGTGGATGCCATCCGCCGAGCCCCGCTGTCGGCCGCGGATCGCACGGAGTGCTACCGAGTCCTCGCACGGTGGGCGGCCGGCCGGGTTCTCCCCGTGGCGTACGCGAGCCATCAGGGGAGGCGACTTGCCGACGCTGGACTCTCGTCTCTACGCAAGCAACGAGCCGGTCCTCACGATCGACTCGGTCGTGGCCGGCACGTGCAGGAGGAGTGTGTGATGGGACGTGGACCGAGCGTCAGGGAAAGGCAGCCGGAACAGGGAGCCCGAGTGATCCAGTTGACGGGCAAGCCTCGTCGCCAACTTGTCTGCCGCCCGCGGTCGGCCTGTTCGGCAAAATCGGGGCGTGGAACACCGGAAACGACGCCTCGATGGAGTCGGTGCTCGGGTACCTCAGGTCGCAGCACGGCGAAGCCGTCGTCGACGCCATGTGCACGGGGCCGGAGAGGGTGACCGAGCTGTACGGCGTCCCTGCCATTCCGCTGTTTTGGCAACAGAGGTACGAGGACCGGGTGTCTGGTGCCGCGAGTGTTGCGCTCAAGGTACTCGGGAAGGGCATCGATGCGTTCCGAACGGCGGCATGGGTCCGCCGCCACGACGTCGTGATCGTGCCGGGGGCGGGCGTGCTCGAGGCCAGCCTGCCTCTGTGGCCATGGGGCTTTCCGTACGCGCTGTTCCTCCTCTGTGCGTCGGGAAGGGTCTTTCGCACGAAGGTGGCCCTGGTGAGCGTTGGGGCAGCAGCGATCAGACAACCGGTCACACGTTGGTTGTCCAACACGGCGGCGCGGCTCGCCTTCTACCGTTCCTACCGCGATGCCGGGGCCCGCGAGGCCATGCGTCGAGCGTGGTCTGAACGTCGACCGCGACCACGTCTACCCCGATCTCGTCTTCGCCCTGCCGACACCGTCGGACGGCCCCGCCATCTCCCGTACCCGCGTCCGATCCCGACGACACGAACCTCGTGGGCGTCGGCGTCATGGCCTACTACGGCACCAACGATGATCGCAGACACGCAGATTCGATCTACTCCGCATACGTGGACAAGATGAAGTGACCTCGTCTTGTGGTTGATCGACAGCGGACGTGACGTCCGACTCTTCGTCGGGGACGCGAACGGCCGCGACGATGCCGTCGTCCAGGAGCTACTCGCACACGTCCGCTCATCACGGCCCGGATCTCGAGCCCTCCCGAATCGTCTCCGATCCCGTGCGCACCTTCGGCGACGTCATGGTTGTCATGCAAAGCGTCGGCATCGTGATCGCGATTCGGTATCACAACCTCGTATGTGCGTTGAAGCTCTGCAAGCCGACGCTGTCGATCGGGTACTCACCCAAGCACGATGTGCTGATGACGCAGACGGGGGCTCGAACGGTACTGCCAGTCGGTCGATTCGCTGGATATCGACGAGGCTCAAGGAGCAGTTTCAGGAACTGGAAGATCGCTCGGCGGAGCTCCGTGTATTCATGCGGGAACGAAACGCCGAGGACGCGCGGCTGCTCGAGGACCAGTTTGCAGAGTTGTCCGCGGTGCTCTTCGATGCACCCGAGGTCGTCGGACCCCACATCCCATGCGGGCTTCGCAACGAGCGGACGAGCCGATCATGAACGACAGGATCAGTCCGGTCGGAGACCTTCCCGAGGCAGGCACCAGCGACGCGGCGCAGTACTACAAGCGGGCCTTTTGGAGCAGGGAGAACCTGAAGTTCAGCGAGCCTTGGTATCGCCTCGAGAAGTCCGCCCGGATCATCGGCAGACTAGCCCAGGGCAGAGATTGCGCGCTTCTCGACATCGGTTGCGGCCCAGGGACGCTGATGCATCTGCTACCCGAGAACATTCACTACTACGGCATAGACATCGCGATCCACGATCCTGCACCCCATTTCCTCGAGGCCGACCTTCTCGAGCATCCCATCTCCTTCGGCGATCGTCGGTTTGACTTGGTCGTCGCACAGGGAGTCTTCGAGTACCTAGGAGATCGTCAGTCACAGAAGTTTTCGGAGATTTCACGGCTGTTGTGCGACGATGGAATGTTCGTCGTCTCGTACACGAACTTCAGGCACCGCAAGACTCAGATCTACCCTGCCTTCAGCAACGTCCAGTCCTTGGGGGCATTCCGGCAGGACCTGAGTCGATATTTCCGAGTCGAGAGGCAATTTCCGGCCTCACACAACTGGAAGCACAGCCAACCGTCTCGGCGCTTCGTAAAGGCCGGCAACATGTGCGTCAATGTGAACGTACCGCTTCTCAGCCGCTTCTTGGCGGTGGAGTACTACTTCCTGTGTTCATCCTACGGCTCGAGTGGGGTTTTCGCCACAGATGACGTGGATCGTGTCGGGTTCGCGCTTCACTCCCGGGACCTCTTTCCTAGGAAGTAGCTCGACGTGAATGTTCGTACGGTTCCGCGAATTGCAGGTGCGATGTTGCTCACACCCGACCCACATCACGACGAGCGAGGTTTCTTCTGCCGTACGTTCGATGCGGACGTCGTGTGCGCCGCCGGAATCGATCCGACCCGCTTCATTCAGGACAGCGTCTCCCGCTCTTCGCGGGGAGTGGTGCGCGGTCTGCACCTACGGCTGGGCGACGGGGAGGCAAAGCTGGTGCGCTGCTCGTACGGTATGATCTTCGACGTCATCGTCGACCTGCGGCCCTCGTCACCGACGTACCGCAACTGGGAGAGCTTCGAGCTTCGTGGTGACATACAGATGTCGCTCTACGTTCCGGCAGGGTGTGCACATGGATTTCAGGCCCTTACCGAGCCGGCGGATGTCTCCTACCGCATCGACCGTCCTCACGACCCGCAGGAGGACGTATCGATCGCATTCGACGATCCCGCTCTTGCTATTTCGTGGCCGCTCCCGGTCGGGGCGATGTCGCAACGTGACCGGTTGGCACCGCCACTTTCCGCCTCGGCTCACCTGCTGTGAAGTGATCTCTGGACCCGGAAGAACTTGAGCGGAGCTCGTGCGTGAGCGCTTCGCTCGATTCCACCGCTCGCCCACTTGGCTGGCGGCGCAGCATGTCGTCGATGAGTCCGGCGGTGAGCAGCTCACGAATCCGTCGAAGTCGGACATAGCGAGAGGAGACGAAGTCGTCATAGCTAAACTCGTAGTCGGCATACGCCCGGACGAGCTCGTCAACCCCTTCGGGCACACTCCAGCGAAGGCTGAGCTGCGGAAAGGTCTCGGTCAGCTTCGAGAAGTCGACGCGGTAGTCACGTAGATCTGGCCCGGCGTCCTCGGCCAGCGATACCGTCGACCCCGGGACTGCCTCGCTGACAATCGCTGCAATATCGCGGACCTGCACATTGTCCGTTGCGCGACCGACGTTGAAAGCTTCGTTGTGCACCACCTCGCGCGGCGCTTCGAGCATGACGAGGAACGAGCGACAGATGTCCTCGACGTGCACCAGCGGCCGCCACGGAGACCCGTCGCTGTCGAGGCGTACCTCTCCAGTCGTCATGGCAACGGCAGTCAGATTGTTCACCACGATATCGAGGCGGAGTCGCGGCGAGAATCCATACGCGGTAGCGTTGCGAAGGTAGGTCGGGCTGAACGAATCATCGGCGAGGAGTGAGAGCCCGCGCTCGGCCAAGACCTTCGTGTTGCCGTAAGGAGTGACCGGGAACAGTTCCGCCTTCTCGGTAACGGCTTCTGAGCCGGCCGCACCGTAGAGGCTGCAGGAGGACGCGAACAGGAAGCGTCCAACGCCGGCCCTCTTGGCAGTTCGACCCAGGTGGAGGGTCCCGTCGAGGTTGACCGAGTAGGTCGCCGAAGGATTCAGGTGGCCGAGGGGGTCATTGGACAGGGCGGCCAGGCAGACCACGGCGTCGTACCCTGCGCAATGTTCCGGCGCGACCTCTCTGATGTCGAGACACGGGCGGAGACCGGTGTCCTCTGGTCCTGGACCGAGGTCGCAACCCTCATAGAGGCCGAGGTCCAGACCTTCCACCGTGTGTCCGGCCGCCCGCAAGAACGGAACAAGAACAGCCCCGATGTAGCCGCGATCACCTGCTACGAGGATCCTCATTAGTAACCCCTACGATTATCTGGATGTCGGACGGGGCCGCGACGCGACCCGCCGGTGAGTGGAGCGCGACGGGCCGCCGATGATACGGCCGTAGAAATCGAGACGTTGTCGACTGCCTGATCGAGGATCCCGTTCATGGTCTGGGGGCTACCCCAGCCGCGACGGCTTCTCTATGAACGGCATGTCGACAATTTCGGCTTGATTCCAGTGGCGCATGATACGCCGTCTTCTATGGAGGATGGCCTGGTGCAAGAGAGGAATCCTATGGCGCACGAATGGACCTACCATTCGTGCCTTGACGCCGTTTCCGAGCGAATAGAGGCCGATTGTTGATTCGAAGTTAGGGCTCTTGGTCACTGGCTGGGGCAGCACACAGCGAACCCGGTCGAGGAACCCCTCATCGTAGAAGAAGCGCCAATCGTCAGCGGTTGCGCGAATGGGCAGTACATGTTCGATCATGCGCGCGCACGCCTCGCGAGTAATGACGTAGGCGCCTGCATTCACCAGTTGACCAGCGTCAATAGGCAGCGCCAGCAATCGTGAAGACGGAAGGTCAAGCGAACCTTCAATGCTCATTCTGAGCGGATTCGGCGGATAACCGCCAAAGTTGAGTAGTGCCACTTCTGCACCTGTCAGATGACGGGCTATGTCATCAGCTAGAGCACTTAGGCCAGCTGGCAGTGTGACATCATCCTCCAGTACCAACGCTTGATCTCGGCCGTCTTCGAGGATCTTCTCATAGGTCTTGAGGTGGCTCAACGCACACCCCGCAGCGCCAGCTGGAAAGGGACATCGCGCGGCCAGTAAGGGATGATCGATTAGGGCAGAGTCAGCCAGATCAAGCGTACGGCCGTCGACGGCAGGAACAATTTCGTATTCCAGCCCAGTGCGTTGCAATTCGGCGGTGATATGCGCTCGTCGATCGGGTGAGCGAGCCAGGTTGATGACGTAGGCGTGCATGGCCATGGTGAGTTCTTTCCTGCCCTTGCGCGGGCCAAAGCGTTGCGAGCGCCCCTCTTCCACAGCGCCGAAAGGCAGGTGCGGCCGAGGGGTCGACCTCGCAACGTATAGACGATTCCCAATTGCCCGGTCCTGATACAGCCGCGTGGTGGCTGATGAGCGACGTTTCCTAGGGCCGGAGGATCAAGGGGGCATTCACCCGCCCCGTTGACGGTCACGGATCACGAGGCCACGATGTTACGAGGCGGCAGTGACCGAGTAGCTCGACACCTGGAACGTCTCGTTCACCCCACCCGTGGATGCGATCTCCCACCCGTCGCTGAAGTAGGTCCACGTGCTGCCAGCAGGCAGATAGCGGTTGTTCTCCAGCCACTTGACCATGGCGAGGATGTCCACGCTGCCCGACCGCTCACTCTGCTTCGCCGCTCCTTCGCCGGCGCCGAGCTTCCACGCCACTGTCGATCCGAAGTCACACAGATGCCAGGTCTGCACCGGTACGCCATTCGTGCCCCCGAAGGTGGCCGTCGCCACGGAGTCACAGTCACCGTTGCCAGCGAAGTCGTACTGGATCATCACCTCATTGCCCCCACCGTTGAACCACAAGTCGTACATGGCCCAGGCGCTGGTGTTGGCCGTGGCGTTCATGTCCTCGGAGAAGCGAGAGGTGATCTGCGAGTAGCTGTCGACTGAGGTGTTCGGATCGGTGAAGTCGAGTCCGGTGTTGGGGAATGACACGACCGCGGTGTTACCAGCGGGCATGTTCGCCTCCACTTGCCAATCACCTGGGCCGTTGGCGGACAGCGTCTGTTCCCAGCCAGCGATCGGATTCCACACGTTCTGATCGACGTACGGGAGGGCACCTCCACTCCATGAGATTTGCGGATCGGCGCCGAAGGGGCAGTGACCCAGCTGGTCACTGGTCACACACGCCCACTCCGTCGTGGTTTGCGGAGTGCCAGCGAAGGGAGCCATGCCGACGATCGGGGCGTTGAGGTGCAGACTCCCGGCCGAGCCGTAGAACGCCGCGTCGCCGTAGGTGAACACGCCGCCGTCGGAGGCCACGAGCCAGTAGCCGCCGCCGTCGGACGTCGCCGCCATGCCGACGATCGGGGCGTTGAGGTGCAGGCTCCCGGCCGAGCCGTAGAACGCCGCGTCGCCGTAGGTGAACACGCCGCCGTCGGACGCCACGAGCCAGTAGCCGCCGCCGTCGGACGTGGCCGCCATGCCGACGATCGGGGCGTTGAGGTGCAGACTCCCGGCCGAGCCGTAGAACGCCGCGTCGCCGTAGGTGAACACGCCGCCGTCGGAGGCCACGAGCCAGTAGCCGCCGCCGTCGGGCGTCGCCGCCATGCCGACGATCGGGGCGTTGAGGTGCAGGCTCCCGGCCGAGCCGTAGAACGCCGCGTCGCCGTAGGTGAACACGCCGCCGTCGGACGCCACGAGCCAGTAGCCGCCGCCGTCGGGCGTCGCCGCCATGCCGACGATCGGGGCGTTGAGTCGCAGGGCCCCCGTCGAGCCGTAGAACGCCGCGTCGCCGTAGTTGAAGACCCCGCCGTCGGACGCCACGAGCCAGTAGCCGCCGCCCGGGCGTGGCTGCCGTGCCGACAATGGGCGCGTTGAGATGCAAGGAACCCGCGGAGCCATGGAACTGCGTGCTGCCATAGTTGAACACCCCGCCGTCGGACGCCGCGAGCCAGTACCCGGATGAGATCGGGCTCGCCGCTGCGGCTGGCGTTGACGCGAGAGCTGTCTTCGAGGGTCCAGAACTCGAGAGAGACCACGCCGACGACCCTGCGATCACAAAGACGCCGAGGCCAACGGGTACAGCCATTTCAATGAACCGGAGCACTCTTGAGCGGAGTGTCACGCTCGTCCCTCCTGCCTCCCTGCCATAAGTGGACGCGTACGGCGGGGACCTCACTACGACGCTAACACTGCGGCAGCGCATTGAGTTCGGGCTGATTCAGGGTCGCTGGCGCGAGCATGATCGTCCATCAATCTTGGGACACCAAAGACGGTCAAATCCGGGCTCGATCCATAAGAACGGTCCCAGGCGTCACTGATTTGTGGGATAGTCCCACGGGTTATTGGGACAAATGCGTGTGTGTACGACTCGCTCGGCGTTTCGTGCCAAAAAAAACGTGTGACCGCTCAACTCTACGGGAAGGTGCGACGCTTCAGAAGCCCGGGTCGAAGGCGTCCACAATCGGTCGCACCGGTTCGACGAGGTCGAGCAACGTTTCGCCAATTTTCATGGTCTCTTCGCAACCGAAGGACGTATCTAAATGGTCGTGACTCGGCTCATAGCACGAGTAATGCCTGAGGACTCCTTCCATGGGGCCACCCGAAGGTGCTCGGCTCGAGCAGCAGTGCCGGCCTCCCGATATCCCCCCGCGAATCTATGAGCCCGGTTGCCGCGGACAAAGGCACCGTCCGTCACGAATGGTCCGCGAGACCGCACGTCCCAAAATGGCTGTTGTCCGGTGGTGCGCGAGCGGTCAGGTGCGGCGTCATCACCATGCCTGAAATCGTCGATCGAGGCGGAAGTCGTTCGCCCACGGTCCTTCCGGCATCGAGCGCCCGGGCCGTCGGCGAAGCAGTTGAGTCGGCAACCGATCCCCTGCATGATCAGAAGTTCCGAGAGCAGGGTCACCTCACAGCGGAAACGACCGCAAGTGCGGCCTTCTGTGCCGATCGGGAGGGACCGAACGGGCCGCCCCAGAAAATACCTCCAGTTTCAAGTTCGTCATGAGCGCAGCCCACGCCACAACGGATGGCAACGGTTCGGCTGAGATGGTCGAGACGATGAATAGACGAAAAATCCTGGGGGCTGCTCTCGGTGTTGCCAGCGCAGGGGTCGTGGGAGGATCGGTCTTAGCGGAGACCTCTGCCGTTCCAGCCGGGGCGGCCACGACGACCGAACTGGGAGCCCTGGCGCCAGCGGTGGTCAATCTCACGGACGCGCCGACGATCGCCGTCGACGCCAGTCTCGGCAACGATTTCCGGGTGACCATATCTGCGAATCGCACCATGGGTAACCCGACCAATGCCACGGGTGGGGAACAGATCATCTTCCAGATAACCCAAGGCACCGGAGCGCCGTTCACCATGGCTTGGGGCAACAGCTACGAATTCTCCACCAGCCTGCCACAGCCCTCCCTGAGTGGCGGGGCCGGTCAAACGGATCTGCTGGGATTCATCTATGACGCAGCCACCGGCAAGTGGCTGCTGGCCGCCTTCGTCGACGGGTTCAGTTGATGGCGAGCTACCGACTGTTTCCCTCCACCGACGGGCCAGCAACCGCCACGTCATACGCGGGCAACTTCATCGCCGGAGTCGTGTTCGCAGTGACCGAGGACGACTGCTGGTTCGAGGGCTACTGGTGGTGGGTGGCGAACAACGGCCCGACCACTGCCCAGAAGTTCGCGCTCTGGCTCATGACAAGCGCGGGAGCCGGAGTGCTGATCCCAGCGGCCACCGTCACCTCCGGGCCTCTCTCCGCGGGTTGGAACTACATACCGCTCCCCAGCCCCGTTCCGCTGACCATCGGAGGGCCGCAGGAGACTGGCGGTGCCTGCTATGTGGCCGCGACGGGAGTCAATGGAAACTTCCCCGACACCAATGGATACTTCGCCACAGGGGGTCCCGCCCCGGCTGGCATCACGAACGGGCCGCTCGTGGCATATTCGGATCAGTCCGGGTCCAACCCGGGTCCCTTCGCCACGTCTCAGGGCGTATTCAGCACGGGTGGCACAGACCCCACGGTGTACGTGCCAGGGGTTGGCTTCGAGTCAGCCAACTTCTGGATGGACCTCCAGGTGTCCGACGCGGCTCCCGCCGGTTACACGGGCTCGTATCGTTTGTGGCCAAACTTCGTCAATCCCACCAATGGGATTGGGCCTAGCAACGACATGGGTGCGCAAACCATGGGGACGATCTTTTCACTGTCTCAGCCGTGCGCGCTCAATAACGTCTGGCTGTACAGCCCGGACGGAGTGGAGGGCCTACCAGCCAGCACCCAGATCTGGAATACCGGAACGCAGTCTCTGATGGCCGGCACCGACCTGGCGGCCGCCTGGTCGGGCCAAGCAGGAAGCGGTTGGATCGCCAATAGCTACAGCGCCTTGGACATCGTCCTGCCGGCCGGCGTGTACATTGCCACCGTCTACAACGACAGCGGGCAAAAGTTCTATGTGGAGACGAAGGGCTACTTCGGCTCCCACGACGGAATTATCGGACCCGGCGCCTCGGGACTCAGCAACGGACCTTTGTCGGCACCATCGAACTCCGACTCCGTCAATCCGCCCGGTGGCAACTCATGCTACTTCACGGGTGGCGTCGTCCCGACGTACCCGAACGCCTGGGACACAAACGACGGCGGCGAGAACCGGTGGGTGGACGTCGAAGTCACACCGGCAGGTATGACCGTCGGCTCCGGCCCTGCGACGGTTAATTCTGGCGCATTCCTGGCGTTTTTCCCGTGAGAGAACTGAATGCGGGTCGAAGGGCACGCACCGGACTACGGAGGCACGATGGATAGGAAAGCAGGGTCTCATCGAGCCAAGCACGCCAAGGGCAGGGCGAAGGGCGCAGCCACCGGACGGCACACTAAGGCGGACGGGCTCAACCAGAAGCAGCCGATTGCCACTCAGGATCCATTTCAGACGGCGAAGGGCGCAGCCACTGGTCGGCACACCAAGGCAGACGGGCTCAACCTTGAGCAGCCGACGCTCACTCAGGATCCATTTCAGACGGCGAAGGGCGCAGCCACTGGTCGGCACACCAAGGCAGACGGGCTCAACCTTGAGCAGCCGACGCTCACTCAGGATCCATTTCCTACGGTGAATCGGAGGAAGGTCCTCGGACTGGCTGCGGCCGGAGTCGCAGGTGGATACGTTCTCTCCGAGGCGGCCTTCCCCTCCCTCGCCTCTGCGGCCACGACAACGGAACAGGGGGCACTGGCACCCGCAGTCATCAACCTGACCGACGCACCGACGATCGCGATCGACGCCAGCCTCGGAAACGACTTCCGCGTGACCATCGCCAACAGTCGAGCGATGGGCAACCCGGCAAACCCGACGGACGGGCAGAAGATCGTGTTGCAGATCACCCAGGGTGCCGCGGGGTCATGCACCATCGCCTGGGGGAACACATTCGACTTCTCGTCCGGCCTGCCGCAGCCCACCCTCAGCACGACGGCAGGGCAGACCGACCTGCTCGCATTCATCTACAACGCCGCCATGGGCAAATGGCTGCTCGTGGCGTTTGTCAAGGGCTTTAACCCGACGATCACCGCTCCTCCGCCCGGGACGTTCCGACTGTTCCCGTCCACCAACGGCCCGTCCAGCGCCGTTGCCTATGGCGGGTCCTTCCTGGCCGGTGTCGTCTTCCAGGTCACTACGGGAGGCACCTGGTTGGACGGCTTCTGGTGGTGGGTCTGTGCCTCTGGGCAACCCACCTCACCGCAGAAGTTCGCACTGTGGGCTCTGTACAACGTCGGTATCGGAGCCCTGGTGCCCGCCGCCACGGTCACATCTGGCCCTCTAACGGCTGGCCAGTGGAACTACGTATCGCTCGTGGCGCCAGTTCCGCTCGCGGCCGGCGCCTGCTACAACGTTTGCACCGGGTTCAGCGGGGGCTTTCCGGACACCAATAGCCAGTTCGGCGCAGGCGACCCTTACAGCGCCGGGATCGTCACCGGTCCCTTGTCCGCGTTCTCCGATCAGTCCGGGACACTGCCGGCCCCGTTTTCGATGCCGCAGGGCCTCTTCGGCGTTGGCGGCACGGATCCCACGGTGTACATGCCATCGGATGGTTTCGAGTCAGCCAACTTCTGGATGGATCTCCAAGTCGGAACCACTCCACCAGCCGGGACGTCCTATCGGCTCTGGCCCAGCTATCCGACGCTTCCCGGCGGCGCCTCTATTGACACCGTCGGGTACACCGTGGCAAACGAATTCCAGCTCTCGCAGTCCTGCACCCTGGACAACATCTGGTTCTACTCGGCTCCGGGAGCAACGGCGTTGCCAACTCGATGCGCGATCTGGAACGTCAGCACGCAAGCTGAGGTGGCTGGCACTGACAACAGCTCGCCGTCGTGGTCCGGGTCTGCAGGCTCTGGATGGGTGGCCTGCGCCTACAGTGGCGTGACGTTGGCCCCTGGCGATTACAAGGTCGCCGCCTTCTCGCCTGGAGGTTCCCCCTGGTTCCAAGTGACACCCAATTACTGGACCGACGGTGGGCCGGGCACCAACGGCATAACTTCCGGTCCGCTCATGGCACCCGGCTCGTCTACCGCGACGAGTCCAGGCCAGGGTACCTACAATCCCGGCTCGTGGGCGTATCCGCTGACCGGGGGTACCGGGGAGAACTTCTGGGTTGACGCCGAGGTCACCCCGTCCTGAGCACGCTCGACCATACACCAGGTGGTCCGCAGCACTCTCCTTCCCGCCCACCCCCAATCTTCGTCGACGATGCGCACTCATCTTGACCCTGCGTTTGGAAACCGCGAGGTAAGCAGCATCACGCACGACGAGGTGCAAGCCCATTCACGAGGAATCGGACAGCGGCGCGGCCTCCCCGCGGCCTGCATCGATCGTGCTCGCTACATCGGAAGACGAGAGTGGCTGATCCACGAGCCGTGATGACAGGACAAGCTCACCGTCGCGGACCGTGACTCAGCTTCGTTTGGCAGTGACTTCAACTGAATGGAGCGAGTCGCACCCCCCTTCGCCTGTAGCCTGAGTCATGGTGTCCCCGGACATCAGAAAGAAGGTTGCGCCATTGCCGGCTTGCTCCCGTTGCTTGGTTGAGGTCCCCTTGGGGACTGCACTGTGCCCAAAGTGCGGTGCCGCTATCAGGCCGCCGGTCCTACCGCGACCGACTCCTAAGCGGATGGCGCAGTCGCGCCAACGGCTGAACGCCCTGAACAACAGAGACCGGGTCGTCGGCCCTGCCACCTTGGTGCTCCTGGTCTCGTTCTGGTTGCCTTGGTACAGCATTGGCCCCTTCTCAGCGGATGGACTGAGTGCCCACGGCTGGCTGTTCATCGCGGTGCTCGACTCGATCGTGCTGGTGCTCTACGTCCTGATCACGGCGCTCGGCGTGGGCGACCTCGCGGTACCGGGCCGTATGTCCAAAAATCAGCTGCTGACCCTCATGACCGGAGTCAATGTGGCGCTCGTGGTGTTGGGCTTCCTCCTCAAGCCGGCGGGCTTCAACTGGTCGTGGGGCGCCTTTCTCGCACTGGCTGCCGCGATTGTGGCTTTTTTGCCATTTGCCGTTCCTCTCATCGAGGCCCAGCGGAGGCGCTGAAACAGCGCCGCAACACCACCAGCACATCGGCCACGGCAACGAGCTGGGCCCCGCGACTTCACCGTGGGTGGAGCAACAACCCGAACCGCCTCATGCCAACGCCTTCTGATCGAGGACATGAGTGTTCGCCAATCAGGCCCGGTGTCGCGTGATCGCCTGAACTCACACCTGGTAGGTGAGGTATGTTGCCGGGGCTATCCCTGGGTCTGACCAGCCGAACGTGGTCGCCACATGTCGGTCAGCTCGATGCTCCACGTTGATCGTTACAGAGCCAGTCCCGTTCAAAAACCCATCGAGTGGTCAATTGGAGGAAGTTGATCGGCGATGGCGTCGCCTCGTTGCTGAAGAGGTAGCGAAAGCCGGCCTTCTGCAACGTGCGGTTGGGGGCGACGTTGAGCGCGTTCGGCTCGCAATAGAGATGATGCAGCTCCAGAACGCCGAAATAGTGGCCGACTGACAGGCGCACAAATTGTGTGCCGAGCCCGAGCTTGCGGTTGGACGCATCGAGGACGTGGAGGTGCATGAACGCTTCCTCGCCGAAATGGATGCGGTCGATCGTGCTGAACCCCGCTGCGTGACCGTCGACCTCCCATATCACGCCGTACGTCTGGCGATCAGGCAGCGGACGGGAGTAGTCACGCGCGTAGGACTCGAACCACTCATCTGGAGTGGGCAGCAATGCCCGGTCGACACCGAGATGCCTGAGGTACTCGTCCGTCGCGTCGTGAAAGTATGAGATGCGGATGCGCACGTCATCGAGCCGCATCGGTCGGACCGAGAGTTGGGGATCGATCATCGATCCATCGCAAACACTTCGCTATGCTCCTGGAACCTTCGGCTGTTACCAAGTCCAAGTTTAGCTAGTAGGTCAGTGCGGGCGTCGGTGTCAATCCAATCGTTCAAGAGTACCGCCGACTCAACTGCGTCGTGGGGCTGGTTGGAATCGAACGAGCGACCTCTGCATTGTCAGGGAGGCGGGAAGGTTCCCTGATTCCGCCTCGTCTGACCCTGTCCAATCCGTCCTTGTTACAAACAGCCGTGCCACGACCATAGGATCGTGCGGACTGAGCGGGACGCCCGGGACCCAACTGTTGGAACAGAGTCGAGAAGCGAGCCTTGTCAAAGAAAAAGCCGGAGGCTTGAGCCGACGTCGCTTTTTCGCCTCTCGGATAAGAGCCTCGGTGTCGCTGGGCGCGGATGCCAGGCCTGTCGGTCCTTGCGCTCACGGTCCGGTTGAGGATTCCTCAACGATCCCCGGCGACGGGGCGCCATCATCTCGGTCGGACTTGTGGCCCCTTTTCCCGACCACAAGATAGTACTACTGTGAATAGGACTATGATCGACGTCAACATTGATCGCGACGAGCCCGTCGCCTTGCACGACCAGGTGGCAGCGGAAATCCGCCGGGCCATCGCCGAGGGCGAGGCTGGACCCGGCGAGCGTCTGCCCTTGGCAAAGGATCTCGCGGCTGTTCTCGGAGTGAACAAGAACACGGTGCTGCGTGCCATGCATACCTTGCGCGACGAGGGACTGCTTGAGTTCACCCGTGGCCGGGGCATCACCGTTGCGGGCAGTCCGGATCGGAGTGCCGTCGTCAGCAAGATGAGGGAATTGATCGAGTTTGGTCGCCGCCATGGCTATCGCCGTGAAGAACTTCTCACGATGATGGAAGCGCTTTCTTGGGTGGACCAGCCGATCATCGACTGTCAACCCGTGGCCAACCAGAACGCTGGCGATCCATTGGGCGGCTCTTCTACGTTTGTCGACCTCCCGCCACCCGACCTTCGCCATGAGGATGCACCTTCTCTCGGAGAGCTGAATCACTCGACGGGATCCCATTCCGGAGCGGGACCCGAGCTGAATGCGGAAGCGCTCATCGAAGAGGCGAAGCGACGCGCGAGACATCGACACCTGATCGTCGCCTCGATTGCTGTGTTGATGGGTTGTGGGCTGATCGCAGCAGTTGTTGTCACGGCGGGATCGAAGGTCCCGAATGTGGCGAACGGACGACCGACGTTCCCGGCAATCACGGGTGGTGGAAGTCTCCATATAGCGACTGTTCGGTTCCCGGGCCCGTTCGTACCCCAACAGGTCGTCTCCGAAGGGGGTCGGATCTGGCTACTGGGCTCTACCGCGCCGCAGAGCTTCACGGGCTGCGCCCTCGAGGAGGTCAACCCCTCGACACTCGCAACGACATCCTTCCCGCTTCCGGCGTGCGCAATCGACATCGTGGCTGGCAACGGTCGGCTCTACCTTCTCACCAACGCGTTCGTCGTGCACACAGCAGCCACCCGACCGCTTCGGATCGAGATCTTCGACACAAACAGCGACCGTGCGAAAGTGCTGGCGCCTGTCGACATGACGATCATCGGCAGTGCCATCGCCCACCAGGCCCTTGCTTACGGCGACGGTTCCCTCTGGCTTTACGGACCAAGCAGTAGCGGGAAGGCCGAGGTGGTCCAGATCTCACCCGCGACCGGCACGGTATTGACGGCAACGAGCGCCGTGCCGGCAATCGGCGGCGTCTTCCCCGCTGCCGTCGCAAATGCAGGAGGCCTGTGGCTCGCGGGCGGACCCGCTGGGAGCCCAGACCTCGAATTGATTCGCGAAGGTTCCTCAATGCCAACGCAGATCTACTCAGGACCCTCCCCCCAGACCTCCATTCAATGGATCGCTGGCATCGGGAACCTGGTGTGGGCTGAGGTCGCGACGTACGGGAGCGGTCCGTCGCCGACCGTGACGCTTCACCTCCTCGCGTTCGACACTTCGGGCAGGCAGAAGATCAGTTCACCGCTGGAGGAGTCGGATGACCTTCCCCTCGTCGCGACAGCCAACTCCGAACTTTGGACAGTCGGGGTGGAAACCGGGTGCGGTGGGACTCAAGATGTTGTGGCGGTCAGCGAGCAGACCGGCATCTCTCACGTTGCGGCGTCCTTGAAACCCCCGCTCCGTCCCTGCCTCTACGGTGCGATGGGTTCCCAGCTGGCGTCAATCGGCCGTTCGGTCTTCGTGTTGGATCCCACAGACACGATTGGGGGTTCGCTCCTCTTTCGCGTCGTCACCTCCCAAACTTGATGGTGATCACCACCCCACCCGCCGCGATACACGACGCCGAGGCGCGTGCGCTCTTCGAGGAGGCTCGGCGCCGGCATCGGCGCTGACGTGTCCTGCTTTCGGCCGTCGTCTTGGTTCTCCTAGGGATAGCAGTGGGATGCCTTCTTGCAATAAGGACGACTCAGCAGCCACTGTCGAGGCATCCGACCACTGGTCCCGGTCGCAGGGTCGCTGCGCCGGCACCAGCCGACCTGGTGACCCCGGAACATCCCTATGCCATGGCGGTAGCGTCCGACGGGACCCTCTACGTTGTCGACTCCTCTAGGGATCAGATCCTGCGTCGGACTGCGAGGGGCCAATTTAAAGTTGTGGCCGGGGACGGCCAGCCCGGCTTCTCGGGCGACGGAGGGCTGGCGACAAAAGCAAAGATCAACGTTCAAGACAGCTCGGGCCTAGCTCTGGCAAGCAACGGCACCGTCTTCTTTGCCGACACCGGAAACAACCATGTGCGCGAGATCACGCCGAACGGCATCATCGAGACAGTCGCCGGCGGTGGCGCCGTGCCCATTGACCTTGGTCCGGAACCCGCTCTCCAGGCCGCGCTTACCGACGTCACCGGATTGGCCGTTGGGCCGCAAGGTGATCTCTACGCGGCAGCTGGTGCCGTCTATCGGCTCGATGATTCCGGCGTGCTCCACTGGGTCGTGGGTGAGCGCGCGACGCCACCGAGCGGCTGGCAGGGGGCGTACTCGAACCCCGCCACTCAGCTGGACTTCTCTGACCCATATCGGCTTGCTTTCGACGGAAACGGCGACCTCTTGGTAGCCGGCGGCGGTGGATGGGGTCTCTACGAGAGGACGAACACCGGTGAGCTCCGTTTCATCGAGAACTTCCGGGGCGACGGGTCCTGGGGGTCTCTCGTCCCGGCCTCGGACGGGAGTGTCCTCCTTGCCTCAGGGTCGGGAATCACGCGATTCGAATCCTCGGGAACGATCCAGGAAATCTCGACCGGATCCTTGAGCGCCGAGCTGGACAGACTCCAGCCGAAGACCCAGAACTTAATTATTGGCGGTGACGGCATCGCCGTTGCTCCGAACGGGACGATCTACGTTGACACGAACACAGGCAACACGTTCACGTCCGTGACAGCCATCCTGGCGGTGACACCGCACGGCAAAATCAGCGCCGTGTGGAGTTCGCGAGGACCTGGGTAGCTGAGACATTCAGAGGTCCGGCTGACAGCCAGCAGGCACTACCTGCGTCAGACGAAACGGTGGAGCGGGCCGGGAGAGATGGTGGGGCTGTGCGAGACGGTGGGGCGAGCTGGAATCAGACCAGCGACCACAGCATTATCAGGGAGGTCAGGAAGTTCCGGGTGTCCCAGCCGATCCGTACCGTCCCGACCCGTCCTGGTCGCGGCGCGACCGAACGACGGACTTGAGACCAACCGTCGACCTGAGACTGACTGGGACGGAGCAGGACGCTCCGGGACCCAACTGTTGGGACAAAGTTGGGACAGGATTCGACACGTTCTCCGGGGTTCTTTTCAGCGCACTGCGCGCGCCTACCGCGGGAGCGCGCCCACCAGATTCAGGGCCTCGTCCGTCCTGGCTGCGAAGCAGCAGATTCGTGGCAGTGGGATTGAGCCGGACGCGCGAGGAACCAATTCTTGGGACGGACACGGTCAGTCGGCCTCGTCAAAAGCGACTTTGCCGTTCTCAGGCATCGCGGGTTGGGACTGTAGGGCCACCCGTCGTTACACGAGGGTCTTTATGTCATCCCTTCCGCCATGTCCAGAGCAAAGCTTGCTGTCAACTCGACAACGACATCACCCAGTAGTTGGGTACGCCGCCGACGTAAGGGATGTCCGACAGGTTCCTTACCGACTTGCTCCCACCGGTGACGACCGGCGAATAGTCGACGTAGATCCCCAGGGCGTCCTTGATCACAATGCGCTGGGCTTGTGTCCACGCAGCCTTGAGCTCTGGGCTCGTCGGCGGGAGTGACTGGATCTCGTTCGTGAGCGCATTGAGCGTCGGGTTGTCGTAGTTGCAGAGGTCGCCGGTGTGACCCGGAATGAACTGGCTCGTAAGCTTCTCAATCCCAGGCAGTCCGGACGGGTTGAGACCCATCTGGGCTTTGTTGTCCGAGTACAGATCGGTGACGTAGTTCGACGTCTGCACGATCGTGACCTTGACCCCTATCTGCGCCCATTCGGACTGGAGCACCGTGGCCAACTGGTTCGTGTCGGCCTCGGGAAGGGCCATCATTGTAGTGGAGAACCCCTTGGAATACCCGGCCTCTGCCAGGAGTTTCTTGGCCTTCTTCACGCTGTACGCGTAGATGTTTGTCAACGAGGGGTCATAGAAAGCGCTCGTAGACGGGAACAAGCTCCAGGCCGGTTCACCCTTCCCGTAGAGGAGCGCATTGTTGATGGCGACACGGTTGACTGCATAATTGAGGGCCTGCCGGACCTGGACACTTGCCAGCGGTCCCGACGACTTACAAATCGGGACGAAGTAGTAGTTCGCGTCTGGGAAGTCCGAGTAGACCTGCAGGTTGGGCTGGCTCTTCAGGACCGGCAGGTCGGAGACGGGAACACCCTGGACATTCACCAAACCCGATTCCAAGGCGTTCACCTGCTGGGGCCCCGAGGGAACATCCACGAATGTGATCCCTGAGAGGTGGATGGCGCTGGTGTCCCAATACTTGGGGTTCTTGACCAGGACCAGGCTCTCGTCGGGGGTGTAGCTCTTCGCGACAAATGGCCCAGCTCCCACGATGTTGGTGTTCGGCGTCCCGTTACTCGGCCCGGTCGGCAATGCCATGAACGACTCCTGGTCGGCCAGGAGCGGGTAAAAGGACGCGGCAACCGGCGACGAGAAGCGGATGGTCAGTGAGTCGGTCCCCGTGACGTTGATCGATGAAATGTCAGACATTGTCTGGTTGATGGCCGCAGAGTGAGGGTTGGTCATGTTCCGCTGTAAGCCAGCCTTGACGGCTGCTGCGTCCAGGGTTGCCCCATTGGAGTACACGAGACCCGGGCGCATCTGGATGTCGAGCGTCGAAGGGTCAGTGATGCTGACGCTCGAGGCGAGGTCAGGCACGTAAGCCCCACTGGTCGTCTGACGCAGAAGCCCGGCGTAAATAGGCCAGTCGTAGGCGAAGCAGCATGCGCCGCCGTTGAACTGCGTCGGATCGAAAGCGACCGGATTGATCCCGTCAGAGAATGGGTAGCCGACCTTGAGGACACCGCCGCCGCTCGAAGTTGCAGCGGATCCGCTACTCGGAGCGATCTCCTCTGCACTCAGCACGAGCGCACTCAGCACGAGCGCCATCGCCACCGCGAGCAGTACGATCCGCCGGACTGCGATTCCCTTCATACAGTTCATCCTTCACTTCCAGTTTCTCGACCCAGCCCGCTCGAGAGAGCAGCCTGATTCTGGGGAGATCGTTCGGAGCAGACCGTCGTAGATGATCGGATCAAGCAGATGGCAATGCCCAACGGGACACACCACCCGAAGGACCGACCCGCCGTCGACGCGCCGACTGACGCGCTGCCGATCATCGCCAGAAGTTGCGTCCACAAGGGTGGCAATGACCATCACGGGCATGGTTCGAGACATGTGTCGACTGTAGGCCGCACAGCGCACGCGTCTTGGGCTCCGAGGAGGTTCACACGCCGTAGAGCGCGCGGCCGTTGCTGCCTCCAACTTTCGAGACAATGCGGTCTGACAGTCCGCTCTCTTCGACGAGTTCCCGCACGCTGTCAGGAAATGAGCAGTCGAAGTGGGGATAGTCCGATGCGTAGATCACGTGGTCCTCGCCGAGATAATCCACGGCTGCGTTCAGGTTCGGCTCGTCAGGCTCGCAGGAAAACCAGCAGCTGCCGCACCGGATGTATTCACTCGGTTGACGCGCCAAGTCGACCTCAGCATGGTGCCAGTCCTCTCGAACCGACTGATAGGCCTCGTCGAGCCGGTCGATGTACGTGGGCATCCATCCCACACCGGACTCGAGGAAGACGACCTTCAAGTGGGGAAAGCGTTCCAGAACACCTCCGAGGACCAAATCCCCCATGGCGACCTGTTGTTGAAAGGGGTGCGACAGCGCATAGAAGCGTGCCTGGTTACGGAAACTCTCGCTACGAAGATGAGGTGCACAGGTATGGCGGCTTCCGTGGATTCCGACGGGTACACCCATCAAATCGACCGCCGACCACAAGGCGTCCACTTCGGGGTCGCATAGGTGTAGATCGCCAGCGTACGGCTGGACCATCACGCCGACCGCGCCGAGATCATTGACCGCGCGCTTCGCCTCCGCCGCAGCCTCAACGGCATCACGCAATGGCACAAGCGCCATCGCGAACAGCCGGTCCGGGGCCACTGCGTGGTAGTACTCGGCGAACCAGTCGTTGTAAGCACGACAGGCGGACACGCTAGAGGCGACGTCTGGAAAGTCGCTCACGCCCAGCAAGGGGGTGGGGTAATTCACGGCTACGTCGATACCTTCTTGGTCCATATCGGCGAGGCGCGCAAATGGGTCGAACGCACCAGCCGTCACCTCCGGGCGTATCGATGTTCCCCAGGCTTCGCGGTCCTCCCAGGACAGAAGGGCATCGATGAGGTCGGTCGCGCCACCAGACCAACCGTGGGACTCGAGGGCTCGGCGGGTCTCGACCACATGGGCGTCACCGTCCACGATCTCCATCCCAAAGCGGCCCATGTGCTCCCTTGAGGCAGCCGGACGTCGTTGGCCCCGCGCCTCCTTCGTCTGTTCTGGCTCCTCGCAGCCAGTTAACGACATGATGACGCAAAAGTCCAACAAAACATCGTGACCTCAGTGATAAATATGACTTATCACTAGTGATAAATATGACTTATCATTAGCGGGAGGGGGGCAGGCCCCCCTCCCGGCCTCCTCCCGGGCGCAACCTGGTCCAGGTTGAGATTGTCGGGCCGGCAGAGCCGTCCCTCGGGCGACCACGATGTGTCGATGACCACCGTGGTGAACATCAACGACGTGCTCGACGGTCACGTGGGCCTCGACCTTGCCTGCATCGACCGGCTTTACCTGAATGCCTACGTCCCCAACCTCCAGGTGAGCGGACAGGTGGTGACCTTCTTGACGGGACACCTCGGCTTCCCGATCCCGTCGCCCGCGTTGCTCCACAAGATCGGCAATCGCTTGTCGTGGTGTGAAGGCCTTCGCGGCCGACCGTGACATCCCTATCCTGCATTTGAAGAAGCCTGACCGGACCCGTTGGGACGACCGCAAGCTCGACCATGTCCGGCCCTACTTCGAGGCGGCCGAGGCCGAAGGGCGATTTGGGGTCGTCGCCATCGTGGCCACCCAGGAGTTCGCCTGGGTGTTCAGTGCGAAGAACCGCTCGTCGACTCCTGGTGTGGTCAGCTTCGACTTCGTCAAGGAGGACCGACGGGTGGGCATGTATTACTTCTACGTGCTCGATCCCGAGTTCGGGCCCGGTTTCATCCGGATCTGCACCTACTTCCCCTATCCATCCCGCGTCTGGGTCAACGGGCACGAGTGGGCCAAGCGCCAGGCTGCACGCGAGCACATCAGCTTCTGCGAACTGGCCAACGGCTTCGCCTCGTCTGACGATCCCGCCGCCCTCCAGGCCATCTGCGAACGCTTGGGCCCGGGCGACGTCCAGGCCTTCTTCGACCGCTGGACCCGTGTCATCCCCACCCCCTTCACCGAGAGCGACCGGGAGGCCGGCTACTTCTTCGAGCTCTCCATGCGCCAGATCGAGGTGTCGCGCACTTTGGTCTTCGACGACCCCCGTCGAGCCAGGGGATTCTTCGAGGCCCTCGTCGCCGACAACATCGGTGTTGGCCGCCCCGAAGAGATCCGAGCCGTGTTCGTTCCTACCAAACGCGGTGCCCGCACCCCGCTACCAAGCCAAACCCGAGTTTTCGCTCCGGGGACAGAGGTGAAGATGGACTTCACCTTCAAGCACAGCCGCATCAAGCAATACCTCAAGGAAGGGAGGGCCTTGCGTATCGAGACCGTCATCAACAAACCCGCTGACCTGGGCATCCTGGCCCGGCTCGAGCACCTACCCGAGCTGGTCGAGCGGGCCGCGCGCGGTCAATGACCGTCTGCTTAGGATCGAACGTGCCGGCCAGGGCTGTGCCATCGGCTCTGCGCTCTTCGAGCGCATCCACCAGCCCTACGTACGGGAGGGCCAACGAACCGGGGCCTTGCGCTTCGGGGATCAACGCGCCATGGCCCTGGCCGGTGCACTCTGCCTCGTCGTCCACGCCGTCACCGGCTTCACCAACAAGAGCCTTCGCGGGCGTGTTGCCGGACTCCTCGGAGGGGACTACAGCTCCTCACAGATGAGTTACGACCTGCGCCGTCTCCGCCTTCACGGCCTGATCGAGCGGTCGCCCGGCACGAACTCTTATGCCCTCACCCCCGAGGGCATCCGCGTCGCCGTCTTCTACACCAAAGTGCGAGCTCGCCTCCTCGGCCCGCTCCTCGAGGCCGATCAACCTCCGGCGCCAGTCGAGCTCCGTCGCGCCCTGGGTACGATCGAGCATGTGCTCGGCGACTACGTCAACAACGCTCGGCTAGGAGTGGCAGCCTGAAACTTGTCACAAAATCCAGAGACCGGCAGACCAAGAAGATCTAGCCATGGATTTGGTCAGCTCCGTGCGACAGTCGCCCAGCCTGGACTGTCATACGCCGCGGCAAAGCTCGAAGCCGAACGACCAGGTGTGGAGTTCTTCGTCCGGCTGGGACGCGGCATCGGCCTGAGCCCAGTTGGAGAACTCGGGGATCGGATGTCCCGTTGTGTTGGCACGCCTGGAGTCCGAGGCCTTGACAATGGGAATGCTGCCGCCGAATTTCGCGAGTGCGTCCAACGAGCGGCGGACCAGGCGGATGTTGGGACGACAGTTGGGACAATTACCAATCGATCGACAACGTCATGCGCCGCGTGTCCTGATCAGCTCGTCTTGTGGGGCTAGCTGGAATCGAACCAGCGACCTCAGCATTATCAGGGAGGTCTGGGGATTCCCGCTTCGTCCCGGAGGATCCCGACGAGTCCCCGTGGGTCCTGGTCACCGGGCGACCAGACGGTCGACCCGAGACGGAGCGGGACGGAGCGGGACACGCTGGCACCCAAATTGTTGGGACAGAGTTGGGACGAAACTCGAAGAATTCCTCGGCCTAGCGACCGAAGTTCTGCGGCTTGTCCCAAACAGTTCCCGCCCGCCCCAACACACCTGGGGCCCAGCGGGATGAGGTGGTCCGGATGGCCGCGGAAGGGACCGTGGTCGAGCCATTCGCGGTGGCCGCCAAGCCTTATCGCCTGACGGGCGTATTCATCCGAGAGCAAGGAGCTTGTCGAGTCGGAGTCAGTGGCCGCTTGGCTCCAGGGCCGAGACTGCACGGGCCCGGGCGAGCATCGGATCGACACGGAGTTCCGCGAACGTCGCGGCTGCCGCATCGGCAAGTGTTGTCGCCTCGTCGGGACGACTCTGACGGGCAATCCACTCCGCGAGGTCAAGTTGGACGCGGGCCCGCCAGTAGCGGTAGCCGAGATCGCCAAACGCGGCCTCTACCGCCACAAGGGCCTGCTCCACGCCCTCGTTCGCACCGCGCGCCGCGGCGGCAAGCGCTTGCGCACGCCGGACTTGCATGCGCAGGAACGGTGGCACCGCACCGGGCGGGCGTCCGGCGAACATGGTGACCAGGCGATCAACCGCATCGAGATCCCCGAGGGCGAGGGCGGCGTCGACGGCGTCGGGAAAGCTGGCGCGCAGCACCTCATGGGACGGAATACGAAGATCGCGGACACAGATGTCGATGGCCTTCGACGCAGCTTCGAGCGCCCGCAGGTGATCTCCCTCGGCCAGCGCAATGGCGGCTTCCTCCATTGCACGCGAGGCCACCTCTTGCATGTCATCGCTTTCCCCGGACTCCCGGATGACGTCGACGTGGACCCTGGCCCGCTCGGTCTGTCCTCGGATGGCGTCGAGAACGGCCAGGCGCTGGTGCAGCCCGGTCGCTCGTGCCCCCGAGACACCGGAGGTTACGTCGAGCAGCTCATTGGCGCGCTGGGAGACCTCGTCGAAGCGGCCCGCAAGTGTCAGCACGTACAGCAGGTTGACCGTAAGATTCAGTTCTGCATTACGGGCCCCCCGGCGCCGGGCCAGCGCCAGCCCGGCCAGACAGTGCTCCTCAGCCTCGGGTCGGTCGAACGTCATGCAGATGTCGGTGATGAGGTTCTCCGCCGTCATCTCCACGCGCGTCAGCCCATTGCGCCGCGCCGCCTCCAAGCTGGCTTCCAGGTTCACGATCGCTTCACCTACCCGACCAGCACCCACATACAAGTACGCCTTCATCTGCAGCGCTCGGGCGTAGGTCTCCGGCAGCTCCCAGTGTTGCGCCAACGTCAGCGCGTGCTCGGTCGGTTCTGCGGTTTCCTGCGGTCGGCCGGCATACCAGACGTGTCGACCCAGCCGCTCCTCGAGGCTGGCGATGACATCCGGCGGTGCCGTTGCAGGATCGAGCGAATCCAGAGCGGCGCGCAAAAGATCCACCGATTCCTCCGCCCGGCCAGACGAGAGCACTCTCTCCGCCAGCATGACCGTCACCCACGCTGAATCGACGACGCGCCCGGCTTCTCGGTGGGCCGAGACCACCGCCTCGAAGTACTCCAGTGCCCGGTCATTGGCACCAACCATGGTCGCCATGGAGCCGGCCCTCTCGAGAAGGTCGGTCCGTTCGGCTTCGTTAGCAGTCAGCTCCACCGCGTTCATGTAGGCGGTCTCGGCCGCGGCGGGGGCCCCGACGAGCTCGGCCCGGTCCCCGGCGGCGACATACGCGTCCTTGGCCTCCGAGCGGATGACCTCTGCGTCATGGTCGTCTCCGGCAGCGCGGTAGGCGTCATGGAGGTGGGCGGCAATGACCTCGATGACCTCGGCACCGTCGTCGGGGAAGGCCCGACGCAGATGCGACGCGGTGCGGACATGGCGAGCCTTGCGCTCAGATCGCGTCAAGGTGTCATAGGCGACTGAGCGGATGAGGGACTGGGTGAAGGCGTAATGGCCGCGCTCGGGTGAGAGTTTGTCGGCCCGGACCGTCAGCACCTCCTTGCGGACCAACGAGGCCAGCAGTTCGTCGAGGGCTGCCGCGTCGGCATCGGTCACCGCCTCGATAGCTTGCCGTGGGAACGAATCCCCTAGCACCGCACACTCCTTGACCAACTTGCGTTCGTCGGTGGTAAGCCCATCGAGCCGGGCCGCGATGAGCGCCTTGAGGCCCGGGGGGATCTCGAGTGCTCCGAGTTCGCCGACCAGACGCAGTGACCCGTCGGGTCCTCGGGCCAGCGTGTTGCTATCGAGCAGGCTTCGCACGGTCTCCACCGTGTAGAGGGGGATGCCCTCGGACCGCTCGATAATGCGGGCCCTGGCATCCTTCGGCAGCTCGGCCACGAGGCCGTCGAGGACCTCGCCGATCAGTTCGTCCGAGAGGGGATCCAACGACAGGCTCGTGAGGTTGCGGCGGCTGAGAACCAGGCCGCTGCGGTCGGCGCCCTCAGGGCGCGTGAGCACGAGGAGGAAGATGGCGTGGTCCGCCGACCAGTCGAGCACGTGGTCCAAGAATTCTACAAGGCCAGCGTCGGCCCACTGCAGGTCCTCGACCACGATGACAACGGGGAGGTGCTCGGCCAGGCGCTCGAAGAACAGCCGCCATCCGGCAAACAGCTCCTCGCGCTCGAGGGCCTCGAGCACAGGGAGCCCGAGCAGCTGAGCGAGTCGGGGCTCAATGAACCCACGTTCGCCTGGGTCTGTGATCCAACGCTCGAGACCGGACCGCAGGCGTTCCGCCACGACGTCGAGGGGATCGTCCTCGCCAACTTGGAGCCTGGCGCGGATCATCTCCGAAAGCGCCCAGTAGCTCACCCCTTCGCCATAGGAAAGGCAGCGACCGGAGTGCCAGAGCACTCCGCCCGCCAGGCCGTCGATGTACTTGAAGAACTCCCACGCGAGCCGGGACTTGCCGACGCCGGCGACACCCGAGACGAGCAGGAGGCGGGCCGAGTGGCGCTCGGCCGACACGTGGAAGAGCTCCTTCAGTAGGCGCAACTCACGGTCGCGGCCGGTGAACGGCGCCTCGAGCACGCTCGCGCGCTGGGATCCTGCTGTCGCAGCGACGACCCGCATCGCCTCGAAGAGCCGCATCGCCTCAGCCTTGCCCTTCAACGAATGCTCGCCGGCGTCGTTGTACGCAATGGCCGCGGCCGTCGCCGTGCGCGTCATCTCATCCACGTAGCACGATCCAGCCGGCGCGGCCGACTGAATGCGTGCGGCAGTGTTCACCCGGTCGCCGATGACCATTCCCTCTTCCGGGGTCTCGGTGGTGGCTGCCTCGCCTGTCACCACGCCGACGCGTGCCGCCAGGTCGATAGCGCGGTCGCGGCCGTAGGCGGCCACGGCGGAGACAAGCTCGAGGGCGGCCCGTACGGCCCGCTCGGCGTCGTCTTCGTTGGCGACCGGTGCGCCCCACACGGCCATGACAGCGTCCCCGATGAACTTCTCGATCAGACCGCCGTAGCGGGCGACAATCGCCCGGGCAAGGTCGAAGTAGCCCGAAAGGATCTCACGGACCTCAGCGGGGTCACGCGACTCCGATAGCGGCGTGAACCCGACAAGGTCACAAAAGAGCACTGAGACGTGCCGGAGCTCGGTAGGGGAGGGAGCTGCAAGGACCCCCTCGCCGTTGCCAGGCCAGGTTGGCAGCCTTGGGACTGACGGGGGTGTGCCCGCTGCAGCGGTTGCGTCCAACGTCGCGCCACAGTCCCCGCAAAAGCGTTTACCGGGCTGGATCTCAACCCCACAGGAGGGGCATTGTGCCGCCAGGGCCGCGCCACAGTCCCCGCAAAAGCGCTTGCCTTCGAGGTTTTCCGCTGAGCAGACCCGGCAAAGCACGGTGCCGACCCCCTTATCGTCGAGGTGCGAAGATTACCCGGCCGACAAGCCCGACTGACTATGCCAAGCCGTGCGTCAACCGTCAGGTCCTCGCTGAACTCTGGCATGCTCTGTACGCTGAGACCCCCGTCCAGCCCCTGGCCTTGCCTAGGAGGACCGGCGGGCAACCCCCAAACTTGACCTCTCCGGCGCAGTGGCTTTGACAGGTGGTCAACGGTGACCGCGCCTACTGCTGCGTCCTGGCGAGCCTCCCGACGACCAACCGACGCGCAAAGGCCTCGGAGTGTTCCACTGAAGCGGCGCTGAGCCGGTGCGGTCCGAATAGGCCTGCCCTGGGATGTGCGATGCGTGATCCCTGCCGTCCCACCGGCTTGAGAGAGGTCCTGGCATGGGAAACCGGCCGCGACGAGATCGACCTTAGGGAGGCTGCGGAGACTTCGCACGTCCTCGACCAACGGTACCCCCGGAAAGCCAGCGGATAGCACGCGTCGAGCCGACCCGTCCAACTCGCACAGCAGCTCTGTGTTCCAGCCAGCCTTCTCAAGTCCGAGTTCGATACCGCCTACCCCCGCGAACAATCCGGCTGTCCTCATGGATTCGAATCTGCCACTGGGTCGTGACGCCGGTGATACGAACGATGCGGCCGGATCGTCAATCGAACGGCCTCCATCTAGGCAGACTTGGGCGTCACGACGTCGTCCACTGGTGGGAGGTGTTCCAAGTGTTTCTCGATCGCCCTGACGATGATCAGGTTCACCGAGACCTCTCGCTCCTCGGCGACCGTCTGGAGTTGCCGATGGAGCGATTCAGGGATCCTGACCGCGGTCGGAATCCTCTTCTCGTCGTAGAGCTTCGGTCGAGGCATACGCCCAGGGTAGGAGGTAAGCGCGCGTTAATGGTGGATAGTGCGCGCGGATATACGCAGGCCACGAAACTGTTCTCAGGAATCGTCGGAAATCGACACGATCCACCACTTACGAACACGTGTTCCCTACCCTCGTAGGCCTGGACGATCGCGCCCGAAAGGAGGTGAATTTTATGGCAGACCGACGGGCCGGCAAAGGCCCCTACGTCAGAGACTCCGGCGGCGGCAAAAAGCCGCGGGCTCGGAACAAGGACGGCAGTTGGAGGGTAAAGCGCTCCGACACCAAGTCCCGCTCAACCAAGCGGAAGTAGGGCTGAGGGGCGGCGTAGTCGCGCCTCCCCTGCAGCCCCGACTTCCAGTCCAAGGAGGCAGGCCATGACCAACCCCGCTCAGGCACTGCGGATTATGTCTGGGCCTTCTCCGTTCGGCAACCAAGAGAGGAGGCCGGCACATGCCGACCACATACTCACCCGGCGAGATCGTTCCCAAGAACGGGATCGTCCAATGCACGCAGTATCCGGAGACCCGTGACCAGGTGGTCAAGGGAACTCGGTTCGCTCCGTGCGACCACTGGGGTGATCATCACCCCAAGAAGTGCACTTGGCAGTACGTCTAAAGGACGCCCTGGCTTCGAGGTCAGTTGGGGCCCGTGTCGGCGGCCCCTGCTGGCTGAACGACTTGAACTCGTTTAGTCGGGCTCCGGGTAGTCGACATCGAGCTGCTGTTTTAAGCGGTACTTCGTAGTCGCTCGCTCGGTTCCGGGTACCTGCTCGATCTCGCCTGCAGATACGAGTCATGGGGTCGAAAGCAAGCGTTTCGCGACTGCCTTCTGACTCGGCCGTTTTGTATCGATAGAACTTTACGTCTGCTTTCGGAAGCGCCACTTGCGGTTCGTCGGCGAAGATCAGAGCACCAGAAACCGTCGGACGATCCTCGAGAATCATCCTTTGTTTGCGCAGCCAAGCTTCTGGCTCCGATTCTGGAATCACGTCAAGCATGAACCCCAAGATCGCAACCGAGTTTGTGATCTCGTCGATTGGAACACCCAAGGTCTCATCTTCGTGGGAAATGACTCCTTTCGACAGACGTAGACGACGGATGCGCTCTTCTTCGACTACTGGCAGAGATTGCGCGCCTCTTCGAACGTAAACGACTCCGTCAGATGCTGACCGCACTTCACGAGTTTTCAAAACCGATATGCGAAGAACGGCACCCTTCGTTTCCTCGCCACGAAGAAACTCGTAGATGAAGTCGCCACTGAAAGAAAAGACTGCTCAAGGTGCTGGATATGGCCGTTTGCATCCTCGATCCGATTGAAGCCGTCCCAGACAAAGACACCCGGCGACGATTCGCGAATGCCGACCATGAGCTCGCCGCCATCCGCATTCGCGAACGCATTCAGTGCTTTGGTCAGCTTTGCTGGCGATACCTCCTTCGACTTGTAGTCCAGAAAATGGCCCTCTTCACGCGCCAAAAGAGCCCTTACCTGGTCGGTCGTAATCACACTTTCGGTCAAGGTCCTCACGCTCCCTGGGAGCCGTCCGGACAAAGATCCTACGAGTGCGCGGGTTCCGCCCGCCGAGGCGGCGGCGAAGCCGCCGCCCGAGGCATTGGCGGCTTGAAGCAGTAGAGAAAACTTCTGACACTTCTGCCTCTGGGGCCGCGAAGTTGTCTCCTCTCGTGCGCCATTTCCGTCGTTCGTTCGCTGACCCAGCGATCTCACTCCGTCCCACTACGTGTCATCTCGTCTGCATCAATCGTCGGACAGGTGTCACGAATTGGACCATTTCGGCCTGACGCGTGGTGCCTCTGACCTCGATGTTGTTCGGTTTCGCGTTGCTCGCTGTCCCTTCTTAGACAGGGAAGGACGTTCCTTCCCGCCACGGAAGGAGCAACACAATGCGTTTGCCCGTTGACACCAGTGTCGTGCACTTCGTATCGGCCGGTCCGTCCGAACCGGTCGTCGATTTCGACACCAAGCAACACAAGACCGACGCGAACGGCACCCCCGCCGCGACCGTATCCGAGCATCGTCGGTGGTGAACGGTCGGGCGCCGAGCGCCCAAGAACCCAGAATCTCCCGGAGGCACCGATGAGGTCCCGGAGCGCTCAGCTGCTCAACCTAGAAGAGACCGCGCTGGTGCTCGGGATCGGCCGCTCGACCATCTACCGGGCCGTGCGCGACGGAAAGCTCCCCTTCCCCGTCTACCGCATCGGGGGGACGTGGTACGTGCCGAAGCGGGCTCTCCAGAGGTTCCTCGACGGTGAGGAGGCCGTGCACCGACAGGACGAACCCAGTGAAGTCTGATGGCCTAGGTGGAGAACAGGCGTTCGCCAAGGACTCAACAAAGGTCCGGATGAGGAAGCCGTGGTCAAGGCCGGCCACAGGCCGCCCGCAGGGCTTGGCCTTGACAACGGCGTGGTAAAGGGTTCGACAGACACAATGCACAAGGAGCCCCTTCCGGGGGCTCCTGAATGCTCCTCGTCTAACGTCAAGACGGCATCAAGCGTTTTCGGCGGGCGGAGGCCGAAACCCGGGAGGAGCCTGTTGCGACGCGATGCAACTGTTTGTCAGGAATCGAGCAGTGTCCCGATGTGCTCGGCGGCTTTCTGATCCTCGCTCGAGATGGCATCGGTGTAGTGACGGGCCATGTGGACGGTCGACCAACCGAGGCGAGCTTGCTTTTGGCGCTCGGGAATGACCGCGTCGAGTGATGTGGCCTGGAAGTGGCGCAGAGAATGCAGACGCAGGTCCTCGGGAAGGTTTGCGGCGACCCGAGCCTTCGTGAAAGCCCGACTGATCGTGTCGGGATAGGGAGGAACGAGCCCTCCAGGCTCAGCGGAGAACGCGAACGCCTCGGTCGGGAGAGCGACTCCTACGTCGGCTGCGAGCTTCTTCTGCTCCTTTCGGAGCTCTTGCAGCTGGGCCAGCGTGGTTCTGTCGACGGCAACCTGTCGAATGCTCGTCCTTGTCTTCGGCGACTTAATGACCGCACCTCCGTCGGAGGGAATCACAGCCTCATCGATCGTGATGGTGGACTTGCGCCAATCGATGTCGGACCATCGGAGGGCGCCGGCCTCACCTCGCCGTATGCCCGTTGCGGCAATGACGCGCAAGCAGACCGCGTACCGAGGACCGAGCTGTTGCGCCTCCTTAAGAAGGAGGCGTACCTCCTTTGTGCTCGGCGCACGGATCGGCTCTCGGGCGTCGGAGAGCGGCCAGGTGGGCAGCTCGGTGTCCTGGACGGGGTTCGGCAACTCGTTGCCGCTCCACTTTCGTGCGAGCCGGCACGATCTGTTGAGGACGGATCTCACGTAGCGCACCGTCTCGTGGCCGCAGCCGGCGTCTTTCAGCTTCCGAAAGTAGCGCTCCACCTCGTATGGCGTAAGGCTGGAAATTCGTTCCCTCCCGATCGTCTTTTCGATGTGCACCTTCCATACGTTCTCGTAGCGGCGTACGGTCACCGGACTGAGGTCGTCCCAACCGTTTTCTTTCCAGCCCTCGATGGCGTCGTTAATCGTTGTGGCGTTACCCCAGGCGCGAACTTCCGGTTCTTTCGGTTTCTCCGGCTCAAAGTCTTGGGCCGCGAGCAGGGCTCTGAGTTCCTTCTCCGCGGCGCGCTTGGAACCACGAAAGGTTCGGCTTTTGTGGCGGACGCGACCCTGTTGGTCGCGTCCGAGGAAAACGCGAAGTTCCCAAGCGTCCGTTCCAAGCTCGGGTCGCTTGCGAAGGCTTCCTGCCATGCTCCCTCCAGACCCTCCCTGGTCACCGCGTTGACCATTGTTGGGATTGCTGTTGGGATCAGCGTAGACCGGCGGAGTGTCAGCGCAAGAGAAGGCCGAAAGATGGGCTCTGGGCTGGGTCTTTGCGAGTGGGGCTAGCTGGAATCGAACCAGCGACCTCAGCATTATCAGTGCTGCGCTCTAACCGACTGAGCTATAGCCCCGGTGTCCAACGGTCGTCGGAGGAAGGTCGAGGTTACACGACAGCCCCGGGGTCTTCCCAGCCACTGGCACCGGCTCATCCGTTGACGAGCGTGGTCGTCACCAGGGCCGCCAGCGCGTCGGCGCCGGGACCGTCGATGGCCAGGTGCGTGCCGTCCGCTCCGAACCACTGCGGATTCTGCGCCGCCAGCGCGGCCCAGTCTGCGATCACGACGTTGTGGTAGCGAGCGGCTCCCCTGGCGAGGACCGCATTGTTTGAGTCCTGCCAGGGACGGTCGACGTGCACGTTCACGAACACCACCCGGGACGCTCCGCCGAGGATCGCCATCATGTTGTCGAAGTCGGCGTCGGTGATCGGCCCGTTGGTGCCGAGAGCCACGATCACGTAGGCGCCGAGCTGACCTTCCGCCTTCAGGCTCCGGAGAAGCACCTCGCCGTCGGACCACTGCCTGCTCACCACGGCGTTCACGTCGATGCCGGGAATCGCCGCCTCGAGCGGGTCCTGATAGTCGAGCATCACCGAGTCCCCGACGGCGGTCGCCCGGCCAGGCACGAACCCCGGCCCGGCTGGGCCCGGGAGCGGGGGCATCGAGGTCGTCGTGGTAGGGCCAGCCGCCGGAGCCGTCGTGGGCGTGCCCGGGACGGTGGACACAGCCACCGATGTGGTGGTGGTCGGTCGGGCCGCGCTCAGCCGGTGCAGCCGAGGAGACGTGCTCGGGCTTCGTAAGGTGACGAACGCGGCAGCTGCGCCCGCGAGCACTGCGACGAGTGCGGCGAAGAGCACAACAACCGCGGGCGACGGTCGCCTCCGTCCCCGCGTCGAGGTCTGCCCGGCCATGAGGACAGTTTCGCCGGTCTGGAAGTCCGACGTTCAGCGCACCCGCTCATTCCGGGATGGCGCGATCCTCCGGCCACAGTCGGACCGTGGTCGACTGGCTCGCCGTGGCCAGGAGGTCCCCGTCCTCGGACCACAAGAACGCGATCCCCTGGGCGTACCCGTCGACGAGCGCGTGGATTCGGATGTCGCAGAGCACCCACTCCGTTGGCTTCAACCGGACGACCCGCAGGGTGTTGTCGAGACTCCGGCCCATGGCCCGGCGACCGAGCGGCTGTGAAACGGCCCCCGAGAGATAGTCGCCGACGATGGCCAGGGTGGCCGCAGAGGGCGTGAGATGCCCGGGCACTCGGGCCCACAGAGCCGAGTCCGGGCTGCCGGGCGTCCCGTCCATCTCCTCGAAGGTCAGTCCGCGGGCGGTGCGCACCTCGATGCTGTCCATGATGGTGTTGCGGAACAACTCGGGGAGGAAGCGCGGTCGGCATTGGTCCGGCGGAGGTACGTCGGGTGGGGTGACCCAGACGCCGCCCAGCTTGAGCTCGGAGGTGTCGCCGAGGGCGGCATTGACGGTGAGGATCTCGCGGCCGTCAACCCTGCCGACGGCCCGGCCCTGGGTCACCTGGCCGCCCACCGCGGCAAGCGTCACGTCCCATTGCATCTCTTCGTCGACCAGCGCATAGGACAGGTACTGGCCGGTCGCCCACACCGTCTGGCGTCCGGACGCCGCCTCGAGTGCGACGAGCGCTGCCCCGAGTCCGCATCCACCGAAGAGGAAGTTCCCCGGTGTCGTCAATTGCCGCGTGACCAGCATGCGCCAGCGCAGATCGTCGCCGTCGTCCCGTGCCATGCCCAAGAAGGTGCGTGCGTCCACGGTGGGGCACCCTACTGGGGTGGACCACTCGATCCGTTCGGCTACGTTTGCCGGCTCGCTCCGCCTACGATTGAAGGTCCCGGAAGCACGATGCAGCGTTCGCACGCCAAGTCGGCCGTCCTCGGGGGTGTAGCTCAGCTGGAAGAGCGGCGGCTTTGCAAGCCGTAGGTCGAGGGTTCGAGTCCCTTCACCTCCACGCCACGCCACAACCGGTCGACCAACCGGTCCACAACCGGTCCACGCTAGATTGCGCCCTCCGCGGCGAGCGTCGCAATCTCCTCCCAGGAATAGCCGGCCTCGAGGAGCACCTCCTCGGTGTGCTGTCCCAACTCGGGCGGGAGCCTCCTCGCCGTTGGGACGGGATCCGAGAATCTCACCGGGACCCGGACGACGTCGGTGTCGGAGCCGGGAGTCCCGTCATCGTCGAAGGAGTCGATGTAGCCGTTGGCCCGCACGCCGGGGTCGTGGGCCACCTCGGCATGCGTCCGCACGGGGGCAAAGCGAAGACCCGCGGCGCCGAGCACTTTGCACCAGTCGGCCGTCGACTTGGTAGCGAAGACGCCGTCGAGAATTGGCCACAGCGCCGCCTTGTCGTCCTCGAAATACATCAGCGTTTTGAAGCGCTCGATCAGGTCTGGCCTTCCGATGGTCCGGTAGAAGTGGTCGCGGGCAGGCCCCGCGACGCCGACGATGGCAATCCAGCCGTCGGCGGTGGGGAAGATCCCGTAGATCCCGGGAATCATCGGGTGACTGCGGCCGCTCGGACCAGAGACCTGCCCGGACATGAGGTACCGGGTGTATTCACCGGCCTGGGCCCACACCTGACCACCGAGCAGTGAGGTCTCGACCAGTTGCCCCCGGCCGGTGCGTTCGCGTGCGTAGAGCGCGGCGAGGACGCCGGCGAGGAGGTTCTGGCCGGCGATGTGGTCGGCAACGGTGGCGCCGACGGGACTGGGGTCCTTGCCGTCTCCCCCCGTCGTACTGATGAGCCCGCCCGCAGCCTGGGCGCTGAGGTCGGCACCTTCGCGTCTTGCGTCTGGACCTGCCGCTCCGAAGCAGGAACCCACCGCGTAGATGATCCGCGCGTTGCGCGCTGCCGCGTCGGCGAACCCGAGGCCCCAATCGTCCATCGTGCCGGGCTTGAAATTCGTGATGACGACGTCGGCCTGTTCGACGAGACGCAGGAAGGCGTCGCGGCCGGCTGGCAGGCGCAAGTCGATCGTGATGCTGCGCTTGCCGCGGTTGTAGGCGCTGAAGAAGGCCGACCGCCGATCCTCCCGACTGATCGGGAGCCACCGGCTCTGGTCACCGAACCCCGGCAGCTCGATCTTGACCACGTCGGCGCCCCACTCGAGCATCGTCAGGGAGGCCTGAGGGCCCTGGACCAGGAGCCCCGCCTCTAGGACGCGGATGCCGTCGAGGAGTCCCCCGTCCGGATCAGGCACTCGAGCTCACGACGCCCGTCTCATGGCGCCTCCAACTCTTGTGACTGGGGCGTGGGAGGTCAAGCTGAGCGCCGACGAGGCGGAGGATCCTCCGTCGAGCGGCTCTGCCCCTCCTCATCTGGGGCTCCGATGGCATGATCGGGGTGGGATCGTGAGGGGTCGGTCGGGGGATGGTGGATTGGGATGCTTCATGACGATCGTCGGTGGGCGGAGAAGGTTCACCAGCACGATCGCCGGGGACGGTACGCGTGGATCACTCTCGTCGCCATGGCTTTTACCGTCCTGGGATCGGGCCTGGTGTTGGCGCCCTTGGCGACGGTGGCCGGCGCGACCGGTTCGGCGCCCGGACTGCGGGGCGGCGGCTCGATCGACGAGGCCTGGCTCACGGGGGCCCGACCGGGTGACCGCCTGACGCTGCTGCGGGAAGGGCACCTGTGTCTAACGCAGCCAATCCCGGAACCGCCGACGCCCTCGGTTCACTGATCATCCGCAACCTCGTCCCGGACTCGGGGTACCAGTGGCACGACAGGAGGACCGGGGAGTCAACGCCGAAATTCGCCGTCCTGGCCGCTGGTACGAACCCCGCGGCGAACTCGACCCTGTACACCAAGCAGGTTCTCCACTCGGGACTCAACTACATCACAATGCGAGACGGGATTCGGCTGGCTGCGACCGTCCGCTTTCCCTTCGGCAGCACCTGCAGTGCGACCGATCCGTGTCCAACGGTCATGGAGTACTCGGGGTACGCGGTTGCCGCGCCGACCGACCCGATTCCGTCCCTGTTGGCCGAAGCCTTCGGCACCACGTGCAAAGACTGCGGGGACCCGAACCTGCTGCCGGACTCGGCAACCGACGTCGGGGCGGTCGTCGCCCGGGTGGCGGGCTTCGCCACCGTCAGCCTGCAGATGCGGGGGACGGGATGCTCGGGTGGAGCGTTCGACCTCTTCGACTACCCGTCGGACTACGACGCCTATGACGCGATTGAGGTCGTGGCCCACCAGGATTGGGTGGCACATCACAAGGTCGGCATGGTGGGCATCAGCTATTCGGGACTGTCGCAGCTCCCGGCGGCTGGCACGGACCCGCCCGGGCTCGCCGCCATTGCCCCGATGAGTCCGACCGACGACCTGTTCTCGACGGGGTATCCCGGCGGCATTTTCAACAAGGGTTTCGCGGCCGAGTGGATCGATCAGCGGATCGGCGACGCGAAGCCATCAGCCACCCTGCGTGACGGACGGCTCGTGGCGCTGTCGACTACACCGCTGCCCGGCGTCGGGCAGCCGTGGACCTACGCCGAGATCGACGCCGAGCTGGCGGCCAGCCGCGGGGCCTCGTCGAGCTGCCTGGCGAACCAGGCGCTCCATGAGCAGTCACAGACGTTGGCCAGCCTGGCCGGTCCGAGACTGGTGGCTCTCCAGGGCGGAGTGGATCGCGCCCCGGCGCTCTTCGACCAGCGCTCCATG
Source organism: uncultured Acidimicrobiaceae bacterium (assembly GCA_963838835.1). Classification (GTDB taxonomy): domain Bacteria; phylum Actinomycetota; class Acidimicrobiia; order Acidimicrobiales; family RAAP-2; genus Bog-473. The sequence goes on from CAWITA010000016.1 coordinate 352,933, forward strand.
CGCGAGTGGGCAACCCGGATCATGGTGCCCGACTTCATCTCGGGCGCCATGGAGGACGAGCAAACCGGACCCCAGTGGCCGGTACTTCTCAGTGCTTTCCCTGCGAGGACACGGGTCTACGCCAACCTCGTCAGCGGTGATCACATTGATTCGACCGATCCCCAGATCATGAGTCGTTGGCTCGAGTTCCTCGACCTCTATGTCGCCGATCGTGTCCCGACTCCGCTCAATGCGCTCGCCCGAATCGTTCTAGACGAGTTCACCAGCTTCGCCTCCGGTACCACCGCGCAGGCCCCGTTGCCCACGCGCTTCACGACCGCCTCGACGGTGGCCCAGGCCCGGTCCGAGTTCGCCGCCGCCACGCCGCGGGTCGAAGTCCTCTTTGACAACGGTGCCGGTGCGGCCGGTCCCGGTGACCCACAATCGACGTACGAAGCCGGCTTTGCGCAGTGGCCGCCGGCGGGCGCAATCACGACGCACGATTTTGGAGCCGGCGGGGCACTCACCACTACGGCTTCGAAGAGTGGCACGACGACCTTCACCCTCGAGCCCGCGGTGCGTCCTGCGACGAGCCTGCCCCCCGATGGCAACGCCTGGTCGGCAGCGCCGGACTGGGATTGGACCCCCGTCCCTGCTCGCGACGCCATCGCGTTCCAGACGGCTCCCTTCACCGCGGCGACGACGATCGTGGGACCGGCCACCGTCGACTTGCAGGTCAAGTCGTCCGCGCCGGTCTTGGACTTTCAGGTCACCGTGACCGAGGTGCGACCCTCCGCCCACCAAGAGGAGTACGTGACCTCAGGTTTCCTGCGCAGCTCGAATCGCGCTGACCGCAGGGACTCGACCCCACTCTTCACCGATCCGACCTACCTCGCCTCGAGCGCCGGCATGCTGACCTCCAGTGCATACACCCTGGTCAAGATCCCGGTCGATCCGATCGTCCACACGTTCCGATCCGGGACGGAGCTTCGCATCGTCATCTCGGCACCGGGTGGTGATCGTCCCACCTGGGCATTCGCCACGCTCGATCACGGCCAGCGGGCCACCGTCCACATCGGGGGGAGCCTGGCGTCGACGCTGGTAGTCGACACCGTCCACGGTGTCGCCGCGACCACGTCGTTGCCGGCTTGCGGGAGCCTGCGCGGCGAGCCGTGCCGCACCTACCAGCCCGAAGAGAACCAGGCCGGATGACCACCCCTGCTGGTCCCCTGGGGGACCCGACGTCAGCGCCAGCCGACGCGACGTAGGACGTGGGCGCGGCAACGTCGGGCGCGGAGGCTCACGAAGGCGCATTCGGTCTCGGCCACGCACCCGCACGAGATCGCTTGCCCGTGACAGGCGGGGCACCGCTCCATGGCGCAACCCGGATGGTGCGCCCCGCCGATGGGCGTCCCGCAGTCGCGGCACTCCTCGGGTTCGTAACGGTGCCGAGGCCGCGGCTCCTGGCCCCAGCGGATGGGGGCATAGGCCTTGTCGCCGATGATCACGGGGTCGGTCAGGCAGCTGATCCCCTCGGTCATCTCGCCACCACAGTGCGAACAAATGGCCATGACGCTCCTTTGTCGAGCCCGCGAATCCGATCATCTCAGGCGCGTGTGACGGCGGCGCGGATGGCCCGCCGACGCGCCCGCCCGGCTGGCCCTACGCTGCGCCCATGACGACGCGAAACCAGGGGGACCGCGCGGCGGGAGAGTCAGGGCTGCTGTCGGGCAAGGTGTGCGTGGTGTCGGGCGTCGGGCCGGGCCTGGGGCGGCAGGCAGCGCTTGCTCTCGCCACCCATGGGGCCGATCTGGTGCTGGCCGCCCGCCGTCAGTCGACCCTCGACGACGTGTTGGCCGAGTTGGAAGGCATGGGGTCCCGGGCCATCGCGGTGCCGACCAACATCACTGACGCCGAAGCATGCGCCCGCCTCATGGCGGCCTCCACCGAAGCGTTCGGCGGCGTCGACGTGTTGGTGAACAACGCTTTTCGGGCCGACGTCTTCCAGAGTTTCGAGGACGTCGACCTCACCCTCTGGCGCAAGATCATGGACGTGAACCTGTTCGGGACGCTGCAGATGACCCGCGCTGCATTGCCCGCCATGCGCGCCCGAGGCGGCGGTTCGGTCGTGATGGTGGCCTCCATGGTGACGCGCCAGCCCCAGCCGGCACAGGGTGGCTATGCCATCTCGAAAGGGGCCTTGCTCACCGCCACCCGGGTGCTGGCCTACGAATTGGGTCCGTCCAAGGTTCGCGTCAATGCCGTCGTCCCCGGCTGGATGGCCGGCCCCTCGGTGGACATCTTCATCGACATGACCTCGACCGGCCGCGGCGTGACGCCGCAGGTCGTCGCGGAAGAGCTCAACGCGCGGGTCCCCTTGGGACGGATCCCCAGCGACGCGGAGGTGGCCGGCTCCATCGTGTATCTGGCCTCGGACCTGTCTCGCGCCATGACCGGACAAGCGCTCGACACCAACGGCGGCGAGATCTTCGCCTAACGAACGCCGCGCTCGCTCAGGTGCCCTCACCCCCGCTCGGCGTGCAGGAGCGGGGATCCCAGGGCTCGAGCTGCTCCACCGACGGCGTCGGGGCTGCGAAGGCCCCGCTGTTGCCGGTGTTACCGCTGCCTGCCGTGGTGGTCGTCGTGGTCGGCGCCGCCGCGCTGGCCGCCACTCCACCGGCCGAGGTGGGGGTGACGACGGCGGGAGGCGGGTTCACGCTGAAGTCGGTGCCGGTCACGACCGTGACCTGCGAGCCGAGCTTCACCTGCGTCGGGTCCTCTGCCATGATCACCGCCCCCGACAATGAGTTGGCCACGGCCTGGGCGGCGGCGAGCTCGGTCGGAGACTTCGCCGAGTAGTAGACGACCGTCTCCGCCTCCTGTCCGACCGGTGCGACGTCACCGAGCGTCCCGATGTGGAAGCCGAGCGCCTGAAGGGCCTGTGCCGTGTTGCTTGCCTGGTTGTAGACGCCGGACCCGTTTTCCACCGAGACGGTCACCGTGGACGGCGACGGCAACGCCCCCCCTGCGTACGTGTCCTCGTTGCTCGAGTGGAGTCCGAGGAACTGGTCGACCGTGGTGTGGTCCTGTGGCTCGACCGGGAACTCGACGTCCCCATAGCTCCCCCCCTGGTAGACGTAGTTGCCGAACTGGTCCACCGCCACCGGCACCGTCAGCTGGGGCGCAGTGTTGGCGTTGACGTCGTGGAAGTCGAGGACCAGGCCGATCATGTCGGTCGCCGAGAAGCCCGAGTCGACCGTCAGCTGCCCCACCACGCCGGCGACCAGCTGCTGGTCCGTGATCGGGTTGCTCAGCCCCTTGGCCTTGACCGCGGCCGCCAGCACGCGCAGGAACTCGTGGTCCCGCCGGATCCGCGCCAGGTCGCTCTGCGCCTCCTGGGGCCAGTAGTTCGGGTCGGTGGACGTCACCCCCGGGGCTTTGTACTGGAGGTGGCGGGCCCGGACGACCTGAAGGGCCTGGGTCCCGTTCAGCTGGATGCAGCCCGTGGTCTGGATGTTGAGCCCCGAGTAGGCGTCGAACACCGGCTCAGGGAAGTACATCTTGATGCCGCCCAGGGCGTCGACCACGTTGATGAAGGAGTCGAAGTTCAGCTCGACGAAGTGCTGAATCGGGATGCCGAAGTCCTCCTCAATCGCGTTGATGAGCTGATCGGGCCCTTGATAGAGCGCGGCGTCGATCTTGTTTGCCCCGTCGGAGCGGGCGTTGGGCACGAAGAGGTCGCGCGGGATGGACAGGATGGAGAGGGAGCCGTTAGACGGGTTGAGGTGCAGGATCATCACGACGTCGCTGTTCACTCCGTTCACGCCCTGGGAGCACAGTCCGTACGCGGGGTTCTGGACCTTGAGGGCGCAGCGATCAGTCGAGCCGATCATGAGGATGTTCTCCGTCCCCGCGTCCTCCCCCTTGACCGGGGCCGAGGTGAGGTTCTTGAGGTTGATGCGGTGGATCTCGTGGTTGAGGTACCAGCCGTAGCCGGCGGCCGCCCCGACGATCAGCACGAGCACCAGGAGGAGGCTCCCGGTCACCCAGGCGAGGGTGCGCTTGCGCGAGCGCTTCCGAGGGGCGGCGTGGGCGGGGCCCCGGTGCGACGCATCCCTCTCCGCGGTCTTCTCGTTCTTCTCTTTGTTCTCTTTGTTCCGCCTCCGTTTGCCCCGGGTAGCCCGCTCGGACTCCTCGATCTGGCGCCCAAGGTCACGCAGACCCTTCTCGACGGGGTTGTCCGCAGGGTCGGCGGGCGAGCTCGGCGCGGGCGCCGGCGCAGAGTTCGCGCCGTCGATCTGCTGGCCGAGCTGGTGCAAACCTTTGTGGACGGGGTCGTTCTCGGGATTGGGCGGACTCATAGTGCGCAGTGTTGTGATTGACGTGCGACCCGTGTTCCGGTCGACGCCCATGCCCCGTGGCGGCTCCGGTTCGGGCGGCCGGAACGCCAGGAAAGCCTAGTCAGCAGCGTCGGCGAATGGCGGTCAACCCGACGACTCGGTAACCGGGGTGACCGTCGTGGCGGCTTCGACGGTCGCGAGCACGGCCGACCCGGGGCGGTACTTAGATGCGTGGACGTAGGTCAGCGCAGTCTCGCCCGGCAACGAGGGATGCAGGGATGCAGTGCGCAGCGCGCAGTGGAAGTGAGTGCCCGTCCCAGCCGCACCGCCGCCGGCCGCGTCGACATCGGTGTGCTCGCGCGCGATGCCGACCATCACGCCAAGCGGGACGCGGCGCGTCACATCGTGGCCACGGCGCGGCCGAAGGCGGTGGAAACCCGGCGAAGTCACCGAGGCGGAAACCCATCGCCCGCGCGACACGCCACCCAGGGCGCCGGCCCACACTGCACTCGGAGAACCCGGCGGAGACGACGACCGACGCCGCCCTTGGCGGCGAGTGCGGGCGAATGTATCGTTACCTTCGCATGCACGTAGATAGGCGCGAGTTCGAGATGCCGACCGCGGCGCAGGTCTCGGTGGCCAGTGATGCGTTTCGCCTGCTCTCGGATCCCACCCGGATCAGGATCCTCTGGGCGCTGCTCCAGGGAGAGTCCTCGGTGTCGAGCCTGGCGGAGCTGGTTGGCACCTCCCCCACGGCGGTCTCCCAGCATCTCTCGAAGCTGCGCTGGGCGAAACTGGTGAGCGTCCGACGCGCCGGCACGTTTGCCTACTACTCGGCCGCCGACGAGCACGTGGCCCGCCTGCTCGCCGAGGCCCTGTACCACGTCGACCATCAGGTTCTCGGGTTGCCCGAGCGCCCCGTCCGGCCCCGCCTGCTCCACGAGTCCTCGACGCCGATGGGTCGTCATGGCCACTGACCTGATTCACCTCTCAGGCGTCCTCAAGCGCCCGCTGGTCGACGCGCGGACTGGGGACAAGCTGGGGCGCGTGCAGGATCTGGTCGCCCGCATGGACGGCAGCCCGCACCCGCCGATCGTCGGCCTCGTCGTCAAGATCGGTGGCCGCGCGCTCTTCGTGCCAGCCCGCAAGATCTCCGCCATCGAGCCCGGGCGAGTCTCCTTCGACGGCGCCAAGGTCGACCTGCGCCGCTTCGAGCGCCGGCCGGGCGAGCTCCTCCTGGCGAAGGACCTCATGGCGCGCCATCTCATCAACCTGGTCGGAGGCCGCCTCATCCGGGCCAACGAGATCGAGCTGGCCCGCACCGAGAACGGGTGGGAGGTCGTTGGCGTGGACCCGACCACCCGCGGATTGGTGCGTCGCCTCCTGCCCGGCCGCCTTGGGCAGCAATCGGCCGCCCGCGCCATCGTCGACTGGGGCAGCATCGAGCCCTTCGTGTCGCACGTGCCGACCGCTCGACTGCACATCCCGTATCGCAAACTCGCCCGGTTGCACCCGGCCCGGATCGCGGACCTGGTGGAGCAGGCGTCGCACGAGGAGGGCGAGGAGATCATCGAGGCCGTCGGTCAAGACCCCGCACTCGAGGCTGATGTCTTCGAGGAGCTCGACCCCGAACACCAGGTCGAGTTCGTGCAGAACCGCTCCGACGCAGAGGCAGCCCAGCTCCTGGGGTCGATGGCACCTGATGATGCCGCCGACATGATCTCCGAGATCGACCAGGAGCGGCGGGCACCGATTCTGGAGCTGCTCCCCGAGCCCCAGCGCCGCAAGGTGCGGTCGCTCCTCCATTACCACCCCGAGACGGCCGGTGGCCTGATGAGCCCCGACTTCTTGGAGTTGCCCGCCACGACGACCGTCGAAGAGGCGCTCCACGCCGTCCGCGTGAGCACCGTGCCGCGCGAGGCGCTGGCCGTCGTCTTCGTTTCCGACCCCGACGACGGGCACGTCTTCGGGTCGGTCTCGGCCGTCGATTTGATCCAGAGCCCGCGCCACGAGCCCCTGTCAGAGGTTGCCACGAGCGAGTTGGGGCACGTCCATCCCGACTGGGACCTCGGCGCCACGGTCCGCAAGATGTCCGACTTCAACCTGACCGTAGCTCCGGTGCTCGACCCCGAGCACGCTCAGATCCTCGGTGTCATCACCGTGGATGACGTGCTCGAACTGCTCCTGCCTTCGGGGTGGCGGCGTGACTTCGGAATGACGGCGGCGGAGGAGTGACTGCGTACCGTCGACGAAGACCCGCACGCGGGGCGCCTCGATAGGCTGCCTCGCCGGCCGGCGCAATGGTGCGTCGCGTCCAGCATCACCGGGTCCGCAGCGGGCCCTCCTGACCACGGCATTGTCCGACTCGTACACGCGTGCGGCTGCGAGAAGCCAGTTGTTGCTGCGAGACATCGGGCAGAGCACAGACGTTCATGAGAGCCACGAGGGCGCCAGTGAGGTGACGCATGCCCGACCCGGAGGAGACCGACAGCCCGACCGCCGTCCTCGACGAGGCACACGTCGGCGACATCCAGGGCGCGTTCGGCACCATCCGTCAGCACGACACTGGTGCGCGCCGGTCCTGGGTGGCGCGCCTCCTGACCCTGCTCGCCATCATGGGACCGGGATTGATCGTGATGATCGGCGACAACGACGCGGGTGGCGTCTCCACCTACGCCCAGGCCGGCCAGAACTACGGCCTCACCCTCCTGTGGACCCTTCCGCTGCTCATCCCAGTGCTCATCGTGAACCAGGAGATGGTCGTCCGGCTGGGCGCGGTCACCGGCGTTGGCCACGCCCGGCTGATCAACGAGCGGTTCGGCAGGTTTTGGGGGATGTTCTCCGTCGGCGACCTCTTCATCCTCAATTTCCTCACCATTGCCACCGAATTCATCGGCGTCAGCCTCGCTCTGGGCTACTTCGGGGTGAGCGAGTACTACTCGGTGCCCATCGCCGCGGTCACCTTGATCGCCATGACGGCCACGGGGAGTTTCCGGCGCTGGGAGCGCTTCATGTTCGTGTTCATCGTCGCCAACTTCCTGGTCATCCCCCTGGCTTTCATGAGCCACCCGATGGCCGGGCCCTTCTTCAAAGGCCTGGTGACCCCCGGTGTGCAGGGGGGATTCGACTCGACCTCCGTCCTCCTGATCATCGCCATCGTGGGCACGACCGTCGCCCCCTGGCAGCTCTTCTTCCAGCAGTCGAACATCGTGGATAAGCGGATCACGCCGCGCTGGATCAATTACCGAGCGCGCGGACACTGCCGTGGGGTCGCTGGTCGTGGTCTTCGCCGCTGCCCTGCTCATGGCGGTGCCGGCGGCGGCCTTTGCCCACACGCCGCTGTTCGGCCAGTTCACCAATGCCGGCGGCGTGGCCGAGGGCTTGAAGCACTACGTCAGCAATGCGGCAGGGACCATCTTCGCCATCGTGTTGTTGAACGCCTCGATCATCGGTGCCGCCGCCGTCACCCTCTCCACCTCGTACGCCTTTGGCGACGTCTTCGGTGCCCACCACTCGCTGCACCGGAGTTGGCGCGACGCCAAATTCTTCTACGGCGCCTTTGCCGCCATGGTGGTCTGCGCGGCGGGCATCGTGATCATCCCCGGCGCGCCGCTCGGGGTCATCACGACCGGCGTCCAGGCCCTCGCCGGCGTGCTGCTTCCCAGCGCGACAGTGTTCCTCCTCCTTCTCTGTAACGACAAGGAGGTGCTGGGCCCCTGGGTGAACCGGACATGGCTCAACGTCGTGGCCAGCGTCATCATCTCCGTCCTCTTGATGATGTCGTTCGTGCTCATGATCACGACGATCTTCCCGAACATCAACGTCAACGACCTCGCCCTGGTGCTCGGTGGGATCCTCCTCGTCATCTACCTGGTCGGTGGCATCGTGCTGCTGCTCGGCCGGTCGTCGCGCCCCCCGTCCCGGTGATTTCGGCCGAGCAGCGAGCCAACTGGCGCATGCCGCCCCTGAACCTGCTCAACCGTCCCAAGTGGTCACGCGGCCGCCTCCTGGGCATGTCTGCGCTGCGCGCGTACTTGGTCGTCGCCGTCGTCCTCTTGTTGGTGAAGGCCATCGAGCTCGGCGTGAACGGCAAGGGTTGAGACCCGCGACGGGTCGTTCGTCTTCGCGCCGCCGCGGAACGGGTGGGACAGGCAAGATGGAATGATGGAGCGGACACATGGGCGCCAAGAGTGCAGGCCTGCTGGTGTATCGCATCGCCGCCGGCGGTGTCGTCGAGGTCCTGATCGCGCACCCCGGGGGCCCCTTCTGGGCCAGGAAGGGTGACGGGTCGTGGACGGTGCCGAAGGGGGAGTACGAGGAGAATGAGGACCCCCTGGCCGCCGCCTTCCGCGAATTCGCGGAGGAGACGGGCCTGGAGGTCCCCCACCGCCACGCCGTGTTCCTCGGGGAGCTGCGCCAGCCCGCCGGCAAGCGGGTGATGGTGTGGGCGCTCGAGGGCGATGTCGACGTGACCCGGGCTTCGAGTAACACCTTCCAGCTCGAGTGGCCGCGGGGCTCGGGCCAGGTGAGCGAGTTTCCCGAGGTGGACCGCCTCGAGTGGGTCACGGTCGGCCTCGCCCGACAACGCCTCCTCAAGGGACAGGTCCCGTTCTTGGATCGGCTGGTGGAGGCCATCGGGGTCGGCGATGGCACCGAAGGTACTGCTCGGCCTCCAGCGGGCTGAGCCGCTGTTTTCCCTGGTGGAGGCGCTACAGATTCGACCGCACGACGACCCTGAACTTCTTGTATCGAGAATTAGTACTTTCGGCTCTATAACTAGGTGCGGGTTGGCGGGTCGAAGAAGAGAAGCGACGCATTGGGACCGACTGCCCGGGGGATGCCATGGAAGAACACGACGATCAGGCGCGGGCCGCGCATCGTGGCCGCCTCTTCTTCGTGCGAGCCTCGATCTTCGTCGGGCTGGCTGCCGTCGCCCAGGCGAGTGCAGCCTTGCCACCAGGGCCCAACAACCTTGCCTTCTACTGGGCCAGCCTGGCCGTGTTCACGGCGTGTGCGCTTTCGTTGTTCCTCCCCTGGCAGCGCTTCCCGCGTTGGGCCGTTCTCGTGCCGACGCTGGGCTACCTCGTGTCGGTCGCCCTCTTGTTGATCTCCGGGGGCACGAACCCCAGCGTGCAGAGCACCGCTGGGGGACTCTCGGTCTTGGTCCTGCTTCCCGTCCTCGGCATCGCCCTCTACTACCCGGCCTCGTACTCGGTCGTCGCCGTCGGGGCCTCCCTGGTCAGCATCACGGTGGCGGGCATCGTCGTGCAGGACAGCGATGCAACGATTCTTCGCCGACTGTTCTTGTGGACCGCTGTCTCCGTCATCGTCACCGTGACGATCCACCATCTGCGCAACAACCTCGAGACAAAGGTCAGGGACTCCGACGACCTCGCCCGGTTGGGTCGTCTGATGAACGATGCCACCCAGTCCCTGACGTCGTTGCGCGATCCCGCGGACGTCATCGCCGAGGGAACGAAAACGATGGCGGAGCTCGTGGGGAGCTCCTGCTTCAGCGCCTCCTACGTGCGGGTCGGCGACGGAGTCGTCATACAGGAGGCAGTCTTCGACGACCGTGGAACGTTGCCGACGAGTTACCTGCTGCGGGACGACCCCTACGTCGGCGAGGTTTGGGAGTCGGGCACGCCGATGGTGGCGCAGGTGTACCGAACCGCGATGGGCCCCACGCTGCGCGCCATCACCGACGAAGTCACGATCACGCATTCCGCGTTCATCCCCGTCACGGTGAACGAGCAGATGCACGGCATCATCAGGATCGACAGCCGCGACGGATCCTTCCCAGACGACCTCCTCGCCCGGTGCCGCGCCATGGCAAACGTGGTGGAGCTCGCGCTGGGCAACGCGATCGCCCACCAGGAACTCGAGATGCAGGCCAACACCGATCCGCTGACGGGACTGTCCAACCGCCGGGGTCTCGCGCTCTACCTCGAGGGCGACCGACGCCACCGGGCCCTGAGCATCCTCGTCATGGACATCGACGGTCTGAAGGCCATCAACGACGCCTACGGACATGACGTCGGCGACAAGATTCTCGTCGGGGTGGCCCGGGGCGCCTCGGGCACGCTGCGCGCGGGCGACCTGCTCGCTCGGATCGGGGGGGACGAATTCTTGGCCGTAGTGGCGGACGCCGACGAGTCGGACGCACGCCGGGTGGCGGACCGTCTCCAAGATGTCGTCTCCCATGTCAAGGTGCAGGGCGTCCGGACATCTGTCAGCATCGGCTACGCCTGCTGCGGCACGAATGGTGACGTGGACCGCGTCAGGCAAATGGCGGACGAGGCGATGTACGAGACCAAGCGCGTCGCGCGCCGCGAGCGCGCCCGGCATCTGCGACGCCAGGGTGATCACGGGATGATGACGCGAGACAACTGAGCCGGTCGCCCACCTCGATCAGAACATGTGTCTCGATCTCGTGGGGGGTGTCCTGCGACGGAGAAGCGGACGGTCAGGCTTGCGCGATCCGGACGAGGTTGCCCGAGGGGTCGCGGAACGCACAGTCGCGCGCGCCCCAGGGCTGGGACGTCGGCTCCTGCAGCACCTCGGCGCCCGACGCCCGGATCTTCTCGAAGGTGGTGTCGAGGTCGTCGGAGCGGAAGATCGCAGCCTGGAGCGACCCTTGCGTCACGAGCGACAGGAGCGCGTCGCCCTCGGCCTGCGAACGACCCCCGTGCGGCTGGAACAGGACGATCTCGACGTCCTGTCCGGGTGCACCGACGGTGACCCAGCGAAAGCCGTCGGACGCGACGTCGTTGTGGACCTCGAGGCCGAGCGCGTCACGGTAGAAACCGAGCGCGGCGTCGGGGTCGTGGACGGGAATGAACATTGCGGAGATGGTGACTGCCATCTGGCCATCGTAGGAGCGCCGACCTCCGGCGTGCTTCTCCGATCCTGCTCGATGCCGAAGCGGGTCGGGCGCCCGATCCGCCGTCGCCGCGCCGGTGGTGCAGACCGACGGCCCAGGCCGACAGCGCTCAGACCGTCGCCGGGCGACGCCGCGGTCGCGTGGCGACCTTGCTCACGCACGACGGGACGGCCTCAAGGTCGCGGTGGTCACGCGCGCGGTACTGCGACGGCGTCTCGCCGACGATCTCGGTGAAGCGTGAGCTAAACGAACCGAGCGACGTGCAACCGACGGTAACGCAAGTGTCGGTGACGGACATCCGCTGACGGAGAAGTGCCTTGGCGCGCTCAATGCGACGCGTCATGAGATAGGAGTAGGGCGTCTCGCCGTACGCCGCCCGGAACTTGCGCGAAAAGTGCGCGGGCGACATGTGCCCGGCCCGCGCGATGGCGGGAACGTCGAGGGGCTGCGCGTAGTCGCGGTCCATCAGGTCGCGCGTCCGACGCAGGTGCACGAGGTCGGCGATCTCGTCCGGTGTCACGCCGACGACTGTACGTGACGTGAAGCCTCCAGGCAAAGGGCATGGGGTCGGCAGGGACTCTTGAGTCGGGCTGCCCGGATTTGAACCGGGGACCTCTGCGTCCCGAACGCAGCGCGCTAACCAAGCTGCGCCACAGCCCGTCCGCTCCCCGAGGGAAGCAGCCCGCCACACTACCGCGGCCTTAGCCGGCCGCTTCCCCGCTCCCGTTGGCGCCGGGATCGCCTCCGGCACCGCTCTCCTCGCTTCCGCCGCCTCCCTCGGCGCCTGCAGCCGAGGCGCCGGCGTAGGTGGCGACGACCTGCGCCACGCGGCGCTTGTCCATCTCGACCACCTTGAGGTCCCAGTCGTCGACGCGGACCTCCTCACCCTCGGTGGGGATATGGCCGAAGCGCTCGAACAGGAGTCCACCGAGGGTCACGTACTCCCCGTCGGGAATCTCGATGCCGAGGCGTGCGCGCACGTCGTCGACGTTGGCCTGTCCGTCGATGAGCCAGCGGGTGTTGTCGACCCGCACGATGAGCGCCTCTTCCCCCTCGTCGAACTCGTCGTGGAGTTCCCCGACGAGTGGTTCGAGGAGGTCCTTCATCGTGAGCATTCCCGCGACACCCCCGTACTCGTCGACCACGATGGCGACAGCCCGGCGATGCTTCCGCATGTCGGCCAGTGCCTCGAGCACCCCGAGCGACTCGGGGAGGAGGTAGGGCTGGCGGACCTTGCGGGAGATTTCCAACGGGCTGGGGTCGGTGGCGTCCCTGGTTCGTTGTTCGTTTCGGTCGCCGTGGCTGTGCGTGCTCGAAGCCCCGCCGCCGGTCCGGAAGATGTCGTTGACGAAGAGGATGCCGATCAGGTCGTCGAGGTCGTCGTGCACGACCGGGAAGCAGCTGTGCCCCGAGCTGCGCACCGCCCGTGCGATGTCCTCGGCGTGAACCGGGATGGTCAGATAAGTCACGTCGACCCGCGGCGTCATGACCTCCCGGACGTCGATGTCCCGCAGATCCGCCAGCGCCTCGATGATGATCCGCTCTTGCTCCGCCGCCTCCGTCTCGAGGGACTGCGGGTGGCGCGCCGACCCGGCAGGGTGGTCGGCTTCCCGGGGGCGACGCCAGAACCGGCGCGTCCGCTTGGGTTCGGGGTCCGGCGACTCCTGTCGGTGCGACACGACGGGGCCGGTCAGGGTCTGGGCTCGGGTCCTGCCTGCAGCTGGGGTCCGCTGCCCACCAGCACGGGCACGGGCGTGAACGAGTCGTCGGCGAAGGTACGGTCGTCCAACAGGGCGGCGACAGCGCGCCGCAGACGCAGCGGGTCGAGCGGCTTCACCAGCCAACCCTCGGCGCCCGAGCGACGGGCGAGGAAGACGTCGGGGCGGCGGTCCAGGAGCATCAGCACAGGAATGTGGTCCACCGCGTCGTAGGACTCCTCGAGGCGCAGCTCCAAGCAGACGGCCATACCACCCATGTTCCCCATCTGCATGTCCACGATGACCAGATCGGGCGACTCCACGGCGACGAAGCTGACCACCTCCGGGCCCGAGGTCACCGCGCGCACCTCCACATCGGGCCCGCTGATCACGGCCTCGATCTCCTTCCGGAGGGTGGGCGCGTCGCTGGCGACCAGGATGGTCTGCACCGACCGGAGACTATCGGACCAGTCTGTCGAGGCGGTAACCCGCCGGGCCCACCGTCCACCGGTCGATGGCACCACCGGTGAGGCGCCCCGATCGCTCAGCCGAAGAGGTGATCAGCCGCCAACTGCAGCCCACCGAGTTCGTGGACGTCCTGTCCGAAGAGTGGGATACGTCCCACTGGAGCGGGCGACACCCGGGCGGCGAGGCCGGCGAACGCGGCCTCCTCGCGTGCCGCCACCTGGTTCAGTTCCGCCAGGTTTGCCTCGAGAGCCCCCAGATCGGGCGCTCCGCCAGCTCCGGACGCTGCTGCCGCTGCCGCTGCGGCTGCCGAGTGACCGCCGTCTCCGAAAGAGGGTGCGATCCGGTTGACGACGAGTGCCGCCACCGCGATGGCGCGTTCTTCCAACCTGTCGGTGAAGTAGCCCGATTCGGCAATGGCGTCCGGCCTGGCCGAGGTGACGAGGACGTAGGCCGTGGACGGGTCGGCGAGGAGCTGGTGCACGGCACTGGCCCGGCTCCGAAACCCGTCCTCCATTCCCTCGAACGCCTGAAAGAAGCCGACGGCATCCTGGACGATTTCGGCGCCGGCCACCTTCGCAATCGTCCGCAGGAGCGCCTGGGTGGCGACGCCGATCGCCCGGAGGGACATCCGGGTGGGCACCAGCAGCGCGCGGAAGAGGCGGTTCTCGAGGAACCGAGTGAGGCGACGCGGCGCGTCGAGCAGGTCGAGCGCGTTGCGGGTCGGGGGCGTGTCGACGACCACGACGTCGAACTCCTTGGACTGGACCAGCTCGTAGAGCTTCTCCATCGCCATGTACTCCTGAGTGCCGGACAGAGCGCCGGCGAGATTCTGGTAGAGCCGGTTCGCCAGGATCGATTCCGCTTGTTCCGGTGTGCGGGCGTAGCGCTCGATCAGGTCGTCGAACGTGCCTTTCGAGTCGAGCATCAGGGCGTGCAGATGACCGGGCCAGTCACCGGCCACCTCCGTCGGCGTGTTGGGCAACGACTCGACCCCCAATGCGTCGGCGAGGCGACGGGCCGGGTCGACGGTGACGACGCACGAGCGCCGACCAGCCCGGGCCGCGGCGAGGGCAAAGGTGGCCGACACCGTCGTCTTGCCCACCCCCCCGGATCCGCAGCACACGATCACGGTGCGCTCCGCGATCAGGCCCCCCATGGTGGAGGGAACCGGTGGATCAGCCCGCGGCGGCCCCGCCGATCCGTCCCTCGCCGAACCGTCGCTCACCCCGCTCCCTCGGACACCAGCATGCTCACCGCCGCCGCCAGTGCGTCGGCCAGCACCTCGGTCTCGACCAGCCCGATGGCGTCGACATCGAGAGCCGGCACGAGCAAGCGGGGGAGGGGCAGTTCGTGTTGGAGCCGGTCCACCTGTTCGGCGGAGACGGCGTGGCGGGAGAGACGGAACTGCCGGGCGGCCTCGAGGACCGCGAGGTGCGCCGGATCGAGTGTCACCCCGGCTCCGGCCGCCACCTCGGCCGCCGGCCGCTCCAGCCCGACAGGATCGGGATCGCAGGCGTTCACGATGACCGGCCCCAGCTGGACGCCCGCCCGGTCCTCCAAGGTGTAGGCCGACTCGATGGTCTCTGAGACCGGGAGCTCCTCGGGGAGCGTGACCAGGATCACCCGGCAACGGGTCGGGTCGCTCAGGAGGTCGACGACATCCTGGGCCTGGGCGCGCAAAGGGCCGCCCCGCGCCGCGCCAACGAGACCAGCCGCCGAGGTGAGGAAGGTGATGGCGTGGCCCGTGGCCGGCGCATCGACCAGGATGAGGTCGGCGGCGCCCTCCCGCTCCAGCTGCTTCACCTTGCCCAGGACCAGCACGTCGCGGATGCCGGGGATCGCGGTCGAGACCACGTCGAGCACCCCCGAATGCGCCAGCCGCTTGGACACGCGCCGCAAGCCGTGGTCCTCGAGATACTCAATGAGCGCGTCGTCGGGTGTGAGCCGGCGGGCCAGCACGACACCGGACGGCTCGGCGGTCGCCTCCGGGGCGGCCGTCCTCTCGGCGCCAGGCCCAGCGGGCGCCAGGAGGACCTCCTCGTAGCCGAGATCTTCCCGCCGGCCGAAGGCGGCGGCGATCCCGGACTTGCCCTCGAGCTCCACGATGAGCACCGAAGTGCCGGCCCCCGCGGCCATCTTGGCGAGCGCCGCGGTCATCGTCGTCTTGCCCACGCCCCCCTTGCCGGCGACGATGAGGACGTGGCTCTGTGCGCAGAAGGTACCCACGTCCATGCCGGGCCGAGCGTAGTTGCCGTCCTCGCGCCACAGATCGATCGCCGGCGAAAGACCCTGGTCAAGCCCCTTGAAAGCGGCCACCCTCGGCGGTAGCTTGACCTCGCACGGGGGATTACATGCGCCCTATCGGGGGGTTTCATGCGTCAGGGAACAGAGTCGTGGCAGTTGAAGGCAGCGTGTCGGGGACCGCAATCGGTGGTGTTCTTCCCCCCGTCCCACGCGGAGCGCAAGGAGGAGAAGGCCTCGCGCGAGATCCGCGCCAAGGCCATCTGCGACCAATGCCGCGTGCGCGGTGAGTGCCTGGACTACGCCATCAGGATCCGGGAGCCCCACGGCATCTGGGGTGGTCTGAACGAGGTCGAGCGCAAGTTGATGCTCGACCGCCGGGCCAGCTGAGCCAGCCGGGACGGCCCGCTTAGTGCGGGCGCGCGATCTTCAACACCGTGTCCGCCGCCAGCACGCCCCGTGACTCGCACACCGCGTCGGGCCGGTCACCGTCCACCGAGCAGATGGCGGCCGTGATCTCGTTCGCGGCGCTCACCACGGCCTGGGCGAGCGGGCTGGCCGGCATGGACAGGTCGCCGGCGATCTGGTCCTGTGAGAGGCCCGCCAGGACGCCGGGTGTGAAGGCGGCACCGTCGAGGACGAAGCGGTTGGCCACGTCGAGCAGCGAGAAGGTGCTGGGACTCGTCCCGTACCTGGCGATTGCCGCGGACTGCCGGGCATCGGGGATTTGGAGGCCGAGATACCGAGCCCCCGTCGGGTTCAAGGAGCTGTAGCGCTCCACTGACGTGAGGACCAGCCAGCGGCTCGAGTACGAGACGTTCCAGAAGGTGAAGGTCGAGAGGTTGGCGAAGGCGGTCGACGCGCTCGACTGCATCACGCCGAGCTGTTTGAAGGTGCCGAAGCGCGACAGGGCGAGGACGAGGGGCCAGCGCTCGGCCGCCGCGTAGGGCGCGAACTCGGCACCGTAGAAGAACACCACCGGCGCGGGCGCCCCCCCGGCGACCGCGGCCCCCCACAGCGGCGAACTCGTGCCCCCGACCCGCTGCAGCGACATGATCGGGTTGGCCGGGGAGCTGACTCCCACGGCGTTGTAAACCGAGGACGGCACGGCGGCCATGGTGGTGATCAGCGACGACGGCGCCGGGCTGAAGGTCTCGACGGTCGAGGAGGTGCTGGGACCCGCGTTGTCCCGTACGAGGACCAGCGCCCCCAGCAGGACGATGGCAATGATGATGAGCCCGAGAGCCAGGTAGCGACGCGGGATCTGGCGCACCGCGGGCGCCGACGCAGGCTCGGAGGCGGATTGGCTCATGGGACCGGGTCAGGTTAGTCAAGGGGGGCCTTCGTTCCGGGGGCGCCGCCTCCTTCTCCCGCTACCCTCTGCGGCGTGCCCGCATCGGCGTCGCCCCCGTCTCCCGCCGTTCCGAGCCCCGCCGGCCCGGCGCCGGTGCGCATTCGCCCGGCCGCCACGGTCATGCTCGTGCGTGACGCCCCCGCGCCAGCGGGCGGGATCGCCCTCGAGGTCCTCATGGTGCGACGCAACCTGCGTTCGGACTTCGTCGGCGGTGCCTACGTGTTCCCTGGCGGCGGCGTGGATCTCGCCGACGGCGGCGGCCAGGCAGAAGCATTGTGCACCGGGCGGAGCGACGACCAGGCCAGCGCGCTCTTGGGCGTCGAGTCCGGCGGTCTGGCCTACTGGGTGGCCGTCGTGCGCGAGACCTTCGAGGAGGCCGGTCTCCTCTTGGCCAGGCGCGAAGGCGGTCCCGAGCTGCTGGCGGGTGACCCCGAGGAGGAGGCGCGTTTCGCCGCCGCGCGCGTTGAGGTGAATGGCGGCATCCGCCGCTTCCTGGACCTGTGTCGCGAGGAGCGCCTGCGCCTCAGCGTCGGTGACATCCACTACTTCGCGCACTGGATCACCCCGCGCGGCGCCCCTCGCCGCTACGACACCCGCTTCTTCGTGGCGGCCGCCCCCCCGGGGCAGATTGCCGCGCACAGCGCCGGAGAGACCATCGCCGAGGTGTGGATCTCGCCGCAGGACGCGCTGGCCCGGCACCGGGCGGGCGAGATCGAGATCATCTTTCCCACCATCCGCAACCTGCAGGCCATCGGGCGCTTCGCCTCCAGCACCGAGCTCCTCGCGGCGGCGGAGCGGGCGTCGAGTGCCGTCCCGGCCATCGAGCCCAAGGTGGTCCCCGACGGGAACGGGATGCGCATCGTGCTCCCGGGCGACCCCGCCTACGAGAAGGCTGCTGTGCCCGACCCCGGTGACGCTGACGGTGAGACCAGGGGTGACTTCAACCAAGCCGTGCGTGCCGTCTCCATGCGGGCCAACGAGGAAGGCCCGGATGCCGCGCCCGGCCCCCGCCCCGGCGTCCCGTGACGCCGCGATGATCCCACCCGTACCCGACTTCGGCATCGGCCCCGCTCCGGAGCCGGGCCGGGCCGACGAGGTGGCACCGGGCGTCGTACGGCTCACCGCTCCCAACCCGGGGCTCATGACCGGGCCCGGCACCAACACCTACCTCATTGGCCGCACGGAGGTGGTGGTCGTCGATCCGGGCCCGGCCGAGGGGTCGCACACCGAGGCCATCGTGGCCACCGCGGCCCCCCTCGGGTCCATCAGCGCGATCCTCGTCACCCACACCCACGTCGACCACGCGCCCGGCGCGGCGGCGCTGGCCGCCGCCACCGGGGCCTGCGTCGTCGGCTTCGGCCGAGCCGAGGGGTTCGATCCGGACGAGCTGGCCGGCGAGGGGTGGACGGTGTCGTGCCCCGGACCCGGCGGCGGGAACCGCCTCACGCTGCGGGCGCTCCACACGCCGGGCCACGCCTCGGACCATCTGTGCTGGCTGGTGGAGGAGCAGGCGTTGCTCTTCACCGGCGACCACGTCATGCACGGCTCGACGGTCGTGATTCGCCCCCCCGACGGCGACCTCCACCAGTACCTGGCCAGCCTGGCCCGCCTGCGCGACGCGACGCCGCCGATCGCCACCCTGGCCCCGGGGCACGGGCGCCTGATGGACCGCGTGCCCGACGTCGTCGATGCCCTGATCGCCCATCGACTCGGCCGCCACGAGACCATCGCGGCCGCGCTGGCCCGGCGGGGCGAGAGGACGGTCGACGAGCTGCTGGCCGAGGTCTACGGCGACGTCACCAAGCGCCAGCTGCCCGTGGCGCGCTTCTCGCTGTGGGCCCACCTCCGTGCGCTCGGCGAAGAGGGAGGCGCCCGCGTCCTCGATGCTCCGGCGGGCGAGGACACCATCGAGAGCCACTGGGCCGCTGCCTGAGCGCCTGGCCGCCCCGGGCCGAACTCAGCCCGCTTCGGGCTCCCCCCGGACGACCGCCGCCTCCACCCGTGCGATGAGGCGCGCCGTGCAGCCCTCGGCCTCGACGAGCGGCGCCACGTCCTCGGCGATCACACGGGCCATCTCGGCGAACACCGCCGCGAGCTCGCCCTCTGTTGCCGCCACCGGCACCCCGGCGTCGCCCGCCGCGGCGAGATCGGGGTGCAAGGGGATGGAGCCGACCAGCGGGACGCCCAGACCCTGCGCCAGCCGCTGACCCCCGCCCGAGCCGAACAGCGCGTAGGTCGTGCCGTGCTCGCAGGTGAAGTCGCTCATGTTCTCGATCACGCCGGCGACGCGGAGGTACCCCCGGCGGGCCATGTCGGCCGCCCGGGCCGCTACCTTCTGCGCGGCCACGGGGGGCGTGGTCACGACGAGGAGCTCGGTGCGGGGCAGGAGACGGGCGAGGCCCATCTGGATGTCGCCCGTCCCCGGCGGGAGGTCGATCATCAGGTAGTCGAGGTCGCCCCAGTGGGCGTCTTGGAGGAATTGCTGCACGGCGCGGTTGAGCACGAGGCCCCGCCACATGATCGCCTGTTCCTCGTCGGCCAAGAAGCCCATGGACAGGACACGCACGAGCCCGGGCCCCACGGTCTGCTCGAGCGGCACCATCTTCCCGTGGCGCGCCTCGACGTCACCCTCCATGCCCAGGAGGCGGGGAACGGAGAAGCCCCAGATGTCGGCATCGAGGATCCCGACCGTGAGGCCGCGCCGGGCCAGGGCGACGGCCAGGTTGACGGTGACCGACGACTTGCCCACGCCGCCCTTGCCCGACGCGATGGCCAGGACCCGGGCCGAGGCGGGCACGGCCGTGTCGGGCGCGTCCTCCCGAGCTTTCCAGCGGGCCCGGGCCATCACGGCGCTCCGTTCCTCAGCGTCCATGCTGGCCACCCTGACCTCGACCTCGTGCACCCAGGGCAAGGCGGCGACGTGCCCGCGGACGTCACGCTCAATCTGGGCGCGCAAGGGGCAGGCGGCGATCGTGAGGGCGACGTCGACGGTCACGTCGTCACCGGCCACCCTCACGCGACGGACCATGCCGAGGTCGACGATGGTGTCGCCGAGCTCGGGGTCGATGACGGCGCGCAGGCTCTCGAGCACCTCGGTCTCGCGCTCGTCGGCGCGTGCCCCGGCCGCCGACGGCCGAAATGGGGGAGACGCCGAGGTCATGGGCTCATTCTACCTGCATGGCCAGTAATTTCGGCCCGGTGGCTGCGGCGTGCCCGGGGCGCTCTGGCGCCGGTAACATAGGTGGCGCCGATCGGTCGCCGGGGCGTCGGCCCCCACGAGGAGGATCCAGTGACCACAGTCTCAACTTCCGTCAGCCTGGGGAAGAAGCCGGCACCGGTGACCCTGAGTGACGGCGCGACGAGCAAGGTGGCCGAGCTGTTGGCCCAGGAAGGGGACGAGAACCTGGCGCTGCGCGTGGCGGTGAAGCCGGGCGGGTGCTCGGGCTACAGCTACGAGATGTTCTTCGACACCGAGGTGATGCCCGAGGACGTCGTACGCGAGTTCGGCACGGTCAGGGTCGTCGTGGACGCGGCCAGCGCCGAGCTGCTGTCCGGTTCGACGCTCGACTACAGCGACGGGCTGCAGGGCGCCGGCTTCCACATCACCAACCCCAACGCCACCCGTACCTGCGGGTGCGGCTCCTCGTTCAGCTGAGCCCGCGCCCGACCGGGCACCCGGCCTCCTGAACGGCTCCGGCACCACTCGCGAAGCTCCCCGGGGCGCGCCCCCGGCCGTGCCTGCGCCGGCCGCCGGGTCCGTGCGGGCAGACGTCGCCTTCCTCCTTAACGGCGACGAGGTGTCCGTTGCCGACGGGATCTCCCTCCTCGACGCGTTGCGCGAGGAGCTCGGGTGCCGCTCCGTCAAGGACGGCTGCAGCCCACAGGGGCAGTGCGGGTGCTGCACCGTGTGGGTCGACGACCTGCCGCGGGTCGCCTGTGTCACCCCAGTCCGCCGCGTGGCCGGGCGTCACGTCACCACCCTCGAAGGGGTGCCGTCCCCGTTGCGTGACCGCTGGTCGACCGCCTTCGTCGCCCACGGGGCGAGCCAGTGCGGGTTCTGCACACCGGGGATCGTCATGCGACTGGCCGCGCTCGAGGCCGGAGGCGCGCGGCACCGGGCGTCGCGCCGCGACGTCGAGGCAGCGTTGCGTGCGCATCTGTGTCGCTGCACCGGGTGGCAGTCCGTGGTCGAGGCCGCCTGTGACGCACTCGGGCTCGACGAACATCCCATCGCCGCGCTCGCGTCGCGCGACCCTCTGCTCGCGGCCTGGCGCTCGGAGGTTGAAGGGCGGTCCATGCAGATGTCGGGTCCCGGCGTGGTCCTCGGCGGAGGCGGGTTCGCCGACGACGCCGCGCCGGGCAACGCGCTCGTCCAGCTCGGAGCGGACGCACCCCTGGCGCCGGGGATCCGGGCCGCCCGTGCGGGCGGCGGGCGCGTCCAGGGCCGCAACAGCACGGTGCCGCTGTCGCACCCGGTCGAGGTGCCGCGGGGCGACTGGGAGGTCACCCTGCAGACGACCTGGGTCGAACCCGCCTACGTGGAGCCGGACGCCAGTTGGAGCCGGCCCAACGAGGCACCTGCGTCGCCACTCGCCAACGGAGGCGCCTTCGGCGGCAAGCGCCACAGCCCGGTGCCGGCGCGCGCCCGCGCGCAAGCCGACGAGACCGGCGAGACGGTCCGGGTCCTCTGGCGTCGAGAGGACGTCGTCCGGCGGGGTCACAAACGGCCACCGCTCGGCATCGGGCTGCGTTCCGACGGCACCGGCGTCGTCCGCATCGGGCGCACGGAGGGCTCGGCCGACCTGGCGCCGCTGGTGGCCCGCCTCCACGAACTGTGCCCGGGCGTACGCGTCGAAGTGGCGGAGGTCGCCGGTCCGCCCGTCGCAGCGACGCTGCGCGGCGCCGGTTGGGCCGAGGTGCTCGCCGCCCTGCACGTGGGGCGCGCCTCGGCCGGCTCCGACGGCACGGGTCGGGTTCACGTCGCCTTGCCGCGTGCGGGCCGTGCCAGTGTGGACCTCCGACTCGGAGACGGCCCGCGCGGTCGCATCGACGTCGACGTCTGGGCCGGTGCGCTGCTCTGTCCCGTCACGATGCGCTCCTACGCACTAGGCGCGGTGCATCAGGCCCTCGGATTGGTGTGGAGCGAGGGCATCGCCGTGGACAGCGCCGGTGAGCCCGTCGATCTGACCATCCGCTCGTTCGGCATCCTCGCCGCCCGGGACTTGCCCGAGGTCACCGTCCGGACCCACGAGGAGGACCGGTGGCCGGTCAACGGGTCCGACGCCGTCTTCGTCGCCACCCTGGCCGCGGCGTGGATGGCCGAGGGATTGCCCGGGCGTTGGCCCACCCGGCGCGCCGCCGTCCGCGCGACCGGGGGCGTCGTGGCAGCATCACGAGGTCGAGAGGAGCGCGCATGAGCCCGGCCGTCGGTCCCTACGCCCCGGTTCGCCGGGTTGGCGACTGGGTGGTCACCTCCGGGCAGGTTGGTCTGGCCACCGACGAGGAGGGCACCTCCGCACTGGTCCCCGGCGGCACTGTGGCGGAGCTCCGGCAGGCGCTGCAGAACCTGGCCGAGGTGTTGGCGAAGGAGGGGGCGGCGCTGCGCGACGTGGTCAAGAGCACGCTCTTCCTGCTCGACATGGCCGACTTCGCGGCGGTGAACGAGGTCTGGGTCGAGTACTTCACGGACAACCGGCCGGCCCGCTCTGCCGTTGCGGTGGCAGCGCTGCCGATCGGCGCCCGCGTCGAGGTCGAGGCCTGGGCTTACGCGCCGGTGGTCTGAGGCGTTGGGGCGCTCGCCGGCGACACCACCGGCGCAGCAGCCGGCCCGGTCGCGACCCCGTTGCGCTGGGTCAGGCCGGGGTGCCAAGCCACCTGACCGAAGCGATAGCCCACCGAGCGCACGGTCTGGATCAAGTGGGCGTGCTCCTCACCGAGCTTGGCTCGGAGGCGCCGGATGTGGACGTCGACCGTGCGTGCACCCCCGTAGTACTCGTAGCCCCAAACCCGGCTGAGCAGGGTCTCGCGGGTGAAGACCTTGGCCGGGTGGCCGGCGAGGAAGCGCAGCAGCTCGTATTCCATGTAGGTGAGGTCCAGTACCCGGCCCGCCACGGCCGCCTGGTACGTCTCGAGGTTGAGCATCAAAGGGCCGTACTCGATGATGTCGGGCCGCATGCTCTGCCCGGTACGCCAGAACAGGTGCTGCAGGCGCGCCACGAGCTCTTCGGGCCGGGCCGGCAGGACGCAGAAGTCGTCGTAGAGGTCGTCGCGCAGGAGGAGCTCGCCGACCTGTTCGGGACCGATCGCCAGGAGCAGCGGCGAGAGAGGCACCTCGCGCAGGCGAAGATGGCGGCAGAACGCGACGGCGGCGGTCATGTCGACGCCCGCGACCACGAGCGCCCCCGCGTAGCCCGTGATGCGGCCATCTGGTCCGGGTGCCCCCAGGTCCTCGGGCGCCTCCACTCCCCGGTGCCCGAGCCCGGCGCTCTGGAGTGCGAGGGTGACCTCGGCGGGCAGATCAGCGGGAAAGCAGAGGAGGGGGTCCATCGGTCCGTTGCCGTCAGAGGAGGGGGAGATAGCGGTCCAGCTCGAACTGGGTCACCTCGGCCTGGTAGGCGTCCCACTCCTCGCGTTTGTTGCGGATGAACCACTCGAAGACGTGGTCACCCAGCGTGTCGGCCAGAAGCTCGGAGCCCTCCATCTCGTTGACGGCGTCGTGCAGGCTCGAGGGCAGCGGCTCGATCCCCTTCTTGGCGAGCTCCTTCGGCGTAAGCGTAAAGAGGTTGTCGTCCGCCTCCGGCGGCAGGGGGTAGTCCTCGGCGATGCCGCGTAGGCCGGCGGCCAGGATGACCGAGAAGGCGAGGTAGGGGTTGCACGCGCTGTCGGGCGCCCGGTACTCGAGTCGGGTGGACTCGGTCTTGCCCATCTTGACGACGGGCACTCGCACCAGCGCCGACCGGTTGTTGCGGGCCCAGCTGACATGGACGGGGGCCTCGTAGCCGCCGATGAGCCGCTTGTAGGAGTTGACCCATTGGTTGGTCACGGCCGTGATCTCGCGGGCGTGGTGCAACAACCCTGCGATGAACCGCCGCGCCACGTCGGAGAGGCCGTACCGGTCGCTCTCGTCGACGAACGCGTTGCGCTCTCCTTCCCACAGTGAGATGTGGGTGTGCATCCCCGAGCCCTGCACCCCCCCGAGCGGCTTCGGCATGAAAGAGGCAAAGACGCCCTCTTGGCGTGCCATCTCCTTGATCACCATGCGCGTGGTCATCACGGTGTCGGCCATGGTGAGGGCGTCGGTGTAGCGCAGGTCGATCTCGTGCTGGCTGCGCGCGTCCTCGTGCTGGGTGTGCTCGACGGGGATGCCCATTTCCTCGAGCATCAAGACGGAGCGCCGCCGCAGGTCGCTCGTGAGGTCGGCCACGGTGAGGTCGAAGTAAGAGCCCGCATCGAGGGTCACCGGTCCGCGCCCCGGATCGGCGTCGGCGAAGTAGAAGTACTCCACCTCGGGCGAGGCGAAGAACGTGTAGCCGGCGGCGCGGGCGCGTTCGAGCGTGCGGCGCAGTGCATAGCGCGGGTCCCCCTCGAAGGGGGTGCCGTCCAGGTTGGCGATATCGCAGAACACGCGGGCCACCTGCGCGTCGTCGTGATGCCAGGGCAGCAGTTGAAAGGTCGTCGGGTCGGGGCGGGCCAGGACGTCGGCCTCCTGGACGCGGCTGAACCCGTCGATGGCCGAGCCGTCGAAGGTCATGCCCTCGTCGAGCGCGTTGTCGAGCTCCGCCGAGGTGATGTTGAAGCCCTTGGGAGTCCCCAGCACATCGGTGAACCACAACTGGACGAAGCGAATGCCCCGCTCCTCCACGGTCCGGAGCACGTAGTCCCGCTGGCTCTGCACGGCCCAAGCTTCGCATGTCGGGGGTTGCCCCCTCGTTCGGGAACCCCGGGTCGCTCACCCCCCGGGCCGGCTGGCACCACCATTAATCTGGGATGATGCCGCAACTGCGCCTGGCTGCCGCACAGCTCAACACCGTGGTCGGCGACCTCTCGGGCAACGTCGAACGGGTACTCCGCGCGCTGGCGGCCGCCGAGGCGGCGGGGGCGGACCTCTGTGTTGTGCCCGAGCTGGCCCTCCCGGGCTACCCGCCCGAGGACCTGCTCCTCAAGCCTGGCTTTGTCGCCGACAACGTGGCCGCGCTCGAAAAGGTCGCCGCGGCCACGGGGCAGTGCGCGGTCGTGGTCGGATTCGTCGGCGCCGCGCCAGGCGGGACCGGGCTGGCCAACGCGGCGGCGGTGTGTGCCGGGGGGCGCGTGGTCGGCGTGTACCGCAAGCATTTCCTCCCCAATTACGGCGTCTTCGACGAGCAGCGGTGGTTCGTGCCCAGCGCCGAGCCGCCGCCCCTCTTTGGCGTCGCTGGTGCCTGGGTCGGCGTCTCCATCTGTGAAGACGTCTGGTTCGACGACGGCCCCGTGGCGCAGGCCGGTCGGGCCGGTGCCGACGTCGTCGTGAACCTGAATGCGTCGCCCTACAACCGGGGCCGGCGGGCCGAACGCCTCGCCATGCTGTCGCGCCGGGTGGCCGAGGCTGGCTGCGCTGTCGCCTACGTGAACCAGGTGGGGGGGCAGGACGAGCTCGTCTTCGACGGCGACACACTGATCGTGGCACGCGACGGCACGTTGGTGGGGTCGGGAGCCCAGTTCGCGGAGGACCTGGTCGTCGTCGACTTGCCGATCGGACCTCACCGTGCTCACGCCGTGACCGAGCTGCTGCCGCGGGTCGTGGTGACCCAGCCCCGCCGGGCAGAGCGGCCCACGTTGGCGCCGATGCCGCCCCGACCGGGGTTGAGCGACCATGCCGAGGTGTACTCGGCGCTCGTCCTCGGCACCCGTGACTACCTGCGCAAGAACGGTTTCTCCGAGGCGGTCATCGGCCTGTCGGGAGGGATCGACTCGTCGCTCGTGGCCGCCGTCGCCGTGGACGCACTCGGCGCGGGGCGCGTGCACGGTCTGTCCATGCCGTCGCGCTATTCGAGCGAGGGCTCGCGCCACGATGCCGGCGAGCTGGCCGAGCGGCTCGGCATCGACCTCAAAGTCGTCCCGATTGAAGAGGCCCACGTGGCCTTCGCCTCCATGCTGGCCCCCGTGCTCGGGCGTGAGCCCTTCGGCCTGACCGACGAGAACCTGCAGTCGCGCCTGCGGGGGGTGCTGCTCATGGCCGTTTCCAACGCCAAGGGGTGGATCGTGCTGACCACGGGCAACAAGAGCGAGATGGCCACCGGCTACTCCACCCTCTACGGGGACTCGGCGGGTGGCTTCGCGGTGATCAAGGACGTGCCCAAGACACTTGTGTACGAACTGTGCCGCTACCGCAACACGCAGGCGGTGCTCGAGGGCTTGCCGGGGCCGATCCCGGACAGCGTGCTCGACAAGCCACCCTCGGCCGAATTGCGCCGGATCAGCGCGACGATCAGTCACTTCCGCCTTACGAGGAGCTCGACCCCGTGCTCCAGGGCTACGTCGAGCGCGACCTCACCGCGGCCGATCTCGTCGCGGAAGGATTCGACCCCGCCGTCGTCGACCGGGTCGTGCGTCTCGTCGACGGCGCGGAGTACAAGCGCCGGCAGATGCCACCCGGCGTGCGCATCACCACCAAGGCGTTCGGCAAGGACCGGCGGATGCCCATCACCAATCGCTACCGCTCCTCGGCCCTCGAGGAGTCGGGCCGTGCCTGAAGCGACCGTCGCTGCCAGCGGGGCATGGCGCGGCATCGACGACCTCGCGCGGCTGGTGGGCGCCTACTGTTGGGTCGAGCAGCGGATCTTCCAGCTGGCCGGGTCGTGGGCCTCCGACCCCGCCGGCGGTGCGGCAACCGAGAGGGAGTCCGGGGTCGGGCTCGAGGCCGAGCAGCGGGTCTGGTGCGCGGCGGTGTCCGGGCACCACGGAGCGCTCGCGGGCTGCTGGGCCGAGCGGCTGCCGGTTCGGGCGGGCGTCGACCGCGCCGCCCTGGTGGCCGCGCCCGACGTGCGCTTGTCCGGCGCGTTGGTTGCGCTCGGGACCGAGCCAGACCGGAGGGCCGGGGTGGCCGCCCTGGTTCAGGCCCTCCTACCCGGGCTGCACGCCAGCTACCGGGCTCACCTGCGTGCGTCCGCCGCGGTGCGCGACGCCCCGGTCATGGAGGTCCTCGCTGGAGCGCAGCGGCTCCTGGCGGGGGAGATCGAGGGCGGCCGTCCCCTGGTCGAGGGGCGTGGCACGCCGCCCGCACGGGCCGCTCAGCTGGGGGAGCTTTTCGAACAGGCGTTTGAGCAATCGAGCATTTTCCCTGCTGTACGGCCATCTTGACAGTGCCATTACACTGTCTCCGCAGCCCACGTGCGCCAGAAACCGGTGCCGGCTGTTTGAACGAGCGCGACAGCCCCGGCCGGGTCCCCTTGCCGAGGCCACGGGACGGAAGGTTTGGCGACGATCTTGGCCAAGGAACGAATCGAGCGTGACGACGAGGATCTCGTCCGGCTCTACCTGACAGATATCGGTCAGTACCCCCTGTTGACCAAGGACGACGAGGTCCGGCTGGCCCAGGCCATCGAAGCCGGACGGGCCGCCGAGGTGGAGGCGGCCAAGGCGACCAAGGGCCTGACGACCGCCAAGAAGCGTGAGTTGCGCCGTGCCGTCATGGAGGGCGAGCAGGCCCAGCAGACGTTCGTGCAGTCGAACCTGCGCCTGGTGGTCTCCATCGCCAAGAAGTATCAGGCTTCGGGCTTGCCCCTGCTCGACCTGATCCAGGAGGGAAACCTCGGTCTGATGCACGCCGTCGAGAAATTCGACTGGCGCAAGGGCTTCAAGTTCTCCACGTACGCCACCTGGTGGATCCGCCAGGCCATCACCCGCGGCATCGCCAACACGGGTCGGACCATCCGACTGCCCGTGCACGCCGGTGACACGCTGGCCCGGGTGCAGAAAGCCCAGGCGCGGCTCGAGCTCAAGCTCGGCCGTCCCGCCACGTTGGCCGAGCTCGGTGTCGAGGTCGAGATGCCCGAGGACAAGCTCGTCGAGGCCCTCCGGTTCCGGGCCGAGCCGCTGTCGCTGTCCGAGCCGCTGCGCGAGGACGGGGACGCCGAGCTGGGTGACGTCGTCGAGGACCGCTCCGCCGAGTCGCCCTTCGAGGTGGCTGCGGTGTCGCTGTTGCCCGACGAGATCGGCAGGCTCCTCTCCCCGCTCGACGAGCGCGAGCGTGAGATCCTCCGTCTGCGCTTCGGATTGGACCGGGGCGAGCCTCGGACGCTCGAGGAAGTCGGCGAGCACTTCAACCTGACGAGGGAGCGGATCCGCCAGATCGAGGCCCGGGCCATGTCCAAGCTGCGCCACCCTTCCTCGGACACCGGGGCTCGTGATCTGCTGACCGTCTAGCAGCGCCTAGGCTCGCCGCCATGAAGAAGCTGCTCGTCTTGGCCCT
The DNA here is from genome assembly GCA_963838835.1 of uncultured Acidimicrobiaceae bacterium. Classification (GTDB taxonomy): domain Bacteria; phylum Actinomycetota; class Acidimicrobiia; order Acidimicrobiales; family RAAP-2; genus Bog-473. Next base: position 381,341 of record CAWITA010000016.1, read on the forward strand.
GCTGGTTGCCCTCGGCGTCATCGCTGCCCGCCGCTTGCGCGACGCATAGACACGCCGGCATCGCGGTCCTAAGCGGCGCGCCGTCCGGGCGCGTGGCGGGCGCGCATGCCGCGCCGCCACAGAATGAGGGCAGCGCCCGCTACGGCGATGCTCGTGGTCACCACGGGCGTCGTACGTCCCACCCGGTCGCGCAGGCGGATCGGTTTGGTGAAGTTGCGCACCTCCCAGCCGCGCTCGCGCGCCACCCTGGCCAGCGCGCGGTCGGGGTTCACCGCCACCGGCCGCCCCACCGCCTCGAGCATCGGGAGATCGGTGGCGGAGTCCGAGTAAGCGCTGCTGGCCTCCAGGTCGATTCCGGTGCGCGCCGCCAGATCGCGCATGGCGGCCGCCTTCGAGTCGCCGTAGGCGTAGAAGGCCATGCGGCCCGTGTAACGACCTTGCTCATCGACCTCGCCCCGTGAGCAAATGGCCCCGTCCACGCCGAGCAGGTCGGCGAGGGGCAGCACGATCTCCTCGGGTGACGCGGACACCAGGTAGACGCGGTGACCGGCCGACCGGTGCAACTCCATCAGCTCGAGCGCCTCGGCGTACATGATGGGCTCCATCGTTTGGAGCATCGTCTCACGCACGATCTGGCGCACCTGGGCCCGGTCCCAGCCCTTGGTGACCGCCAACATCGACTCGCGCACGCGCACCAGGCGGTCCTCGTCCGCTCCGAAGTAGAGGTAGATCAGCTGCGAGATGGCGGCCCGGGCCACGAGTCGGCGGTTGATGAGCCCGCCCTTCAAGAACGGCCGGCCGAAGGCGGCGATGGACGCCCGATCGATGACCGTCTTGTCCAGGTCGAAGAAGGCCGCCTCCATATCTCTCTAATGGTACGGCCGACCTGGGGTCCCCCTTGAGCACGCGTGACAAGAAGAGGAAGAACTCGCGAACGTTCGGTGGCCGTGAACTGGGTCGCCATCGGGTTGCGATGGGGTTGCGCTCAGGACCCCACGTCCGCGATGAACAGCGTGTGCACGGCGTCCTCGGCGTCTGCGGTCACGAGAACGAGCACCTCGTCGCCGGACTGCAGCGTCGTGTCACCCCGAGGGACGATCAGGCGGTCGCTCCGGACCACCGCAACCACGACGGCATCCCGGGGGAAGTCGAGGTCGGCGATGGCGATGTCGTTCGCGGGCGAGTCCTCGGCCAGGGTGATCTCGACCAGATGGGCCGAACCGCCTTCGAACTGCAGGAGCCGCACGAGCGAGCCCACCGAGACCGCCTCCTCCACCAGCGCGGTGAGCAGCTGGGGAGTCGACACCGAGACGTCCACGCCCCAGCTCTCGTTGAAGAGCCACTGATTCTTCGGGTGGTTGACCCGGGCCACGACGCGGGGGACGGCGAACTCCTGCTTGGCCAGCAGCGAGATCACGAGGTTGTCCTCGTCGTCTCCTGTGGCCGCGACCACGACGTCGACGGTCGCCAGGCCGGCCTCGTCGAGCGACGAGACTTCGCACGCGTCCGCCGCCACCCAGGTGACCGCGAGAGTGGACCGCAGGCGCTCGACCAGCTCAGGGTCCCGCTCGAAGACGAGCACGTCGTGGCCGCTCGCGTGCAGATCGGACGCGATGGCCGTGCCGACGCTCCCCGCTCCGGCGATGGCGACCTTCATGCCGGGTCCGTGGCCGTCCCGCCGCCGGGGGTCAGTGCCTCGTCCAGCTGGCGCAACGCACCGTCGAGTACCGCGAGGTGCAGGATGTCGCCCTCCTGGCCCACCACTTCGCGGGCGTCGAGCCGCGGGACACCGGCCCGGGTCACCGCGACGAGGCTCAGGCGCCCGGGCTGCTCCAGGTCGCACAGGGACCGGCCCGCCCAGGCGTCGGGGAGTGAGCGGTCGACCAGCGTGAGGCGACCGGTGGGATCGGACCAGTCGGCCACGTCCTCGGACAGCAGGCGCCGCCGGACCTGGTCGATGGTCCAGGTGACGGTGGCCACGGTGGGGATCCCGAGGCGCTGGTAGATCTCGGCCCGGCGGGGGTCGTAGATGCGCGCGACCACGTTGGGGATCTTGTAGGTCTCGCGTGCGATGCGCACGGTGAGGATGTTCGTGTTGTCCCCACTGGTCACTGCGGCCAGGGCGCCGGCCTGGAGTGCGCCGGCCTTTTCGAGGTCGTCGCGGTCGAACCCCGAACCCACAATGCACGGTCCGTCCCAACCCCGCAGGCGCCGGAAGGCTCGGGACGACTTGTCCATGACGGCCACCGAATGGCCCTCGGCACTGAGGGAAACCGCGAGCCCCGAACCAACGCGGCCACACCCGACGACGATCACGTGCACGCCACAGTGCAACACGCCGGGTCGGCTCGCGCAAAAACGGGGCGTAAACGTGGGTCCCCTTCCCCCTACTGTGTGGCGGTGGCGATCCCCACTGCGTCCCGGCGGAGGGTCCCCCTCGCCTCTGTCGCCGCCGAGGACATCCCCGAGACCCGCCGCTACCGGCTGAAGAACCGATTACTTGGCCCACCCCTGGTCACCGAGCAGCTGGCCACTGAGCGGCTGAGCCGGCCCATCGCGCTGGGCGTGCTGGCCCCGGACTGCATCTCGTCGTCGGCCTATGGCACCGAGGAGATGCTGACCCAGCTGGTGCCCTACGTCGGCCTGGCCGCCTTCACCCTGGTCGTCCCTATCACGCTGGCCATCCTGGGCGTCCTCTTCTTCGTCACCTTGTCGTACCTCGAGGTGATTCAGCTCTACACGAAGGCCGGCGGTTCCTACGTGGTGGCCCGCGACAACTTCGGCCCCAAGGTCGCGCAGATCGCCGCCGTGGCTCTCCTGATCGACTACACCGTGACCGTTGCGGTGCAGACGTCGGCCGGCACGGCGGCGCTGTCCAGCGCAGTGCCGAGCCTGGCCAACACGTTCGACACCGTCGCCATCACAGTCGGCGTCGTGGTGCTCCTGCTCTACGGGAACCTGCGCGGTATCCGCGAGGCCGGCAGCTACTTCGCGATTCCCACCTACTTCTTCATCTTCTCGCTGGCGTCGGTGATCATCGTCGGCTTCGTCAAGGAGGCTCTCGGCCAGCTGCACCACATCCCCCTGCCACCGCCGAGCGAGGTCTATGGCGGAAAGATCGGGACAGGGGGCTCTGGATGGCTGATGGGGCTGGCGTTCATCTCGCTGCTCCGCTCCTTCGCCAACGGTGGTTCGTCGCTCACGGGCCTCGAGGCCATCTCCAACGGGGTGAGCAGCTTCCGCCGGCCCGAGGCCCAGCACGCTCGTCAGACCCTGGTTGCCATGAGCTCCACGCTTGGCTTCCTCGTTCTCGGCGTGACGCTGCTGGCGCGGTGGACCCACGCGGTCCCTTACGCCATCGGCTCACCGACCGTGGTGTCGCAAGAAGTCAAGGCCGTCTTTGGCACCAGCGCACTCGGCCACGTGGGCTTCTACGTGGTCCAGTTGGCCACGATGCTGATCCTCTACACGGGCGGCAACACGAGCTTCAACGGGTTCCCCTATCTGGCCAGCTTCGTGGCCGGCGACAGGTTCCTTCCACGCCAGCTGACGCGCCGCGGTCACCGCCTGGCCTTCTCCAACGGGATCCTGGTGCTGGCCGGGGTCGCCCTCGTGCTCATTCTCGTCTACAAGGCGCAGGTCAACGGGCTGGTTGCCCTTTATGCCATCGGGGTCTTCACGGGCTTCACCATGGCGGGCTCCGGCATGGTGAAGCACCACCTGAGCGCTCGCCGGGGCCACTGGCGGCGCAGCGTGCTGGTGAACGGGTTCTCGGCCTTCCTCTCCTTCACGGTGGTGCTCATCTTCGCCGTCGCCAAGTTCAAGGAAGGAGCATGGCTGATCTTCGTAGTCGGTCCACTCCTGTATCTCGGTCTGATCCGCATGCACCGCCAGTACGCCCGCGAGGACGACATGCTCGAGTCGGGCGTCGTGGAGGCGGTCGAGGCACCGGTCCTGCGCCGCCACGTGGTGGTCGTCCTCGTCGACCGCCTCGACGCCGCGACGGCGCGCGCCCTGCAGTACGCCCGCACGCTGTCGCCCGACGACCTGCGCGCCGTACATTTCGACATCGACACCGAGGCGGCGCGCGAACTCGAGGTGGAGTGGGGGCGGCTGGGTCTGGCCCGCCTGCCGCTCGACATCATTGAGTGTCCAGACCGCCGTCTGGCACGGGCCGCCATCGAGCTCGTGGCGGACGCGACGTTGGACGGGGACACCGAGTGCACCGTGTTGCTGCCTCGGCGGAGTTACGCTCGGGTCTGGCAACGTTTCCTCCACGACCGCACGGCTGACAAGATCGCCGCCGTGCTCGGGCAGGTGCCCCATGTGAGCGCGACCATCGTCCCCTTTGCGGTGGGCGGCCGCTTGGGCGAGCGGGTGCGCTCCTACGGCCGGTCGGTGCAGCGGGCGCGCCGCCGCGGCGGGGGTGACGATCCCTCGGCGGTGACCGATCCGGAGGGGCGCTCAGGTGTCGACCGCGCCGGACGGAGGGACGGGCCACGTAGGTCGGGGACCATGCTCGCCGCCGACCAGACGCTGGCTCAGCGCGCCGGGGCCACCACCCCGATCGCCTCGGTCGTCCCGCGTCAACGCACCCGGGTGGCCGGCCGCGTGAAGTCGGTCCGGGTCCAGCCCCGGGCCGGGACCTCCAACCTCGAATGCGTGCTGAGCGACGGCACCGGCGGCCTGCTGCTTGTCTTCCAGGGCCGGCCCAAGATCGCCGGGATCGAACCCGGGGCCCGCCTGGTCGCCGAGGGAATGGTGGGCACGTGGGGACGGCGGCCCGCCATGCTCAACCCCTCCTTCGAGCTGGTGCAGGGTGCCCAGACGGACCCGAGCGTGCCCTGAGCGCTCACCCGCTCGCCGCAGTGGGGGCACGGGGTGAAATTGCCCGCTTCGGCGCCAGTCGCTAACGTGCCCGGCGGCTCGGCGTCGGGTGCGACCTCGCCGGCGCGCCCTCGCCCCGGGGTCACGTCATCGAATGCTGTGGTGCTCAGCGCTGCCGCACCGCCAGGACCAGGGTGCCTGCGCCCCCTCCCCGCAGGACCGACAGGAACAGAAAGGGCACACCGGGAATGATCAATCTCCTCGCAGCCGAGGGTGGCTATCAGGCCTTCCACCTCGGCGGGGTGGACAAGACCTGGCTCTACATCTGCCTGGTCGCGGGCATCGCCGGCATCGTCGCCGGGCTGTTGCTTGCCCGCAACGTCCTGGCCTTCGACCAGGGCACGCTGAAGATGAAGGAGATCGCCAAGGCGATCCAGGAGGGAGCCCAGGCGTTCCTCGGCCGGCAGTTCCGGGCCATCGCGATGATCATCATCCCGCTGGCCATCCTCATCTTCTTCACCGCCACCAAGGTCGTGAAGCCCGACGGGGGGGTTGCGCTGAGCTTCCAGCAGGACGGCCTCTACCGGGTCATCTGCTTCCTTTTCGGCGCCGCGTTCTCCGGTCTGACCGGCTTCATCGGCATGAGCATCGCCGTGCGCGGCAACGTCCGCACCGCCGCAGCTGCCACGGAGGGCGGCGGCATGGCGCAGGCGCTCCGGGTGGCCTTCCGCACCGGGGCGGTGACGGGCATGCTCTGCGTGGGCCTCGGGCTGGCGGGCGCCACCGCGATCGTCCTCATCTTCCAGAACTCGGCGACGGCGGTCCTGATCGGGTTCGCCTTCGGCGCCTCGTTGCTCGCTCTCTTCATGCGTGTCGGTGGTGGCATCTTCACCAAGGCGGCCGACGTCGGCGCCGACCTCGTCGGAAAGGTAGAGGCCGGCATCCCCGAGGACGACCCCCGCAACGCGGCGACCATCGCCGACAACGTGGGGGACAACGTCGGGGACTGCGCCGGCATGGCGGCCGACCTCTTCGAGTCCTACGAGATCACCATCATCTCGTCGCTGATCCTCGGCTACTCGGCCTTCGGCTCCATCCACAAGAACCCGACCCCGGCCGTCCTCTTCCCGCTGATCGTCCCGGCCATCGGGATCTTCGCCTCGGTCATCGGCGTCCTCGTCGTGCGGGCCCGCAAGAGCGACCGCAACGCGCTCGCCCCGATCAACCGGGGCTTCTGGCTCGCCGCGCTGCTCACCGTGATCGGCGCCCTCCTCGTGGCCCAGTACTACGTGCACGACCTCAAGGTCTTCTGGGCCGTGCTGACCGGCGTCGTCCTGTCGCTCGTGGCCAGCCAGATCACCGAGCAGTTCACCTCGACCGAACGCGGCCCCGTGAAGGAGATCGCGTCGTCGGCCCGCACCGGGCCGGCCACCACGGTGCTCTCGGGCTTCTCCATCGGCCTCGAGTCGTCCGTCTGGGCCATCGTCGCCATCGCCATCGCCATCGGCGTGGCCATCGGGCTGGGGGACGGGAACATCGAGCTGACCTTCTACCTGATCGCCCTCATCGGCATCGGGTTGCTGGCCACCGCTGGCATGGTGGTGTCCGAGGACAGCTTCGGGCCGGTCTCGGACAACGCGGCCGGCATCGCCGAGATGTCGGGTGAGTTCACCGGCGAGGCCGAACGCGTCATGGTCAGCCTCGACGCCGTTGGCAACACGACCAAGGCCATCACCAAGGGTGTGGCCATCGGCTCGGCCGTCATCGCCGCCGTGGCGCTCTTCTCCGCCTTCATCGAGACCATCAACTCGCAGCTCAACCTGCACCTGCACGCCAACCAGCTGCTCATCTCGCCGTTCACCCAGATCAACGTGTCCAACCCCAAGACCTTCATCGGGCTGCTCATCGGCGGATCCATCGGCTTCCTGTTCTCGTCGCTCGCCATCAGGGCCGTGGGACGCTCCGCCGGCACCGTCGTCCTCGAGGTGCGACGCCAGTTCCGCGAGCACCCGGGCATCATGGACTACACCGAGAAGCCCGAGTACGGGCGCGTCATCGGCATCTGTACCACCGCGGCCCAGCGCGAGCTGGCCACGCCGGCCCTGCTCGCCATCTTGTCCCCGGTCATCATCGGCTTCGGCATCAACTACTTCGCCCTGGGTGCCTTCCTGGCCGGGACCATCCTGACGGGCCAGCTGCTGGCCAACACGCTCTCGAACTCCGGTGGGGCGTGGGACAACGCCAAGAAGTACATCGAGGACGGCAACGAGGGCGGCAAGGGCTCGGAGGCGCACAAGGCCGCCGTCATCGGTGACACCGTCGGCGACCCCTTCAAGGACACCGCCGGCCCGGCGCTCAACCCGATGATCAAGGTGATGAACCTGGTGTCACTGCTCATCCTGCCCGCGGTGATCGCGCTGCGGAACGACACGGGCGCACGCCTGGCCATCGCCGGCGTTTCGCTGGTGATCCTGCTGGCCGCGTTGGCCTTCTCGAAGCGCGGGGTCGGCGCGATGGACGCCGAAGCGGAGGATTCGACGCCCGCTCCGGCGGCGGTCGCGTCGGCTGATTGACCTGCTCAGCCGCATGGGGGACCGTTCCCCGGTGGACCGGCCCCCGCACCGTGCCCTTGACAGGCAGGGTGGCGGCCCCGCACTCTGACGTGACCATGCGCTCCCTCTCACCGCTCCCACCGATGCCCTGCGGGGTGTGCCGTGGGTAAGGCACTCGTCATCGTGGAGTCGCCGGCCAAGGCGCGCACGATCAGCGGCATGCTCGGTCCGGACTTCATCGTCGAGTCGTCCGTGGGGCACGTCCGCGACCTGCCGCGCGGGGCCGACGAGGTTCCGGCCGCATTCAAGGGCGAGCCGTGGGCGCGCCTCGGAGTCGACGTCGACAACGGGTTCAAGCCGCTCTATGTCATCTCGGCACCGAAGAGATCCGTGGTGGCCAATCTCAAGAAGCTCTTGAAGGGCGCCGACGAGTTGTACCTCGCCACCGACGAGGACCGCGAGGGCGAGTCCATCGCGTGGCACCTCTCCGAGGTGTTGTCTCCGACGGTGCCCGTCAAGCGCATGGTCTTCCACGAGATCACGCCGGCGGCCATCGCGCGTGCCGTCGAGGAGTGGCGCGAGCTCGATCGCCGGCTGGTGGACGCACAAGAGGCGCGCCGCATCCTCGACCGCCTCTACGGCTACGAGGTGTCGCCTGTGCTCTGGCGCAAGGTGATGCCCAGGCTCTCGGCCGGACGGGTCCAGAGCGTGGCCACCCGGATGGTGGTCGAGCGCGAGCGGGCCCGCATGAGGTTCCGCTCAGCCACCTGGTGGGGCGTGGAAGGTACGTTCACACGCGCGCCGTCGAGCTTCGGAGCGGCGCTCGTGGCCCTGGGCGGCGCCGCCGTCGCCACCGGCAAGGACTTCGACGAGCACGGGGAGCAGACCGGCAAGGCGGGTGTCCGTGTCCTCGGCGGGGAGGAGGCGACCTCGCTCGCGGCCGCGCTCGAGGGCCGCTCCTTCACCGTGCGCGCCGTCACCGAGAGGCCGTTCCGCCGGTCGCCCGCGGCACCGTTCATGACGTCGACCCTGCAGCAGGAGGCGGGGCGCAAGCTGCGCTTCAGCGCCCAGCGGGCCATGCAGGTGGCCCAGCGCCTGTACGAGCAGGGCTTTATCACCTACATGCGCACCGACTCGACGACGCTCTCGGACGAGGCCCTCACCGCCGCCCGGACCCAGGCCCGCACGATGTACGGCGACGCGTACGTACCCGACGCGCCGCGGCGCTACGAGCGCAAGGTGAAGAACGCGCAGGAAGCGCACGAGGCGATCCGCCCCGCTGGCGAGACCTTTCGCACGCCGGATCAGGCGGCGCGCCAGTTGTCGGGCGATGAACTGCGCCTGTACGAGCTGATCTGGAAGCGCACCGTGGCCTCCCAGATGAACGACGCCACCGGGACCAGCGCCCAGGTCCGCTTGACGGCCACGGTGCCCGAGGGAGTGGCCGCCGGTCAGGAGGCGGAGTTCTCCGCGAGCGGGCGGGTCATCGCGTTCCCCGGCTTCCTGCGCGCCTATGCCGAGGGCGACGAGGAGGACCCCGAGGCCAAGCGAGCCGAAGAGGAGGTCGTGCTGCCCACCCTGGCCCAGGGCGACGTGGTGGAGGGCAACGGCTTCACGCCGGGTTCGCACGCCACCCAGCCGCCGGCGCGTTACACCGAGGCCTCGCTCGTCAAGGCGATGGAGGAGCTCGGCGTGGGGCGGCCGTCCACCTACGCCAGCGTCATCGGGACCATCCTCGACCGGGGCTACGTGTGGAAGAACGGGCCGGCCCTCGTGCCGAGCTTCACCGCCTTTGCCGTGGTGGGCCTGCTCGAGCGCTACTTCGGGGACCTGGTCGACTACGGCTTCACAGCGTCGATGGAGGACGACCTCGACGAGATCGCGGCCGGGCGCGAGGAAGCACTGCCCTGGCTGACCCGCTTCTATTTCGGCGATGCGGAGCCCGGTGCGGGCAACGGCCATGGGGGACGCCAGGGGGAGGAAGTCGAGGCGCTCGGGCTCAAGGCGACGGTGGCGGCGCACCTGAGTGAGATCGACGCCCGCGAGATCAACTCCATCCCGCTCGGTGAGGGGAGCGACGGACAGCCCATCGTGGCCCGGGTCGGCCGCTACGGGCCCTACCTGCAGCGAGGCGAGGATCGGGCCTCCATCCCCGACGACCTGGCGCCCGCTGACTTGACCATCGAACGGGCCGAGGAGATCCTCGCTGCACCCTCCAACGACCGCGTGCTCGGCACCGACCCCGAGAGCGGCCTCGAGATCCAGGTGAAGGCGGGCCGGTTCGGACCCTATGTTCAGGTGGGCGAGCTGAGCGATGGGGGGGAGAAGCCGCGCACCGCCTCGTTGTTCTCGTCCATGGAACCGTCCACCTTGACCTTGGAGCAGGCGCTTGAGCTGCTGCGCATCCCACGCTCGGTCGGAACGGATCCCGAGACGGGCGAGGAGATCATGGCCCACAACGGAAGGTTCGGTCCCTATATCAAGCGCGGATCTGACACGCGTAGCCTCACGAGCGAGGACCAGCTACTGACCGTGACGCTGGACGAGGCGCGGGCGCTGTTCGCACAGCCCAAGCAGCGCCGGGGCCGGACGGCGGCAGCGCCTCTGCGCGAGCTCGGCACCGACCCAACCACCAACCTCTCGGTGGCGGTGAAGGAGGGACGTTTTGGTCCCTACGTGACCGACGGCACCACCAACGCCAGCCTGCGCAAGGGTGACTTGGTGGAGTCGATCGACATGGACCGGGCCTCCGAGCTGCTGGCCGAGCGCCGCGCCGCTGGGCCGACGACGCGGAAGAAGAAGACCGCCAAGAAGGCCTTCCCCGCCAAGGGGAAGGCTGCGGCGAAAAAGGCAACCACGAAGAAGAAGACGGCGGGGGCGAAGAAGGCCCTGGGGACGCGGAAGGCGGCAGCGAAGGCGGATGTGCCCGATCCCGCGGCGATGAAGGCTGCGCCGACCGACCCCTTCTGACATGGGCGCCCGGGGTTGCCTGATCGCGCTCGAGGGCATCGACGGGTGCGGCAAGTCGACTCAGGCCCGAGCCGTGGCGGAGGAATTCGGTGCCCGACTCACCCACGAGCCGGGGGCGACGCCGCTCGGAGGTCGGCTGCGCCAGCTCCTCCTCGCTCCTGAGGACCCACCGCCCACGGCGCGGGCGGAGGCACTGCTGATGGCGGCGGACAGGGCCGAGCACGTGGCCCTCGTGATCGGTCCCGCGCTCGCAGCGGGGGCGTGGGTGGTCAGCGACCGCTTCTCCGCGTCGACGATCGCGTACCAGGGTTACGGGCGGGGCCTCGATCCAGCGGCACTGGCCGACGTGGTGGCGTGGGCCGCCGACGGGGTGTCGGCCGACCTCTCCGTCCTGGTCGACGTGCCCGTCGAGGTGGCCGCGGCCCGCCTGGCGGCGTCGGGGGCTGGCGGCGCCGACCGGATCGAGCGGCTCGGACCCGAGTTCGCGGCGCGGGTCCGCAAGGGATTCCTGGCACAAGCGGCCGCGGACCCCGCGCACTGGATCGTCGTCGACGGCGAGACGGAGGTCGCGCCGCTGACGGCGCATATCGTGGCGTCCGTGCGCGAACGACTGGGCGACTCGCCGGCCTCGGCCCGGTGACGGAGGATTGCCCCGCGCCGTCGCTTTTTTCCGGGGTGGTGGCCCAGGAGGCGGCGGTCGCGGCCCTGCGGGCGGCAGCGGCCAACCCGGTCCACGCCTATCTCCTGCGCGGTCCGTCCGGCAACGGCGGTCTCGTGGCGGCCCACGGGTTTGCCGCCGCGCTGCTGTGCCCCGACGGCGGATGCGGCGAGTGTGCCACCTGCCGGGCCGCGCTGACCGGGACGGACCCGGACCTGCACGTCATCCGCCGCAGCGGCGCGTCCGTGTCCAAAGAGGCGATCCGCCAGATCGTCACCCTGGCCCAGCGCCGACCTCTCGCCGCGGCGCGCCAAGTGATCATCGTCCTCGACCTGCACCTGGTGTTCGACCGGGCGCCGGTCCTGCTCAAGACGCTCGAAGAGCCGCCCGGGGAGACGGTCTTTCTGCTGCTCGCCGACGACCTCACCCCCGACTTGGTCACCATCGCCAGCCGGTGCGTCGAGATCCCGTTCCCGCCGGTGCCCACGGAGGACGTGGTGGCTTGGCTCACGGCGTCGGGGGTGCCCCCGGACATGGCGGCCGTGGTGGCGGAGAGCAGCGGGGGTAACCCGGAGCGAGCCCGCGTCATGATCGACGACCCCGACGTGGCGGCCCGGGTCGCGCTCTGGGCGTCCGTGCCCGACGCGCTTTCGACGTCGGGTACGACCGCCGCCGGGCTGACGCGGTCCGTGCTCGAGTCGGCCGATCGCGCCGTGGAGCCGTTGCGCGCCGCACACGCCCGGGAGATCGAGTCACTGGCCGCGGCCGCCGCGGAGATGGGTGAGCGTGGCCTACCCGGACGTAAGGAAATCGTGGAACAGCATCAGCGCGAGGAGCGCCGGTTCCGCACCGACGCCCTGCGCGCGGGCCTCGGCGTGCTGCGCGGGCCTACCGTCGTCGCGTCGTCGGCGCCGCGTCAGCGGGCTCCGTCAGCGTGGGCGATCCGGACCTGCGGAGCGCGGTGGCGGCCGTCGGGCTGATCACCGAGACGGCGCAGACCCTCCCCCGCAACCCCAACGAGGCGCTCCTGCTGCAGTCCCTCTTCGTGCGGTTGGCGTCGCTGGCAGCCTGAGAGGCCCCGACGCCGCAGTCCGGCCGGCTGCAGCCGGGCATGCCCGCAGCCGGGCAGCCGGCAGCCAGGCAGCATAAAGTCTCCCCGATTCTCCCGAGAGGGGACAGGGGGTAGATGAATGCTGCTGGCGGTCACCTCCGGGCATCACATGGTCGAGCGACCGGCGGCCGGGTAGGGACGCCCGTCCGCACGATGGCCTTCTCCTGTTCCAAGGTGTGTCGGACGTGCCGCGCGACGAGAGGGAGAGCAGCCTTCGAGCGGGGGCCGACGCGTTGGGTGCCGGATCGACCGGGGACATGAACCCGCCGGTCTCCGGAGAGTCCCGGCTCGAGATCCGTGTCCTCGGCCCGGTCGAGATCGCGTGGGACGGCCAGACCGTCGACATCGGAGGTGCCAAGGCGCGGGCGCTTGTCGCCCGCCTCCTCATCGATCGCGGCCTCGTCGTCTCGGTCGACCGCCTCGTCGACTCGCTGTGGGGCGAAGAGCACGCGCACGGTTCCCGGCTCGCCCTCCGCTCGACCATCTCGCGGGTGCGTAAACGCTTGCGAGCGGCGGGGGCGACGAACGAACTGATCATCACCCGTGCACCTGGCTACCTGCTCCAAGTGCCCGCAGACGTGACTGACACCGCTTGGTTCGAACGATTCGTCACCGAGGGCCGACGCGAGCTGGCCCGCCGCCGTCCCTCGGTCGCCATCCGCATCTTGACTGAGGCCGAGCGGCTCTGGCGTGGCCCGGCGTACAGCGAGGTGCGTGACGAGCCCTTTGCGCGGGCAGAGGCGCGGCGCCTCGAGGAGCTGCGGCTCTCGGCCACGGATACGAGGATGGATGCCGGGCTGACTCTGGGCCGCCACGGGGCGCTGGCCGGTGAGCTCGAGTCGCTGACCACCGCGCACCCGTTGCGTGAGCGCCTGTGGTCGCAGCGCATGCTGGCTCTCTACCGCTCCGGACGGCAGGCCGAGGCGTTGCGAGTATTCCAGGAGCTGCGCGCCATCCTGGTCGCGGAGCTCGGCATCGAGCCGGGGCGCGACGTGACCTGGATGGAGCAGGCGATCTTGACCGGGGACCCCGTGCTCGATTTCCCCGTGCCGCCGGAGCGGCCCGAGGACGACGCGGCGGCCACGGTGCCGGAGACCGCGCAGCCGGACTACCGGGTACGCGTGCCGGCGCTCCGCCACGAGACCCCGTTTGTCGGGCGAGACGACGAGTCCGCCCTCGTGGGCGAGTGGTGGGCGTCGGTCCGTGCCGGCACGGGCAGACTGCTCCTCGTCGAAGGCGACGAGGGTATCGGCAAAACCCGTCTGGTGGCAGAGCTGGCTCACGCGGTCGAGACGGACGGGACGCTCGTCCTCTGGGGCCGCTGCGACGAGGGGCCAGCCGTTCCCTTCCAGCCCTTCGCCGAGGCCATCGGCCATTACTACCAGTCCGTTTCGGCCGATCAGATCAACCGCATCCCCGATTGGCGGCTGACGGAGCTGGCACGCCTCGTCTGGCGTCTGCGCGAGTACGTGCCACCGCCCGATGAGGACGGTGGGACCCAGGAACGCGACCGGTTCCGTTTCTTCGAGGCCGTCACCGCCACCCTCAGCGACCTCTCGGCCGTACGCCCGGTCCTTTTCGTGCTGGACGATGTCCACTGGGCCGACCAACCGACGCTCTTGCTCCTCCGCCACATTCTGCGGAACACCAACGAGGCAGACGTGGGCGTCATCGCCACCTACGCCGAGGCCGAGACGCCGCCAGAACATCCGCTCCGCCCACTCCTGACCGATCTCCGGTCCGTGCACACGGTCGCCACCGTGCACCTGCGAGGGCTGAGCCCGAGCGCGGTCGAGCAGCTGGCCTGCGCGGGGTCGAAGCCCCCACCCACCCCTGACCTGGTCCAGCGGCTCTGTCGCCTGACCGACGGGAACCCCCTTTTCCTCGATGAACTGCTCCGACAGCTACGGGCGCGCGAGGACGAGCCGGACGACGACGACGGGACCCCCGTGCTGCCCGACCTGAGCCCGACCGAGAGCATTCGGGAGCTCGTGGCCCGCCGGGTGTCACGGCTCCCGGAGGACACGATCTACCTCCTGCAGGCGGCCGCCGTGGCGGGGACCGAATGCGAGGCGGACATCGTGGCCGAGGCGGCGGAACTCCCCGCCGAGCGGGTCCTCGACGCCTTCGACCGTGCGGAGGAGTCCCGCCTGCTCCGGGCCATCGGGCATGACCCCGACCGCTACGCCTTCAGCCACACGCTCGTGCGCGAGGCCATTTACGGCGAACTGCTGCGCGGACGCCGGGTGCGCTATCACCGTCGCATCGCGGACGCGGTCGAGCGGGTCCACGCCGACGCCCTCGACAGCTATCTGAACGATCTGGCGTATCACTTTTCCATGGGTGCCGCGTTGGGCGACGGCGACAAGGCGGTGCGGTACTGCCAGGCGGCCGGGGAGCGCGCGCTGCGCTTGCTGGCGTTCGAGGAGGCCGTCTCGCACTTCACGCGGGGCCTCGAGGTGGCGGAGCGTCATTGCGGCCACGATCAGGCCACGACCTGTGACCTTCTCTTGGCACTCGCGGAGGCACAGAGCCGCGCCGGCGAGGCCGCGCCGGCGGAGAAGAACTTCGACCGAGCCGCCGCGCTCGGCACGCGCCATGGGTGACGGTGAGCGCCTGGCCGCGTCGGCCGTGCGCCGGGGACCGCTGAGCTACTTGTTGGGCTCGTTGGGCACGACCCGCGAAGAGGTCGACCTACTCAACGAGGCGTGTGCGCTCCTGCCGGAGGGCGACTCCCATCTGCGCACCATGGTGACGGCGCGCCTCGGCTTCGCGTTGGTGCGCGCGCCGGGAATCCCGCTGCCCGACGACATCACGCAGGGACTTGCCCTGAACAATGAGGCGGTGGCCATGGCGAGGCGTCTCGGCGACCGGCCGGCGCTGGGGTACGCGCTCAACGCCAGGATGTCCGCGCTGTGGGGGGTGAAGCCGGGTGCAGAACGGCTCGCGACGGCGGTCGAGCTGGGGGAAGTGGCGGAGGAAGTCGGCGACGAATTACTGGCGCTGCACGGCCACATGTGGCGCCTCCGCGAGTTGCTGGTCCGCGGTGATGTGGACGCGGTGAAGGTCGAGATCGCGCGCTTCGAGCAGCAGGAGCAGGGGACCGGTCCACCCGCTCGAGATCTCCTTCACCTGCAACGTGACCGCGGTCATGGCACTTATCGAGGGAAATTTCGACGCAGCGGAACAGGCGGCCCGGCAGGCCATGGCGGTAGCCCAGGGGTACAACCCGTTGGTCCGGCCCTTCTTCGCGTCGCTCATGTGGTGGACGTGGTGGCAGCGAGGTGCCTTTGCGACGCCCCACGAGGAGTGGCGTTTGGGGGTCGAAGAATCTCCCGTCGAGTATCCGGGTGTGCGCGCCGCGCTGGCCCTCTTCCACGGCGAGACAGGTCAGACGGGGCGGGCCCTCGACGAACTGGGCGCTCTGTTGGACATGGGATGGCAGAGCACGGCCGCCGACCTGACCGAGGGCGTGTCCCTGGCAATGGCGGCGGGTGCTTGCAGCGCCGTTGGGGAGCCGGCGGCAGAGTTCGCCGCTTCCCTCTACGACGGGATGCGGGCCTTCGCGGGGACCACCATCGTGATCCGGGTGCCCGCGGTGGCGTGCGTCGGGCCGGCGGACCAGTACCTGGGTCTTTTGGGAGCCACCATGGGCGACCTTGCGCTGGCGGAGGTGCACTTCGAGGCAGCGCTGCTCATGGCCCGACGGATGGCGTCACCGCCCTTCGTGGCGGCGGCAGAGGTCGAATTGGGTCGGACGCTGCGGCGACGCCGACCCGAAGAGGAGGCCGATCGGGTGGCCGTCCTGCTGCGGGCGGCGGAAGAATCGGCCCTCGCTATGGGTTTGCACCGGCTGGCGCGCCGCGTGGCCGAGCCGGACTGACGCTGCGATCTCAGTCGGTGGCGATGTTCCGGTCGCGCTCGGGGTCGGTGTGATGACCGTCCGTCTCGCGGTTGCCGTCGACCTCGAGGTCGTCGACGTGGTGGCCGTACTCGGCCAACTTGTCGTCCCCCTGGCGGATGCGGCGGCTCATGCTCGCCAAAAAGGCCTTGCGGAAACCCGGTATCTCCGTCATCGCCTCGAAGTGGCGGGGGCCGATGACGAGCACGTCGAGGTCGGTCCTGGCCGTCACCGTGGCGGTGCGCGGAATCGCCTCGATCGCCGCCAGCTCGCCGAAGTAGCCCCCGGCTTCGATCACGTTCACGACCCGCCCTCCGCGGGTTACCGCTGCGGTGCCCTCGAGGACGATGAAGAGCTCACGTCCGAGGCGTCCTTCCCGCAGGATCACTTCGCCGGATTCGATCCGGAGCCGCTCCGCCAGGCGCGCCACGTCAGCAAGCTGATCGTCGGAGCACGCGGCGAACCAGGGCAGGGCCTTGAGGAGGGCGGCCCCGACCGGCGCCTGACCATCAGTGTGAACCGCCATCTGATCCCTTCCGAGCCGACCGCTCGACTCCTCCCTCAGCGTACGGTTCAAAACGGGGTCGGTGTACGGCGGCAGCCAAGCGGTCCTCTCGGCGGGGTGCGCTCACGTACACTGGCAATCTGTCGTCGGGCCCGGCGTACGTGCGTGCACGGCCGGGTGGGCGGCCAGCGGTTGCCTGGGTAGCTCAGTCGGTAGAGCAGCGCACTCGTAATGCGCAGGTCGTCGGTTCGAGTCCGACCTCAGGCTCCAGAGGTGCTGGTCAAGCGCCACTTTTTGGAGCGGCAATCGCGAGCGCGCATTGTCCCAACAGCTGTCCCAACAGTTTCGAATGAACAGCGATCCGGTGACACCTCACGCTTTTCAGGTCGGCACCACGAATGTTCCGATCGTTCTCTTTGTGGCGCCCAGGGCGGCCCCTCAACCACTGCAGTTGTAAACGGGTGTTCTCGAAGCGAGAATTCCTTGGTGGGCGCTTCTTCGGGGACGGTGACCTTCCTATTCACTGACATCCAGGGCTCGACAAGGTTCTGGCAACTCGATGAGACTGCGCGATGCGTGCCGCGGTGGCCCAACATGATGTGATTCTCAAGTCGGTCATCGCCGGGCACGGGGGAACGGTGTTCTCGACCATGGGGGACGGGGTCGCGGCCGTCTTCTCGAGTGCCGGTGGCGCGGTTGCCGCAGCTCAGGAAGCGCAGAAAGAGCTTGGCGCTGAACCCTGGCCGACCGCGGAACCGATCGTTGTCCGGATGGGACTTCATTCCGGCGAAGCCGACGTGCGGGAAGGGGACTACTTCGGGACCGCTGTAAATCGGGCCGCGTGGATCATCGGAATCGCCCACGGCGGGCAGGTGCTGTGCAGTCGGGTCACCGCGGACCTGGTCGCGTCCGCAGCTTCCGGACGGCGTCAGCCTGCTCGACCTCGGTCCGCACCGGCTGCGTGATCTCAGTGCCCCCGAGCACATCCATCAACTCGTCCTACCGGGTCTGTCCGCCGACTTTGCGCGGCTGCACTCGCTCGATGCCCTTCCCGGGAACCTGCCAATTCAGGCCAGCGTGTTCGTGGGCCGGGAGCGGGAGGTCAAGGAGCTGGTCGAGACGATCTTGTCGTCAAGATTGGTCACCTTGACCGGAGTCGGCGGCGTAGGCAAGACCGGTCTGGCCCTGCAAGCAGCAGCAGAGTTGGTGCCGACGTTTCGGGATGGTGCATGGCTGGTGGAGCTCGCCGGAGTGGGAAGCGCAGATGCCGTGCAGGACACCGTGGCGTCGTCGCTCGGGATCAGCGGCCGGACGGGAGCACCCGGCGGCAGCATCGCAGAGCAGCTGCGTTCGCAGGAGGTGATCCTCATCCTCGACAACTGCGAGCACGTCCTCGCCCCCGTGGCTCAGTTCGTCGATGAGGTCATCCACGTCGCTCCCGGCGTCCGTGTCCTGGCGACGAGTCGCGAAGGGCTGGGCGTAGGCGGCGAACAACTGTGGGCGGTTGTGTCCATGGAGCTCCCTAGTCCGGACGAGGAGCCGGTCGTCATTGCATCCACGGACGCCGTGCGTCTCTTCGTCGAACGTGCCCGGGAGGCCAGCGCCGCCTACTCCTTCTCCGACGACGAGGCCACAGCGGTGGCTGAATTGTGCCGCCAGCTGGACGGGATTCCCCTGGCGATCGAACTCGCCGCCGCCAGGGTGCCGGCACTAACCCCGGCCGAGATCGCCGCGCATCTGGACCATCGGTTCAAACTGTTGACGGGCGGTCGCCGATCGGCACTCCCACGCCATCAGACCCTCCGCAATGCGATCGAGTGGTCGTACCAGTTGCTCGAGCAGGACGAACAGGTTGTGTTGGAACGGCTTTCGGTGTTCGCCGGGGATTTCGACCTGTCGGCTGCGCAGGCCGTGGCGTCGTCGGGCGATATCGGCTCGCTCGACGTGCTCGACCACCTCGCACGGTTGGTCGCCAAGTCACTGGTCGTGGCCGAGCCCCATGGCGCTGTCACCCGTTACCGCCTGCTCGAGACGGTTCGGGACTTCTGCTGGAGCATCTCGGTGACCGCGGCGAGACGGACGCTGCGGCCAGGCGTCACGCCGAGTTTTACGCGTGGTTTGCACACGCCGCCGGCGCCGGCTTGCGGGGGCCCGACGAAGCGGTGTGGCGCGATCGAATGATAATGGAGGTGGACAACCTCCGGGCGGCCGTGACCTGGGCGGTCTCCGCCGGTGAGCCCGCGCTCGTGCTCGAGCCGGTGGCGGATCTCGCAGTGTTCGGCGACCGAATCACGCCCTTCGGATACCTGGCCGAAGACGCATCACGAGTTGACGAGCAGCACCTGTTGGCACCCGTTGCCTTGGCCGCCGCCAGCATGGCCGCCAGTCTCCTGGGGGATACTGCTCGGGGCTTCCGCTTGGCGACGGAAGCCCGACGTCGAGCCGACGCGCTCGAACGTTCATCCGAAGGGCTGTGGGTTCGCTGCCGCGTGGCCAATGGCACCTGCATGGCAATCTCCTCCCAAGCCGGCACAGACTGGCAGGACCTCGGCCAGCAATGGCTCGAGGACGCGAGGGAGTTGGGTGATGACTGGAGTCTTTGTGAAGCCCTGACCTTCAACGCGGCCGTCCTCGAGTCCAACTACGCCGTGGTGGTGGGCGAAGAAGCACTCACGCTGGCCCACAGAATGGGGTCGGCCAGCCGGGTGTCGATCGCTGCCACCATCTTGGCCGGGCGCCTCACTGAAAGTGACCCGTCTCGGTCAGAAGCCCTTCTTGCGGAGGCCGGGGAGGCGTCAGCGGTCGCCCGGAACGACTGGGCAGAATTTCAGCCGGCCCACGGCGGTGAGCCTGAGCCAGATCCAAGCCGGCAACGTACGGGAGGCGGCCGTCACTATGACCGAGGCGATAGAGCAGTGGGCCAACAGCGGACTGCCGGGCACGATCATGCAATTCGTCAGCCTGCTTGCCTGTGTGCTCCACTTGATTGGAGACGACGAAGGTGCGATCGTCCTGGCGGCGTGGGCCGAACGGCGCGGAGTTCTCGTTCTTCCCGAGAACGTCGTTTGGGGCCCCTACCAAGCGTCCGATTTGAGGGTGTTTCGCGACGGACTTCCCGCGGCTGATCGTGACCGTGCGGCTGGGGTGGCGTCGGCATTCGACGACTCGGGCGTGGCCGCGTACGCCCGAGAACGTGTCACGAGACTGGATGCCGATAGTTCGTAGCGGGGATTCCGTTGAGCAACCTCGTAGTGCGCAGGTGCTCGGTTCGGCTCCGACCTCGGGCACGCGGTCGGTGCGCGACTAGCCCCAGGCCAGAGTTTCATGGCGTCCAAATGAGCGGTCCTTGGTTTACGCTCCGCAGGGTGCGTCGAGGTCCACGACCCGTGCGAGGACCTCAGGCCCCTTTGGTGGTGGGCGTTGCCTTGCTGTCGACCGTCATCCTGGCCGGCTGCGGCCAGGGTGCAACGAGCCCCAGGGCGAGCAGCGAATCCAGCTCAACCAACATCGGACGTGTCCTCACGCCCTCGCCGGTCCATACGGCGCAGATATACGTGCCGCCTGGGCGCTCGGCCACCAAGGGCCCGATCGGGGCGAATCCATCGGTGGAACGTGGCCTGCCTTTGAACATCCTCTCGGGGCTCTTGCGCGACGAGCCGATTTACGACGGCGACTTCGCAGATCCGTCCGCTCTCACCGCCGGGAACACCCTGTACCTCTATGCGTCGAGCAGTCAACCGTCCAATTACGACCACGGTGCCAATGTGCCGGTCATCTCGTTGTCACGCGGGGACGGCTTCGTCGGCAGGTTCTTGGGCGACGCGTTGCCGAAGGTACCCAGCTGGACGGTCTCCGGCTACCAGTGGGGTCCGGACGTGTGGGAACGCCCGGACGGAACGTACGTCCTCTACTACTCGACGCCCGCCACGGTTCCTCTCGGGTGCCTCGCCACCCCACCGGCCCATGGCTGCGTCAAGACTGTCCATGGGTGGACCAATGCAGAGTGCATTTCTCGCCGCCACCGCGACCAACCCCACGGGTCCGTTCGTCGATGATTCGACTTCCGCCTTCGTCTGTCCGATCGACGAGGGCGGCGCCATTGACCCTGCAGTGTTCGTCGACTCGAGCGGGACACCGTGGCTCTTGTGGAAGAGCGATGGCGACTGCTGCGACGAGCCGACCTACATCTATTCACAGCAGCTGTCCTCCGACGGGCTCTCGACCGCCGGGCCGCCCCACCGGCTCATCGGAGCCTCCCAGCCGTGGGAGGACCACCTCGTCGAGGCACCGGCGATGATCCAGGACCACGACCGGATTTGGCTGTTCTATTCCGGCAGCCTCTGGGGGCACAAGACTTATGGCATCGGTATCGCGCGCTGCGACTCGGTGGTCGGTCCCTGCACCAATCCACTCGACCATGCTTGGGTCGCATCGCATGCCGACGGGGTGAGCGACCAGGGGCCAGGCGGCGAGGACTTCTACCAGACCGGGTCCATCGTGTGGATGATCCACCACGGTCTGGCCCCCGGTCAGTCGGGCAACGGCGCTCAGCGCCGCCTCTACGTCGACCTCGTTGCCTTCCCGCCTGGTCAGCTGCCACACCTGGCTGCTCGCGAGCCTGCGGCGGCACTCGCGGCAGCCGAGGTCTACTACGGGGACCCCTCCCTCCCGAAGGACCCCCAAGCCGCTTACCTCAAGGTGATGCAGCTCGCCGGGGCGTCGACGTCCGCCAGCGACGGGGGGCTCGCTTCGTCGGCCACAACTGCTTGCACGGATCTGGCGAACAAGGAGCGTTACGGCCAGATAGTTGCGGCCCTCGAAGCGCGGAATCTCACCACGTACGACGCCTACCTGACCATCATTCTGTCGGCCCAATACCGGTGCCCGGCCCGGATCCCCGAGGCGACGCGAGTCATGGTCGACGCACTGAATCAGCTGCCCGCGACCGCCTGACCGACTTCACCGATATCGGCCTCAGATCGGCTGAGAGTCCGGAAGACGGAGAGGGCGGTGGGCCTTGACGATCCGGAATTGCTCGGGGCGGGGTTCACCAGTCATGGGCCCTCAGCAGTCAATTGTTTCCTGGTTCCTCACTCCCCTCGCCGAACCCTGCCCCGCAACGCCAAGAAGGCCAGCGACATGCTCAGGCAACCGATGGCCGCCAGGGCAGCGAGGCCGTCGAGCAGCGCCGCGGCGTTCCAGCCGGTCGTGATAAGCGACCGCAGTGCGCCGAGGAGGTAGGTCACGGGGTTGTAGGCGGCAACCGTCGAGAACCAGCCGGTCAACGCGCCCTTGGGCACAACCGCATCGGTGAGGAAGAACAGCGGGAAGAAGATGACGAAACAGGCGTTCACGGCAGCGGGGTTACCGGTCTTGAGGGCGACAGCGTAGGGGAATCCAGTGAAAACCAGGCCCCAGAGTCCACAGATGACGACAAAGAGAACGAGGCCTCCGAAGCCTGCCTCGAACCGCACGCCCACGACGAACCCCATGACCAGAACGGGAATGCACAAGAGCATCAAGACCACGACGTCGGCGACCATGAGCCCCAAGAGAAGGGCCGAGCGGCGTACAGGCGTCAGGCACAGCCGGTCGAAGTAGCCGTCTTGGATGTCGGTGACCAGGGCCGGTGCCCTGGTCATGCCTGTGACCGCGAAGGCGATGGCCATCGGGATCAGGAAGGCCTTGTCGTCGAGGCCGCTCGTATGACTGGCCACGTTCTCCAGGGCGCCCAGGTTGACGGCGTAGAAGAACGCCGGCACGAAGATGGCCGGGATCACCGAGGTCGGCTCACGCCTCATCTGTCGAAGCGCACGCCCCGCCACGGACGTGATGTCGCGTCGGAATCCGGCTTCGCGACCCAGGATCGCGGTGGGCGCGCTCACCGTCACGCCGGCACGGCTTCCTGGATGTGCGAGCCGGTCAGCGCCATGAACACGTCGTCGAGGGTGGGGGTGCGCAGGGTCAGGGTCTTGACGCGAAGCGACGTGTCCGCCAGGGCGATCGCCACCGGGCTCAACTCGGCCGGACCGTCCTTCGTGCTCACGACGATCCGACCCGCCTCACTCGACACGGCATCGACGCCGTTGAGCATCCGCAACTTCGCCACGACGGTGGGGTCCTCGCCATCGACTTCGGCCACGATCAGATCGCGACCAATAGAACGCTTCAGCTCTTCGGGAGTTCCCTCCGCCACGAGACGCCCACGGTCGATGATTCCGACTCTGTTGGCCAGCGCATCGGCCTCGTCGAGGTATTGCGTGGTAAGGAAGATCGTCATCCCAAGGGCGACATTGAGCCGGCGTATCTCGGCCCAGACGCTGGCCCGGCTGAGCGGGTCGAGCCCGGTCGTCGGCTCGTCGAGGAACAGAACCTCGGGGCGGTGGATGAGGGCGGCGGCCAGATCGAGCCGCCGCTTCATTCCGCCCGAGTACGTCCCGATCCGACGATCGATGGCGTCTCCGATGTCCACCAGGTCCAGCACGGCGCTCATGCGATCTCGGATTTGGCGCGCCGTCATGCCGTAGAGACGTCCCTGGAGGGTCAGGAGTTCCTGGCCGGTTTGGCGATCGTCGAGGGCGGTCTCTTGCAGCGCAACGCCGATGCGCAACCTGACCGCTTGGGGTTGGCGCCCGGCGTCGAGTCCAGCCACGAAGGCGACCCCGCCGTGGGGGCGCAGGAGCGTGCAGAGCACCCGCACGGCGGTCGACTTGCCCGCACCGTTGGGACCCAAGAAGCCGTAGATCTCCCCGCGTCTCACCGAGAGATCGATTCCGTCGACCGCTTTCACCGAGCCGAAGCGCCGCACCAGTCCCCGGGTCAGGACCCCGTGCGCGGCCACCTCGGATTGCCGTATCACCGATCCGGTCGGATCTTCTAGATACCCAACAGAATCGAGCATACCATAGAGTATCTACTATACTGATTGGTAGCACAAGCCCTATGCCACTGGAACCACTCACCGCCGACCGCCGGCGTCAGCAAACCCGCGAGTACCTGCTCCAGGCCGCCGCCGAGGTCTTCGCCGAGCGCGGGTTCCATGCCGCGACGCTCGACGAGGTGGCGGCCGCGGCCGGCTTCACCAAAGGCGCCGTCTACTCGAACTTCAAGAACAAGGAGGACCTCTTCCTGGCGCTGCTCGAGGACGCATACGCCCGAGAGATGACGGCCCTCAAGGACGCGATGGTGGGCTCAGACATCCCTCCAGAAGCGCGCCTCGGTGACTTCGTCGCGCTGATCCGTGGCGAGTTGCAGCGCGTGCCCAACATGGGCGCCTTGAACCTGGAGTTCCAGCTCTATGCCTTGCGTAACCCGGCCGCGCGGGCGCGGATGAACGAGCTCGAGCAAGAGGACATCGACGCCATCGCCGAGATCATCACGGCGGAGCGTCAGCAGCGAGGCATCCAGGACGACGAGCCGGCCGAGCGGACCGCGCGCATCATCGTCGCTCTCTTCCGCGGCATCGCCATGATGCGAACAGCCGACCCCGAAGCGGTCGGAGACGAGCTGCTCGAGGCGGCGATCGCATTCGTCACCCGGGCGCAAGGCATCCGCGTCTGACGACCGGACCATCAGGAAGTACGGGGGTGGCCGGTGAGCTGAATGCGTGTTACCTGGGGAGCGCCCGCACAGGTTGATACCCGTCGAATGCCGTTTCGACGGTGCCCTCGCCGGCGCTGACGCCGGGCAATTGCCGCTGGAGCTCTAGCGATCGATCAGCTGGCATCCTTACGTCGATGGTCGACAAATCACCCCGCGCCGAGGCCTGATTCACCACGCCCCCGAGTCTGGTCACGAGGGTCAGGAGCTCTCCGAGCGCGTTGGAAGGGACCTCGACACTGAGCCGGAGCACCGGCCGGCACACCTGAGTGCCGGCCCGCTCGAGCGCCCTTCTCAACACTATGGGGGTGAGCTTGCGGAAATCTGCACTGGTAGTCCGGCTCATCGGTACGTGAGGCTTTCGTGGTCCGTCGGAGGTGTAGTACCCACACGCCGTCATTGTCACGAGGCAGTCGGTTACCTCCCAGCCATGGAGGCCGTGCCTGAGCGTGCCGCGCACGTACTGCTCCATATGTTCGATGAAGAGCGGCATCGTCTTGTAGATGTAGAACGGGACCGACCGGGCGTCGGCATCGAGCCGGAACTGCACGCCCGTTGCGCCCGCCCCCGGCTCGATCTGTAGCCCGACGGTGGCCATGTACGGATTCGCATCCGACGTGAGGAGTTCGATCGCAGTTCCCTGGCGAACCGGACGTTCGACGCAAATGGTCGTCGTGTCCCGGAACTGCGCCTGCACGTGAAAATCGTCCACGAGCATCGATTGGATGACTTCTTTCTGAACCTCCCCGTACAGCGAGACGGAAATATCCTTGGAACGGTGGTCCCGTCGGGCATTGATCAAGGGGTCCTGTTCTGACAACCTCTTGAGCGCGACCCACAGTTGGCCGCGTTCAGCAGGGTTTGTGGCGTCGACGACGGCCTCCATCGTTGGCGGCAGGAACTGAGGATCGGCATCGCTCGCTCCCACTTGCCCGATCTGATCGCCGATCTGCACTTGGTGAAGACCCGAGACGGTCGCAATGTCGTCAGCCGAGACGGAGGCGCGGATTCCGACGGACTGACGGTCGACACCGCCGATCGCGGTCACCTTGTCTTCGTGTCCGTGGCCGTACGCGAGCCGGTCACGCACCCGGATCGTCCCCGAGAACATCCGGACGTACGCAACCTTTCCGCCTCTCGCGTCCCAATCGATCTTGAACACCGCGCCCGATACCGGAGCGTCGGAATCACCGGCCGCGGCCGGCAAGAGATCGGTGATGCCCGTCATCAGCGCTTCGACCCCGGCTCCCGTGAGGGCCGAACCGAAGAACACCGGGTGAACGATCCCGCGACTGGCCTGATCCATCAGTTTTTCCCGGAGCAGGTCCACAGGGACAGGGGCGTCGTTCCCGACATATCGGGCCAGGAGCGATTCGTCCCGCTCAGCCAGGGCCTCGGTGAGGACAGGTCGCTGGTCACCCTCGCCTTCGTCCCAGGGTTCGAATTCGGCACGTGGCGTGCCGAGCGAAGACACGGATCCCATCGGGACCAGAGCCAGCGAGAGTCGCTCCGCCATCTCCTGCAGCAATGGTTCAGTGCGTGCCCCCACGCGGTCAATCTTGTTGACAAACAGCAGAGTGGGAACCCGCAAACGTTTCAGCGCTCGCATCAGCACCCGGGTCTGGGGCTGAACGCCTTCGACCGCCGAGACCACGAGGACAGCAGCGTCGAGCACCTTCAGTACTCGCTCCACTTCGGCGATGAAATCGGGGTGACCGGGGGTGTCGATGAGGTTTACGGACGCTTCGTTCCAAACGAACGAAGTCACTGCTGATTTGATGGTGATACCGCGCTTTCGTTCAAGCGCAAGCGTGTCGGTCTGCGTGGTGCCCTGATCGACACTCCCAAGTTGATCGATGACGCCGGCCGCGTAGAGCAGCCGTTCGGTCAGGCTGGTCTTACCGGCGTCGACATGGGCCAAGATCCCTAGGTTCAACGAATGCATGCCGCGTCAGGTCCTCTCGATAGGTGGTCTCTCCTTTCTGCTTGGACACAGACGCTTGGCGCATTCGTCTCTCCTCTGTGAATCGACTGTCAACCACACTAGCCGAGTCGTTGCCTTTGGACATTTGGCGAGGAGCGGCACCCAGTGCTGACGACTGGGGCGTGGTCACACCTCTCGGCTCAACCTTCTCGAATGAAGCGGAGTTTCGTTGTGGCGCTGCTCCACGGGTGCACCCAAGGCCCGTCAGGCTGGACGAAGGTGCTAGGCCCACCTGTCGGATCGCACCATCGCGTCCGTCGCCATTGATCTCGACCCGGATCGCTTCCGCCAATCTGGTGCTGTGGCGTGTGCAGAGGAGTTCTGTCGCCAACTGTCGCAGTTCGAGCGGATCGTCCTCGTCCGCACGTCATGCAGCGGGATCTTGGCACCTGTGGTGGCGATGTTGGGACCCATCGAACACTTGGTCTTCGTGTGGGCTGGACTGCCTGCTATCGGAAGATCCGTATCGGAGCGAATCGTTGAGGACGGAGTCCTGTGCGGTGAGTGGATGGACTGGCAGGGGAAAGCCGACGAACCTCAAGCTGCGCGGCGATTCATGTTCCACGACTGTGCTGAAGGGGATCTGGAGTGGTCGCTGGCGACCGTTCGGTTGTTTCTTCCCACATCGGCTTACGACGAGGTGACACCGATGCCGGCGTGGCCGGACTTTCCACGAACCTATGTCCTCGGGACGAAGGACCGGATCATCAGCCCAACCTGGGCCAGGTCCAACAGTTCCCAAACGCTTGGGCGTGGACCCAATTGTTCTCGACGCCGGCCACTGTCCCCAGGGCCGATCCGAATCGCTGGCCGAGATAATTGCTCTACCGCTTTGGGGGAGGGCTGATTTTCTCTCGGTGGGGCCGCCGGAACCGGTCCCCGGCCATGGAGCACCCGGGGCGGTTTTGTTCTTGGCGGCAAATGCGGCGTGAGCGTCGGTGTATCCGCCCCTCCCCGATCAGGCGGCTGCCGGGACGGACTCGATGACGAGGGCCACTCCCTGGCCCGAACCCACGCACACGCCCAGGACTCCGTAGCGGGCGCGGCGGACGCGCAGCTCGGTCGCCAGGGTGAGGACGTAGCGGGCTCCTGACGCACCGAAGGGATGGCCGATGGCCACCGCCCCACCGTTCGGGTTGAGGCGGTCGTCGGGCACGACGAACCCGTCGAGCTGGTTGGTCAATTCGCGCAAGACGCCGAGGGCCTGGGCCGAGAACGCTTCGTGGACCTCCCACACGTCGATGTCGGTTGGCGCCAGGCCAGCCCGCTTCAAGGCATGAGCCATGGCGAAGGCGGGACCAATGCCCATGTAGCGAGGATCGAGTGCGTAGGTGGCCGACGAAACGACGCGGGCCAGAGGCGTGACACCGAGAGAGTCCGCGGCTTCCGCACTGGCCATCACGATGGCACTGGCTCCGTCGTTGAGAGCGGACGAGTTACCGGCGGTCATCTGGGTCGTGTTCGGCTGCGGGGGCAACTGCGCCAACTTGTCGGCTGTGGTGTCGGCTCTGATTCCTTCGTCGTGTTCGAACGTCCAAGCCGGAGTGCTTTTGGTGGCGGGTATCTCGACCGGCCAGATCTCCAGGGCCAGCCGACCCGAGTCTCGGGCTGCGGCCGCGTGGTGCTGCGAGCGAACGGCGAATGCGTCGATCTCCTCTCGGGTGAGCTTGTACCGATCGGCGACGTTCTGGGCGGTACGGATCATCTCTATATAGGCGTCGCGGGCCAGCAGCACCGGATTCGGAGGGCCACCGGCGCCGGCCCACATGGTGTCAAGGAGAAAGAGCGGCCCTCGAGGGCTGAACGGAGCGTCGCCCTTCATCCATGCCCAACCCGATCTGGACATCGACTCGACTCCGGCGGCCACCCCGATCGACAGCTCGTCGCTGCGGATGGCGTGGGCGGTCTGGATGGCGGCGGTGAGAGACGAGGCGCAGAAGCGATTGACCGTGACCGCTGGAACAGAGTCGGGGAAGCCGGCGGCCAAGGCCGCCCAACGGGCGATGTCGCCCATACCCTCGTGGGCCGGATTGACGCAGCCGGCGACGATGTCGTCCACTTGGTCGAGGGGCACGCCCACCCGCTCGCACGCGGCCACCATCGTACGACCCAGCAGGTCGTCGGTCCGGAAGTGCGACAACGCTCCACCGTACTTTCCGACCGGTGTTCGTAGTCCGCCGAGGATGTAGGCATCGGTCAAGGGAGGTCCTCCTGTCGCTCGTGAACAACGCCGGGCTGAAGAACGCGGCGTACTTTCGACATGTTCCTGACCGACACGGTCTACTGGCCTGCGATCACAGTCGCCGCGGCCGATTGATGCATGAGGCGGCAGGTTGGACTGGTGGGACGATCCGCTGCCTTCACGCCGCCAGCTTGGAGCAACCCGCCCAGGATCCTTTGATGGTCACCGTCCCGGGCTGGTTCCCGCCCGCGGGTACGGTCATGCTCCCTTTGACGGAGCCCGACTTCCCGTTCTTGGCCGTCGTAATCGTGCCCGAGTCGGTCGTCCATTGGTACGGCTCACCGCCGATGGAAAAGAACACTGCCCCACCGGCGGTTCCGTTCTGTGGGACCATGCTGTAGGTCCGGCCGAACTGGGAAACCTCCACCTGGATCTCCGCGTTCGACAGCTTCTTGGTCTTGCCTGAGATGTCGAGCTTGGCGGAGTTCCAGACGATCACGTCGGTGCCCCCTTGGCTCGGGCTGATGGCACACGACGTGAGGCCTCCCGGCATGACATCGGTCGGAACCTTCAGGGTTCCCGAAACGGGTCCGGTGAAGGTGAAAGAACCAGAGGAGCCCTTGACGCGGGATGCCGCTGCTGGTGCGGCCGCGCTCAACGCCAGGACGACGCCCGCCGTGACGACAAGGAGAGCGGCCGCCACGGAGCGGGCGGGCTGTGGTCGGATGCAGGGCATGGTGTCACCTCCAGAGCGGACCCTTCCTGACAGTTTGGTCCGAACTCCCCGCCCGGTCTCACCGTGCCGCGGCCCGCGGCCCGCGGCCCGCGGTCTCCGTGGGGACCCCTCTGAGAGACGAGCCGCAGCGGTAGTGGGATCTTCCGCTACCCCAATGCCGGCTTCTGGGGCTCGGCCGGGTCTCTCAGGTTGAACGGGCCCGTCGTCGGCATGGCCGGGGTGTGAAGCACCGGTCTCAGATGTCCGGATCCATGGCCCGCAGCACAGCCCGGAGTTCGTCACGGAGGAGCCCGGGCCGGGACTCGCGATAGAGCGGCCCAGCTCCGTCCGCCAAGAGGTTCCTGATCCGCGCCACGCCCCGCACCTCGACCGGGCCGGCCGCGGCGAGCCGCTCGACGACGGCCGCCAGCTCGGTGCGCGCGCGCAGCACCGCGTGGCGACAGACCGGCGCTTTGAGACGTGGGCGGGACGGGCCCTCGCAGAACGCGGCGATCTCGGTGAGGCTGCGGGCCAGGAGGTGGCGCTGCTGCGGTCGACAGAGGTGGCCCGCATGCAGGGCGAGGGCGACGCCCGACTCCGGCGAGGCGCCCGCCGCCAGCTGCTCGTCGAGCGCCGACGTCCGCAGTCTCGCCTGCATTCGGTCCCATAGCCGCACCCGCCGGAGGCCGAGGCTGGCGCCTTGCTCGAGCACCACGATCGTGGGTGCTCTTGAGTCTTCTCGTGAGATGACCACCAAACCTGATTATGATCGTCACGCCAAGACCAGTCAAGCCATTTTGCCGGTCACTTCGACTACCATAGGCGCATGGCTCTCCCCGCTTGGGTGCCCGAGGCCGAGGCCAAGCCGGCACCGATGCCACTGCTGGTCGTGCAGTCCTTCGTGAATACCTGGGAGGGCGACACGGGGATTGACCTGTTGGGTGATCCCGATTCCGCTCGCCGGTGGTTGCAGGAGGCAGGGCTGCTCGGGGCGGCGGGCGGCGACGAAGCGGACCTCGCCGCAGTGCGGGAGATCCGGGAGAGCATCCGGTCACTGTTGGTCCACAACGGAGGAGGACCTGCCCCTGACTTCGCGGAGCTGACGTCGTTGCGCGCGCTGGCGGACCGCTGCCGGCTGCAACCTCTCGTCCTTTCGTCCGGAAACATCGAGTTACGGCCCGAAGTCCGTGGACTTCCGGCTTTGGCACAGCTTCTTCTCATTGTCCGAGACGCGCAGCGTGACGGAACCTGGGAACGCCTCAAGGCTTGCCGGAACCCCGACTGCAGATGGGCTTACTACGACCGCTCACATGCGGGCCGGGGGGCGTGGTGCGACATGGCCGTGTGCGGGAACAGGATGAAAAATCGCAACCTTCGCTC
Source organism: uncultured Acidimicrobiaceae bacterium (assembly GCA_963838835.1). Classification (GTDB taxonomy): domain Bacteria; phylum Actinomycetota; class Acidimicrobiia; order Acidimicrobiales; family RAAP-2; genus Bog-473. The sequence continues at coordinate 411,725 of CAWITA010000016.1, forward strand.
TCGCCGTTCGGGAGCGGCGCGTCAGCCCACGCCGGGAGCGCCCACGAGCACCTGATGCCGATCACCGTCCGGGTCACCGTCGACGACAGGGTGGGCACACTCGCGTTGGACAACCTCGCCAAGCGGAACGCGCTGGGGTCGGGAACGGTCGAGGAGCTGATGCGGTCGTTGTCCGAGTTCGAACGTCGGGGTGTGCGCGCGGTCGTGATCCGCACCGCGACTCCGATGGACATCTGGTCCGCCGGCCACGACATCGACGAGCTTCCCGTGCGCGGTGTGGACCCGCTTCCTTTCGCGGACCCACTCGAGGAGCTGCTCCGGGCGGTCCGTGGATACCCCGGAGCCGTCATCGCGATGGTGCACGGGACAGCTTGGGGAGGCGCGTGTGACCTCGTGCTGAATTGCGACCTGGTGGTGGGAGACGAGTCCGCCGCCTTCGCCGTGACGCCCGCCCGGCTGGGCCAGCCCTATTCGGCCTCTGGAATCCAGTACTTTCTGGCTCGGATTCCCCTCAACGTGGTCAACGAGCTGATCATGACGGCGGATCTCATCGCGGCCGACCGCGCCTACGCACTGGGGATCTTGAACGATCTGGTGGACGCGAGTGCACTCGAAAGCCGCACCTACGAGCTGGCGAGGACGGTGCGAAGCCGCTCGGGCGAGGCGATACGCGCCTACAAGCTGCAGGCCACGACATTCGTGCGTGCCGTTGCCCTCTCGGCTCAGGACTCCCAGTGGATCAATCAACTACGCCACGACGTCTACTCGGGCGAGGACTATGCCGAGGGCATCGCGGCGTTCCACGAGAGGCGCCCGCCCGATTTCGCCTAACCGAGCGGGTGGCGCCGCGCCGCGGACGCCCCGCCGCTGGTCACCTTCGTGTCACGTGGTGTTCGCGCGACGTCCAACTCGGGTCCGACCCTGTGTTGCCAGCTCTCTGGTTCGCCGCTACGACGAGTATTCGAAATGACGCGCTGGGCGTCCTCCTCCCCAAGCTGGATCGATTGCGCTGGCACGAGAGGGTCTCCATCTGGGAGCCCACCAAGTGGCTCTTCCGCTGAATGGGCCGGGACCCCTCCGTCCCGTGCGAGGTGATCGAAAGCGGTCGTTGCCGGCCGACGGGAAGGGTTTGGGTGGTCGATTTCCCGGACCCCTACCCCATCGTTCCGGCAAGGTCGTCAAGGTCGAAGAGCTCGGCGCACTCAACATCGTTGCCTCCACCTTCGCCGTGAAATCCGCCGCTGCCACGCATTCGTCGATATGACATGCGCATTGCCGCGAGGAGGTTTCCGCCGTTATGCTGCCGCCGACGTCAAAAAAGAAGTGAACGGACGCTCTCCGAGCCCTCCGTATTGGCTGCTGCACTTGTTCCATCTGCTCTATCTGCCGTGGCGGCGACAGGACCACCAGGGAGGTCATGTCATGAAGCTCAACCGATTCCGTCTGGTTCTCGCCGGGGTCCTCGGAGTCGCCGCCGTGCTGGTGCCCGTCTCGGTTCCCTTCGCGGAGAACCTCTTCGGTGGTGGCCCTGCATCCTCTTCCACGTTGGCCTCCCCGGACGTCATCACCTACGCACAGACCAGCTCTGGCACAACCGTCAGCTTCGTGCCCGGTGCGGGCGGCTCTGGCGCGGCCACCCAGACGCTGACGCCGAGCGGCAGGTGTGGCACGCCGACGGTGACTCCGGCCGCCACCCCGATCCTCGGCATGACCGGCCTGCTCTACCCGCCCGACAAGGACGTGCCCGGCCAGCCCGACAACAACGATTACAGCGGCACTCCGAGCATCGTCCCCCCCGGTTCCTCCAAGGAGCGCACGGGGGTATGCGGGTTCCCGCTGTACTCACAGATCGAAAACGCCCCTCCCTTCGGTGAGGAAGGCCTCGACTTCACCGTTTTGGGATCCAACTCGCTGATCGGGACCGGGCGGATCTTCTCCGACGCCCAGATCACCCTCGAGAACGACGACTTCTTCCCATGGAGCAGTCCGGTGCCCGTGCAGCTCGTCGAGTATCTCGGCGGCGTGCAGGTCGCGACCCAAACCTGCTTGATTCCCGGGCCCGCTGGCACCACCATCGTCGCCGACACGAACACGAACCCCTCGTGCACGGGCACCACGGCCCTCACCGGGTTCGACACGGTGGAGATCGAGGTGCCGCAGGACTTCACCGCCGTCTCGGTCGTTGGGACCTCGACCTTCGACCTGGCTCCCCAGGTGTGCGGCGGCGGCTCGATCACCTCCACGGGCTCGGTGCAGGCGAAATTGAGCATCGCAAGCAGTGGCGGCTGCGAGTCGTACACGGCGTTCTCGTCCAACGCCGCCGGCACGAGCCTCACCTACAACGAGTACTCCGGCGGCACCCCGCAGCCCTTTACCGTGACGATCCCGTGGGCACCCCAGCCGGACTGCCAGCCAAGCCCCGATACCGCACCGCAATACACGGGGACGAGTCTGCCGCTCTGTCCGGTCACCGAGTTCACCGTGAACGGCACGACGTACTACGACCAGAGCTTCTGCGCACAAGCGACAACTGCGCTGCCGTTGTGCACGCAAAACAAGGACTACAACTACACCGCCTACCCCGGCCAAACACAGATCACCGAGATCTGGTCCGGTGACATCGACTGGAACGTGAGGCTCTGACGCTCAGGCTGGGAACATCGGCAGCCGGACGACGCCGAGATCCTTCGTGAGGCGCGCGGCGTCCTCTTGGTGGGCCTCGTGACCGAGTCGCTCCATGAGAGCCAGCATCACGAGTTCCTCGTAGGTCGCCCCCACGCGTCGGGCTAAGTCGAGGAAGTCGTCGAGCGCGGAGACAACGGCGCGCTCGTCACCCGAGGACGCGGCGAGGGCGAGTCCGACGCGCTCGATGACCGCCGTGAACGGCGTCTCTCCCACGTCTCGTTCGAGTGCGCGGGCCTTCGCCAGCTCGTCCCGTGCCTCGGGGAACCGGCCGCCGAACGCCAGGACCTCGGCCAGCCGGGCGCGCGCTTCGAGCGACTCGAAGTGAGATCCGATCTCGTCGAACGTCGCGAGTGCCGCGTACATCATGTCCAGACCACCCTGGAGGTCGCCAAGAAAGGCCTTGGCCCGCCCGAGCTGCATGGCGGTGCCTGCGCTCATGACCGGATATCCGAAGGACTCCAGGGTGCGCCGGGCGGGAGCGAGCATGGCCACGGCCTCGTCCAGGCGGCCCTGGTTCGTGCGGAGCTCACCAAGGTTGCCCTGGGCGAGCGCCGCTCCGGCCAGGTCTCCCACCTTGGTGGAGGCCTCGATGGAGAGACCCACATAGCGGGCCGCCTCGTCCCACCGTGACGCGAAGAAGGCGACCGTGGCGATGTTCCCCAGGGTGACGGCGACCTTGACGTCGTCACCGAGCTGCTCGTACAGATCAAGCACGCGCGCCATGTCCTGCGCCTCCTCCACCCGCCCCATACGGACCAGGCAGACGCTGCGTGCGTGAAGAGAGAGTGCAAGGGCCCGTCTTTCGCCGGCCAGCTCGGCTTCGTGAGCGGCTCGTTCGGCGCACTTCATCGTCTCGGCGAGGCGCCCCTGCCGGAGGCGGGCGTCGGACTCCTCTGCGAGCAAGAGTGCTCGTAACCCCGCGGCGCGCTCGCCGAGGGCATCGAGATCCGACCTCGCCGAACGAAGCTGACGGATGGCAGCAGACGGGCGGCCGAGGTACTCGGTGCGGAGGTAGGCCCTGCGACAAGCCATCTGCCCACGCTGGAGCGGGTCGCGTGTGGCGGCGACCGCGTTCCGGTATGCCGCATCGGCCCGTTCGTACTCGCCGAGGAGCTCGACCGCGTACCCGAGCTCGCTGAACACGGGTGCGCAGACCTCGTCGTCGACCGTGCCGAGCCGACGAGAGGCGGCCACCGCCCGGTCGAGATGGACGACCACCTCGCCGTGAGCGTGTGCGTGCTGCGCGACGCGTGCGGCCACCCGCGCGTAGCGCCACGTCCGAGGCCAGTCCTGGGCGGTGTGGAAGTGCAATGACAGGAGCGGGGCCACCGCATCGGGATCGGCGGTGTCACGCTCGAGCGCCTCGCCGACCTCGCGGTGCAATTCCAGACGCTGGCGGAACGGGAGGCTCTGGTACGCGGCTTCTTGGAGCAGGGCGTGGCGGAAGCGGACCTGCTCTCCATCGCCGTCTGCTACGAGCTGAGAGTGCAGTTCCGCGAGGGGGTCCGCCCCCGTCTCGACCGATTCGGCGGCGAGCAAGTGGCCGAGCAGCTGGCGGTCGAACGACCGACCGAGTACCGAGGCGAGGCGAAGGACGCGGCGGGGGGTCGGCGCCAGGGCGTCGATCTCGCGCATGGCCACCGCATCAAGGGTGTCAGGGAGCGATTCCACGTCCGTCGCTCTGACGATGCGGAGGAGCTCCCCCAAGAACAATGGGTTGCCGCCGGCACGGGCCACCACCACATCGCGCTCATGCGGGCGCAGCGGTGCGCTCTCCGTTGCGGCTTCGACCAGCTCCCGTTCGACGTCGTCGGGCAGGAGCGCCAGGGGCAGGCGGGTTTCGGGGTCCGAAGGTGTGAAGCCACCGGTCGTGTCCGGGCGGCGAGTCACGCAGACGAGCCAGGGCCGCGACACCGCGGCGGCGGCGAGACGGCCGCAGATGTCCGACGTCGTGTCGTCGAACCAGTGGGCGTCTTCGGCGACGATCAAAAGAGGGGTCGGGCACGCGGCGTCGAGGGTGCTCACCACCAGGTCGGCTATCCGGGAGCGCACGAACTCGTCTGCGACCGCGCCGCTCTCTGGTGTGGACGGCACGTCGGCCTCGACCGCGGCCGCCAGCAAAGGTGCGAACGGAACAAGGCCACCGTCGAGCTGGGCGAGCCCCGCAAGCAGTTGGCGCCCCGCGTCCTCTCGGTCGCGGGCGTCGATGCCGAGCACGGCGCGCAGCGCGGTGCGCAGCGGTTGGTAGGGGATACCGACACGATGAGGTTCGCCCTGCAGCCACAGGACCTGCTCCGGCGGGACGAACGCGGCGAACTCGTTCGTGAGACGCGTCTTGCCGGCGCCTCGTTCGGCATCGACGAGGACGGTGCTCCCGCGTCCGGCCGTCGCCGACTTGAGCGCGTCGAGCAGCGTGGCCGTTTCCTTGTCCCGGCCGCGGAAGGGAAGGGTGCCGAAGGAGTCCGACCTCGAGCCGACGGCCCGGTTTACCCTGAACGCCTGGACCGGCTCCGTCTTTCCTTTCACCTGGAACGGCTCGAGTACGTCGGTGGCGAATCGTGTCCGCGCCTGGTCGAGAACGCTCGCGGTGGCGAGGATCTCGCCGGGCTTCGCCGCCGCCATGAGCCTCGCCGCGAGGTTGACCGTGTCCCCCATGACCGTGAAGGTCCGTCGGTACCCGGTGCCGATGTCGCCGGCGAAGACGTGCCCCCGGTTGACGCCGATCCGGATCGGGAGCGGAAGGGACGCCTCCGCGATGCGACGGACGGCCCGCAGGAGGCGCCCCTCGTCGTCCTCGAGCGTCACCGGGACGCCTGTCGCGAGGATGACCTTGCCCCCATTGGCGTCGATGTCCGAGGCGAGAAAGGTGACCGACTCCGAGTCCGCCGCGTCTTGGACCACGCGCAGCACCGCGTCGAGCGCGGCGGCGGTGTGGTCAGGGCCGTCCGAAACCAGCAGGTCGTCGACGCCCTGGAACTTGACGAAGGCCACACTGGCGAGGCGGTGCTCCGACTCGGCGCCCCGCTGCCCGAGCCGCGCCCGCAGCGCAACGGGGACGCACGCCGCGACGACGGCTGAAGACACGGGACGGGGCGGAATGGGCCCCGGCCCGCCGTCGACCACGTGGCGCCACCGCAGTAGGCGGCCGTCGCCCTTGGCGTCACCGACGGCACCCGCCGGCAATCGGTCCGCCGTGTCCGGGCTGATGACGATCTCGCCGGCGTCGGCCGTCTGCTCCATGCGGGTGGTGGCGGTGGCGGCCGGCCCGGTGACGAGGAGCTCATGATGGGCCGCACCGACGCGGAAGAGATGAAAGGTGCCGCTGTGGACCCCGACCGACATGCGCAGGTTGACCCGCCCGACCGAGGTGGGAAGCGTCTTGGCCTCCCGCAAGGCGGCACGCATGGCGACCGCCCCCTGCGCGCCCATCACCGCGTTGTCGCGGCCCGCGAAAGCCAAGAGCAGGGCGTCCCCGCCGAACTTCAAGAGCGCGCCGCCTTTGGAGTACGCGACCTCGAGCATCCGGGAGAAGACGTGGTTGAGGACCTCGGTGAGCTCCTCGGCACCGATGCGACCGCGGCGGGCCAACCGTTCCGACAGCGCGGTGAACCCCGAGATATCGACGAAGCAGCACGTGGCCTCCAGCGCGCGCCAACGGACGCCGGCTGCGTCCAGGTCCCACTCCAGGGCAAGGCGCGGGACGTACGGCGCGAGCCCGAGCTCACGTGGCGCCGTTTCCATCGCGATCAGCCTTGCACACGGCCCGGCAGGCACGTCCTACCGCACGAGCGCGGCCAGCGCGAGTCCGAACGGCGCCAGGAGCCAACCCCAGCGCACGGCCGCCACCACGATCTCCGAGCGATACCCGTAGAGCACCGCGAGCTGGATCGGTTGGAACGACGGCGCACTCAGTGCGCTGAGGACGGCCACCACCGTGAGCGCCGTCGACCCGGCGAACGACGCGGTCAGCGCGACAACGACGTAGTAAGCGATCCGCACCACGGTCAGCCAGGTCCAGCGTCGGACGGCGTGTCGGGGCCGGGAGACCGAGAGGTTGTGGGGGTGGACGACCGAGCCCGCGAACAGGGCCGCCCCCGAGAACGCCAGGAGTGGACCGGCCAGCACCAGGACCTCGGCCGTCCACGACGGTGCCGGGCCGGCGGCGTGGAGCATCAGCCCCACGAGTGACGCCACGATCGGGGACTGGTCCACCCACGACGTGACGCGCCGTTGGCGGATCGGCGCGTCGCGACGCATCAAGTGGACGGCCACGGCGCCCCAACCCGTGGTGATTACGTTGGCGAGCACCGCGATCGTCGTCCCGGTCGATCCGGCGAAGGCCGTCGCGGCGGGAACGACCCAAAAGGCGCTGTTGGGGCTGACGGCCCACGCCTCGAGCGCCCCCTGTCCGGCGCTGCGCCGGCCCCGGGTGCTCAAGGTGACCGCGAGGATGAGCCACAGCCCGGCGGCCAGCGCGACAGGGCCCGCCAGCTCGCTGGCCGACGTGAGCCGCCAGGCGGCGACGAGCGAGAGCGTCGCCGACGTCAGCAGGATCTGGATGCGTAGGACGACGGGCCACACCCGCTGTGTCCGCGCCCCACCCTGCGCGGCGCCCCAGCCGAGGAGGCCGCCCGCGAGGAAGCAGACCAGGCTGAGCACGCCCTGATTGTGGCCGCTCGCCGTGCCCGGGCCGCCCAGTTGACTCGCGGCGGGAACGAGATAGTGTGCCCCGATGCACACTCAACGGATTCATGAGGTGCTGACGGATGCGATTGTCGGGCGTCATTTGCTCACGCACCCCTTTTACCGTCGCTGGGAATCCGGGACCCTCTCGCGCGTCGAGCTGGCGGCGTACGCCGAGCAGTACCGGCACATCGAACGGGAACTCCCGCTGACCCTGTCGACCATTGCGGAGGCCCTGCCGACCGGAAGGGCGCGCGAGCTCGTGGAGGCGAACCTCGCCGACGAGCTCGGGTCACCCGAGCCCCACGCCGAGCTCTTCGAATCCTTTGCGCGGGCGACCGGCGCCGCCCCCGAGGCACGAGCCACCCCGTCGACGGCGGCGCTGCTGGCGGTCGTGCGGACCACCGCGTCGAACGACCCCGCGGCGGCGTTGGCCATGATCGCCGCCTACGAAGTCCAAGCGGCGGACATCGCGGGCTCGAAGTCCGACGGGCTGCGCCGTCACTACGGGCTCGACGAGGAGGGCACCCGGTTCTGGGACGTCCACCGCACCCAGGAGGTCGAGCACGCTGGCTGGTCGATGGAGGCCCTTACCGAGTTGGGGGCCGATCCCGACATAGTGCTGGCCGCCGCCATCGTCTCGGCAGATTCGTGGTGGCTGTTCCTCAGCGAGCGCGAGGAACTGGCGCCGGCGGGCGCCTGCTGAGCGCGCTCAGCTGAGCGCCCCGCACCGGGCGGCGGCTGCGGCGAAGGCTCTCGCGCGTTCGCGGTAGTCGCCGAAGCGCCCAAAGCTCGGGGCGGCCGGCGAGAGCAGCACGACGCCTCCCGCCTGCGCCCACGCGAACGCGGTTTCGACTGCCGCGTCGAGGCTCGCCGCGTCGATCACCTCTACCCGACCGTCGGCGGCCTCACGCACTGCCGCCCCGATGCGCGGGCCGTTGTCGGGCATGGTGACCACGAGGGTCGGCGTCGTCCGTGCGGCCACGGCTCGCGCGAGGGGCCCGTAGTCGAGTCCGCGGTCGTGCCCGCCGACCAGCAGCGCAACGGCGCGGTCGTCGAAGGCGCGCAGCGCCGCCTGTGCTGGCAGCACGTTCGTCGAAAGGCTGTCGTCGACGAACTCCACGGCACCGACCGTGCCCAGCGAATGGCAGCGGCTCGGTAGGGTCGCGAAGCCCCGCGCCGAGTCGGCAAGACGATCCTCGTCCGATGCGGCGGTGATGCCCAGGCCTTCGAGCACGGCGCGGCGCGATGGACGCGTTGCGGGCGTTGTGGGGGCCTGGCAGGCCGAGCGACCCTGACCAAGTGGCGTCTCGTTCGACGTCCCCCGCGGTGACCCAACGTCGGTGTGGACCGAGCTGTGCCTGGTGCGTTCGGAGGAGATCGTCCGAGCCGTCGGCCACGGCCAGCGCCACTCCGGGCTTGGTGCACAACGAGAGCTTGTCGGCGTAGTAGCGCGCGACCGTTCCGTGCCAGTCGAGATGGTCGGGTGACAGCGACGTCACGGCGACCACCCGGGGCGCGTGGAACAGGTCGGGGACCTGGAAGCTCGACGTCTCGACGATCCAGTAGTCGGGCTCGGGCTCGGACGAGGGATCCCACGGTGGCTGCCCGATGTTCCCGCCCGCACGGGCGCGGTAGCCGAGCCCAGTCAGGAGGTGGACGGCCAGCGCCGTCGTGGTGCTCTTGCCCTTGGTGCCGGTGATGCAGGCGACGCGGGTCGGATCGGCCTCCTCCATGAAGAGGCCGAGACCGCCGCACACCGCCACCCCCGCCTCCTCGAGCCGGCCGATCTCGGGCCGGTAGCGACTGATGCCCGGGCTCTTCACGACCACGTCGCACCGCAGCAGCGCGTCGAGACCCCTGGTCTCGGTCGCCAGGACCTCGAGCCCGTCGAGGGCGGGCAAGCCCGGTGCATCGTCTACCAAGACCGGCACCCGGCCCATGGCCGCCAGGCGGCGGATGCTGGCCCGTCCCTCGACGCCCAGCCCCCAGACGCCGACGCCGACGGACGCGTCAGCGAGTGCGGACCAGGAGATCGGCTGGCGCATAGCGATCCGGAATCCGATGGGGGATCTTCGGGGCGAGGAGCGCGGCGGCATCGACGGCGGCCGCGGAGGAGGTGACACGGGCCAACTCGCCGCACAGCCAGCGGAGGTGTGCGCTGCCGGCACGGTCCTCCCGCTGCGCCGCCAGCAGTGCGGCAGACCGGCACTCCTCGGTGTCGCCGACACACTCGAACGGCTTCGCCTCGGTTCCCAACTCGAGCAGCGCGCGGAACCGCTCCCGGTTGGCGGGGTTCTCGAGCGGCTCGTCCCCAGCGAACACTGCAGCCAACGCGGCGCGGTCCATATAAGGAGCCAGGACGAGGTCGACGAAGCAGCACTTGTCGCACTCACCGCACCAGTGGTCGAGGCGCCGGGCGGGGTCCTGGTGGAAGGCGCGGTTACAGCTGCGGAACGTCGCGTGGTAGCGGGTGAGCTGGGCGAACCGCATCGACACCCACAGCTCGCTGCGCGGGCGGAGATAGGAGAACACAGAAAGGCCGGGGCCCAAGGCACCCTGGACAAGCTCGCTGAATCCGCGCTCGAACTCCTCGCCCTTGGACCACTGGTGGTTCACCCGACGGCCGGGCTCGATCAGTGTGGGCACCGACGCCGACCACTCGTTGGAGAGGATCACGGCGTCCCTGCCCTCGAGGACCGCGGCCACCACAGCTGCTGCGGTGAACACCGCGGTGACGGGGACGTGCCCGTTGAGCAATCCCAGCTCGTCGGAACGGCGCACGAGGGGATCGATCTGGCGGGAGATGCGCCTGACCGGCAGGCCGGTCGCCGCCGCCGCCGCCTCAATAGCTGCGAAGCGCTCCCCGGGTGGCGCCACGATGCACAGCGCGGCGCCGGGATGGTCCGGCGCGACTGACTCCACTGTCACGATGGAGTCGATGCCGCCGCCGAAGGGGATCAGTGGCCGGCCTGGTTCGGGGTCATAGGGGACGGGAGGCCTTGGCGGGGCGTCGAGGCCGGTCACGCGCAGGTCGCGCAGGTCCAAGTCGTTGCGGTAGGCGAACTCGGCGAGACCGTTGACGTAGTAGCCCGCGAGGAAGGCACGCTCGTCCGGCGTCGTCCGCAGTTCGCCCAGATCGATCAGCGGGGCGGCAGTGGTCTTGTAGTAGGACACGCCCGCCAGCAGGTAGAGCAGGCGCGCCGCCGCACCGACCGCGGGGTCGTCCCAATTCCCGCCGGGTTCGAACCTGAAGCGCTCGGTGAACGTATGGGCCGCGGTGGAGTACTCGCAGGTGACGACTGAGCTCGCCGGGTCGATGGCGAAGCCGTCGTAGCGGAACTGGTCGTGGGCGGGCATCGCAGATGGTGCCCGGCCGTCCGGGCCTGCCCATGCTAGGGCGCACCCGGTGGGGCACCGGCTCAATCGAGCAATCGCGCCAGCAGGGCGAACCGGCCGCAGGGCCGTTGGGCCCGGTCCGAGAAGTAGGCGTCGTCGTCCGTGCTGGCGCCGCTGTAAGAGACGTGCCCGGCGCTGACGCCGGCCTCTCGGAGCTGCTGCCGGTTGGCGGCGGGAAGGTCCACCAGCCAGTGCGCGGTGCCGTCGGGTCGTGCCACCGCGGCGTCGAGCGGCCCGAGCCGCACCGCGCCAGACAACGCGCGGTGGACCTCGTCGGAGACCTGGTAGCGATCCGGAGCGACCGCCGGCCCGAGAAAGGCTCGGATCCGATCGGGGTGGGCACCCCGCTTCGTCATGGCGGCCAGCGCCCGGGTGACCGCCCCGGCTGCCGTGCCCCGCCAGCCGGCGTGGACGGCCGCGAGCACGCGCGCCGCCGGGTCGACCAGGGCAATGGGGACGCAGTCGGCGACGAGGATGGCGAGGGTGACGCCGGATGACGTCGTCACCAGGATGTCGGCGTCGGTGATCGCGTCGTCCTCCGTGGTAGCGCCGCGGCCGCGCTCCTCCGGGCCGACGAGCACCGCGGTCGCGCCGTGGACCTGGCGAGCGAAGATCATCGTGTCGAGGCCGACGCCGAACGCCGCCGCCGCCACGGCGCGGTTGACCAACACGTCGCCGGGCTGGTCGCCGACGTGCAGTCCGAGGTTGAGGGTGTCAAAGGGCGGTTGCGACACGCCGCCGTACCGTGTGCTCACGGCGACCTTGACCCCGTAGTCCGCCGCGTCGTCCCAGGAGAAAAGGGGGGGGAGCACGAGCTGGGGCACGAAGAGCGACCCTAATGAGCACGGCTGGCCTCGCCGTCCGATCGGCGTTGACCAGCGCGTCAGGATGCCTGATGCTCGTCCCACACGGTGGTGGGGACGAGCGAGAGCAGGGGCCGGACCGGGCCCGGCGCCGTTGCGGCAGGCTGGAGTTCGGCGAAGCCGTAGAGGTCGGCACTGTCGGTTCTTGCTTCCACTCCGTGCTCGGCCCGGTCGGTCGGCCCGGTCCCGGGCTCGGGCAGGCCGAGCACCGCGGAAAGCGAGTGCCCCGCGTCGAGAGCGCGGAAGAGCACGCCGATCGACTCGAGCGAGAAGCCGTCCTCTTGGAGCCGGAGAACGGCGGCGAGGCGGTCGCAGTGGCTGGGGCCGTAGAGGCCCGTGCGCCCCCGCAGGTCGGGGTGGGGCAGCAGGCCGAGGGTCTGGAAGGATCGGATGCGCCGCGTTGTCGTGCCTGACGCAGCGGCCAGCTCGTCGATTGTCAGGGGCGACAAGTTCGCCTGCATTTGACAAGTATGACATGAGATCATGTAACATCAAACACTGTCACTAGTATGGCACCCGGAGTGACCAGAATGGTCAGAGACCGGAACGACCAAAGAGAACGACCAAAGAAGAGAACAACCAGAGAAGCAACCACAACCAGAGAGAGGTGCGCGAGCGAATGGGACTGAATCTCGATGCGGTGGGATCTACCTCCGAGGCTTCCGAGCGGTCGTGGGACCATAAGGACGCACTGTTGTACGCCCTCGGGGTCGGAGCGGGGGCGCTCGACCCGACGGGCTTCGAGCTCGACTTGACGACGGAGAATTCGGAGGGGATCTCCCAGCGGGTCCTGCCCACCTTTACGACCATCGTGGGACAGGGCGGAGGCGCGGCGGGCTTCCCTGGGCGACTTCGATCCGGCGATGCTGGTCCACGGAGAGCAGTCCATCCGGTTGCACGGCGAGGTCCCGACGGCGGGGACGGTGTCGACCACCAGCCGTGTTGCCGGCATGTACGACAAGGGATCGGCCGGCCTCGTCGTGTTGGAGAGCGAGTCTCGCCTCGTCGCCACGGGGAAGCCAGCGTTCACCAGCCGCAGCGCCCTCTTCATCCGCGGCGCCGGCGGCTTCGGCGGTCCGCGCAACCCCGAAGGTGACGAGGAGAGCGCACTGGCCGGCGAACCGTTGCCGACCCGCGAGCCCGACGAGGTCGTGACGTACGCGACCCGCGCCGATCAGGCGCTGCTCTACCGACTCTCCGGTGACCGCAACCCGTTGCACTCCGACCCGACGTTCGCCAAGCGGGCCGGCTTCGACCGCCCGATCCTGCACGGCCTCTGCACCTACGGCTTTACCGGCCGTGCCCTGCTCCACACGGTGTGCGGCTCGGACCCGTCGCGTTTTGGCGCCATGCGGTCCCGTTTCTCCAAGCCGACCTTCCCCGGCGACACCCTCACCATCTCGGTGTGGGACATCGGCGAGCGCACCCCGGGCGCCTACCGGTTCCGCACGGAGACCCAGCGCGGCGAGACGGTGATCGACGCCGGGCTCTTCACACTGGCCGGCTGAGCTGGGTCACGCCGGAGCAGCGGCGGGGGTTCCTCCTCGTGGTGGGCGCGTCGGCCGGACCTGCACGAACCGGATTAGTTGTGGAAGGATAGTGCAGATATCCTTCCACAATCGGTAGGCATTGGGGAAGGATTCATATACCCACGGGGACAGCCGCCGGCGGAACGGCGTGAAGAGAAGGCGGGCCGATCCAGCGCCGCCAGCTGAGCTTTTGCCGGACCTCGCGCGGACCGCAGCCGTCAGACGGCCCCCGCTCCAAGAGGGGCGCTCGGCGTGAAGACGACGGGCATCTCCTCGATACCAGAGATGAAATTGGCCGCCCGGCGCGGCAGCGCATCCCGCGAGGTGGCGAGGCGGAGATCCGGCAGGCGGGTCAGCACGCGCTCGACCATCACGCGCAGCTCCAGGCGCGCCAGCTGGTTGCCCAGGCAGAAATGCGCGCCGAAGCCGAAGGCCATGTGCGGATTGGGGTTGCGCGTGATGTCGAACACCTCTGCGTGCTCGAAGACCGCCTGGTCGCGGTTGGCCGAGGGATACAGGAGGAGAATTTCCTGGCCGGCACGGATGTGTGCCCCCGCCAGTTCGACGTCCCGCGTCGCGGTGCGGGCCATGTTCTTGATCGGTGACACCCAGCGCAGCATCTCCTCGACCGCCCCCGGCATGAGGGCGGCCGGGTCCGCCGCGAGGCGCGCCACCTGGTCGGGGTGGGCCAGGAGCTCCTCCATGCCGCCGCTGATGACGTGGCGGGTGGTCTCGTCACCGCCAATGAGGATGAGCAGTGTCTCGTGGACCAGGGAGTCGTCGTCGAGCGAGCTGTCATCGATCTTCGCGTGGACCAGCACGCCCACGAGGTCCTCCGCGTTGTTGGTGGCGCGACGCTCGTCGAAGACGGGATGGATGTACTCGGTGTATTCGACGAAGGCGGCGGCGGACTTCTCCATGAGGGTGGGGTCGGGGGCGCCCAGGGCCTTCAGCATGTCGTCGGACCATCGCAACAGGTCGTCGCGATCCTCGGGCGCGACACCGAGCATGTCGCCGATCACGATGATCGGCAGCGGCGCCGCAAGGTCCTTGACCAAGTCGCAGCGGCCCCGCTCGCACACCTCGTCGATGAGCGCGTCACAGATCAGGCGGAGCTTGCCCTCCTGGTCGCGCACTCGGCGAGGGGTAAAGCCCTCGGACACGAGTCGGCGTCGGAGGACGTGCTCGGATCCGTCGAATTCGATCATCATCGGCAGGGGCCCGGATTTCGGCCGGATGCCGTGGGCGCTCGAGAACGACTCGGTGTCCACGGAGGCCTGCTTGACCGCGGCATAGCTGGCCGCTGCCCACAGATCGTTGGGTTCGTCGTAGTAGACGGGAGCGTTGGCCCGCATCCAGGCGAAGGCGTCGTGGGGCTCGCGGCCGAAGAACGCGCCGCTCAGGAGGTCGATCCCGAGGCTGGCGGGGGCGGTGGTCACGGCGGAGACGATACCGATCCCGGGTGGGTAGGGTTGAGGCGTGGCAGATCAGGCGACATTCACCGACGTCGCCATGGAATTCATGCCAGGGCTGTATTCGGCCGCGCTCCGGATGACGCGCAACCGCGCCGATGCCGAGGACCTCGTGCAGGAGACGTACCTCAAGGCCTACCGGTCCTTCGACTCCTTCACCGAGGGGACCAACTTGCGGGCCTGGCTCTATCGGATCCTCACCAACACCTACATCAACTCCTACCGGGCGGCGCAGCGGCGGCCGGAGCTGGCCGACGTGGAGGACGTCGAGGACCTGTACCTGTACAAGCGCTTGGCCGGCTCCGGCGGCAGCGAGCCGGGACGGTCCGCGGAGGACGAGGCCCTGGAGCAATTCACCGACGAAGACGTGAAGGCAGCTCTCGAGGCCCTCCCCGAGGCGTTCCGGATTGCTGTGATGCTGGCCGACGTCGACGGCTTCAGCTACAAGGAGATCGCCGAGATCACCGACGTCCCGATCGGGACGGTCATGAGCAGGATCCACCGGGGAAGAAGGGCGCTCCAAAAGGCGTTGCACGATGTGGCACAGGCGCGCGGTCTTGTTGGGAGCGTGCCGGGGGGCTCGAGAGAATGAGCGAAGACGTGGAGACGGAGAAGGCGGGCGGCACGGGCAGGGCGATGGACGCGGGCGGGCTGTTCGGCGGGTCGGTCGATTGCACCGAGGCGGTGCACGAGCTGTACCACTATCTCGACGGCGAGCTGACCGAGGAGCGCCGCACGGAGATCCGGATCCATCTCGACTGGTGCGGGCCCTGTGGCGGTGCGGCCGAGTTCGAGGCGGAGTTGCGCAGGGTGATCGCCAACCGCTGTAAGGATCGCGTGCCCCAGAGCCTGATCGATCGGGTGGCGGCGGCGATCGACGAAGAAAGCCGACAGCGCCACGGCGAACACTGACCTCAACCCGGCCGTCCCGGAGATGACGGTGGGCGGCCCGGCGATGATCGACTGGGCCCTGGCGCAGCGCGTCGCGTCGGGGGCCCTCATCTTGAAGCCGGCGCCCGCCTCCTATCGCTCCAGGGACCTGCAAGGACAATTCGACGAGCTCACCGCGCGCGCGGAGTCGTTGGTGAGCGAGGCCACTGGCCTGCACTCGGCCCACGGCTCGGCCCGAGCCAAGGTGACCGATCGTCCCGGTTGGGCCGCCGCCAACGTACGCTCGATCGAGCGCTTGCTGGGTCCCGCGCTCACGGAGATGCAGCGGAAGCGGGGAAACAAGCTCGGTGGCCCGTCCCTCGTGGTTGGCCGCACCGTCGCGGGGACACAGCTCGGCCTGATGCTGGCGTACATGGCGACACGGGTGCTCGGCCAGTACGACGTGCTCATCAACGATGAGTCGCCCGAGGACCAGGACCTCGTCTCCTACGTAGGGCCCAACATCGTGGCCGTCGAGGAGCAGTACGGATTCGCACCGAGCCAGTTCCGGTTGTGGCTCGCCCTGCACGAGGTGACGCACCGTCTCCAGTTCACCGCCGTCCCCTGGCTACGGGACCACTTCGTCGGCCTGGTCTCCGAATTGCTCGGACCGCTCTCGGGAGACCCGGCGGGCTTCGCCGAGATGCTCCGCCGCGCCACCACGGAGCTGCGCGCCGGGCGCAACCCGGCTCGCGAGGCCGGGGTCGTCGGCATGCTGGCCACCCCCGAGCAGCGAAGAGCACTCTCGAAGATTTCGGGGATGATGAGCCTGCTCGAAGGCCACGGCGACGTCACCATGGACCGGGCCGGCGCCGGCGAGGTGCCGGGTGCGGACCACTTCTCGAAGGTGCTGCACGAGCGCCGTACCCAGGCTCGCGGATTGACCAAGCTGATGTCGAAGCTGCTCGGTCTGGACGCCAAGATGCGCCAGTACGCCGAGGGGGAGCGTTTCGTGGAGTCGGTGGAGGCGGCGGGCGGGCCGGCGCTGATGGCCCGGGTGTGGGAAGGCCCCGAGTGGTTGCCCTCGCTGGAGGAGATCCGCGACCCTGCGGCCTGGGTGGCCAGAGCCGGTGGGTGAGGAGGCCCTGAGCGCTTCCTCCACCCTCGCCTGCGACCTCCTGACCCGGTGCACCTTCCCACCGGCGGGCACGGCCTTGCCGTGTGCGGTGTCGGGCGGCGCCGACTCGTTGGCGCTGCTCGCGCTGGCCGCCGCCGCCGGCTGTGACGTCACCGCGATGCACGTCGAGCACGGTCTGCGTGCCGGCTCGGGCGCCGAGGCCGAGGTGGTGGCCGACGCGGCCATGCGGTTTGGGGCTCGATTCGAGCGCCGGCGGGTGACGCTGGTGCCGGGCCCCAACCTCGAGGCTCGGGCCCGGATCGCCCGCTTCGCGGTCCTGCCGGCGGACGTCGCCACCGGGCACACCATGGACGACCAGGCCGAGACCATCCTGGTCAATTTGTTGCGCGGGGCCGGAGCGGATGGTCTGGCGGGGATGGCACCGGGCCGCCGTCATCCTCTGCTCGGTCTACGTCGGCGCGAGACGCATGCGTTGTGCGCGGACCTCGGCCTCGTGCCGGTGTGCGACCTCAGCAACGCCGATCCTGCTTTCGTGCGCAATCGCGTCCGCCACGAGCTGTTGCCGCTCTGTGCGGAGGTCGCGGGCCGCGACCCCGTCCCCCTGCTGGCCCGGCAGGCCGGGGTGCTGCGCGACGAGGTGGCGCTGCTCGAGTCGCTGGCCGCCGAGGCGCTCCCCGACCCCGCCGACGCCCGCGCCGTGTCCGCCGCCGCCCGGCCGTTGGCCCGGCGCGCCCTCCGCCGTTGGATCCGCAACGACAACGACAACGACAACGACAACGACAACGACAACGACAACGACAACGACGCCAACGCCAACGCCGACGACCACCCGCCCTCGCTGGCCGAGGTCGAGCGCACGCTCGCCGTGGCGCAGGGGTTGGCGCGGGGGACCCAGCTCTCCGGCGGGCGACGGGTGCGGCGGACGGGCGGCCGCCTCCGAGTCGAGCCGGAGCGCTCCGGTAGTGTCACGCCGGTGACCGACGAGGACGGAGCGGGCGTCCCGCCCTGGGCCCAAGCCGACGTGGGGCCCTTGCTGGTCGACGCCATGCGCCTGAAGTCCCGGGTGGCGGAGCTCGGCCAGCAGATCACCGCCGATTACGCCGACGAGGCCCCGCTGTTGGTGGCGGTGCTCAAGGGCGCCATGCTCTTCATGAGCGACCTCTGCCGAGCCATTCAGCTGCCGGTCGACGTGGACTTCATGGCCGTGTCCTCCTATGGCAGTGCGACCAAGACGTCGGGCGTGGTGCGCATCGTCAAGGACCTCGACTGCGAGCTCAACGACCGCCACGTTCTCGTCGTCGAGGACATCATCGACAGCGGCCTCACCCTCAACTACCTCCGGCGCTACCTCACGGCCCGCCAGCCCAAGAGCGTCGAGGTGTGCGCGCTGCTGGTCAAGGAGGGAGAGCAGCGGGTCGATCTCGACCTGAGATACATCGGCTTCACCATCCCGCCCGAGTTCGTCGTGGGCTACGGCCTCGACGTCAACGAGCGCTACCGCAACCTGCGCGGGGTGCACGTCTATAAGGGGAGCGAGCGGTGACCGTCGACGTCGATCGGGTGCGGGCGGCGGTGACGGAGCTGCTCAGCGCCATCGGGGAGGACCCCGAGCGTGATGGTCTGGTGCGCACCCCCGACCGGGTGGCGTCCATGTACGAGGAGCTGTTCTCGGGCCTCCACGACGACCCGGCCCGCCACCTCGAGGTCACCTTCGCGGCAGAGCACGACGAGATGGTGATGGTGCGCGACATCCCGTTCGCGTCGCTCTGCGAGCACCACCTGGTGCCCTTCTTGGGCAAGGCCCACGTCGCCTACATCCCGGCCGAGGACGGGCGCATCACCGGGCTCTCCAAGCTGGCTCGCCTCGTCGACGGGTATGCCCGCCGGTTGCAGGTGCAAGAGCGCATGACCACCCAGATCGCCGACGCCATCGCCGAGGTCCTCTCGCCCCGAGGTGTGCTGGTGGTGCTCGAGGCCGAGCACCTGTGCATGTCCATGCGCGGCGTCAAGAAGCCGGGCACGGTGACGGTGACCTCCTCGGTACGCGGGCTCTTCCGCTCCGACGTGGCGACGCGGGCCGAAGCCATGCAGTTCATCCGGGGTCACTGACCTTGGCGGGGCCGCACCCCGTTGCTGAGAGGCCGCTCATCATGGGCGTCCTCAACGTCACGCCGGACTCCTTCTCCGACGGGGGGCTCTACGACACCTTCGAGGCGGCGGTGGCCCGCGGGCTCGAGATGGTGGCCGAGGGTGCCGACGTGATCGACGTGGGTGGGGAGTCGTCGCGCCCCGGGGCCGAGCCCGTATCCACCGAGGTCGAGCTGGCCCGGGTGGTGCCTGTCGTCGAGGCGCTGAGCGCCGCCGCCCGGGCCACCGAGCGCGCGGTCCGGGTGTCGGTGGACACGGTCAAACCCGCAGTGGCGGCGGCCGCGGTGGCGGCCGGGGCGAGCCTCGTCAACGACATCTCGGCGTCGCTCTTCGAGGTGGCGGCCGCGACGGGGGCGGGCTGGGTCGCGATGCACATGCAGGGGAGCCCGCGCACCATGCAGGACGATCCCCGCTACGCCGATGTGGTCGCCGAGGTGAGGGCCATCGTGCTCGAGCGGGCCGGGCGGGCGTTCGAGGCAGGGGTGGACGAGGTCTGGGTCGACCCCGGGATCGGGTTCGGCAAGACCATGGCCCACAACCTCTCCCTCCTGCGCCACCTGTCGGGGCTGGTGGAGGCGGCGGCCGCCGCCGGCTGCGCCGGGGTCCTGGTCGGCACGAGCCGCAAGCGCTTCCTCGGCTCCCTGGTCGCCGGCCGACCGGCCGGGGAGCCGGCACCGGTGGCGGAACGGGGCGAGGGGTCCCTGGCCACGGCCGCGGCGGCCATGGTGGCGGGGGTGGGCATGGTCCGGGTCCACGACGTGGCGGCCACGGTGCAGGTGAGCCGGCTGTATGGTCCTGCCGCATGAAGGGCAAGTGGGCCGCCGGCATCCCGCCACGCAACTTCACCTGGGTCATCACCGATCACCTGGCCGCCAGCGAGCGCCCGGGCGGGTTCTCGGTCAACCACCGCCGGGTCCGGCGCCAGGAGGAGATCATTTGGTTGCGCGTCCAGGGGTTCCAGCGGGTCATCTCGCTGCTGCCCTCGCCGCACAACCTGGCCGCCTACGAGGACGAGGGGCTGGCCTGGGCCCACTACCCCCTGGAGCGCACCGGGGACCCTCGCCCCGTCCTGGCGGCCTGCTACCGGGACGTCGACGACTCGCTGGCCGCCGGTCAACGCATCCTGGTGCACCAGGACGAGCTGGGGGACCGCGTGATGGGGGTCGTCGCCGGCTACCTCGTCTGGTCGAAGCGGATCGCCAACCTGCCCCAGGCGGTGGCCCTCGTCGAGCACGTGGTGGGCCACGCCATGGGCGAGCCCGGCCGCGAGCTGCTGGCCGAGCTCGAGGGCATGTCCGGGCGCGACCAACCCAGGTGAGCGACCGCATCGAGATCCAGGACCTCAGGGTAACGGGGGTGCACGGAGTGCTCCCCGAGGAGCGGGAGCGGGCGCAACCCTTCGCGGTCGACATCGTGGCCTGGGTCGACCTCGAGGCCGCCCAGCAGAGCGACGACCTGGCCGACACGGTGGACTACGGCGCACTGGCCCAGACGGCGGCCGACGTCGTCGGAGGGCGGTCCTATCGCCTGCTCGAGGCCCTGGCCGGCCGGCTGGCCAGCGCGCTGTTGATCCTGGACCCCCGCCTGGAGGCCGTCGAGGTCACGGTGCGCAAGCTGCGCCCTCCTCTGGCGCTCGACGTCGGCTCGACCGGGGTCAGGGTGCGACGCGCCCGGCGATGACCCGGCGGCGCAGCCGGTGAACAGCGCAACCGCTCCCCCGCCGGCGCGGCGCGCGTTCATCGGGCTGGGCTCGAACCTGGGGGACCGCCGGGCGCTGCTGCGGGCGGCGCTGGAGCGTTTGCGCCGGGAGGGCGATGTCGTCGGCGTCTCGCCGGTCTACGAGACCGAGCCCGTCGGGGGGCCCGAGGACCAGGGGCCGTACCTGAACGTGGTGGTCGAGCTCTCGACCCGCGACACGCCCCGCCGACTGCTGCAGCGCTGCCGGGCCTTGGAGGAGGCGGCCGGCCGCGTGCGTACGGTGCGCTGGGGACCGCGCACCCTCGATGCCGACGTGCTGTGGGTGGCAGGGTGCACCATGGACGACGACGATCTCACCCTCCCGCACCCGCGCCTGTGGGAAAGGCGGTTCGTGGTGCAGCCGCTCGCCGACCTGGCGCCGGATCTCGTGACATCGGAGCAGCTCAAGGCGTCTGGTGGGGAGGTCGCCCGTGTTGGTAATCTGTAGCCGTCGTTTCTCGGATCGTCTGTAGGCGAACGGCACCCGTCAGGGGCTGGAACGCCGAAGGAGGTCAGATGCACTCCATCCGGATCATCGGTCCCGGTCGGGCCGGCACGTCCCTTGCCGCTGCGCTCTCCGCGCGCGGTTGGGACTTCGCCGGGTTCTGCGGGCGGCACGACGACCCCTCGGCCGCCGCCCACGGCGTCGACGTGCTCGTGATCGCCACGCCCGACGACGCCATCGCGCCGGTGGCGGCGTCGGTCGTGCCCGTCGAGGGGACCACGGTCGTCCACCTGTCGGGCTCCCTCGGGCTCGATGCGCTGGCGCCGCACCCCTTGCCGGCCGCCGTCCACCCCCTCGTACCGCTGCCCAACGGGGAAGTCGGTGCCGCCCGTCTCTGCTCGGGCGCGACCTTCGCGGTGGCCGGGGCGCCCGCGGCCCGCGCCATCGTCGAGTGCCTCGGAGGACGGGCGGTCGAGGTGGCCGACGGCGACCGGGCCGCCTATCACGCGGCGGCCTGCATCGCTGCCAACCACGTGGCGGCGCTCCTCGGTCAGGTCGAACGGGTGGCCGCCTCGGTCGGTTTGGACCTCGAGTCGTTCCTCCCCCTGACCCGCGCCGCGCTCGACGACGTGGCCGCGCTCGGAGCGAGGGCCGCGCTCACCGGCCCGGCCCGGCGGGGAGATTGGGCCACGCTCAGCCGCCATCTCGACGCATTGCCCGAGGGCGAGCGCGCCGGCTACCAGGCCGGGGCGGCGCTGGCCATGCGTCTGGCTGAGTCCGAGGCCGCCGGGCCGGCCCCACCCGTCGTTCCGGCTACCCCCACGGTGCGCGCCGTCCCGGCGGCGGTGTAGGCGAGCGCGGGGATGGACGTCGTCGAGACCGCGGCCGGATGTCGTGCCCTGCTCGAGCAGGCCCGCGCCGGCGGCCGGGTGGTCGGACTCGTGCCCACCATGGGCGCGCTGCACGACGGGCACATCTCGCTGGTGGCCCGGGCGCGCACCGAGTGCGACGTTGTCGCGGTCAGCATCTTCGTGAACCCACTGCAGTTCGGCGACCCCGAGGACATGGCGCACTACCCCCGGACGCTCGAGCGGGACCTGCTCGTCTGTGCGGAAACCGGGGCGGACGTCGTTTTTGTCCCGACGGTGCGCGAGATGTACCCCTCGTGGCCCGGCGCACCGTCGACGACGGTGTCGGTCGGCGGGGTCAGCGACTCCTGGGAGGGTGCGGCGCGCCCGGGCCATTTCGACGGGGTTGCCACCATCGTCGCCAAGCTGTTCGCCATCGCGGGACCCTGCCGGGCCTACTTCGGCCTGAAGGACTTCCAGCAGCTGGCGGTCGTGCGGCGGCTGGCCCTCGAGCTGTCGCTGCCCGTCGAGGTGGTCGGGTGCCCCATCGTCCGCGAGGCCGACGGACTGGCCCTCTCGAGCCGCAACGTCCGGTTGTCGCACGACGAGCGGCTGGCCGCCACCGTCCTCTCCGCTGCCCTGGCCGCCGGTCGGGCCGCGGTGGCCGCCGGCGAACGCTCGGGTGCCGCGCTGAGCGGGATCATGCACGCCGTCGCGTCGGCTACCTCGCTGGTACGGCTCGACTACGCGGTGGCGGTCGACGCCGCCTCGCTGGAGGAGGTCGGCACGATCAACGACCCCGACTCCCTGCGCCTGCTGATCGCAGCCGAGGTGGGCCCCGTCCGCCTGATCGACAACAGCGCCGCCTACGACGGGGCCGACGACGTTCCCGCTGTCCCTGACGCGACCCGAGAGGTCGGACTACTCGAAAGGATCGGTTGAGCCGATGCGCCGCCGCATGATGAAGTCCAAGATCCACCGGGCCACGGTGACGGATGCCAACCTGCACTACGTGGGCTCCGTGTCCATCGATACCGAGCTGATGGCGCTGGCGGACATCCTCCCCTACGAGCAGGTCGCCGTGCTCGACATCGACAACGGCGCACGCTTCGAGACCTACGCCATTGAGGGGGAGCGGGGCCAGGTCTGTCTTAACGGTGCCGCGGCGAGGCTGGTGGCGCCGGGCGACAAGGTGATCATCATCACCTACGCCGACTACGAACGCGCCGAGCTCGACTCGTACGTGCCCCGCGTCGTGCACGTCGACGGCCGCAACCGGGTCATCGACGAAACGTCGGCCCGCCTGGACGTCGAGCTGACGCTGACCGAACCGGCGTGACCTCCGAGGCCCCGCCGGGGCCCTTCGACGTCCTGGTCCTGGGCAGCGGCGTCGCCGGGCTGTCGGCCGCCGTTCGCCTTGCCGGCCCGGGGGCACCGGGTTCGCCGTTCTTGTCGCTGGGCGTGCTCACCAAAGGCGCGCTCGCTCAGGCGGCGACGCGCTGGGCTCAGGGCGGGGTCGCGGCGGTGCTCGGGGGCGACGAGGACTCGACCGACCTGCATCTGGCCGACACGCTGGCGGCCGGAGCGGGCCTCTGCGACGAGGAAGCGGTGCGCATCCTGGTCGACGAGGGGC
Organism: uncultured Acidimicrobiaceae bacterium; assembly: GCA_963838835.1. Taxonomy (GTDB): domain Bacteria; phylum Actinomycetota; class Acidimicrobiia; order Acidimicrobiales; family RAAP-2; genus Bog-473. Next base: position 435,175 of record CAWITA010000016.1, read on the forward strand.
CTGGACGGGTGCACGAACTGATCGCGCTCGGCGTCGAGTTCGACCGCGAGGCCACCGGGTTGCTGGCCCTGGCCCGCGAGGGCGGCCACTCCCGGCCGCGGGTCGTGCACGCCGGCGGCGCGGCCACCGGAGCCGAGGTCGAGCGGGCCCTCGTCGACGCCACCTATCGCTCGGCCAGCGCGGTGCTCGAGGGCTGGTTCGCCCTCGACCTCCTGGTGGAGCGCGGTCGCTGCGTGGGGGTGCGCGCGCTGCCGCCCGGCGTCGGCCGGGGCCCCGTCGAGGTGCGGGCGAGCCACGTCGTGCTGGCCACCGGTGGGGCCGGCCAGCTGTTCTCGGTGACCACCAACCCGCCCGAGTCGACCGGCGACGGCGTCGCCATGGCGCTCCGCGCGGGCGTGCCGACGGCCGATGTCGAGTTCGTCCAGTTCCATCCCACCGCATTGCACCATCCGGCCATGCCCCGCCCTCTCCTCTCCGAGGCGCTGCGCGGCCACGGCGCGCTCCTGCGCGACCGGGACGGCGAGCGCTTCGTCGACGAACTGGCACCGCGCGACGTCGTGAGCTCGGCCATGGCGGCCCGCATGACCGAGCAGGGGGTCGACCATCTCTGGCTGGATGCCACCGGCCTCGAGCGCTTCTCCGCCCGCTTCCCCACCATCGCCGCCTCGGTGTCGTCGATCGGGCTCGACCCCGAGCGGGACTGGCTGCCCATCGCGCCGGCGGCGCACCACCTCTCCGGGGGCGTGGTCACCGACCTGTGGGGCGCCACGACGCGGCCCGGCTTGTGGGCGGTCGGGGAAGTGGCTTGCACAGGGGTGCACGGAGCAAACCGTCTCGCCTCCAACTCGCTGCTCGAGGGCATGGTCTTCGGGGCGCGCCTGGCGGAGCGCATCCTCTCGGGGACCGAGGAGCCCGAGCCCAGCGGGGCGTTGCGCGCGGTGCTCGGCGACGAGCCCATCGACGGCATCGGGTGCACCTGGGTCGAGCGGCGCCCGGCCGCGTGGGGGCCGGGCGACGACCGGCTGAGCGGTCCGGACGTCACCAAGTTGCGTGACACGCTGCAGCGGGCCATGACCCGCGGGGCCGGCGTCGTCCGCACCGCGGAGTCCCTCGACGGGGCCCGCGCCGTCGTCGACGACGTGTCCGCGCTGCTCGGGGACGGTGCGGTGTCGGTCGGCGCCGGGGAGCTGGCGAACCTGCTGGAGCTGGCGGGCGCGCTGCTCGTCTCGGCGTGCACCCGGACCGAGAGCCGCGGGGCCCACCTCCGCCGCGAGTACCCCGACACCGATCCCTCCTGGCGGCGCCGGATCGTCCACGGGCACATCCCGACCGCAGGTTCGGGTCGTCGGTGAGCGAGAGCGAGACGGACGAGGCGTACGCCCGGGCCGTCAGCGAAGCCGTCGAGCGGGCCCTGGCCGAGGACATCGGTCCCGAGGGTGACCTGACGGCGGCGCTGGTGCCGCCCGACGTGACTGCGCTCTTCGCGTTGCGGGCCCGCCGCGACGGCGTGTTGGCGGGCCGCGCCTGTGCCACGCAAGCGTTCCAGCGCGTCGATCCCGAGCTCGAGCTCGTGTGGCATGCGGTCGACGGCACCGAGGTGTCGGCCGGCGACACCGTGCTCGAGGTGACGGGGCGGCTGCGGCCGATCCTCACCGCCGAGCGGACGGCATTGAACTTCTTGGGGCGGCTGTCGGGCATCGCGACGCTGACGGCGCAGTTCGTCGCGGCCGCGCACGAGGGCAACCCGGCGGTCGAGGTCCTCGACACCCGCAAGACCACGCCGGGCTTGCGGGTGCTCGAGAAGGCGGCGGTGCGCGCCGGGGGCGGGACGAGCCACCGGGCGGGACTGTCCGACGCCGTCCTGCTCAAGGACAACCACCTGGCGGGGACGAGCATCACCGAGGCGGTGCACCAGGCCCGCGCGCTGTGGCCGGGGCACACGGTCGAGATCGAGTGCGATGCCTTGTGCCAGGTGGCCGAGGCAGCCCGCGCCGGTGCCGACGTCGTGCTGCTCGACAACATGGACCCCGGGACCGTCGTCGAGGCGATCGCCGAGGCGCGGCTGGACGCGCCGGGGCCCATCCTGACCGAGGTCTCCGGTGGCGTGACCCTCGCCACCATCGCTGCCTATGCCGCCGCTGGGCCGGACCGGATCTCGGTCGGTGCCCTGACCCACTCGGCCCCCGCGCTCGACCTGGGGCTCGACCTGGTCTGGACCGACGCGGGCGGGGCCGCGGCGCGGCCGGGACGAATGGACGGGCCCACCGAAGGAGGGGGTTGAGGGTGCTCCTCGTCATCGACGTCGGCAACACCGAGACCGTGATGGGCCTCTACACGCGCGACGACACCGAGACCGTGCCCGTGGTCGAGGAGAGCATCGGCGTCGGCATCGGGACCGAGCACGACCCCACCGCGCCGCGCGGCCTCACCCACCACTGGCGCCTGTCGACGGTCCCCAGCCGCACGCCCGACGAGCACGCGGTGCTGCTCACCCAGCTGCTCGACCTCGAGGGCCTCGATATCGCGTCGTCGGTCACGGGCATCGCCGTGAGCTCCTCGGTGCCGCACGTCACGACCGAGCTGCGCCAGATGGCCACGCGCTGGTTCGCCGACGTGCCCTGCGTGGTGCTCGGACCGGGCACCAAGAGCGGGATGCCCATCCTCTACGACAACCCCAAGGAGGTCGGCGCGGACCGCATCGCCGACGCGGTGGGGGCCTACGACCTCTACGGGGGGCCGTGCATCGTCGTCGACATGGGTACCGCCACAACGGTGGAGGCGATCAGCGCCAAGGGTGAGTATCTCGGCGGGGCGATCACGCCCGGCGTGGCCATCAGCCTCGACGCCCTCTACCAGCAGGCCGCCGCACTGCGGCGGGTGGAGCTGATCGAGCCCCGGAGCGTCATCGGGCGCTCCACGATGGAATCGATCGAGTCCGGGACGCTCTATGGCTTCGCCGGGCTCGTCGACGGGCTGGCCCGGCGCTTCATGGAGGAGCTCGGCCCGTCCGCCGTGGTGGCCACCGGAGGGTTCAGTTCGCTCATCGCGCCGTATTCGGACACGATTAAGCACGTGGAACCCTGGCTCACCCTGCACGGCCTCCGCATCGTGTACGAGCGCAACGTCACTCCATGAGCGAGCGCAACTCGTGAGCGGGCCGACGCGCGACGTCCCCTACCGCTTCGAGCGCTCCCATGATGCGGCCGAGGTGGTCGAGCGGTGGTCGGCGCTCGCCCCCGGGGAGGAGTCTGGCGCGACGGTCGGGGTGGCCGGCCGCATCATGCTCTCACGGCCGCAAGGCAAGCTGGCCTTCGCAGAACTGCGCGACGGATCGGGCGCGGTGCAGCTGTTCGCGCTGGCGGCGGTGACCGAACATTTCGACGAGTTCGTCAAGCTCAATTTGGGCGACTGGATCGGGGCGCGGGGCGAGGTGGTGCGGACCAAGAGGGGCGAGCTCTCCGTCAAGGTGACCGATTGGGAGCTGCTGGCCGAGGCGCGGCGAAATTTCGGCGACAAGTGGCGCGGCGTCAGCGACGTCGAGACGCGCTACCGCCAGCGCGAGGTCGACCTGTGGGCCAACGAACGGACCCGCCAGTTGCTGCGGCTGCGCAGCGACGTGATCCGCCACCTGCGCGACCGCTTGTGGGGGCTGGGTTTTGTGGAGGTCGAGACCCCGCTGCTGCACCCGATCGTGGGCGGCGCCACGGCGCGCCCGTTCGTCACGCACCACAACGCGTTCGACGTCGACTTCTTCCTCCGCGTCGCGCCCGAGCTCTACTTGAAGCGCCTCGTGGTCGGCGGCTTCGACAAGGTCTTCGAGATCGGGCGCATGTTCCGCAACGAGGGCATCTCACCGCGCCACAACCCCGAGTTCACGATGCTCGAGCTCTATCAGGCGTACGCCGACTACACCGACACCATGGTCGTCTTCGAGGAGCTGGTGGCCGGCCTGGCCCGTGATGTGTTGGGGACGACCAAGCTGACATACGGCGGACGAGAGCTCGACCTCACCACCCCGTGGCGGCGCACCCCGATGGCGGAGCTGGTGGCGGAGGCGACGGGGCTGACACTCGACGTGCGTTCGCCCCGTGACGAGCTGACCAAAGCGGCTACGGAGGTCGGTATCGCCGTCGAGGCGGAGTGGGGACCGGGCAAGATCCTGCTCGAGATCTACGAGAAGACGACCGAGCCCGAGTTGTGGGGCCCCGTGTTCGTCTTGGACTATCCCGCAGAGGTCTCGCCGCTGGCACGACGCCACCGCGACGGGCCCGAGCTCGTCGAGCGCTACGAACCGGTGGTGGCGGGCCGCGAGCTCGGGAACGGGTTCAGCGAGCTGATCGACCCCGACGAGCAGCGGGCGCGTTTCGAGGAGCAGGTGGCCAAGGCGAGGGCCGGTGACGAGGAGGAGTCCGGTGAGGTCGACGAGGAGTATCTCCGGGCGCTCGAGTACGGGTTGCCCCCGACGTCCGGCTTCGGGCTCGGGGTTGACCGGCTGGTGATGCTCTTCGGCGACGTGTCCAACATCCGCGAGGTCATCGCGTTCCCGACGTTGCGGCCCGATCGGGGCTGAACGCGGCCGGCCACGGCGCGACACGGGCGCGTCGACGGGGCGCGTCGACTGTCGTTCCTTTCCGATTTCTTACGCTTTCTTCGGGTCTCCTTATACTGCGGGGCCTTTGCTGAATCCTCCATGACGATTTCCTCACACCTGGCGCTCAGCCTGGATTGTGCCGCCGCAATGGTGGCGAATGTGCAGAGTGCACGGAGTCCAAGGAGGACCTCATGTATCGCAAGATCATCGCAGGAACCGCAATCGCCGGCGCCCTGACCTTCGGCGCGGCCGGCATCGCCGGTGCGTCGACGTCGACCACCCCGACCGCCTCGAACAAGGCCGCCCTGTGCGCCAAGCTCCCGGCGCTGCAGGCCAAGGTCCAGGCCCGTGAGGCCAAGATCAACGTGTGGGTGCCCAAGGCCCAGGCCCGGGAGGCCAAGGCGAACGCGGACGGTCACACCAAGCTGGCCACCGCCATCGGCAACCGCATCACGCGGGTGCAGCAGCGCGAGACCAAGGTGAACGCGCGGCTGGCCAAGGCGGCGCAGGCCTGCGACACCAGCGCCAGCTGAGCTGTCGCAGTCGGGGGGGCCCGGGGCGGCCACCGACCGGGAGGTTTCCCGGCGGTGGCCGCCGTCGCGGTGTTCCCTCACGCCGTCCTAACAAGTTCCTCACATCTCGCGTGCACAGTGACGTAGCCGCCCGAGGCGGGAAGGCACCGACGCCCAAGGAGGACACATGATTCGCACGTTGACGTCAGGAGCGGCTGTGGTTGGGGCACTGACCTTCGGTGCGGCCGGCCTGGCCGGTGCGTCGGCTCCGAGCACCCCGACCGGCGGTGCGAGCACCGCCACCGGTGCCAGCAGCGGTTCCAGGCTCGCGACGCTCTGCTCGAAGTTGCCGACGATCGAGTCCAAGATCAACAAGTTCGACAGCGCGGTGGCGGCCCGCCTGCCCAAGGCCGAAGCCCGCGAGAACAAGGCCAAGGCCGCTGGTCACACGAAGATCGCCGACGCCATCGCGAACCGCATCGCCCGGGTGCAGGCGCGTGAGCAGAGACTGAACGCACGGCTGTCCAAGCTCAAGGCCAAGTGCGGGTCGCCGACCGCCGTCACTCCGTCGGCTCCGAGTGCATCGAGCAACACCAATCCGAGCGGCTCGACCGGGAACAGCGGCTCGACCGGGAACAGCGGCCCGAACGCTCTGTAGACGTCCGGCGTCAGCTCGGCAGGTCGCTGAGCAGCTCGGCGACCAGCCGCGAGAGCCCGGCCGAGAGGCCGGGCGGGCCGATGCCGGCGGTCGCCGTCTGGGCGTCGTTCACGAACGCCCGCGCCTGGTCCACTGCGGCGCTGATCCCCCACGACTCCATCACGATCGCCCGCGCCTTGTCGCGCTCGGGTTGGGCCAAAGGTTGCCCGAGCAGCGCGCGCAGGTCCGGCCCGGCGTCGGGGTCTGCGAGCGCGACGAGTGCGGGCAGTGTGTAGATGCCCTCGGCGAGATCCTGGCCGGCCGGCTTCTGGAGCTGGCCCTCGGTGGCGGTGATGTCGAGGATGTCGTCGCGGATCTGGAACACCATGCCGAAGCACCGTCCGAACTCGGTGCACGCGTTGACCTCCGTTGCCGGCAGCCCGCCGGTGAGCGCGCCGATCCGGCAGGACGTGGCGGTCAGCGCGGCGGTCTTGCCACTGATGGCGGCGAAGTAGTCCTCGTGGCTGCGGCCGATCTGGAAGGCGGAGCGCACCTCTGTCACCTGGCCCTGGCACAGTCGCCCCAGCGTGTCGGCGAGCAGGGCGGCGATCTCGGTGCCGAGGCTGGCCGCGATGGCGGCGCTGCGCGCCAGTAAGTAGTCGCCGGCCACGATGGCCACCAAGTTGCCGAACCGGCTGTTGACGCTCTCGACGTTGCGCCGGATGGTCGCCTCGTCGATGACGTCGTCGTGGTAGAGGGAGGCGAGGTGGACGAGCTCGACCGCCACGGCGCCCATCAGGTCATCCTCCGTTGCGTCCCGGTCACCTGCCGTTGCCGTGGCCAGGGCCAGGAGGGGCCGCAGCCGTTTGCCGCCGGCCGAGATCAGGTGCGTCGTGACCTCGTCCAAGAACCCGTCGCCCGTGACGACAGAGGCGCTGAGCAGGGGCTCCAGACGCCGTAGGCCCTCTTGCAGGCGGGGCAGGCCGAGTGCCTCGGTCGGATTCACTGCTGCAGACGTTAGGGCACGACCCGACAATCACGACAACTGCTGCCCTGGCTGGGCGCAACGAAAACCCCGGTGCTGGGGTTTTCCGGCCAACTACTGCTCTGGCGAGGCTGCGACGTGATGAACTAAGGCCACAGGTACACTGGGCCGAGAAGCAAGAGAAGCGCAGAAGGAGAGGCGGTCAGGGTGTTCGAACGTTTCACCGACCGGGCACGGAGGGTATTGGTGCTGGCGCAGGAAGAAGCGCGCCTGCTGAACCACAGCTTCATCGGCACCGAGCACATCCTTCTCGGATTGATCCACGAGGGCGAGGGTGTCGCCGCCAAGGCTCTTGAGTCCCTGGGGATCTCCCTCGAGGCCGTGCGGGAGAAGGTCGAAGAGACGATCGGCATGGCGGGCACCGCGCCGAGCGGTTCGCCGCCGTTCACCCCCCGGGCCAAGAAGGTGCTCGAGCTCTCGCTCCGTGAGGCGTTGCAGTTGGGCCACAGTTACATCGGCACCGAGCACATGCTGCTCGGTCTGGTGCGTGAGGGCGAGGGTGTGGCGGCGACCGTGCTGGTCAGTCTCGGGGCCGATCTGGGCCGCGTGCGCCAGCAGGTCATCCAGCTCATGTCGGGCAACCAGGGCAAGGAGTCGGTCGGCGCGAGTCAGGGCGCCAGCTCGGGCGACAGCCCGTCGGGCTCTCCGGTGCTCGACCAGTTCGGCCGGAACCTCACCCAGCTCGCCCGCGAGGGCAAGCTCGACCCGGTCATCGGACGTGCCAAAGAGATCGAACGTGTGATGCAGGTGCTGTCACGGCGCACCAAGAACAACCCTGTCCTCATCGGCGAGCCCGGCGTCGGAAAGACCGCCATCGTCGAGGGCCTGGCCCAGCGGATCGTCTCCAACGAGGTGCCCGAGACGCTGACTGGCAAGCAGCTGTACACCCTGGACCTCGGCGCTCTGGTGGCCGGCAGCCGCTACCGCGGTGACTTCGAGGAGCGTTTGAAGAAGGTGCTCAAGGAGATCCGCACGCGCGGCGACATCGTCCTGTTCATCGACGAGATCCACACCTTGGTCGGCGCGGGCGCCGCCGAAGGTGCGATCGACGCGGCCTCGATCCTCAAGCCGATGTTGGCGCGGGGCGAATTGCAGACGGTCGGCGCGACGACGATCGACGAATACCGCAAGCACCTCGAGAAGGACGCCGCCCTCGAGCGGCGTTTCCAGCCGGTCAAGGTCGACCAACCGACGGTGGCGCTGACCATCGACATCCTCAAGGGCCTGCGCGACCGCTATGAGTCGCACCATGCGGTCAGCATCACCGACCAGGCGCTGGTTGCCGCGGCCAACCTCGCCGACCGCTACCTGGCCGACCGTTACCTGCCCGACAAGGCGATCGACCTCATCGACGAAGCAGGCAGCCGCCTACGCATCCGTCGCATGGCCACGCCACCCAACGCCAAGAAGCTCGACGAGGAGATCACGCGCCTGCGGGCCGACAAGGAGGCCGCGATCGAGAAGGGCGCCTTCGAGCAGGCCAAGAAGCTGGCCGAGCAGGAGAAGGAGCGCCTCGACCGCAAGGAGAGCCAGGAGGCCGAGCTGCGCGCCGAGGGCGTCGACCTCTTTGACGTCGTGGACGAGGAGGTCATCGCGGAGGTCCTGGCCGCGTGGACTGGCATCCCCGTCTACCGCCTCACCGAGGAGGAGACGGCCAAGCTCCTGCGCATGGAGGAGGAGCTCCACAAGCGGGTGATCGGCCAGGAGGAAGCGCTGAAGGCGCTGTCCCGCGCCATCCGGCGTACGCGTGCCGGCCTGAAGGACCCGAAGCGCCCGAGCGGATCGTTCATCTTCTTGGGCCCGACCGGTGTCGGCAAGACGGAGCTGGCCAAGACGTTGGCCGAGTTCCTCTTCGACGACGAGGACGCGCTCATTCAGCTGGACATGTCCGAGTACATGGAGAAGCACACGGTCAGCCGGCTCGTCGGATCGCCTCCCGGCTACGTCGGCTACGAGGAAGGTGGCCAGCTCACCGAGGCCGTGCGGCGCAAGCCGTTCTCGGTCGTGCTCTTCGACGAGGTGGAGAAGGCGCATCCCGACGTCTTCAACACGCTGTTGCAGATCCTCGAGGACGGTCGCCTCACCGACGCCCAGGGCCGGACGGTCGACTTCAAGAACACCGTGTTGATCATGACGTCGAACCTCGGGACCGCCGACCTGCGCAAGTCCAATATGGGCTTCGCCAAGACGTCGGAGGCGGTGACCTACGAGCGCATGAAGGCCAAGGTCGACGAGGCGCTCAAGGCCCACTTCCGGCCCGAGTTCCTCAACCGCATCGACGAGGTCATCGTTTTCCACGAGCTCTCGCGGGCCGAGGTGACCGAGATCGTCGACCTCTTGATGTCGCGCACGGTCAAGCAGCTGTCGGATCAGGGCATCGGCCTCGAGTTGACGCCGGCCGCTCGCACGCTGCTGGCCGAGAAGGGCTACGACCCCCAGCTCGGGGCGCGGCCGCTCCGCCGGGCGATCCAGCAGATGGTCGAGGACCCCTTGTCCGAGCGCATCCTCTGGAAGGAGTTCCGGGTGGGCGAGACGATCGTCGTCGACGTCGAGGAGTCGCCGATCGACGGCGAGAGCCCGCAGCTCAGCTTCACGGCGATCGAGGGGATCCAGCCCCCGCCGCTGGAGCTCGCCGGCGCCGGCGCCGACGCCGAGTAGTACTCCGCTCGGGCGTCGGCGCGCCGCGAGGGGCCCGGCGGGCTCACGGTAGCCGGACGCCGACCGAGACGAGGTGGTGGTCCGACAGGCCACCGGCTGCGACGACGGCGGGGCGGGGCGCCACCAGGCCGCGCACGAGCAGCCAGTCCAACTTGAGCGGCACGTGGTCGGGCCGCCCGAGGGCGTCGTGCTCTGTCGTTGGTGCGGCAACGTTGGCTTCGCTCCACGCGAACCCGTGCGCCCGCGCCACGTCGAAGAGCGGCTCGTGGGGCACGGGCCACGTGAATCGGGTGGGTTCCGCCTGCCGGAGCGTCCGTACCACCGACCGGTCGAACAGGTCCTCGTAGGAGGCCCCGAGCGTGTTGAAGTCGCCGCCGACGACGGCCGGTCCATCGCCAGAGCGCGCGTCGAGGGTCGACAGGAGCGACTCCAGCTGTTCGGCCCGGTGCCCGGCGTCGGTGCGGTTCTCCAGGTGGGTCGAGGCCAGCTGCACGCTGACGCCGTCGACGGTGGCGGTCGCGAGCACGGCCATGCGGCCGCCCACGCGGGGTTGGGGCGAACCGGCGGCGAACCATCCCAGGGCGAGGTCAGGGAGGCGGATGACGACCGGGTCGTCGAGCGCGGCCCGCGTCACGATGGCGTTGCCGTGCAGACCACGCTCGTTCTCGAGGCTGCCCGCAGCGGCCTGCTCCAACGGATCACCGAGGCCGAGCTCGACGAACTCGACGCCGAATGCGTAGCCGGCACGCAGCTCCGTGGCGATGGCGCCGGCCACGTCGAGGTTCTGCGTGCGCGCCATGCCCGAGTCGACCTCGGAAAGCAGCGAGACGTCGGCCTCGCCTGACGCCAAGTGCGCCGCGACCTGGCCGGGGTGTCGCCCGCGCTGGACGTTCCAAGCGGCCACGCGCACCCAGCCGGTCAGCTCCGAGGGCACAGCGGGCTCGCCCGTGTCGACCTCGTGCAGACACGGGAGGCCGGCCAGCAGCCGGCCGTGAAGGCCCTCGTCGCCGAGCTGGCGCGCCCAGCGAGCCCGCTCGGCGCTGGTCGGTCGGTCCACCCACCGAGCTTGTCATTCGTGCCGACCCCCGGCTGGGTCGACCCGACGCCGCCGACGGCGGTGTGACACCCGTTCCGTAGCGTGCCGCCATGGTCACGTCCCACCGACCCCGCACCCGCTCCGACGTCTTCTTCCTCTGTACGGCGTGCGAGGCCACGTCGCTGCGCTGGGTGGGCCGGTGCCCGAGTTGCGGCGCCTGGAACACGTTCGGGCCCTCGTCGCGGCGCTCCCGCTCGGCACCGGGTGCAGCAGCGGGGGCCGGCGCCGTCACCCTGGCCGACGTGTCGACCGAGGCGGCGCGGCCGCTGCCGACCGGCGTCAGCGAGCTCGACCGCGTGCTCGGAGGAGGCGTGGTCGGGGGTTCGGTCACCCTGCTGTTCGGGCCGCCCGGCATCGGCAAGTCGACGCTGCTCTTCCAGGTGCTCACGTCGGTGGCCGCCACCGGCGTCGAGGTCATGCTGGTCTCCGCCGAGGAGTCACTCGTCCAGGTGCGTGGGCGGGCGTCGCGCATCGGTCTCGTGCCGCGTCATCTCCTCGCGCTGGAGGGGCCCGACCTCGAAGAGATCGAGGCGGCCGTCGAGCGTCACCAGCCGGCGCTCCTCGTCGTCGACTCGCTGCAATCTGTCTCCGACCCCGAGCTGGCCCAGCCCGCCGGCAGCCTGGCCCAGGTGCGCGCGTGCGTCGAGCGCCTGACCCGCTTGGCAAAGTCCGCCGGCGTTCCGTTGCTCCTGGTGGGACACGTGACCAAGGATGGGGACCTGGCCGGGCCGCGGGCGGTCGAGCATCTCGTCGACACGGTGCTCTCCTTCGACGGCGACCGCCATCACACGCTGCGCGTCCTGACCTCGGTGAAGCACCGCTTCGGTCCGACCGGCGAGGTCGGCATCTTCGAGATGCGCGACGACGGCCTGCGCGCCGTGCCGGATCCAGGCCCGCTCATGTTGGGGGATCGCATGGCGGGCGTGCCGGGCAGCGCGGTGGTACCGGTCCTTCAGGGTCGGCGTCCGCTGCTGGTCGAGGTACAGGCCCTGCTCGGATCCGGAACCGGCGGCGTCTCGCGACCCCACACCCTGGGCATCGACGCCGCCCGGGCCAATCTCTTGGTGGCCGTCCTCGCCTGTCGCACCGTGGTCGAGGTCCCCGAGGGGGCCGAGTTCTTCGTCGCGGCCGTGGGCGGCATCAGCGTCACCGAGCCTGCCGCGGACCTTGCCGTCGCACTGGCCTTGGCCTCGGTCGTGACCGACCGCCCCCTGCCGCCCGATGTCGTCGCGTTCGGGGAGCTCGGCTTGGCCGGAGAGGTCCGCATGGTGCCGGGAGCCGAACGGCGCCTGGCCGAGGCAGAGCGGGCCGGCTTCACCAGGGCGATCGTCCCCGCCTCAATGCTGAGCACGAGTGCGGGCGACGCCGCGTCCTGCGTCGCTCCGTCCGGCATGGTGGTGCACGGGGTGCGCACGCTCGCAGAGGCCCTGGCCCTGACCGCGTCCGAGGCCGGCCCGCGGACAGGGACGGGTACGATGCCCGGGTGGCCGACGTTGCCGGCGGCAGCCAGCCGCTGAATGACGCGCTGGCGTTGATTGCGCCGGGCACGGCGCTGCGAGAGGGCCTTGACCGGATTCTCCAGGCGAAACACGGGGCTCTGATCATCGTGGGCGACGATCCGGCGGTGCTCTCCGTCTGCACCGGCGGTTTCCTCCTCGATGCGGAATACACGCCCCAACGCCTCTCCGAGCTGGCCAAGATGGACGGTGCCATCATCCTGGCCTCCGACGCCTCCCGCATCGCCCGAGCCAACGTGCACCTGGTCCCCCGGGCAACCATCCCCACGGCCGAGACCGGCACGCGCCACCGCACGGCCGAGCGCGTGGCCCGCTCCATCGACGTCCCGGTCGTCGCCGTCTCCGAGGCCATGGCGACGATCGCCGTCTACCGCAACGACCGCAAGCACACGACCCAGTCGGCCGGGTGGCTGATCGACCGCTCGAGCCAGGCGCTCTCGACGCTGCAGCGCTTCCGCGTCCGCCACGACGACGCGCTCTCCACGCTCACGCGTCTCGAGATGGAAGACACGGTCTCTGTCCGTGACGTCGTCGCCGTGCTGCAGCCTGGCGAGATGGTCCGCCGCATCGCCGAGGAGATCGAGAGCCACCTCGTGGAGCTCGGATCCGACGGCCGGCTGATCCACCTCCAGACCGAGGAGCTGAGCGCCGGCGTCGACCAGAGCCTCATGCTCGTCCTACGCGACTACACCGACGCCAAGGGAATCGCCCGCCTCCACTCGCTTTCGCCCGACGCCCTCATGGACCTCCCAAAGGTGGTGGCCGCGTTGAACCTGCCGGCGTCCGACGACCAGTTGAATGCCGCGCTCGCGGCCCGTGGCTACCGCGTGTTGCACCGCCTGCCCCAGCAGCTCTCCGAGACGCTGATCGCGCGGCTGGTCCAGCGGTTCGGCTCGCTGCCCGAGATCCTGTCGGCTTCGGCGGCCGAGCTCGAGTCCGTTGAAGGCATCGGCGCCACGACGGCCCGCCACATCCGCGACGGCCTGGCCCGCCTGGTCGAGGCCAGCATCTTCGAGCGGTACGAATGACCGGGCTGGTCTGGTAAAATGGTCAGTCAGCTTTCGGACGGCCCGGGCCCGTTCCGACAACCTCTGAACAGCGTCGTTCCGCCTGCCGTGCCCGTGCAGGCGATCCATCCAAGGGAGTCTTGAGTCCTGTGTCCTTCAAGGTCGGAGACAAAGTCGTCTACCCCCACCACGGGGCGGCCGTCATAGAGAAGCGCGAGACCAAGGTCGCGTTCGGCGAGAAGCGCGAGTACCTGGTCTTGCGCCTGGCCTACGGCGACCTGATCCTGAACGTCCCGGCGGACAACACCGAGGGGGTGGGTCTGCGTGAGGTGATCAACGACGAGGAGGTCGAAGAGGTCTTCGCCGTGCTGCGCAAGAAGGAGGCGCGCATGCCGACGAACTGGTCCCGCCGTTACAAGAACCACTCGGAGAAGCTGCGCTCGGGGGACATCTACCAGGTCGCCGAGGTCGTGCGGAACCTCTCGATCCGGGACAAGGACAAGGGGCTCTCGGCCGGCGAGAAGCGGATGCTGCAGCGGGCGCGCCAGATCCTCGTGTCCGAGCTGACTTTCGCCCTCAATGTGGACGAGGAGACGGCCGAAGAGCGTCTGAACGACGCGCTGACCTGATCGCCGGCCCGGTCGCACCGTGGCGCAGGTGTGGTCGATCGTCGTGGCCGGGGGCTCCGGCCGGCGCTTCGGTCGGTTGAAGCAATTCGCCATGTTGGGTGACCGCCCGGTGCTCGAATGGGCCGTCGGGGCGTGCCGACCCCGTTCCGCCGGCGTCGTGCTCGTCCTCCCGGCCGGGCTCGACGACCCCGATGACCACGGCGCCGATGACCACGGCGCCGATGACCACGGCGCCGATGTTCTCGTGACAGGGGGCGCGACACGCGCCGAGTCGGTACGCGCGGGCATCGCCGCCGTTCCCGTGGACGCCGACGTGATCGTCGTGCACGACGCGGCGCGGCCGCTGGCGTCGCTGGCTCTCTTCGACGCGGTGATCGACGCGGTGACCATTGGGGGAGCCGACGGAGCCGTGCCGGGCGTCCCCCTGAGTGACACCATCAAGGCGGTGGACGAGAACGGTCACGTCACGAGCACGCTCGACCGGAGAACCTTGGTCGCCGTCCAGACCCCGCAGGCCTTCCGGGCCGACGCCCTGCGGCGCGCCCACGAACTGGACCGAAACGGTGGGAGCGATGCCACCGATGACGCCGTGCTCGTCGAGGCGCTCGGCGCCACGGTGCGAGTGGTGCCCGGCGAACCCGACAACCTCAAGATCACCGACCCGTCTGACCTGTGGGCGGCCGAACGCCTTCTCGGACCGGCGGAGGCGGGTGCCTGAACGTGCGCATCGGCCAGGGGATCGATATCCACCGCTTCTCCGAGGACCCGCACCGCCCGCTGGTCCTCGGCGGTGTCGTGATCGAGGGCGCGCGTGGCCTGGGTGGTCACAGTGACGCCGACGCGGTGTGTCACTCGCTGGCCGACGCCGTGCTGGGCGCCGTCGGCCTGGGTGATCTCGGCCGGCACTTCCCCGACACGGATCCAAAGTGGGAGGGGGCCGACAGCGTGGCCTTGCTGACCGCGGTGGTGCAGATGGCCAGCGCGCAGGGGTTCGCTTGCGCCAACGCCGACTGCACGATCATCGCCGACACGCCGCGCCTCGCGCCGCACACTCAGGCCATGGCCGAACGGCTGAGCGCGGCGCTCGGCGCTCCCGTCTCCGTCAAGGCGACGCGCGCCGAGGGGATCGGCGCGCTCGGACGGGCCGAGGGCATCGCCTGTCTCGCCGTCGTGTTGATGGAGCCGGTGTGAGCCGCCGGTCGCCCCGCACCTCGCCGCGCCGACCCGACGCCCGGCCGCGCCCGTGCCCGGCCGCCCTCAGCGACCTCGGTGGCGACCAGGTCGAGGGCCGTCGGGCCGTGCTCGAGTTGCTCTCGGTCGGACACCGCAACGTGCGCCGCATCGTGGTGGCCGAGGGCCAAGATCCCTCCTCGCAGCTGGATCGGATCGAGGAACTGGCGGCGCGCCTGCGGGTCCCCGTCGAGACCGTGCCCCGCGCCAGGCTGGACGCCCAAGCCCGCACCGAGGCGCCTCAGGGCGTTCTCGCCCTGGCCCGACCCCTCGAGCCGGTCCCGCTCGAGGATCTGTGCCGGCCGGGTGGCAAGGGCGCGGCACCGTTCCTCCTGGTGGCGGCCGGCATCACCGACCCCCGCAACCTCGGCGCGCTGCTGCGCAGCGCCGAGTGCGCAGGAGTGACAGGCGTCGTGCTGCCGCGCCATCGCTCCGCTCGGCTGTCGCCGACGGTGACCAAGACCGCCGCCGGCGCGATCGAGCATCTGCTCTTCGCCGTGGTCGGTGGCGTGCCGGCCGCCCTGAGCGAGCTGCGCGACCTTGGTGTGTGGTCGGTCGGCCTCGCCGGCGAGTCGGACCAGTCGCTCTACGACCTCCCGCTCGGCGATGGTCCGGTCGCCTTGGTCGTGGGCAGCGAGGACAAGGGGCTGGCGCCGCTGGTACGCCGGCGCTGCGACGCGGTGGTGGCCATTCCTCAACATGGTGCCCTCCCGTCGCTGAACGTCGGCGTGGCCGGTGCGGTGGCCTGCTTCGAGGTGGCCCGCCAACGGGCCGCCGCCGTGCGCCCGTAGGCCGCTTCGTCAGCGTGCTCAGCGCGCTCAGCGCAGCGCTCAGGGGCGCTCGAGGCAGGGGCGCTCGAGGCAGGGAGCCCGACCTGGAACCCGAGGCAGTGGAGCCCGAGGCAGTGGAGCCCGAGGCAGTGGAGCCCGAGGCAGTGGAGCCCGAGGCAGGAATCGAACCCGCGACATCTTCATTACAAGTGAAGTGCTCTACCAACTGAGCTACTCGGGCGCTGCGCCAGCCTACAAGGCCCGATGCCCCTCGTTGGGTCCGACCAGGCGCAAAGGCTTGCAACGAGCGGGTGTGCACGGCAGGCTGGACACCTAGTGACTACCGAGCGGCCGCCATCGGGTATGTCCGGCTCGCTCTCTGTTCTCCGGGCGGCGGCGGTCCTGATCCTCTTCGTTGCCGCGGTGGCGGTCCTCGTCGCAGTGGGCACGCGTCCCAGCGTGAACGGGTCGTCGGCCGGCGCGCCGACGACGACGACACCCACCACAGCGCACGGCGCGGGCACCACGACGACCGCGACCGGAGCAGCGTCGTCGTCGACTACGACCACCACGTCGAAGCACCATGGTGGATCGGCGCATTCGACGACGACCACGACCGTCGCGCCCAGTACGGTCACCGTCGTTGTGGCCAACGCGACACAGACGAACGGACTTGCGGCCCACTTCTCGACCGTCATCGGCGGCGGCGGCTGGAAGATGGGGACACCCGTCGACGCGTCGACGAGCGAAGCGACGTCGGCCGTCTACTACGCAGCGGGCTTCCAGCAGCAGGCGGCGGCTATCGCCACAGCCATCGGGGTGCCGCCGTCGCAGGTCGTGCCGCTCACGACCGCTGTGCCCGTGAGCGGAGTCACCGGTACCGACGTCGTTGTCGTGATCGGCCAGGATCTGGCGTCGACGACAACGGCGACGACGGCATCCTCCTGACGTTGCCCGGCGCGGGCGACGGGGTTCACGTTCCCGCCCTGCTCTCGCCTCTCGTGGCCGAACCGGCCCGTGCCGGGCTGTTCCTCGACTTCGACGGAACACTGGCCGCCATCGTGGAGGACCCGACTGGAGCGCGGCCGCTGCCTGGGGTCCCCGACCTCCTCGCTGACCTCGCCCGTTCGTTTGCCCTGGTCGCGGTGGTTTCTGGGCGGCCCACGGCTTTCCTCGCCGAGGTGCTCGGCCGTCCCGAGGGCGTCACGCTCGCGGGCCTCTACGGCCTCGAGCGCGCGCTGCATGGGCCCGAGGAGGCACGGTGGGCCTCCATCATCGACGAGGTGGTGGCCGAAGCGAGGGCCGAGGCACCAGAGGGGGTCTACGTTGAGCCCAAGGGCTTGACCGTGACGCTGCACTGGCGCCGGGCCCCCCGTCACCGCGCGTGGGTTCTGGCCTTCGCCGAGCGGCAGCGCGCACGGCACGACCTGGAGGTGCACGAAGGACGCAACGAGCGCGAGCTGCGACCCCCTATCCACGTCGACAAGGGGACGGTGGTGCACGACCTGGCGGCCGAGCACGCGGGCCAGCTCCGCGCGGTGGCGGTGTTCGGCGACGACATGGGCGACCTCCCGGCCTTCGCGGCGGTCGAGGAGTTGACGACGCCCGACGGGAGCCCGATCACTGCCGTCCGCGTGGCCGCGGTCGACAGCGAGAGCCCGCGCGAGGTGGCCACCCATGCCGACCTGACCGTGCGCGGCGCAGTCGGTGCCGTCGAGTTGTTGCGCGCTCTGGCCGATGCTGCCGTGGACCGAGGAGGGCCATCCGGGACGAGCTCACTGTGAGGGCCTAGTGTCCAGATGGGCTCGGAATGGTCTCACTCTCGAAGGGGAATCCCACATGAAAATGCGACTGATGTGTCGCGGTGTTGCTCTGGGCGTTACCCTCGTCGTGGGGGCCACCGTCGGGGCCACGCCGCCGCTCGGCGGAGCGGCGGCGTCCACACTTGATATGCATGCGCAGGTGACGGCATCGAACTGGACGGCCACACCCGTCCCGAACCCGACCGGAGCCACGGGCAGCGTCGGCAACGGCGTGTCGTGCGTCACGTCGACGTTCTGCATTTCGGTCGGCACACAGAGCGTGTCCTCGAACAGCCAGGCCCTCGTCACGCAGTGGAATGGCTCGTCCTGGTCGATCGCACCGAGCCCCAGCACGTCGGGCTCCACCGACACCATCCTCAACGGCGTCTCGTGCCCGAGCACTTCGTTCTGCATGGCCGGAGGTTTTCAACGGCAACCGTCCGTGCCCGAGCCCTTCTTCGAGCAATGGAACGGAACGGCGTGGACGGTCGTCCCGCCGGTCATCCCGACCGGGTCTACCGGTGCCTCCATTCAAGGGGTCTCGTGCACGAGCCCGACCTCCTGCGTCGCCGTCGGCAGCCAGACCGTGTCAGCGAGCTTCAGTCCCCTCGTCGAGCAGTGGAACGGCACCGCATGGTCGCTGGTGACGACGCCGAACCTCACCACATCGGGTGACGCAGAGTTCGACTCGGTCTCCTGCAGCGGCTCGGCCCTTTGCGTCGCGGTGGGGTACCAGGCCGGGGGAGACTTGACCCTGGCCGAGATGTGGGACGGAGCGACCTGGAACGTCGTGACCAGTGCGAATAATCCCGCCGCCACCTCGGACGAGCTCCTCTCGGTCTCGTGTGCCGAAACCAGTTTCTGTGCCGCTGTCGGTGAGAGCTATGGCGGCTCCATCACCGCTTCGAGTGACAATCTGGTCGAGCTCTGGAGCGGCTCGGCCTTCACGATCAGCCCAGCCCCGAATCCGTCCGTCGGCTTTGGAGGCGCGCTCTACGGCGTCAGCTGCTTCAGCGCCACGTCGTGCACGTCGGTGGGTCAGACCTACACCAATGCGCCCGGATCCCTGAGCGACACGCAGGGTCAGACCTGGGACGGTCAGTCCTGGACCATCGTTCCGACCCCGAACGGACCTGCCTCGACCACCTTGAACTACTTCAACGACGTGGACTGCCTCACCGATTGGGCCTGCGTCGGCGTCGGTGACGCCTATGACGGGACCAACGACAACCCCCTGGCTGCCTGGGCGCCCATCGCCCGCTCGGGCTATCGCTTCGTGGCCTCCGACGGCGGGGTCTTCAACTACGGCACCGGGGCGCCCTTCTTCGGATCGCTCGGCGGCACACCGCTCAACGCACCCATCGTCGGCATCGGGATCATGCCGGCCGGCGACGGCTACTACCTGGTGGGCGCGGACGGCGGGGTCTTCAATTACGGCTCGGCCCAGTTCTACGGATCGGCAGGGTCCTTGCGCCTCAATGCGCCTATCGTGGGCATGGCGGTCACGCCTGACGGTGGGGGGTACTGGCTCGTCGCATCGGACGGGGGCATCTTCTCCTATGGCGACGCTCAGTTCTACGGCTCGACGGGGAGCCTCCATCTCAACAAGCCGATCGTCGGCATGGCCTCGACACCCAACGGTCTCGGGTACTGGCTGGTGGCCGCCGACGGGGGCATCTTCAACTACGGCAACGCCCCCTTCTTAGGTTCGGCCGGATCCCTGTCACTGAACAAACCGGTGGTGGGCCTGGCCGGCACCACCACCGGCGAGTACTACCTCGTCGCTTCCGACGGGGGCATCTTCAATTACCCGACCACCGGGGGGCCGCCCTTCTTTGGTTCGACGGGCGCGCTCCCTCTCAACAAGCCAATCGTCGGCATGACCACGGTGGCGGGTGGCTACTACCTCGCGGGCTCCGACGGGGGCATCTTCAACTACCCGGCGATCGGCGGGCCGCCCTTCCTCGGCTCCACCGGCGCCATCGTCCTCAACAAGCCGATCGTGGGGGTGGCGTCCTAGGGCCGCTGGGAGGAGGTCGCCTCGGCCGCGGCCAGTTGGTCGGCCCACCAGTCGGCCGCCGTCCGAGCCCGCACCGCTTCGCGCAATGCTGTCGCCCGTTCCGCGCGGTTCGGCCGCGCCCATCGAAAGCGCGGCACCGAGCGTCTCGGCCGTTCCCGACACATCGAAGGGATTGATCCCGAGCGCGCCGCCGCCGCCCAGGTCGAGTTCTGCCCACGCGCCCGCCTCGTGCGAGAGTACGAGCACACCGTCGACGGAATTGAGCAGTGGCCCTTCCTTGGCCACCAGGTTGAGCCCGTCGCGCACGGGGTTGACGAGGAGCACGTCCGACAGCGTCAAGGCGGCCAGCGAGCGGGCCCGGTCGTCCTCGACCGACAGCACGATGGGGGTCCAACCGTCCGAGCCTGACGCGGCGCCGAACCTGTGGTTGATGCGTTCGGCGGTGTGCACGACGTCAGCTCCGTACGCGAGATACTCCGCCAGCCCTTGTCGGCTCGGATAGGCGAACGCGACGTGCACCACCTCGCCCCGCCACTCGGGATGGGTGGTCAGCAGCTCCTCGAAGGCAAGCATCCCGCGCACGATGTTCTTCGACGGCTCCATGCGGTCTGTCCGGGCGATGATGCGGCGCCCGCCAACCTCGGCTCGCAGGACGTCGGCCGCCGCCACGCACCCAGCCGTGGCCGCTTCCTCCTCGAGCACACCCGCGTCGGGGCCGAGCGGTGCCACGAAGGTCGGGGGCGCCGCGCTGCCGGCCGTGTCGAAGCAGGCCCTAAAGTCGGCCTCCCACTTTTGGCAGTGAAACCCGCAGGCTGCATAGCCCGCCATGCCGTCGAGCAGCTCGGCTGCGACCACGTCGGGTAGCACACCGAGCATGGCGGGCGCGGCGAAGGGGGTGTGCAAGAAGTGCACGGTGCGCAGGTCGGTGCGTTCCTCGGCGAGCATGCGCCCGAGAAGCGAGAAGTGGTAGTCCTGCACGAGCACGACCTCGCCCTCGCCGGCGCGCGCCGACACCACGTCTGCGACCGCCCGGTTGTAGGCCCGATACGACTCCCAGGCCGCCCACCAGTGCCGGTCGAAACGCGGCCGGAGCGGCAGATCGAAGAGGTGATGGTGGCAGTACCACAGGGTCGTGTTGGCGACGACGTCGTAGGCCTGACGATAGGTGTCGTCGTCGACGACCACGGGCACGAGGTCGAGGCCCTCCTCGTGCATCAGGCCCTGGGCGACGGCGGCGCGGTCCGCCGCGCCCATCGTCACCGAGACCCACGTCGTGCCGCTCCCCGCGAGCAGCCTGTGTAGTGACGAGGCGAGGCCCCCGCCGCCCGGCGTCGGCGTCAGGGATCCGTCAGGCTCCTGACGGAACGTGAGGGGTCCGCGGTTGGAGACGACGATGGTCCCGCTCACCGTGCCCTCACGCTCCGTGCGGCAGGGACGCCGGGGCGACCCGCTCCAGCGCGGCCCGCAAGACGTCGACGGCCTGGGGTCGCAGTTCGTGCAGGGGCCGGTTGCGGTGGATGCGTTCGCCCAGGTCGACCTGGGCCAGGCGGTCCGGCCCGAGGCTCTGGGCCACGTCGATCAGCAGTCCGAGCTCGACGCCGTACCCGTCGGCGAAGCCGAGCTTCTCGAACACCCAGCGGTGGGCCGCCGTCTCGCCGGCGAGCGGCTGGCGTACCCACGAGAGCGCAGGAAAGAGCAGCTCGAGCACGGGGCGGGCCACCAACTCGGTGACCCTCCCGCCACCGGTCGGGTCGCCGTGCAAGGGTCGGGTGTAGAAGCCCTTGACCAGAACCACGTGGTCGATGGTCACCAGCGGCCCGAGCAGTCCGGTCACGAAGGCCGGCGTCGTGTTGGCCACGTCGGCGTCGAGGAAGGCCACGATGTCGCCGGCCGAGGCCGCAAACGCGGCGGCCATGGCCTGTCCCTTGCCGCCGGCACCGGCCGGGCCCGCCACCACACGCGCTCCCGCATCCCGGGCGTGGGTGGCCGTGTCGTCACCCGAACCGTCGTCGAGCACGATCACTTCGTCCACCAGCCCGTTACCCCCGTGCTCGGCCAGGAAGGGCTGAACGACGGCCCGTACGACCGACCCCACCGTGGAGGCTTCGTCGCGGGCCGGAATGCATACCGAGACGGTCCGTCCCGTGGACGCCTTGGCCGCGAGGACCCGCTCGGCGGGGAAATCCCCATGGTGGTACGTGTGTGCCACGTCCCAGATTCAAGCAGCCGTGCCGCGTTGAGCGGGCCGGGCCGGAGGGGCTACGATGTCCACCATCATCCAGAGCGACTGAGGGACGGGCCCGTTGAAGTCGCGGCAACCAGTGCAGAGCACCTGGTGCCAATGCCCGATCGATGAGGAGGACCCATGGTCGATTTCGTCGCAGGGCTGCGCTGTCGTGAATGCCAGCGTGCCTTTCCTGCCGAGGCGCTTCACGTCTGCGACTATTGCTTCGGGCCGCTCGAGGTGGCGTACGACTACGAGCGGATCGAGGCGTCGGTCAGCCGCGAGCGCATCGAGGCCGGTCCCCGCTCCATCTGGCGCTACCGGGACCTCCTGCCCGTCGACGACGAGACGCCGGTGGACCTCGGCGCTGGTTTCACCCCGCTTGTCCGCGCCGACCGTCTGGCCGCCGAACTGGGGCTCGGGGAGCTGTGGATCAAGGACGACACGGCCAACCCGACCGGCTCGTTCAAGGACCGAGTGGTCTCAGTCGCCTTGACCAAGGCACGCCAGCTCGGCTTCAAGGTCGCGGCCTGCGCCTCGACCGGCAACCTGGCCAACTCCGTGGCCGCCCATGCCGCGCGGGCCGGCATGGACTCGGTCGTGTTGATCCCACACGACCTCGAGGCCGCGAAGGTCACCATGACGGCCGTTTACGGCGGGACCGTTATTGCGGTGGAGGGGACCTACGACGAGGTCAACCGGCTGTGCGCCGAGCTGACGAGCGAGCGCCCGAGCTGGGCCTTTGTCAACGTGAACGTGCGGACCTATTACGCTGAGGGTTCCAAGACGCTGGCCTTTGAGATCGCCGAGCAGCTGGGTTGGCAGGCCCCGGATCACGTGGTCGTCCCCATCGGGTCGGGCAGCCAGCTGACGAAGGTGGCCAAGGGATTCACGGAGCTGGGGACGGTGGGGCTGCTGCCTGAGGTACCCGCCGTCAGGATCTCAGGTGCGCAGGCCGAGGGCTGCTCGCCTGTGGCGACGGCGTTCCTCCAGGGCAGCGACGCGATCCGGCCGGTCAAGCCCAAGACGATCGCCAAGTCGCTGGCCATCGGCAACCCAGCCGACGGGTGGTACACGCTCGAGGTCATGCGCCGCTCCGGAGGCTCGTGTGCCTCTGTGACCGACGACGAGGTGGTCGAGGCGATCGGGCTGCTGGCCCGCACCGAGGGCATCTTCGCCGAAACCGCGGGCGGGGTGACCATCGCGACGCTGGCCAAGCTGACCGCCTCGGGCGTCGTACGCCCTGACGAGCGGGTGGTGGCTCTGGTCACCGGGCACGGCCTCAAGACGGTGGAAGCGCTGATCGGCTCTCCGGGCAGCAGCCCCACCGCCACGATCGCCCCCACCCTGGCCGCATTCGACGCCGCCCTCGACGCCGCTGGCGGCCCCGTAACCGAGGAGCCGGCCCCATGAGCCTGACCGTCCGCATCCCCACACAACTCCGCACCCTGACTGGCGGGGCGGGCGAGGTCGAGGTGGAGGGATCTTCGGTGGGCGAGGTCCTGAAGGCACTCGACGCCGCCCACCCGGGGCTGGCGGACCGCCTCTTTGACGAGTCGGGCAAGCTGCGCCGCTTCGTCAACGTCTTCTTGGCCGACGAGGACGTCCGCTTCCTCGACGGCCTGGAGACACCCGTCTCATCAGGTCAGACGATCTCCATCGTCCCCGCCGTCGCCGGCGGCTGAACTCGGGCCTCGCCCGCCCTGACGGCCGGCACCGCCCCTCGGGGTGGGGTCCTACCAGGGCAGATTGTCTCGGCAAGTGTATATGAATCCTTCTGTAATTGGGCAGTATTACAGAAGCTTATAGGTATTATCCTTCTGTAACCTGGCGAGTTTCGGAAGGTTTCATATACGGTTGGAACGATGCTCCGGGGACAGCTCGGTCCGAGGGCGACGGCGCGGCGCCCAATCCCTGGAGGGAGATGGGCGTATGCACGGCCCCGCCGGGTCCGCCCTTGCGCCGAGAGCGCAAAGGTGGTTTGCTGTTAGCACTCACAAGACGAGAGTGCTAATGGAGGATTGACCAGATGGCGAAGATCATCGCGTTCCAGGAAGACGCCCGCCGGGGCCTGGAGACGGGCATGAACAAGCTGGCTGACGCCGTACGCGTCACCCTGGGCCCGAAGGGCCGCAACGTGGTGCTCGACAAGAAATGGGGCGCCCCGACGATCACCAACGACGGCGTATCGATCGCGAAGGAGATCGAGCTCGAGGATCCCTTCGAGAAGATCGGTGCCGAGCTGGTCAAGGAGGTCGCGAAGAAGACCGACGACGTGGCCGGTGACGGCACGACCACGGCCACCGTGCTGGCGTGGGCGATGGTCCACGAGGGCCTGCGCAACGTCGCCGCCGGTGCCAACCCGATGTCGCTGAAGCGGGGGATCGAGGCCGCGGTGGACACCGCGGTCAACTCCATCCACGGCATCGCGAAGGAGACCGAGTCCAAGGACCAGATCGCCCAGGTGGCCTCCATCTCGGCGGCCGACACCGAGATCGGGGAGTTGATCGCGGAAGCCATCGACAAGGTCGGGCGTGACGGCGTCATCACGGTCGAGGAGTCCCAGACCTTCGGGATGGACATGGACCTCGTCGAGGGGATGCGCTTCGACAAGGGCTACATTGCCCCCTACTTCGTGACCGACCCCGAGCGCATGGAAGCGGTGACCGAGGACACCTACGTGCTGCTCGTCGGCTCGAAGATCTCGGCCGTACGCGACCTGCTCCCGGTGCTGGAGAAGGTCATGCAGGGCGGCAAGCCGTTATTGATCATCGCCGAGGACGTCGAGGGCGAGGCATTGGCCACCCTGGTGGTGAACAAGATCCGCGGCACCTTCCGCTCGGTGGCCGTCAAGGCCCCCGGCTTCGGCGAGCGCCGCAAGGCCATGCTCCAGGACATCGCCATCCTCACCGGCGGCCAGGTGGTCACCGAGGAGGTCGGCCTCAAGCTGGAGAACGTGACCCTCGACCTGTTGGGCACCGCCCGCAAGGTCGTCGTCACCAAAGACGAGACGACCATCGTCGAGGGTGGCGGCAAGGAAGAGGACATCAAGGGCCGCATCAACCAGATCAAGACCGAGATCGAGAACACCGATTCGGACTACGACCGGGAGAAGCTGCAAGAGCGCTTGGCCAAGCTGTCCGGCGGTGTGGCCGTGATCAAGGTCGGTGCCGCCACCGAGGTCGAGCTCAAGGAGAAGAAGCACCGGATCGAGGACGCGGTCTCGACGACGAAGGCTGCGATCGAGGAGGGCGTGGTGCCCGGCGGCGGTGTGGCCCTGCTGCGGGCGCAACCGGCGCTCCTCGAGCGGGCCGAGAAGCTCGAGGGTGACGAGTCCACCGGGGCGCGCATCGTGGCCCGGGCGGTGGAGGAGCCGCTGAAGCAGATCGCGGTCAACGCCGGGCTCGAAGGCGGCGTGGTGGTCGAGAAGGTGCGCAGCCTCAAGGGTGCCCACGGTCTTGATGCGGCCACCGGGGAGTACGTGGACCTGTTCAAGGCCGGCGTGATCGACGCCGCCAAGGTGACCCGGTCCGCCCTGCAGAACGCGGCGTCCATCGCGGCCCTGTTCTTGACCACCGAGGCCGTGATCGTCGACAAGCCCGAGGAAGACGCACCCGCCATGCCCGGCGGTGGCATGGACGACTACTAAAAAGGGGCCGTTACCTGCCCACTGGGTTGGTTGTCACCCGGATGCCACGGTGCTGCAACAGCGCAATGTGACTCTGGAAGCGCCTCACCCCCAACCGAGGCTGAGCGGTGCGCCCGATCGAAAGGTCGGGCGCACCGTGTTCTCTACACTGGCCGCGTGCCCCTCACCCCGACGACCGGCTGGGGAGTCCTGCACCTCTTTTGCCGGCTGTGCCCCGATTTGGACGCGAATGCCCTGCACAAGGCGGTGGACGCCGCCGAGGCGGACGGCTACCAGGTGGTCCCGGTGGCGCTGCTCGGGCACAAGGCAGACCTGGGGCTGATGGCCCTCGGTCCCGACGTATGGCGGCTGCGACGCCTCCAGACCGAGGCCACGATGGCTGGTCTCGTCACCACGCACTCTTACGTCTCGCTGACCGAGATCTCCGAGTACGCCGCCGGGATCCCCGACGCAATGCGGCAGGCCCGCCTGTTCCCCCAGCTCCCGCCCGAAGGCAAGGCCGCCTTTTGCTTCTATCCGATGACGAAGCGCCGCGGCGAGGCGCACAACTGGTATGCGCTCGACTTCGACGCCCGCAAGGAGCTCATGCTGGGTCACGGCAAAGTGGGCCGGACCTTCCACGGCCGGGTGCTCCAGGTGATCACCGGGTCGACCGGTCTCGACGACTACGAGTGGGGTGTGACGCTGTTCGGCACGCACCCTGACGACCTCAAGGACTGCGTCTACGAGATGCGCTTCGACCGGGCTTCCGCCCTCTACGCCGAGTTCGGGCCCTTCTACACGGGCATGGTGGGCACCCTCGACGAGGTGCTCTCGGCACTGGGCGTCTGAACGGCACGGGCGCGAATGAACGGGACGAGGGTGAGCGCGTGACCACGTCTCTCGACGCTCTCGAGGGTGAGCTGCGCCGGCTCGGGCGCGTCGTGGTCGCGTTCAGTGGCGGAGCCGATTCTTCCTTGCTGGCCAAGGTCGCCCACGACACCCTGGGCCGCTCGGCGGTTCTTTGTGCCACGGCGCTGTCGCCCTCGCTGGCGGGTGACGAGGAGGCCGACTGCCGCGCCCTGGCGGTCGAGTGGGACCTGCGCTGGGTTGGCGTGCCGACCAGCGAGATGGAGGATCCGGCCTACGTCGCCAACGGCCCCGACCGCTGTGCCCGTTGCAAGACGGCGCTCATGACCGCCCTCGCCCCTCTGGCTGCAGCCGAGAAGGCCACGGTGGTGCTCGGGGTGAACGTGAGTGACCTGGGTGACCACCGCCCTGGCCAGGGCGCCGCGGCCGCCGCGGGCGCAACCTTCCCCTTCGTCGGAGCCGGTTTCACCAAGGCCGACATCCGCCACTGGTCGCGCCGGCTCGGCCTGCGCACCTGGGACAAGCCGGCCGCGGCCTGCCTCGCCTCCCGGCTGCCCTACGGCACGCCGGTGACGCTGGGCCGTCTCGCCGCCGTCGAGAGGGCAGAGGCCGCTCTCCGCGCCCTCGGTTTCGGACAGCTGCGCGTGCGCCACCATGGGGACGCCGCCCGGCTCGAAGTGGAGACCGCCGAGCTGGGCGAGGTGGTGGTGCGCCGGGCCGAAGTCGTCGGTGCCGTGCGCGCCGCGGGCTTCAAGTTCGTCTCGCTGGACCTCGAGGGATTCCGGTCGGGCAGTCTGAACCGCGTCCTCGGCGCGTCCGACGAGATCGAGGAGGAGCCATGAGCCAGGTGCGGGTCAAGGTCAAGCTGACCTTCCCCGAGTCCGAGGTCCGGCGGGCGGTACTGGCCACCATGGTCCGCCAGTTCGACGTTGCGCCGAACATCCGCCGAGCCGACGTCGAGGACCACCGGGGCTGGATCGTTTGTGAGGTCGATGGCGAAGCTGCCGCGGTCGACGCGGCACTGGACTGGCTGCGCACCGAGGGGATCACCGTGGACCTGCTGGGAGACGTGCTCGAGGGCTAGTTCCCCGGGCTCAGGTCTGATCGGGACTATGGGGTACGGTCCAGCCGGCCGAGGAGACCCGGCGTGGCTCGTAGAAGACGCATCCATTGGGGCAGGCGAAGGGGAGCGGCTCGTTGGCGTCGACCTTGCAGCGCTCGAGGCGCTCGCCGCGGGGAGTCGTTCGCATCACGTAGTGGCGGCAATCTTCGTTGACGGCCATGCCCCATTCTGGCCCAGCCGGCAGGTCGCGGTAGCGTCACGCCCCGTGGACCACCCCACCGACGACCGCGACGTCCCCCTCAAGACGCTGCTGCGCTGGAGCGAGACCCTGGCGGGCATCGCCCGCACCGGCCTTGGGTTCACGGAGAGCCTCTACGAGCAGGAGCGGTTCGAGGAGATCCTCAAGGTGGCCGCCGACATCAGGGCCGAGGCGAACGGGGAGAACGACGATCTCGACGCCGGCGGCCTGGTGCAGGAGTGGATGGACACCGTGGGCAAGGGCGTCCCCGGCTACGTCACGCCCAAGGTGGCGGTGGGCGCGGCCGTCGGCAACGACCGGGGTGAGCTGTTGTTGATACAGCGGGCCGACTCGGGCATTTGGCTCTACCCGACCGGCTGGTGCGACGTGGGCTATTCGGCAGCCGAGATCGTGGTCAAGGAGGTCGAGGAGGAGACCGGCATCATCGTTGAGCCGGTTCGGCTCATCGCGGTGCTCGACGGGTTGCGCTTGGGCTTCACGCGGGTGCCGTTGTATTCGCTCCTCTTCTATTGCCGCGCCGTGGGCGGCGAGCTGGCCCCGCACCCGCTCGAAACCAGCGACGTCGGCTGGTTCACCCGTGAAACGCTGCCACACCCGCTGGTCGGCTCGGACCGTTGGGGCGACCACGTTTTCGCAGCCATCAACGGCGAGCGGCGCGATGTCTTCTACGACAATGTGCGCACACCGATGTGGCGGGGTGGCTCGACGACGTCGTGATCGTTGTCGAGGCCGCCGCATCCGTCGACGACGACCTGTGTGCGGCGACGGCCGCCCTCGTCCCCCAACTCTCTTCGTCCGCCCCGCCCCCTAGCCGAACGCTGCTGGCCCGCATCGTGGAGGATCCCGCCACGACCCTGTTCCTGGCGCGCGACGACGGTCGCGTCGTCGGGATGTTGACGCTGGCCATCTTCCAGGTGCCGACGGGGTTACGGGCCTGGATCGAGGACGTGGTCGTCGACGAGGCTGCCCGCGGTACCGGGGTGGCGGTGGCACTGGTGCAGGCCGCGCTCGACCGCGCTGGTGTGCTCGGGGCGCGCACCGTGGATCTGACCTCACGCCCGCACAGGGAGGCGGCAAACCGGCTGTACCTTCGGATGGGATTCGAGGCACGCACGACCAATGTGTACCGGCGGAGCCTCGACAACGGGGGGTGAGCGGTGTGAGGCTCCGCGCTCCCCGCTAATGGACGCCGCCTCCCTCGCGTTCGTCAGGTGGGAAAGCGGCGGGCAACAGGCGCATCAGCGT
This sequence comes from uncultured Acidimicrobiaceae bacterium, assembly GCA_963838835.1. Classification (GTDB taxonomy): domain Bacteria; phylum Actinomycetota; class Acidimicrobiia; order Acidimicrobiales; family RAAP-2; genus Bog-473. The sequence continues at coordinate 463,978 of CAWITA010000016.1, forward strand.
CGCGAACATCGGTGTGAAACGGCCCTCGCCCCAGGGAAGGTCCGGCTCGTTGGCGAAGGCCTGGCTGAGCACCCCGACGATGATCGTCGACACGAGGTAGATCGCATCCTCTTCGTCGGCCGCCGGGCCGAGCTGGCCCTTGGCCACAGCGTCGGCGAGGGCGCCGCGCTGCAACTCCACCATCTCCTGGCTGACGGCGAACGCCTCCGGCGAGGGGTGGAAGCTTGGGACGGGGCGCCAGAAGAGCAACTCGGCGACGGCGCGGTTGGCCAGCGCCCATCGCCCGCTCGCCTCGAGGCCAGCGATCAGCGCGCCCAGCCCGGGCTCCGCCCCCTGCATGCCGCCGCGCATGACCTCGAGGTTCTCGCGCTGCCCCTCGAGGAACAACGCGTCATAGATCGCTTTGAGCGAGGGGAAGTACCTATAGAGCGACGGTGGCTGGACACCCAGGCGTCGTGCCACCTCCGCCAGGCTGAGGCCGTTCACCCCCTCCTCGGTCATGACGTCGCGGGCAATGTCGAGGATCTCACGGATCGTCTCCTGCCGGCGACGGGCCCGTCGGTCCGGCCGCCCCGAAGGCTCCTGAGAGGCAGCCGTTCGCGCCGCCCCGTCGGTCGGTGTCATGCGACCAAGTATAGCTTAAAGGGTTCTTGACAGCTATAGCTAATTACGTTAGCTTATGCGCGGACGATGAGGAGGCATTGAAGATGACCGGATCGGAGACCCCGCAGGACATGACCGAAAACCGGAGCAGCCGATGGTGGTTGCGGCAGGACTCGCAGTGCGTGGTGATCGAGGCGCCCGCCGAGCGCATCTACGAATTGGTGGCGGACCTGCCCCGCATGGGGGATTGGAGTCCCGAGTGCCGGCGGGTGGAATGGCTCAATGGGTCGACGGGTCCGGCCGAGGGCGCCACCTTCATCGGCCACAACCGAGGGGGTCCCCGAGGCCTCATGAAATGGTCGCGTCGGGGCCGCGTGCTCACCGCCGACCCCGGCCGGGAGTTCGCCTTCGTCACCGAGGAGGGCGGACGGGAGTCGACCGAGTGGCGGTACCGCCTGGAGCCTCTGACGGGCGGCACCCGGGTCACCGAGTCCTACGCGGTCCGGTGGATACCGACATGGGCCCGGATCGTCGACGTCCCGACTAATCGCGCCCGCGAGTTGCGCCACGCCATGCAGCACACGCTCGGCCAGCTGAAGGGTGCCGCCGAGGCGACGCCGTCAGCCCGCTAGATCCGCACCCTTCCTTCGAGACCTGAGGAGTCCCCATGATGAACACCTACCAGGCCGCGCCCGACGTCGACGTTGTGACTTCGACCATCAACGTCACGGGCTTCGGCAACATCGCCGTCAACGCCTTCGTGATCCACGCCCGCGAGCCGGTGCTCGTCGACACGGGCGCGGTGGTGGAGAGCGACGACTTCATGACCGCACTGCGATCGGTGATCGATCCCCCGGACCTCCGCTGGATTTGGCTGACGCACACCGACTTCGACCACATCGGCTCGCTGCACCGCCTGCTCGACGAGAACGAACGGTTGCGGGTGGTCACCAGCTTCCTCGGGATGGGGATCATGGGCCTGGCGGCGCCCTTACCCATGGACCGGGTGTACCTGGTCAACCCAGGGCAGACGGTCGACGTCGGCGACCGGACCCTCACCGCGGTGCGCCCTCCGGCGTTCGACAACCCGATTACCACGGGCTTGCAAGACGAGCGTTCGGGCATCTTCTTCAGCTCGGATTGCTTCGGGGCGTTGTTGGACGAGGTGCCGGAGTCAGCCGAGGACCTTTCCGACGAGGCGTTGCGTCAGGGCCAGGTCTTCTGGGCGACCGTGGACTCCTCGTGGCTGCACAAGGTGGACCGGGCGGTGTTCGCCTCGGAGCTGGACCGCATCCGCGCGCTGGAACCCACCATGGTCCTGAGCAGCCATTTGCCCGCCGCGCCGGGCTCGGCGACGGAGCGACTGCTCGGTGCGCTCGCCGCTGTCCCCGACGCTCCCACGTTCGTCGGACCGGACCAGGCCGCGCTGGAGCAGATGCTCGCCGGAATGACCGGGGCTGCTGACTAGCTGGCCCGGAGGCGAACGCCATCTGGTCCTCAGGACGCGGCTCCGGGCTGCCGAGGTGTTACAGGGGAGCCTCGATGGTCGATCCCACCGGCGAGGTCGTCGTAACCTCGAGCGGGTTTTTCGTGATCTCGTCGGCGGTCGAGAGCGGGAGGCAGAACATGTCGCACTACGGCAGACGGAGCGGGTCGCTGATGGCGGCCCTGGTGGCGATCGGGATACTCGGGACCGCGTGCAGCGTGATCACCAAGGTGCGCCAGGACGTGCACAACGTCGAAGGCAACAAGGCGACGGTCGACTCGTTCACTCAGAACCTGCAATCGGGGCAGAGCACGCCTTTCGAGGCGACCTACACGACCACCGGCAGCGCGCCGGCCACCGTCCTCTACGCCGTCGACCCGTCGAGTAGCGGACTGGCCTTCCACGAAACACAGACGGGTGCCAACGCGTCCAACCTCGAGGTGATCGTGAACTCGTCCGGCGAGTACGTCTGTAACCAGAGCAGTCCCGCCGGTGCGTGGAGCTGCCAGAAGCTCGGCAAGTCCGACGCCGTCTCTGAGAACAAGATCTTCGGCTTCTACACGCCGGCGCACTGGGTCGCCTTCCTCAAGGGTGTGTCGTTGGTGGCCGGGTTGGCCGGTGACAAGGTGACATCCTCGACGATGGCGCTCAATGGCTTTGACATGAACTGTGTGGACCTGGTCGCCCAGGGCGTCGCCGGCACGAGCACCATCTGCAGCACATCGCAAGGCATACTCGGCTATGTGAAGGTTGCCTCGGATTCCACCAGCTTCCAGATCACCGACTACTCGGCGTCACCCTCCGCCTCGCTGTTCCAGCTCCCGCCTGGGGCAACGGTCACCACGACCACCACGTGAGCGACCTCGGCCACCACGGCGGGCCCCCGAACAGTCCGATCCGATGACCACCTTCATCGTCCGCTACGACACGTCAGGTTCGGGTGTCCGCCTGGCGGTGAAGGACCTTATCGACATGGAGGGCGAGCCGACGACCGCCGGTTGCCGCGCCGTCGCGGCGCGCGCCGTGCCGGCGATGAAGGACGCCGCGTGCTTGGGCGGAGCGCGGGCAGCGGGGGTCCGTGTCGTGGGACGCACCAACCTGCACGAGCTGGCGCTGGGCGTCACCGGTGTGAACCCGTGGTTCGGGACGCCGGTGAACCCTCTTGACCCCGCGCTCGTGCCCGGCGGTTCGTCGAGTGGCTCGGCGGTCGCCGTCGCCACCGACGAGGCCGACGTCGCCTACGGCAGCGACACCGGAGGCTCCGTGCGGATCCCCTCCGCCTGTTGTGGGACCGCCGGGCTGAAAACGACGTGGGGCCGGATCTCCCTCGAGGGCGTTTGGCCCCTCTCACCCAGCTTCGACACGGTTGGTCCGATGGCCCGCGACGTTGCGGGCCTTGTCGCCGGCATGGCGCTCCTCGAGCCCGAGTTCAGCGTCGCCCAAGCCCACGTCGACGACCTCCGGGTCGCCCGGCTGCCCATCGAGGCCGATCCGGCCATCACGGCGGCCATCGACCGTGCGCTGCAGCTGTCCGGGTGGAAATGCCGCGAGTTGCCGGTGCCGGGATGGGACGAGGCGACGCTACAGGCCGGCCTCCTCCTCGTGGTCGAGGCCTGGCATTCCGACGCTGACTTGGTGACCGAGGACCCCGACGGGATCGGAGCCGACGTGCGCGGCCGGCTCCAGATGGGGTCGGCCTTCGACGACACCGCGGTGCGCGCCGCCTGGCTGGCCCAGCGCGATTGGAAAGCCACCCTCGAGCGGGTCTTCACCGAGTTCGACGTGCTGGTCACGCCCACCCTGACCGTCTTCCCACCGCCGCTCGAGAATGGCGACGACCTCCTGGTGTCACGTTGCACGCTCCCGGTGAATCTCGCCGGAGTGCCGGCTCTCTCGCTGCCGGTTCCAGCCGGTGGGCCCTTGCCCGCCAGCATCCAGCTCATCGGGCCGGCCTACAGCGAGGAGCGACTGCTGGCGGCTGGGGCGGTGCTCGAAGCGGCGGTCGCCGCGGGCTGACCCCGCCGATACGCCGCCATCCGGAGACAGACGACGGTCGGACCTGCCCGGGGCGGGAGCCGTCGCCCCGTAGGGTGGCCGGTGGTGGAGATCGAGATGTGGTCCGATTTCGCGTGCCCGTGGTGCGCCCTGGGTCTTTCTCGCCTCGATGCGGCCCGTCGGGCCTTTGAGCACGGCGAAGAGATCGAGGTCGTGCATCGCTCGTTCGAGCTCGCCCCCCGCTCACCCGCCCGTCGGGAAGGGTCGCTGGAGGAGGCGGTTGCCCGCAAGTACCACCTGAGCCCCGAACGGGTACGCGCCGGGCACGAGCAACTGAGCGCGCTCGGACTCGAGGTCGGCCTGGTCTTCGACTTCGAACGGGTCCAGCCGGGGAGCACGTTTGACGCGCACCGGCTGGCCCAGGCCGCTCGCGGCGCGGGGTGCGGGGAATCGTTGGTGAGGTCCCTGTTCTCGGCGTACTTCACCGACGGGCGCCTGCTCTCGGACCATGGGGTGTTGCGTGACGTGGCGCAGACCGCCGGTCTGCCCGAGCACATCACGGAGAAGGTCCTCAGCGGCGACGCCTACACCCACGAGGTGCGGACGGACGAGGCCGCCGGCGTGGAGCTCGGCGTGACCGGCGTGCCTTTCTTCTTGATCAACGGGGCGTGGCCGATACCGGGTGCCCAGGACGTCGACACCCTGCTGATCCTGCTTCGCCGGGCCTGGTCACGCCTCGGCCATTGAGGCCAGGATCTCGTCGACCATCTCCACCGTGGCGTTGGGGTGGAGGAAGGCAAAGCGGGCCACCGTCTCGCCCTCCCAGCTCGTCGGCGTGACGAAGCCGATCTGGGCATTGAGCAGCCGAGCCGACCAGGAGTCGTAGTCGAACTTGTCCCAACCTGGTCGCCGGAACAACACGATCGACAAGCCCGGGTTGCGGACCAATTCGACGTGCGGACATGCTGCGATGCGTTCGGCCGCGCGCTGGGCGATGGCCAAGCCCGCCTCCACCGCGTCGCGATAGGCGTCGAGGCCGTTGACCGCCAACGAGAACCACAGGGGCAGGCCGCGCGCCCGCCGGGTGAGATGGAAGGCGTAGTCGCTCGGGTTCCATTCTTCAGGGTTGTCACTGTGCAGCACCTCGAGGTACTGGGCGTCCTGGGTGTGCACCGCCTTGGCCAGGTTGGGCTGGCGGTAGATAAGGGCCGCACAGTCGAAGGGGGCGAAGAGCCACTTGTGGGGGTCCACGATGAACGAGTCGGCTCGCTCGAACCCGGTGAAAAGGGTCCGTACCGACGGCGCGAACAGTCCGGCGGCGCCGCCATAGGCGCCATCGATGTGGTACCACAGCGAGTGCTCGGCCGCGACGTCGGCCACCCCGTCGAGATCGTCCACCAGCCCGGCGTTGGTGGTCCCCGCCGTGGCCACGACGCCGATCACGTCGTCGCGCCGGGGATCGTCACGCAGGGTGGCCCTCAACGCTTCGCCGGTGAGCCGGTGGTCCCGTGTCGGCACGGTCAGGGTCCCGACGTTGAGGACATGGAGTGCTTTTCCGATGGAGGAGTGCGCGTCTTCGGAGACCGCGACGAGCGGGTGCTGCGGCGCGTCCGCCTGGCGCCGGTGTGCCGCCGTGTCCCGGGCCACCATGAGCGCGGAGAGGTTGCCGGCGGACCCGCCCGAGACGAAGCAGCCTCCCGCACCTTCGGGGAGCCCGGCCTGCGCTGCCAACACCGCGAGGGCTTGGTTCTCGGCCACGACGACCCCCGCTGCCTCGAGCCAAGACGTCCCGTGCAACGAGGAGCAGGAGACGAACATGTCGAAGAGCAGTGAGGCCTTGGTCGGTGCGGCCGGAATGAAAGACAAGAAGCGAGGACTGTCGCAGGAGACGACGGCCGTGGCCAGCTTGTCGACGAAGAGTTTGAGGACGTGTGCCGCGTCGTTTCCCTCCGGCCGCATCAAGCCCTGCAGCTCGGTGTCGAGCGAAGCGACGAGCCCGCCAAAGTCGAGCGACACCGGGTCCATCGACAGCCGTTCCCGACAGGCCGCGAAGATCAGGTCGGCCATGGCCTCGTCGTAGCGGAACATCTCGCTCGCCATCAGGCCGGCGTCCCCTTCGGCCTGTACGCGGAGGCGCGCCAGGCCTCCTCGGCCCGACTGGAGATCTCGTGCAGGGACGCACCGGTCTTCGCAGCCAGTGCCGCGACGTCCTCGAATTCCGGCTTGACCCGTCCGCCGGTGATTTTCATTCGCACCGCCACGCCGTCGACGATGACCTGTGCCATCTCCCGGGCGACGGGCCAGCGCTCGACCACGGTGGCCCGGACCCCCATGGTTCCGGTGACCCGCACAATCTCGTGGCGGAGCGCCGCGACCAAGGGCGCATCGGTCAGCACGTGCAGGACGTGTCCGGGACGACCCTTCTTCATCGTGACCGAGCTCACCCAGGCGTCGAGCGCGCCGGCATCGAGTGCTGCCGCGACGGCGTACCCGAGCTGCTCACCAGTCACATCGTCGAGATTCGTCTCGAGCACGAACGCAGGTTGGCCCCGGCCGACGGAGACTTGCTCGGCGCGTTCTCCGATCACGACCTGGGTGCAGTTCGGCAAGTCGTCCATCTCTCCGGCTCCCCCGCCGAATCCCGACGCGGTGATGGTCATCTCTGGGAGCGGTCCGAACGACGAGCTGAGCGCAGCCACCAGGGCGGCCCCAGTCGGAGTCGTCAGCTCCAACCGGGTGTCCCGGCCGTAGATGGGGACGCCCGCGAGGAGGCGGACGGTGGCCGGGGCTGGGTTGGGGAGCCATCCGTGCGCACTGTGCACCATGCCACTTCCCGTGGCCACCGCCGACGCGCTCACTTCGTCGATGCCAAGCACCTCGAGTGCAGCTGCGGTGCCGACGACGTCGACGACCGCGTCGTGTCCACCGACCTCGTGGAAGTGCACGTCGTGGGCTGGGCGCCGATGCAGGGCGGACTCGACAGAGGCCAGCGAGGCGAAGACGGCCAGTGCACGCTCGGCCACCCTCGGCGGCAGGGCGGCCTCCTCGATCATCGTCGTGATCGCGGCGTGGGTACGGAGGACGACATCGTGTCCGGTGACGATGGCCCGCGTGCAGGCGATGCCTCCGCGCATGCTTTCTTCGATCCGCAGGTCCCAGTCCGGAAGGGCAAGCCGGTTGAGCAGGCCACGGATCTCGTTGATGTCGGCGCCGGCGTCGACGAGCGAGCCGAGGGCCATGTCACCAGCGATACCGGCGAAGCAGTGGAACCAGGCCACCCTGATGCCGGCTCCGGGCGCACTCACGGCAAAAGCCGGGCGATGGCACACGCCGCGCCGTATCCGTTGTCGATGCCGACCACGGTGATGCCCGACGAGCAGGCAGAGAGCATGGTGAGCAGAGCGGTCACTCCCTCGAGCGCAGCACCGTAGCCGGTGCTGGTCGGCACGGCGACGACGGGAGCCGGTGTGAGCCCAGCGACGACACTGGCTAAGGCACCCTCCATGCCTGCGATGACCACGACGGCGTCGGCCATGGCGATCGTGTCGGCCTCGGCCAGCAACCGGTGCAGGCCGGCGACCCCGCAATCCGCGAGCAGGGTGGGAGCGAACCCCAGCGCGCCGAGAACGGCGGCGCACTCGGTTGCAACGGGGAGATCCGCCGTGCCGGCAGTGACCACCACGACGATCCCGGACCGCACTGACGCCGGGCGGAAGACGACCGTCGAGAATGCTCCGCTCTCGGAGATGGCCCCCGGGCCGAGGCCGAGGGATGCGGCGGCGGCGGATGCCGCCTTCACCTGAGCTTCGGTGGCCCGAGTGAGGAGAACCGGCCCGTCGCTCCCGCCGAGCAGCTCCTCGACGATGGCGGCGCAATGCTCGGGCGTCTTGCCCGGCCCGTACACGGCCTCAGGCATGCCGAGGCGTAGCTCGCGGTGAAGGTCCACCCGAGCAAATCCCAGATCCGTGAAGGGCAGCCGACGCAATTGGCGCACGGCCTCGTCGGGTGTGCACCCGCCCGCGGCGACCTGCTCCATGAGTACGCGAAGTGATGAGGCGTCCATGACCTGCTCTATCCTGCCCAAGTGTGAACCCCTCTGCGACCACGGTCGCCTACTTCGGCCCGGCGGCCACCTTCACCCAGGAGGCGCTCCTGACCCAGCCCGACCTGGCGGAAGCCGAGCTCACGTCCCTCAGCTCCATCACCGGGGTGCTCGACGCCGTGGCTCGGGGTGACGTCGATTTCGGGTTCGTGCCCATTGAGAACGGGATCGAGGGGACGGTCAGCGCGACCATCGACGGGCTGATCCACGATGTCCACCTGCATATCCAACGTGAGGTCGTCCTGGACATCCACCTTCATCTCATGGCGCGACCGGGCACCACTCTGGGCGACATCCGCTCCGTCTCGTCCTACCCACACGCCCTCGCCCAGTGCCAGAAATACCTGGCCCAGGAGCTGCCCAAGGCCGAGCAACGAGCCGCCAACTCCACCGCCGACGCCGCCCGGCTGCTGGGCGAATCGGGTTCGGCCGACGAGGCTGCGATCGCGCCGAAGCTGGCCGCCGAGCGTTACGGCCTGGTCATCCTCGCCGAGGATGTGGAGGACCACCCGGACAACCAGACCCGGTTCGTGCTCGTTGCCGAGACACGGGTGCCCAAACCGACGGGACACGACAAGACGAGCATCGTGTGCTTCCAGCGCGCCGACCACCCGGGCAGCCTGCACGGCATCTTGGGCCAGTTTGCGGCGCGCAACATCAACCTGACCAAGCTCGAGTCGCGGCCGACCAAGCAGGGGTTGGGCGACTACTGCTTCGTGATCGACCTCTCCGGCCACGTCGGTGACGAGGTGGTGGCGGACTGTCTGCGCGACCTGCATGCCAGCCTGGCCGGGGTCAAGTTCCTGGGTTCGTACCCGGCCGGGGGAGAGCACGGTCCCGAACAGAGGCGGCAGGCGGATGCCGCGTGGCAGGCCGCGGACGACTGGCTCCGAGAGTTGCGAGGTTCTATCCGCTAGCGGCGGCGGGTGTGCGGACAAGGGACCCCGGGAGGCGGCGGGAAATTACAAGCGCCATGACAGCGGCGAGTGCCGCCACTGCGAACGCGATGACCACACCACCGGCGATCCGACCATCCCCTCTCGAGACCGCTGCCACCGCGGCTCCTCCGACGCCGACCCCGAGGGCGATGCCCAGGACGTCGGCCAGGTTCAAGGACGCAGACGCCCAACCCTCGCGCCCCCTCGGGGCAGCCCGCAACATCATGAGCGAAATGGGCGCGTAGCTGAGGCCCATTCCCAGTCCGGCGGCCGACCAGGCCACGAACGCCTCCCACACCGGGACGCCGTCTCGCAACTGCCAGGCCATGCCGGCCGTGCCGGCGAGGATGAGCACCAAGCCGGCGCGGACCAGCCGCGCTCCCTCCCATCGGTCATTGAGGCGGGCCTGGATCCAGGCGCCCGCGGTCCAGGCCAGCGTCGAAGCAGTGACGACCGCACCTGCCATGACCGTGCCGTGATGGCGCACGGTCGTGATGGTCAAGGTGACGTATGCGTCTGCCCCGAAGAAGGCGAAGGTAAGCAGGCCACGGCTCAAGATCGTGGCGGGCAATCCCGCCGCAGCCCGCAATGTCCCCGCAGGAAGCAGGCGGCGCAACGGGGGGAAACCGACGAGGACTCCGATCACCGCCAGGCCGACGCCGACGAAGACGTTTCGCGCGCCGAGCGCCGCCAGCACCAAGGCCGCGCCGATCGCGGTGCGAACCGCGTCCGCGACCCGGTGCTCCTCGGAGGGGAGCCCGCGGGGCCGGCCGAGACGGACCAGCGCTGGCAGCGCGATAGGCCCGCTCACCGCAACCAGTGGGATCAGACCGAGGAACACCCAGCGCCATCCGAACAGGTGGGCCACCGCGGCCGCCACCCCGGGGCCGACGATGCCAGGCACCACCCACGCGGTCGAGAGAACCGCCATCATCCGAGCCCGCTGGGCCTCGCGCAAGCTGCGACCGATCGCGACGTAGGCCACCGCAGGGACCGTTCCTGCCCCAAGGCCCTGCAAGAAGCGGCCGACGACGAGCACCCACATGAACGGGGCCAGGCCCGCCACGAGGAGTCCCGCCGAGAACAGCACCAGGCCCGCCGCGTAGGGACGGGCCGGCCCGTGACGGTCGGCATCGCGACCGGCCACGACGATCCCGATCAGGCTGGCCAGCTGGAAGGTCGAGAAGACCCAGCCGTAAAGAGCGAGCCCGTGAAGGTCATGGGCCACGACGGGCATCACCGTGATCACGGCCAGGGCCTCCGCGGCGACGAATGTGATGCTGAGCACCAGGCCCAAGGTCAAGGCGCGGCGATGCGGAGCCCAGAGTCCGTCGTTCGATGTCCCGACCGGGCCCACCTCGGCGAGACTACGGGCAAGGGCCGCTGGTACTCTGCGCCGGGAGGGTCAATGACGCTGCAGACCATCGACGTCGACCAGCATCTCTTCGAGTCGAGGACGACCTGGTCCGAGCACATCGAGCTCGCACACCGGTCCGACGCACTGTCCATCTCCGACGACGAAGCGGGGTGGCCCTGGCTGACCTGGCGGGGCACGCGACTCACCCCGCTGGAGGTACCCATTCCGGAGCGCTCCCGGCTGATCGGAGAGGACCGCCTCCGACGCTTACGAGGGGAACGGGCACCGGCGTCATTCGAGGAACTGGTGCCTGATTCCTATCGCTGCGCCGGAGCCCGCCTCGAGTCCCTCGACCGGTTCGGGCTGGACGCTGCGGTGATGTTCCCGAACTACGGCCTCCTCTGGGAGCAGCGACTGGCCTCGGACCGCATGGCCCAGCGGGCGAATGCTCGGGCCTACAACCGGTTCGTGGCCGAAGTGTGCGGCGAGGGCGACGGTCGGCTCTTCGGCGTGGCACACGTCCTGCTGCACGACCCGGCATGGGCGGTGGAGGAGATCGAACGGGTGCGCGCTGAAGGGGTGCGGCTGGCCATGATCGCTCCGGCACCGGTGGAAGGGAAGCCGCTGTCGCACGCTGACTTCGACCCGGTGTGGGCGGCCTTCAGCGACCAGGGCGTTGCGCCGGTCTTCCACGTCTCGGAATTCGAAAGCCCCCTGCATCCGGCCTGGCGTGAAGGGGAACACGAGGACGGCGAGCAGCTGTTCGACTCCATCTTCTTGTACCTGGCTCCGGCCGTCGCGCTGGCCAACCTCATCTTGCACGGAGTGCTCGAGCGGTTCCCCCGCCTGCGGCTCGGCGTGGTCGAGCTGACGGCCAGCTGGGTCCCGAGCTTCCTCCTCCACATCGACGGGGCATCGGACTTCTATACCCAGCGGCACGGCGAGCCGTTCCACAAGCTGGTGGAGCGTCCCTCGGACTACTTCTTGCGGCAGGTGCGAGTGGCCGCCCTTCCCTATGAGATGCCGAACCGCCTGGTGCCCAAAGTGGGCGCCGACACCTTCATGATCGGCAGCGACTGGCCCCACGCCGAGGGCGTCGCCGACCCCATGGCTGCGGCCGAGCGAGCGGTGACCGGTCTGGCCGGCCCCGCCCGCACGAACATCCTCGGAGCCAACGCCGCCTGGCTGCTGGGCCTGTGAGCATCGATCTCGATGCCGCCGCCGCCGAGCGGGACCGTCTCCGGACGAAGTACCTGCAGGCAGCCGTGCAGCGGCCGAAGTCGACGGCCCGCGGCGTGCACCACGTGGCCCTGCTGTGCTCGGACGTGGAGCGGACCATTCGCTTCTACCAAGAGCTTCTTGGTTTCCCGCTCGTCGAGCTCTTCGAGAACCGGGATTACAAGGGATCAACCCACCTGTTCTTCGACCTGGGGCACGACAACACGTTGGCGTTCTTCGACTTCCCGGGCCTTGGTCTCGGTCCCTATGCCGAGGTGTTGGGTGGGTTCCATCATCTCGCCATCTCCATCGATCGGGCACAGTGGGAAGTGGCGCGCGCCCGCCTGCAAGATGCCGGTGTCCCGACGCAAATCGAGAGCGAAGTCTCCTTGTACTTCGCGGACCCCGACGGGGTGCGCCTCGAGCTCATCGCCGAGGAGCTCGGGTCGCTCTACGGCACGTCTCTGCATTGATGGCCGTCACCGGCCTGGCCAACCTGGCGATCAAGGTTGTCGATCTCGAAGGTGCCTGTGCCTGGTACGAGGCGGCCGGTGCCACGGTCACAGAACCGGTCGAATGGGAGAATGGCCGTCGGGCCGACGTGCAGCTGGGTGCGCTGCCGCTGACACTCTTCACGCAGGCGATCTACGAAGGAAGCTGCGTGCTGCCCGACGAGGGCTTCCTCCACCCCGCCCTTTTCGTCGACGACCTCGACGCCCAACTGGCGCGCCATGATGTCCTGTGGGGGCCGCGCACCGTCAGCGGCACCTTTGGCACCCGGCGCATCGCGTTCGTGGAGGCACCGGGAGGGATCCGGCTCGAGTTCATGGAGCAGATCGAGGAGCCTTCGGACTGATCAGACCCACCCTGCGGCGTCTGGTCCGAGACAATGCTTCGCTTGACCTCGTGGATGGATCCAAGTTCTGGCCGACGATGATGGTGGTGTGGTGCGTCCCTCTGATCGAGGATCAGGGCGTCTCGTACACCCTTTCCAGTTCGGGCTCGAGCGTCGGGGCGGTTGCCTCTTGGCTCGCTGTGACCGACTCGCTGATCTGGCGGAACGACGGGAGCGTGACCGTGGCGACCGCGGCGGTGGCTACCAGCAGACCGGCCGCCACCGAGAAGGCGAGCGCATAGCCGTCGGTCAGGGCAGCCGCCGTGTGGGCGGGCGTGGCCGCCACCCCGATGAGAGCGTCCGACGTGCGGTTGGCCGCAACCGTGGCCAGCGCGGCAAGACCGATGGCCGCGCCGACGGTGCGTGACGTGTTGAGCAACCCCGATGCGAGTCCCGCCTCCTCACGGGGCACTCCCGCTGTCCCGGCCACGGCGATCGGCGTCACGGCCAGGCCCATGCCCAGCCCGATGAGCACGAACGGTCCGAGGAGGTCGGCCACGAACGTGCTGTCGGGCGAGATCTGTGACAGCCAAATCAGCCCGCCGCAGGCCACCAGCGTGCCGAGGAGGATGAGCGAGCGGGGCCCGAATCTCGGAACCAGACGCGCCGTGATCTGCGCGCCGGCGGCGATCAGCAGGGTCTGGGGCAGGAAGGCCACGCCGGCCTGGAGCGGGCTGTAGCCCAGCACGTGCTGCATATAGAGGGTCTCGAAGTACCAGGATCCGAAGAGCGCACCGAACATCAGCAGCATCACCGCGTTGCCTCCGGAGACTGAGCGGGAGCGGAAGATGTGCAGCGGGACGAGCGGAGCCTTCGAGACACGAGCCTGCAGGACAAGGAAGACGGCCATGAGGACCACGCCCAGCGCAAGGGGCACCAGAACCTGAGCAGACCCCCACGAATATGTCTCGGTGCGCACGAGGGCGAACACGAGTGCCACGAGGCCCGCCGTCACCGTTACCGCCCCGCCCAGGTCGAGGTGGCGGTGCACCATTTCGGCCCTCGACTCGGGGAGGCTCCGGCGGGCTGCGACGAGCGCCACGACTCCGACCGGCACGTTGACGAACAGGATCCAGCGCCAGCTGAGGAAGTCAGTCAGGATCCCCCCGAAGAGCGCTCCTGCCGAGGCGCCTGCGGCGGACACGGCGCTCCACACGCCCAGCGCTCTGGCGCGGGCGGGTCCCTCGGTAAAGGTTGCCGTGAGGATGGTCAGGGTCGCGGGCGCGAGGATGGCGGCCCCGAGACCCTGCAGGGCCCGGGCTCCGATCAGCCAGGCCTCATTCTGGGCCAACCCGCCGAGGAGGCTGGAAATGGTGAAGACGGTAAGACCCACCATGAAGATCCTCCGCCGACCGAAGAGGTCAGCCGCCCGGCCGCCGAGGAGGAGGAATCCCGCGAAGGTCAGCGTGTAGGCATTGACGATCCACTGCAGATTCGACGTGCTGAAGTGAAGGTCACGCTGGATCGACGGCAGAGCGACGTTGACGATGGAGGCGTCGAGCACCACCATGAACTGGCCGATGCAGACGATCCCGAGCACGATCCAGGACGGCACGGAACCGCCGGGTTCGAGGTCGACAGCAGTGCTGGTCCCCCTGGGCTTCGCGGGCATGGCTCTCCCTGTGCGCGAATAGAGCGCGTCCATCGTCGGCACTGCGGCCAACCTCGGCACGCCACCAGCTATTCCCGACCCAACGATTGAGCCCGCTGGTCCTGGGTCCGACGCGATGGCGTGGGCGGGCTGCGACCAGTTTGACCGTTGGTCGTGACAGGCCCTGGCGTGGTGACGGAGCCCCCGTTGCCCATGGTCGAGGGGCACCCCTGGCCGGTTCTTGTCCTCTACGTCCAGCTCCTCGGCGACGACCCGTCACCCGTGCTGGCACTCAACCGGAGCGTTCCCCCGCTGAGTTCGACGGCCCCGAAGCACGTGGTTTTCTCGAACGGGCACAAGCGGCGGCCACCGGCTCGTCGAGCGAGTGACAGACTCTCGCTCGTCATGAAGGTGCATTTGGTCGACGGGACCTATGAACTCTTCCGCCATTTCTTCGGTGCGCCTCCGCACCGCAACGCGGCCGGTGAGGAGGTCGCTGCCGTCAGGGGGGTGGTCGGCTCCGTCCTCCAACTCTTGAGCGAGGGAGCGACCCATGTCGGCGTGGCCACGGACCACGTCATCGAGTCGTTCCGCAACGATCTGTGGCCCGGCTACAAGACCGGTGCGGGCATCGACCCCGACCTATGGTCCCAGGCCTGGCCGCTCGAGCAGGCTCTCGCCGCGCTCGGGGTGGAGGTGTGGCCGATGGTCGATCTCGAGGCGGACGACGCCCTGGCCAGTGCGGCTGCGGTCGCCGGGGACGATTCCGACGTCGACCAGGTCGTCATCTGCACCCCGGACAAGGACCTCGGTCAATGTGTGCGCGGTAGTCACATCGTTCAGCTGGACCGGCGCAAGAACGTGCTCATCGACGAGGCCGGGGTGGTCGCCAAGTTCGGGGTTGGTCCGTCTTCCATCCCCGACTACCTCGCGCTGGTCGGTGACAGCGCGGACGGGTTTCCCGGACTCGCCGGATGGGGGGCCAAGTCCGCTGCCGCCGTCCTCGCCCGGTGGAGGCATCTGGAGGATATCCCCCGAGATCCGGGCGCGTGGGAGGTCAATGTCAGGAGCGCGACCAAGCTGTCCGACGTGCTGGCAGAGAATCATGACGATGCACTCTTGTTCAAGGAGCTCGCCACCCTGCGAGTGGACCGGTCCCTGCTCGGACGGGTCGAAGACTTGCGCTGGCAGGGCCCCACGAGCGACTTCGCACGTGTCTGCGCCGACATGGACGCGTCCGGACTTCTGCGACGTGCGGAGGCACTGGCAACGGCACGCTGACGGCTTCGGCTGACCACGGCGTGCGCCGCGTGCGGTGGATAGTCCCCCTCCGTCCCTGTCTCTTCGTCTCTACCTCGCGCGGTGAAAGGAAGTGGACGGGGCCGCTGACTTTGGAGGATCCTCTTTGTGCACTCCGTCGGAGGTCGACCGGAGGTCGGCTGGAGCGACAACCGAGGTGAACATGCGAGGCGACAAGGACAAGCTCAGGACAGAGGTGGACGAGTTGCTCAAGCGCCGACCCGGTTGGAAGCTACAGGCGATGGCCACGCCCGGTCTGCCGCCTGTCTGGGGTTTCGGATCTGGCGGCCAGGTGGAACTCAGCGTCGGGACGGAGGGCGATTCGATCGATCTCTACCTCGTCGAACAAGACCTCGACGTCACCTTGAGCAGCACGAGCGAACTCGCCGCGTGGTTGCAGGCACACAAGCCCCAAGCGTTCCAGGATCCCAAGGACGGTCTGGGCGACAAGCCTAAGCGACGCCGCTTCCTCGACTGGGAATAGCGCCACGTGCGGGAATGTTCAGACTGCGCCGAGAACTGAGAGAGGGTCACACGGGCCGGTTCTGGAGCTCTTGCGGTCGCGTGGTTGCCTTCGCCCCGCGTGACGTCCTTATCCGCGCCACTTCGGCGGGCGACCCTCGGTCACCGCCTGATCAGCTTCCTTGAGGTCGTCGGACGCGAGGCAACGGATCTGTTCTCGACGCCCACCCGGAAGCTGTGCTCGGGCTCCCGGTACCACGCCGCATCGATCGCGCGGCGCGCCCCTCGTACGGCCAACGGCGGCGCGCGGCGAGATGCGCCGCCAGCACCCCGGCGGCGGACGCGCGGCGGCCGCACCGGAGGACAAGGCGATCGACGGTGGCCGGCGCCAGGCCACTTCTCAGGATGTCGCCCCGTTTGGACTCGCCGGTCTCAGGAATCTCGAGTGATGGCCCTGTTCATTGGTACGCCCCGATCAACCAGCGACCGAGCCTGGTCCGCTCCAACGATGGGCAGAAGCCCGGGTTCGAGAAGTCCGACCTGGACGAGCAGCGACGCTTGGTCCCAGTAGATGTGCTCGTAGGCAACTTTGCCATTCTCAAAACCCATGATGGCAACGTGAGGAAGCTCGACGTGCCTGTTGGTGGGTGCAATTCCAGGGAGCCAGTAGGGCATCTCGCGACTGTGGGTGAAGGAGACGATGAACTCGTCCACCACGCGATGGGCGTCAATCGTTCTCGAGAGCGGTGTCAACTCGACGTCTTCGGGCCACGACGGTATGAACCAATCTCGGTAGAACGCCTGGAGCTCGTCGGTCCCACGTCCGCCAGTGAGCACTGGGACGTGGATGACGGTCGGATGTGCGGTCATCGTCGCCATGGTGGCGTCGGCGTCCTTGCTGACGAACTCCGCCGCGACATGCGAGTCGAAAAGGGCAGAAAGGTCCGGGACCGCGTGGTCTTGGCTCACCGCACGACCGCCTCGTCGTGCTCGACCACGGGCCTAGTCGTCACGCGGTGTTGGAGAAGTCGTGTGCCACAGGTCTCACGTTCCTACCCCAGGGATTCTGGCTCCGGCGTAGATGTTGCCACACAGGGCCCTCGGGTCCGAGTAGCAACGCCTTGTCTATGCGCTGGTGACGGTGGCCACGGACGCCTCGTGCCGCCGCTGCGCCTCGTGTCGGATGTCCACTGGCATCTTGATGGGGGCTGCTGACTCCCAGTCACCCCACTCGGCGCGTGGCAAGACCCAAGTGAGTTCGACGGTGTTGTTGTCGGGGTCATGCCCGTACACAGCCTTGGTTGCGCCGTGATCGGACTCAGTCTCGAGGCAGCCTGCGGCGGCAAGACGGTCACGAGCCGTCACGAGGTCGTCCATTGTCTCCACCTCGAGCGCGAAGTGGAACAGGCCGACCGAGTGCGGGCTGTCGTCCAGTGCGTCTGGCCCGATCTGCAGCAATGCCAGGTCGTGATGGTTCGAGGACAGCGGCGCTCGGAGGAGGGCCATGATGCCCATGGGGCGATCGACGTCTTCGGTGAAGCCCAGCACGCTCTTGTAGAACCCGGCCGACGTCTCGACGTCGCGCACCCGGAGTGCGACATGGTTGACGCCACGGATCTTGATGCTCTCGTCCATTTTCAACTCCCTATCCGGTCGCAGTGTCCCCGTATTAATACAGTCTCACTGTATTGATAAAGGAACGATACGATAATGGGGTGGACGATGTCAAGGCCCCGCGGGACCGACGAGCTCGTCGCGCCGCCGAGACGCGGCTCCGCATCGTCGAGGCTGCCGCCAAGCTCTTTGTGGAGCGCGGCTATGCCGCGACCACGATCGACGCTGTGGCGGCAGAGGCCGATGTCGCGGTCGAAACGGTGTACGCCCGCTTCAAGAACAAGCTGAACCTTCTCGAGGCATACCTCGACGTGTCGATCGTCGGTGACGCCGAACCGGTGCCGCTGGTGGACCGCCCCGAGGTGAAGGCCGTGGCTGACGCCACTGACCAGCGAGAGCAAGTGCGGCTGGCGGCCGGGATCATGCGTGGCGTTCTCGAGCGAAACGCTCCGGCCCACGCCGTGCTTCGCACTGCGATTGCTGTCAACTCCGAGTTGGACGCGCTTGTCGACGAAGACGAGGCACGCCGCAACGCGTCGCTGCGCACGTTCGTCGCAATGCTTTCGAGCCGGGGTCCTCTCCGTGACGGGCTATCGATCGCCGATGCGACCGACACGGTGTCGGGTCTTGCGAATCCCGAAACCTACGCGTACCTGACGCGCCGACGAGGCTGGACCCCGGGACGCGTCCAGCGCTGGCTCGAGGAGAGCCTCACTCTGCTCTTGTTGCCGCCTTCGTGCCCGCGGGCCGAGCGGAGAATCTGAGACTTCTTTCAAACCCTCCGATGTCGCTCCCGAGCTTGCTGGACCGGTTTGAGATGGGTTGAGGACCAGATTCGCCCTGCATCTACGGGTTCAATCCGTGATGAAGTCCCGCACCACGGAGAGGAAGCGCTCGGGCTCGGACAGCTGGATGAAGTGGGCCGCGTCGTCGAACAGCTCCAACATGATGTCTGGTCCGGGGAGCGACGCAACGATCTCCTCCGCGGCGGCGACCGGGGTGATGGGGTCCTTGCCTCCGACCAGGACGAGCGTGGGCACGTGCACTCCTTCCAGGCCCGCGGCGCAGGTCCATCTCCATTTCACCCTCGAAGCCGGTCAGCAGTTCTGGGTTCAACACACATCGGGTCATCTGATCGGTGAGCGGCCCGGAGTGATAGAGGGGAATGCAGTGCTCGAGGTACCGCATCATCGAGTCGTTGTCATGGGTGGTCCAGAAGGCGCGCGCCGATTCGGCGGCGGCTGGCCCGCCGAATTGCCCGAAGGACCTCACCAGGCGCTCCATATCGAGGCGTGCCGCCGTCGACTGGAGAATGAGCTTGGCCGGGTGCTCGGGGTAGCGCGCCGCGTAGGCCATGGCCACAAATCCTCCGAATGACCACCCAAGCACGATTGGCGCCTCAATGTCCAAAGCGTCGCAGAATCCCCTGACATCGTCGGCCCAGGTCTCCAGGTTCCACGTGCTGGCGTCGCCCCAGTCACTCCGGCCGTTGCCCCGGTGGTCGAGGTACACCAGCTGGGCTACCTCAGCCAATTGTGCGTATTCGGGCTTGAAGTTGGAGTGGTCGAAGCCCGGCCCGCCGTGCAGCAGGATCACCGTTGGCCTCTCGCGCATGGATCCGCCCTCGGGAACGAGCTTGGGCCCATCAACGTCGAAGAAGAGCCTGGTCCCGTTCACCCTGACGTGCACGGGTGCACTATGTCACCCCGCCGCCACCGGAACCGCCACCGGAACCGGTCCGAAGCGTTCAGGCGCGCTCAGTCGATGGTAGGAAGCCGACACGAAATGGGCAACCTCGTGAGGAGGACGCCGTCGTTTGGCTCAAGAGCTGCGGGAGTGGAGAGCTGAGGGAGTGTGCGAGCGGAGGGAGTGGTGTGTGAGCGGAGGGAGTGGGATTCGAACCCACGGAGGCTTGCACCTCGCAGCTTTTCAAGAGCTGTGCATTCGTCCGCTCTGCCATCCCTCCAGGCGGATCATGCTAGGTGGCCGTCCTGGCCGGCTGACCCATCGGCCCACTCGGCCAGCTCGACGACGACACCCGGACCGTCGAGGAAGACCAGGCGCCGGTCGTGGAACTCCATGACGTCGTTGCGGGGCCGGATCCCGTGCTCCGAGAGGTGGGCCAGCATCGCGTCGAGGTCGCTCGACGCGGAAGCAGACGTGGTTGAAGCCGGTGCGCGTCAGTGTGCCCGCTCCGCTGTCGACGGCGGCCGTGGGATGGTGGAAGAAGAGGAGCTGGACCTCCTGGTGGACCGGTGCGCCCTCGAGCACCAAGGTGACGTGATCGGCCTGCCAGTCCGAGATGCCCATGTAGCGGGAGATCTCCTCGCCGGCGGCCACCACGGCGATGCGCTCGACGAAGCCGAGGAGCCCGAAGAATTGCCGGGCCGCCTCGAGATCCGTGACGACCACCGTCATGTGGTCGAAGCCCTCGTTGCGCGCCGATCCTACGGTGCCCACCGCCCCGCCTTCACGAACGCCTCGCGGCCTGGTCTCGGGTGTCACGCGCCCGGCTGCGCAACCGGCCCCGCGTCGCCTGGTCCAGGATCACCTTGCGCAACCGCACCACTTTCGGCGTCACCTCGACGCACTCGTCCTCGGCGATGAACTCGAGTGCGTGTTCCAGCGAGAAGGCCATCGCCGGCGTCAGCCGTTCGAATTCCTCCGCCGTTGACGACCGCATGTTCGTCAGCTTCTTCTCCTTGGTCGGGTTGACGTCCATCTCCTCCGCCCGTGCGTTCTCACCCACGATCATGCCCTCGTAGACCTCTTCGGACGGCCCGACGACGAGGGTGCCCCGCTCCTGGAGGTTCATGAGGGCGAAAGTGGTCGTGAGGCCGCGCCGGTCCGCCACCATCGACCCGTTCCGGCGTGTGCGCAGCTCTCCGTGCCAGGGCTCCCACCCGTCGAACACGTGGTGGAGGATGCCCGTCCCCCTCGTTTCGGTCAAGAATTCGGTGCGAAAGCCGATCAACCCCCGCGCCGGCACCTTGTAGTCGAGCCGGACCCAGCCCGTCCCGTGGTTGACCAGCTCGAGCATGGTGCCCTTGCGCAGGGCCAGCAGTTGGGTGACCACGCCGAGATACTCGTCCCGAACGTCGACACTGACCCGCTCCACGGGCTCGTAGACCCGGCCGTCGATCTCCCGGGTGACCACCTGCGGCTTGCCCACCGTGAGCTCGAAGCCCTCGCGCCGCATGGTCTCGACCAACACGGCCAGCTGCAGCTCGCCCCGCCCGAGCACCTCCCAGGTGTCGGGCCGCTCCGTCGGGACCACCCGGATGGCCACGTTCCCGACGAGCTCGGCGTCCAGGCGCGACTTGAGCAGCCGTGCGGTCAGCTTGGTCCCGTCCACCCCCGACAGAGGCGACGTGTTGATGCCGATGGTCATGGCCAGGCTTGGCTCGTCCACGGTGATGACGGGCAGGGGAACCGGTCGGTCGGGGTCCGCCAGCGTCTCGCCGATGGTCACCTCGGGCAGGCCGGCCACCGACACGATCTCGCCGGGCCCCGCGCTCTCCGCTGGGACCTGCTCGAGCGCCTCGGTCACGTAGAGCTCCGTGATCTTGGCCTTCTCGACCGTCCCGTCGAGCCGGCACCAGCCGACCATCCCGCCCTTGGTCAGGGTGCCGTTGTGCACCCGGCAGATGGCAAGGCGGCCGACGTAAGGAGAGGCCGAGAGGTTGCAGACCAGTGCCTGCGTGGGCATCTCCTCGTCGAACGTGGGGGCCGGGACGTGCTCGATGATGGCCCGGAACAACGGCTCGACGTTCGCCCCCTCGACCCCGGGCTCGGCGCTGACCCAGCCTGCTCTGGCGTTGGCGTAGAGGATTGGGAAGTCGATCTGGTCCTCGTCGGCGTCGAGGTCCAAGAAGAGCTCCTCGACCTGGTGCACGACCTCGGCGATGCGGGCGTCGGCCCGGTCGACCTTGTTCACCACCAGGACGACCGGGAGGCCAGCCTCCAGCGCCTTGCGCAGCACGAAGCGGGTCTGGGGCAGCGGCCCTTCCGAGGCGTCCACGAGGAGGAGCACGCCGTCGACCATGGTGAGCCCGCGCTCCACCTCGCCGCCGAAGTCGGCGTGCCCCGGGGTGTCGACGATGTTGACCTTCACCCCGCCCCAACGCACCGCCGTGTTCTTGGCCAGGATGGTGATGCCCTTCTCCCGCTCCAGGTCCCCCGAGTCCATGACCCGGTCGGTCAGCTCCTGGTGGGCGCCGAACGCGCCGGTCTGGCGCAAGAGGGCGTCGACGAGCGTCGTCTTGCCGTGGTCGACGTGGGCCACGATGGCCACGTTCCTGATGTCGTCACGCGTTCCCATTGGGGGTTCCACGTTAGAGGAACCCGGCGTGCCGCCTACGCAGCGGAGCGGACCGGTGCGCCGGGGGCGGCCAACACCAGGGAAACGGCGTCGGCACCCAGCGTGAGCACCGCCGGCTCTGGATCGACCCGGACCACATGGCCGGAGTCGGGCCACCACCCGACCACCCGTCCGGGGACGCCGCCGCCCCGGGCCCGCAAAGACTCGACCAGGGTCACGAGCGCGAGCTCGGCGCGCACTGAGCCGCGGCGCGGCCCGGACAGCACGACCAGGTGCGCACGCTCCGTGCGCACGTCGGCCCGGCCGCGCAAGGCGAGGAGGGCCGAGTGGGGGCTGTCCCACCAGCGGTCGCGGCCGATGACGGGCGCCGAGGAGAAGGTGGACCAGTCGAGCGCGCACCAAAGGCGGGTCGCCCATGTCACCGCCTCGGCTCCGACCGCCGCCCGGCCGGACCGAGGAAGGCCGGCGAGCCAGCGATCGAGCTGTGAGGCGCACGAGCTGCCGTCGCGCACCCAGCGTGACGATTCGCTCAGTCGCGCCTCCACGGCGTCGACGGGGGAGCGGGCGTGCCCGGACACCAGCAGGCGCACCGCCGCCAGGCCGAGGCCGCGCCGCGCCGTGCGGGTCGACCAGGCGAAGGGCTCGTCGGGCGGATCGCCGGCCTCACCGCAGAGCGCAGCGCGCACGTCGTGGTCGGTGACCCGGAAGGGGCCCGTCCCGGCCCGCCGCACGGCTAGGTCGGCGAGCGTGGACTTCGCGTCGGCGAGCGCCGCCTGCCACGACGCGAGGTCGACGGCCGGGACCGGTGCCACCAGCTCTGCGGTGAGCCGCTCAATCATCGGTGGCGGCGTCACGGGTGAGCCACGCGACGATGTGCGAGGCGACGGCCCGCAAGTGTTCCTCGCGCACGTCCTCGACGCCGTAGCGGCCCGTCGCCGATTCGAGCAGCGCCAGGCGGAACGGAGGAGTGCCGCTGCGCAGCGTCTCGAGCAGGGCGAGATAGTGCAAGGCCCGTCGCTGCCAGGCCCAGGGCCCGCCGGTGGAGACTCCGAGCGCGCAGAGCGATGCCGTGCCCGGATGGGGAAGGCCGACGAGCAGGTCGAAGACACCGTGCAGCACCACACGACCGCCGGCGAGCGGGGCGGCGACCCGGTCGTCGGTCCGGGGCATCCACCCCGGGGCGAACCGCGGCACCCGGCGCAGGAGGTTTCGAGCGTGCGACGCCACTGTCTCCGCCAGGGCGGCCCGCGCCGGGGCCGGCAATGACTCGACGTGGCGCGCCACGGCCTCCCGGCCACCGGCGTGCAGCGCCCCGAGGGCGTCGCGCAGGGGGTCGTCGAACTCTCCGGTGTGGACGAGCTGGCGGAACAGCGCGTGG
Organism: uncultured Acidimicrobiaceae bacterium; assembly: GCA_963838835.1. GTDB lineage: Bacteria > Actinomycetota > Acidimicrobiia > Acidimicrobiales > RAAP-2 > Bog-473. The sequence continues at coordinate 487,237 of CAWITA010000016.1, forward strand.
ACGAGACGGGACAGCACCGCGTCGTCGGACAGTTTCTGCGCGCCGGCGTGCTCCGCCGGTGCTCCGAGCAGCTGGCGCGCCCCGAGGAGCTGCGGGCCGGCGTGTTCACCCCGGGCGGCGACCACCTCGTAGGCGGCGTCCTCGAGCCACGCCGCGCAGCCCGCCGGCCAGGCCGGGATCGAAGCGCGGCCGGGCCGAGCTGTCCCCGCGCAACAACGCCAAGACGTCCCCGGCATCGCCGCTGTCGGCCGGCCGCGGCGGCGCGGATCGGCGCATGCGGCGCGGGGTGACGAGGACCATCGCAGGAGTGTGGCGACGAGGTGTGACACCTCGTGGACCACGGGCTCTACCCTGAGGAGTGCAATGGCACTCGCCCTGGTCCCGACGGCTCTGGCCACGAACGCCGCCTTCTTCGCCATCTTCGGGATCTTCGTCGCCGCGATGGTCGTGCTCGTCGTGGTCGTGATCGTGTGGGCGGTGCGTCATGACCTGGCCGGGCGCAAGGCGTGGCGGCAGCGCCAGGAGGCAGCAGGGCACGGACCGCAACCACCACCACGGGCGACCCCGTGACCGACGCGGCCCGGACCGACGGCGCGCCGTCGGCCACCTGGTCCGAGCGGGTGCGCGCCCGCTGGGCGCGGCGGCGCCTGGCGACGAATGGGCGCAACGGCTCGGCCGGCGTCCCGCGCCGCACGGCGTTCGTGCTGGCCGGGGGCGGCAGTCGCGGCGCGGTCCAGGTCGGCATGCTCGAGGAGCTCGTCCGCCGGGGCATCCGGGCCGATCGCGTCTTCGGTGCGTCGGTTGGCGCCATCAACGGCGCCTCCTACGCCGGGAACCCGACGCTCGAGGGCATCGAGCACATGGCGTGGGTCTGGCGCGGCATCAAGGGGACCGACATCTTCCCCCGAGGCACGTTCGACGGGCCGTGGGCCTACTTTCAAAAGCGTGCCGCCGTGCACGCCAACACCGGGCTGCGCGCCATCATCGAATCGGGCATCGACTACCAGAACCTGGAGGACGCCACCATCCCGATCGAGGTGGTGACCACGTCGCTGACCGACGGGCGGGAGCGCTGGATCACCCACGGGCCGGCGGTCGAGGCCATCCTGGCCTCCTCGGCCATCCCGTCCATCTTCCCACCGGTGACCATCGACGACGATGTGCTCGTCGACGGCGGTGTGGTCAACAACGTGCCGATCAGCCGTGCGCTCGATGCTGGCTGCGACCGCATCTACGTCCTGCTCTGCGGACCACTGCACTACCACCCACCCCCGCCGCGGCGCCCGGCCGAGGCGGTCCTGACGGCGTTCTTCGTCGCCATTCACGCGCGCTTCGTCCGGGAGCTGACCGCGCTGCCTCCCGGCGTGGAGGTCGTCGTCTTCAGCGGCGGCGGCGACCCCTCGGGCCAGTACCGTGACTTCTCGGCGACGACGACCCTGATCGACGAGGGGCGTCGGCGAGGTGGCCGACGTCCTCGACCGGAACGTCGGGACCTCGTCGGAGCTGACGCCCGCGCCGTCCGCTTCGTCGTGACCGGGGACCGCTACCTCCTCTCCAACGACGCCCCCGAGGCGATGGACCGGTTCACTGCCTTCGCCGCCCTCTTCGACCCCTCGACCTTCCGGCACCTCGATGCCCTCGGGCTGGCCCCCGGGTGGCGCTGCTGGGAGGTCGGCGCCGGCGGGACCTCGGTGGTGACCCACCTGTCCGCGCGGGTGGGTCCGGGCGGGCACGTGCTCGCCACCGACATCAACCTGGCCTGGGCCGCGGGCGCGCGCCGGGCGGCCCAACGTCGAGATACTCGAGCACGACGTTGCCGCCGAGCCGCCCCCCGAGGGGCCATTCGACCTGGTGCACGCCCGTCTGGTCCTCGTGCACGTCCCCGAGCGTGACGCGGCCCTGGCCAACATGGCGGCGGCCCTGCGTCCCGGCGGCGTGCTCTTGGTGGAGGACGCCGACCCGGCACTCCAGCCGCTCAGCTGTCTGGAGGAGACCGGACCCGAAGCGGTGCTGGCCAATCGCCTGCGCCGCGGCTTCCGGTCGCTGCTGGCCGAGCGCGGGGTCGACCTCGCCTACGGCCGCTCGTTGCCCCGCCGGCTCCGGGCGGCGGGCCTGGTGGGCGTTGCGGCCGAGGCCTTCTTCCCGGTCAGCGATCCCGCGTGCAACCAGCTGGAGATCGCGACGGTCACCTTGATCCGCGACCAACTCCTCGATCACGGCATCGCCACCGGGGCCGAGATCGCCCAGCACCTGGACAACGTGGCGGCGGGGAAGCTCGACCTGGCCCAGCCGCCAATGATCTCCTGCTGGGGCCGCCGACCGTTTCTCCTCTGACCGGTACCGGCGGGATCCGCGTTCGTCGCGTCACTACTTCCTGGTGGAATAGACACGTGCCGCGACGCCTCACCCGGATCCCTCTTTCATCCCGCCGTGGCCAGCTGGTTCGCCCGGCGCTTCCCGGCCGGTCCGACGCCGCCGCAGGCCGCGGCCTGGCCCCACATCGCGACGGGGCGGGACGTGCTGGTGGCCTCGCCCACCGGCACCGGCAAGACCCTGACCGGGTTCCTCGTGGCCATCGACGCCGCCTACCGGGCGGCCGAAGCGGGTGCGACGCGCCGGGGGCGCGCCCGAGGTGCTGTACATCTCCCCGCTGCGCGCCCTGGCCGTCGACGTGCACGAGAACCTCCACGTCCCGCTTGTCGGAGATCCGCGAGGAGGCGGCGCGGCTCGGCTATCCCGACCCGGGCCTGCGCATCGCCGTGCGCACCGGTGACACGCCGGCGGCCGAGCGGGCCGCCATGAAGAAGCAGTCTCCCGATCTGTTGGTCACGACGCCCGAGTCCCTCTACCTGCTCCTCACGGCGCCGTCGTCGCGCGCCCTGCTGCGCGGCGTGCGCACGGTCATCGTCGACGAGGTGCACACGCTCGCCCGCGACAAGCGGGGCAGCCACCTGTCGCTGAGCCTCGAGCGGCTCGATGCGCTGGTCACGCGAGAGCGGGGGCCGTCTGCAGCGCATCGGGCTCTCCGCGACGCAGCGGCCGCTTGACTTGGTGGCGCGACTGCTCTCGGGGGTCCACGAGGGCCGTCCGGACACGGTGATCGTCGACTGCGGCCATGCCCGCGACCTCGAGGTGGCCATCGAGCTCCCCTCGACCGAGCTCGAGGCGGTGATGAGCGGCGGCCAGATGTCGGACATCCTCGATCGCATCGCCGAGCACACCCGGCACCACCGCACCACGCTCGTGTTCGTCAACACGCGCAAGATGGCCGAGCGCGTGGCCCACCAGCTGGCCGAGCGGCTGGCCGACGGACGAGCCGAGCGGGCGACGGCGACGTCGACGCCGTCGCTGCTCGTGGCGGCGCACCACGGCAGCCTCTCGGCGGCGCGACGCCGCATCGTCGAGACGCGCCTGCGGGCGGGCGATCTCCGTGCGCTCGTGGCCACGGCGTCGCTCGAGCTGGGCATCGACGTCGGCCCGGTCGAGTTGGTCTGCCAGATCGGGTCGCCCCGTGCCATCGGCACCTTCCTCCAGCGGGTCGGCCGGGCCAACCACCAGCGCGACGGGACGCCCGGCCGGCCGCCTCTACCCGACCACCCGCGACGAGCTGGTCGAGTGCACCGCCCTGCTGGCCGCCGTGCGCGAGGGCCGCCTCGACCTGCTCGAGCCGCCCGTCGCCCCGCTCGACGTGCTGACCCAGCAGCTCGTGGCCGAGGTCGCCTCCACCGACGAGCGCGACGTCGAGGCGATGTGGGCCATGACCAGGCGCGGCCGCTCCCTACGCCGGCGCTGTCGCGGCAGGACTTCGACGACGTCGTGGCCCTGGCGAGCTGGGGGATCGAGACCGGCCGTGGCCGCCGAGGGGCCCACCTGCACCACGACGCCGTCAACGGCCGGCTGCGGGCCCGCCGGGGCGCACGGCTGGCCGCGCTGACCGGCGGCGGCGCCATCCCGGAGACGGGTGACTACCGGGTCGTGCTCGACCCCGAGGGCGTGACGGTCGGCTCGGTGCACGAGGACTTCGCGGTCGAGGCCACGGCGGGTGACATCTTCCTGCTCGGCACGCACTCGTGGCGGGTGGCCAAGGTGGAGGTGGGGACGGTCCGCGTCCACGACGCCGGCGACCTCCCGCCGACGATCCCCTTCTGGCTGGGTGAGGCTCCGGCCCGCACGGCCGAGCTCTCCGAGGCGGTGAGCGATCTGCGCGTCCGCGCTCGAGCCGCTGCTCCACGCCGGCGACGGCGACGGCGCCCGCCGACTGGTGCGCGAGCGCGCCGGGCGTGTCCGCCGAGGTGGCCCAACAGGTGGTCGCCTACTGCGCCGCCGGCCTGGCGGCGCTCGGCCACCTGCCCACCCGCGAGCGCATCGTGGTGGAGCGCTGCTTCGACGAGACCGAGGGATCGCAGCTGATCATCCACGCGCCCTTCGGCGGCCGCATCAACCGGGCGCTCGGCCTGGCGCTGCGCAAGCGGTTCTGCGTCTCGTTCGACTTCGAGCTGCAGGCGGCGGCGGACGACGACACCGTCGTCCTCTCGCTCGGGCCCCAGCACAGCTTCCCGCTGACGCGGGTGCAGTCCATGCTCACGAGCGCCAAGGCACCCGAGGTGCTGACCCAGGCCGTGCTGCCCCATCCGATGCTCGGCGCGCGCTGGCGCTGGAACCTCAACCGTGCGCTCGTGCTGCCCGCGCATGAACGGGGGCAAGCGCCGGCCCATCCACCTCCAGCGCATGGAGGCCGACGACCTGCTGGCCGCCGTGTGGCCGGGACTTGCCGCCTGCCAGGAGAACGCGCCGGCCGGCCCGGTGGCGGTGCCCGACCACGTGCTGGCCCGCCAGACGGTCGACGACTGCCTGCACGAGGGGCTCTCCGTCGAGGGTCTGGTCGAGGTGTGGGCCCAGATCGAGTCGGGCGCGCATCGCGGTGCACACGGTCGAGTCGTCGGAGCCGTCGCCCTTCGCCCATGCGATCTTGAGCGGGCGCCCCTTCACCTATCTCGACGACGCGCCGCTCGAGGAGCGGCGCACGCGGGCCCTCTCGCTGCGGCGCGGCCTCGGCGAGCTCGGTCCCGACGGGCTGCCCGTGCCGGCCCACGAGCTGGCCGCGCTCGACCCCGACGCGGTGGCCGTGGTGCTCGACCAGGTCCGGCCGCGCCCGCGCGACCCCGACGAGCTGCACGACCTGTTGCTCTCGCTCGTGGCGGCCCGGCCGTGTCCGGACTGGGCCGACTTGGTACGACGCGCTGGCCGCCGACGGCCGGGCGAGCCTGCTCGACGGCTGCTGGGTGGCCACCGAGCGCGCCGAGGCCGCGGCCGCTCTCGGCGAGCGACGACGACGCGGCTGCCGCCTGCGTGGCCGGCCACCTGCAGCTTGCCGGGCCGGTGACGCGTCGAGCAGCTGGTCGCCGACGCACCGCTTGCCCTCGGGCGCCCCGATGGGTGCGCCGCTCTCGGGCGGCCCGGGCGCGCACGGCGCTGGCCCGCCTCGAGGCCGGGGGCTCGGCCATCGAGCTGCCCGACGGTCGCTGGTGCGCGCGCAACCTGTTGGTGCGTCTGCACGGCGCCAGCCGGAGCCGGCGCCGCGGCCTGGTCGAAGCGGTGCCGATCGCCGACTTCGTGCGCTTCCTCACGCACTGGCAGCACGCGACGCCCGACAGCCGCGCTCGAGGGTCGAGCGGGGCTGTTGGAGGTCCTCGAACAGCTGCAGGGGATCGAGGCGCCGGCGGCGGAGTGGGAGGCCCAGATCCTGCCGGCCCGTGTCAGCGATTACGACCCTCGGTGGCTCGACGAGCTGTGCCTGTCCGGTGAGGTGGCCTGGGGACGCCTCACCCCGCGGGCCGAGCGGACCGGGCGCAGCGGCACGCCCTCGCCGGCCACTCCGCTCGCCTTCGTCGGTGCGCGACGACCTCGAGACGATGCTGCGCGCCGTGCGGGCCGGGTCGGTCGCGCCCGAGCCCGAGCTCGGTGCGGCGGCCGACGTGCTCGCCGCCTTGCGGGTGCGCGGCGCCTGCTTCCGCCCGGAGCTGGCGCCGCTGACCGGTCGGCTCCCGGCCGAGGTCGACGAAGGGCTCTGGGACCTGGTCGCCCGCGGCCTGGTCACCGCCGACGCCTTCTCGGCCGTGCGCGCGCTGCTCTCGGCCCGCGACCGCTGGCGGACCCGGACGGTGCGCCGGCCGTCGGGCCGGCTGGCGCCGGCGGCGGGCGCCGGTCGGGACCGGCATCGGCGAGGGCCGGTGGTCGCTGCTGCCCGGACCCGAGGTCCTCGGCGTGCCGGTCGTCGACGACGGGGTGCTCACGCCCGGGCAACGAGGCACTGGCCGAGTCGGTGGCGCACCAGCTGCTGGCTGCGCTGGGGCGTGGTCGCCTGGGAGCTGTGGGGCCGGGAGTCGTTCAAGGTGCCGTGGCGCGAGGTGGTCTGGGCCTTGCGCCGGATGGAGGCGCGCGGGCTCGCACTCGGGGGTCGTTTCGTCGCGGGGCTCTCGGGTGAGCAGTACGCGCTCCCCGAGGCCGTCGAGGAGCTCCAGGCGTTGCGCCGCCGCGGCGCCGACGGGCGAGGAGGTGGTCGTGGCCGGGGCCGACCCGCTCAACATGACGGGATCCATCATCGGGGGCGCCCGCGTGCCGACGCGGCGTCACCAGCGCGTGGTGTACCGCGACGGCGTCGTCGTGGACCACCTCGAGGTCGGGTGAGCCGATGTCTCGCAAACGGACCATCGATCTCAACGCCGACGTCGGCGAGGCGACCGACGCGAGCGGGATCGACGTGGAGCGCACGCTCCTGGCGTTGGTCACCACCGCCCACATCGCCTGCGGCGGCCACGCCGGCGACGACGACTCCATGGCGGCGACGGTCGACACCGCCCTGGAGCATTCCGTCCGCATCGGGGCCCATCCGTCGTACCCCGATCGAGATGGGTTCGGGCGCCGACCGGTGACGATCGACCGGGGCGAGCTCCGCGCCGCACTGCACGGGCAACTGCGGGCGCTGGCACGGGTCGCCCGCTCAGCCGGGACGACCGTCGATTCCGTCAAGGCGCACGGGATGCTCTACGAAGAGGTCGCCAAGGGGGGCGTCGTCTACGAGACCTTCCGCGACGCCGTGCGCGACACCTACGGCGAGGGCGCATCGATGGTGTTGCCCTCGGGCTGTCGCGCCTTGGCCATGGCGATGCGCGACGGGGTCGTGGTCGACGAGGAGGGCTTCTGCGACCGGGCGTATCGGCCCGACGGAGGCCTGGTCGACCGGAAGACGGCGGGCGCCCTCCTGGTCGATCCCCGAGAGGCGGCCGCGCAGGCGCTCAGCCTGGCCAAGGGCGCGGTGGTGGCCGTCGACGGCAGCGTGCTCACCCTGTGGGTGGACACGCTGTGCGTCCACTGCGACTCCCCCGGGGCCGTGACGATCGCGACCATGGTTCGTCAGGCCCTGGCAGGAGCGGGGATCGACCTGGTCGCGCCGGCGCGTGCATGACACGCTCCGTCCCCGACGGGGAGGTGCGGGTCCTCGGTGACCGCGCCTTCCTGATCGGCGTGGCGGACCCCGCCGCCGGACGGGAGTTGGCCCGGGCGCTGGAGCAGCGGGTCGCCGATGCGGATGCCGTCGAAGTGGTCTGCGGCTACGCCACGGTCATGGTCTCGCTGACGCACCCCGAGACGGAGCTCGCCGCGGTCCGGACCGACGCGTGGCAAGTCCGCGCCGACATGGCGAACCGCCACGTCGGCCGTCGCGAGGGATCGGGCCGCGTCGTGACCGTGCCCTGTGCCTTCGACGGGCCCGACCTCGACGCGGTGGCGGCCGGCGCCGGGTGCTCGCCCGGCGCGGTGGTCGCTCTCATCACGGAGCGCCCGTTGACCGTGGCCGTGGTGGGCTTCTCGCCGGGCTTCGCCTACCTCGACGGACTGCCCAGGGCCCTGCGCGCGGTGCCGCGGCGCGACCGGCCTCGTCCGGTGGTGCCGGCCGGCTCGGTGGCGCTCGCCAACGGACACGCCGCCGTCTATCCGACCGCGTCGCCCGGAGGATGGCAGCTCGTCGGGCGCACCGGCTTTCCGCTCTTCTCGTCGGTCCGCCCTCCCTACGCCGTGCTGGCACCCGGAGACCGGGTCCGGTTCACCGAAGCGGACCCGGGTGACCCACTCGAACCCGCCCCGCCCTCCCCAACCGTGTGGACCGCGCCGGCGAGGACCCGCCCGGTGCTCGAAGTCGTGACGCCGGGGCTGCGCGCCGTCGTGCAGGACGGCGGACGCCGGGGTGTGGCCGCGGTCGGGGTGCCGGGTGCCGGTCCGGCCGATCCCGTGTGCTTCGCGCTGGCCAATCGGCTCGTCGGCAACGCCGCCGGCTCGGGCACCCTGGAGCTCACCGGCGGCGGTACCCGGCTGCGTGGTCTGGCCGCGTGCCACGTCGCCGCCGTCGGCGCCGCGCCCGCATTGCGCGTCGACGGCGGCACCGTGCGGGCCGGGCAGGTCCTGCCGCTGGGGGTGGGACAGGAGCTCACCGTGGGGCCGCTGCAGCGCGGATGCCGCACCTACCTCTCGGTCGCCGGCGGACTCCTCGGGCCCGAGGTGTTCGGGAGCAGCGCGACCGATGAGCTGACGGGGCTCGGTCCCGGCCCGCTCGGACCGGGGGCGCGCCTGGACGCCGGCCCGTGGACACCCCCCCTTGGTGACCACCTCACGGCTGGCGCGGCCACCGAGCTCGTCGAGGGCGGGGCGCCGGTGGAGCTGCGAGTCATCGCGGGGCCGCACCCCGAGCTGTTTGCGCCCGATGCGCTGCGCCGCCTGGCCGACGTCGTCTTCCACGTCGAAGGTGACAGCAACCGCGTGGGGATCCGGCTGCGCGCCGACCTCGGCGCGGCCAACTTGGGCCGGAGAGGAGCTGCAGCGGGCGAGCTCGACTCGCAGGGCGTCGTGACGGGAGCCGTGCAGGTGCCGCCCGACGGTGACCCGGTCATCCTCATGCCCGATCACGCCACGCTCGGGGGCTACCCGGTGCTCGCCGTCGTGGCGTCAGTCGACCACGGCCGGCTCGGCCAGTGCGCGCCGGGCACTCGGGTCCGTCTCGTCCCCGTGGAACTCGCCGCGGCGCAGGAGGCGGCGCAGACCGCCCGCCGTGTCCTGGAGCGGGCGGTGGTCGGGCACTACCCGCTGGCCGTCGACTGACGAAGCTTCGCACGCAGCGGTCGAGGGGGAGCGGTCAAGAGGGTCAGACGAGCAGCTTCACCGCGGTGCCGACCCCGATGACCACGACGATGGCCCGCAGGGCGGGTGCGGGCAGGGCCAGCGCCAGGCGGGCCCCGACGTAGCCCCCGCCGAGGCTGCCCAGTGCAAGCAGCCCCACCGCCTCCCAGGCCAGGCCGCCATGGATGAGGAAGACGACGGCGGCGATGCCGTTCACGAGCATCGAGAGCACGGCCCGCAGCCCGCTGGTGTGGGCCAGGGAGAGGGGGAGGGCGAGGCCCAGCACGGCGAGGAACATCACGCCCATGGCGGCACCGAAGTAGCCGCCGTAGACGGAGGCGGCGAACACCCCCGCCACCAGGAGCACGGGCCGCGTGCGGGGATGGGCCGAGCCTCGGTCCAGGGCACGCCGCAGCACCGGTTGGATGGCGAACAGGGCGGCGGCCCCCAGGACGAGCCAGGGCACCACGTCGTCGAAGGTCGCCGACGAGGTCGTGAGCAAGAGCAGCGCACCGGTCACCCCGCCGGCGAGGGCGAAGGGCGTGAGCCGGGCCAGCCGCCGGGCCTGGTCGCCGATCTCGTTGCGGTAGCCGGCGGCCGAGGCGACGTAGCCGGGCCAGATCCCGATGGTGTTGGTGATGTTGGCGGTGAGGGCGGGGTAGCCGAGCCCCAGCAGGATCGGGAACGAGATCAGGCTGCCACCGCCCGCCACGCCGTTGAAGATGCCCGCACCCACGCCACCCAGGAGGATCAGCACGACGTGCGAGGCGGGCATGCAGGGCAACAGTACGGGACCGGTGGTGTGACCCCGCGGCGCTCGGCCACCGTCCGAGCCCGTCCTGGGGACCCCGTTCGCCGTCGGCGTCAAACCGGGCGGCGCCCGGTTGCGCCTCGTGCTCACCCCCGAGCAACCGGCCTAGCCTGCGTGGGCGCCGTCGCGCCGCGCCGCCTCAGCCGACAATGGACGCCACAGCCCACAAAGGAGGTCCCCATGGTCAGGCTCACCTGCCTGTTGCGCCGCAAGGAGGGTCTCACCCCCGCGGAGTTCCACGCACACTGGCGGGAGGTCCACGGACCCCTGATCGCCGCCAGCCGGAGCGGGCGCCACGTGGTCCGCTACGAGCAGCACCCCCGCCCGCTCGAGGACTACGACGGCGACGGCGATCCGGGCTTCGACGGGGTGACGGTGCAGTGGTTCGAGAGCATGGACGACTACCGGGCCCACATGGCGGAGCCGGACTTTCCCGCGATCTGGTCCGATATCGAGCTCTTTTTGGACACGGCACGGCTGCACTTCATCGTGACGGAGCACCCGCGCGTCGTCATGGGCGGCGACGCGGCCTCATTCCCGTTGGCCTGACTGGGGTGGGGGCGCCAGGGCGGCGAGCCCGGGCGGCAGGGCCGGGTGGTGTGATGCCCTTTCGGCCGGGACCGGTGCGGTTGGTGTCTCGGGCCGCGGCGGGGGCACGGCACGCAAGGTGGTGCGCACCGGTGGGCGGGCCGCCTCCGCTTCGGCCCGCCGGCGCTCCATGAGCTCGAGAAGGTCGCGCCACTCTCGCCCCTGGATCCGCGGCAGTTCCTTGGGCAGCCGGCGCAGCAGCCGGTTGACGTCGCGCCGGTGCCGTTCCGCGACACCACCCATCACGAAGACGGTTGCCGCCGGCAGGTGGGCCTCGCCGGTGGCGAGGTCGGCCAGCCAGAGCGACGCGACCTCGGCGTCCTGCATCAGCCCGAGCTCGTCTTGGAGCGCGGTGAGCTGGCGGACGAAGCGGGCGGTGCGCCCGCCGTAGAGCTCGGAGCTGAACTCCAGCGCATAGCGGAGGCGTTTGCAGCGGATGCGCAGACGGTGGAAGTCCGACACGACCCCCGACTTCTTGGCTCGCTTGGCCGCTTTGGCGACGGCCTCGTGGCGGGTGACCACGAGTTCGGGCATGGCGATCACGGCGGGGACCCGCGCGGCGACCGACCGCCGCGCCGGCCCCTGCTGCACCATGGAGGCCAGCCCCTTGGCCAGACGGTCCCAGCGGACCGAGTCGAGCCCGCCGAGCAGGGCGAACCGAGCGGCGTCACGCTCGCGCTCGAGGAGCGCGGAGAGCTCGGCCAAAGGATCGTGGTCCCCCACGGGTCGCGCACCGGCGCTCCACCCGACCGGCGCCGTCGCCATCCCGGCCAGCCCCTCTTGTTGGACGTCGAGGTCGCGTACCGCGCCGAGCAGCCGGCCCAGCCAGCCCAGCTCGGCGCGGAACACCTGCGCCCGCACGGGCAGGACGTCGGCAAAGAGGGAGAGGGCGGCGCGCAGGCGACGGGTCGCCACCCGCATGACGTGCAGCTCCTCGGGGTCCTCTCCCAGCCTCGTGCCGGGCTCCCTCTCGCGCAGCACGGCCAGCTGGCGCCGCAGCACGGCGTAGGCCACGTCGCCCATGGTCGAGCCTTCGGAGATCGCGGTGGGTCCGAGGTCGGGCGTGCCGGGGATCTCTTGTCCGACGGCCAGCAGGCCGGCCTCGAATTTGGACAGCCGGGCCGGTTGGAGCCCGCACGTGGTACGCAGTTGCGCCACCATCGGCTCCAGCGCTTCGAGCCACTCGGGTCGCACCTCGACCTCGACCCGGCGCAGCTGCATCGGCCGCTGGCCGTTGCCGACGACGATCACGGTGTCATCGAGGGCAACCTCGGCCGCGTCGACGCCGCCGACGCGCAAGGCGAAAGGCCGGCGACGGGTGCGAACTTGGAGCACCTGGCGCATGTGGCGCGTGCCCACGATGGCCCGCAGGCGACGCCCGACCGGGCCATCGGAGCCCAGCGCGCCGAGGCCCGACGCGGGAAGGACTTCGGTCACCTCCAGGCGCTGGCGGAGGCCGCTTCCCTCGGCGGGACGAGTGTCCTTGAGCGTGACTTCGTCGTGACGGCCGCGCCGCCGGGTGCGGACGACGAACCCGGCACGGGCGATGCGCCAGTCGTCCGTGTCGAGATACGAGTCGACCAGGCGCCGCGGCGTTCGGGCCAACGCGGTGACCGTTCCGCCGTCGGCCACCTCGACGCCCAGGGAGGGCAGGGTGGCGAGCCAGCGTTCCACTGGCCGCAGGTCGAGCGCGTCGAACTGCCACTCGATCTCAACCGGGTCGTGTTGCTCGCCCGGTCCATCTCCCCTCGAATCGGACGAATCGGACACGGCGCTCACGCTACTGCGGGTTCCCGCGGCAGACCCCGGGACCAGCGCAACTCCAGCACATTGGCAGCGCGATTGCCGCCACTTGGCGCGTGGGCGGCGGTAGTGTCCACGCAGTGGCCCGACGAGCGATGACCGCGGAGCTCCTCCCACCGACGGAGGTCGTGCAGGCGGCCGGCGGCCTGGTGGTGCGCCGCCACGGCGGGGAGCTCGAGATCGTCGTGGTGCACCGGCCCGTGCACCAGGATTGGTCGTTCCCCAAGGGCAAGCTCGAGTCGGGTGAGACCTTGGAGCGGGCTGCGCTGCGCGAGGTGCGGGAGGAGACGGGCATCTCTTGCCGGCTCGTGCGCTTCGTCGGCCACACCGAGTACGTGGATCGCAAGCGCAGGCCCAAGGCGGTGGCCTACTGGGTGATGGGAGCGGTGGGCGGGTTCTTCACCCCCAACGCCGAGGTCGACGAATTGGGGTGGTTGACGCTCGACGATGCGATCCGTGTGCTCTCCTATCCCCGCGATCAGGAGTTGGTGGCCGTGTTGATGGCGGCTGACCAGGTGGAACCCCTCATCTAAACCCTCGCAAAATTTCCTGAAAATCTGTGTTTATGGCGCTCCGGATCGGGAATAATGGGCACAGCGATCTACCGCCTGATCGCACTGCCGGCGTGCGTGCCCCAGTCGAGAGCTCCAGGACCTATCGCCAAGGGCCCTGTGACAGCGTTTTTGACGTCAATCGGCTGGGGCACCGTCGGCGCCTCTCCTCTCGGTCGGGTTGATTCCGCTGCGTTAGTCCTGGTCAGGTCTCTCTTCACGGGAGACGACGGCGGCCCGAGGGGACGGTGGCCTCGCCGGGTGGGTGTACCGGTCGGGCATGCCGCTCGAGCCGCATCGTGCCGTCCGGCCATTCGTGCGGGGGCGTGCCGGCGTACGTGCGGTCCGGCGTCGAGGCGTCCGAGGGTCAGACGAGCAGGACGGCGGCCCCGTTGACACGGTCGTGGCGAAGGTCGCGGAGCGCGGCGTCGGCCCGGTCCATCGGGTAGGGGGTGACCGACACGCGTACCCCGACGCGGGCGGCCAGGGCGAGGAACGCCTCCCCGTCTGCCCGCGTGTTGGCCGTCACGCTCCGCAAGGTCCGCTCCTCGAAGAGGTGCTTCTCGTAGTTCAGGGTGGGGATGTCGCTCAGGTAGATGCCGGCGATGGCGAGCGTCCCCCCGCGGTCGAGCGCGGCGAGGGCGGGTGGGACCAGTGTGCCGACGGGAGCGAAGAGGATCGCCGCGTCGAGGGGTTCGGGCGGCTCGGCGTCGGCGTCGCCCGCACTGTTCGCCCCCAGTTGCAGCGCCAGCTGCTGCGCTTCGGGCGACCGGGTCATGACGTGGACGCGGGCGCCCCGGGCCAACGCGACCTGCGCCGTGATGTGGGCCGAGGCGCCGAACCCGTAGATCCCGAGGCGGCCGCCGTCGGGGAGGTTGGCGCGCTGCAGGGCGCGATAGCCGATGATCCCGGCGCAGAGCAACGGCGCGACCTCGTCGTCGCCGAAGTTCTCGGGCAGCGCGTAGGCATAGGCCTCGTCGACCACCGCGAAGGGCGCATACCCCCCGTCGAGGTCCCAGCCAGTGAAGAGCGGAGCGAGGCAGAGGTTCTCGCGTCCCGATCGACAGAACGGGCACGTGCCGCACGTGTGGGCGAGCCAGGGCACCCCGATGCGGTCACCGACCTGCCAGCGCGTGCTGCCGGACCCGAGTTGCTCCACGATGCCAACCACCTCATGGCCCGGGGTGACGAGCGGGCGGCGGGGCGCGAGGTCGCCCTCGGTCAGGTGGAGGTCCGTCCGGCACACGCCGCACACGCGCACCCGCACCAGGACTTGTCCCGGGCCGGGTCGGGGGACCTCCTTGTCGACCTGCACCAGCGGCCCATCGTCGACGGGGCCGGGCCGGTCGACGGCCCACACTTTCATGAGCGCCGGCATCGGGGTCAGCGTAGGACTCGATGGCGCAGCTGCCAACGGACCTCGGGCCCAAGGTCGACGCCGCGAAGGCTGCGAGGCCGGACCCGTACCATGGACGCGAACGAGGAGAGAGCCATGCCAGCCCAATTACCGGCAGACCCCGAGGGGGCGCGACGGTTGCCCCCGTCGGGGGACAGGGCGTGATGCCGCTCATCGTGGCCGGGCCGGCCGGTGTCGCGGAGCACGACGGCGGCCCCCACCATCCCGAGCAGCCGTCACGGCTGTTGGCGGCCATGGACGGGGTCCGTGCCCTCGGGCTCGAGGACGAGCTCGTCTCCCCGCCGGTGCGCGAGGCGTCGATCGACGAGATGTCGCGGGTCCACTCGACCGCCTACCTGGCCGAGCTCGAGGCATTCTGTGCCCGCGGCGGCGGACACGTCGACCCGGACACCTACGCCCGCCCGGATTCGTGGACGGCGGCCCGGCGTGCTGCCGGCGCCGGGCTGGTGGCGCTGGCCGAGCTGGAGCGCCGGGGCGACGGCATCGCCTTCGTGCCGGTGCGTCCCCCGGGGCATCACGCGACGCCGGAGCGGGCCATGGGCTTCTGCCTCGTCAACAACGTTGCGGTGGCGGCGGCCTCGCGCACGGCCCTGGGCGAGCGAGTCCTGATCGTGGATTGGGACGTGCATCACGGAAACGGGACCCAGGCGATCTTCTGGGACGATCCCGACGTCCTCTACGTCTCGACCCACCAGCACCCGCTCTTTCCCGGGACGGGTCGCCCGGGCGAGGTCGGTGGCCCCGGTGCTCCCGGACTGACGCTCAACCTGCCCCTTCCGCCCGGGGCGACGGGCGACGTGGTCCGCGTCGCGCTCGACGAAGTGGCGCGGGACACGATCGAGGGCTTCCGGCCCGACTGGGTGCTGGTCTCGTGCGGCTTCGACGCCCACCGGGCCGATCCACTCGGGGAGCTCGAGCTCTCGAGCGGGGACTTCGCCGAGCTCGGACGCGTCGTACGGGAGTTCGCGCCCCGTGCCGGCCGCCTGGCCCTGTTCTTGGAGGGCGGGTACAACCCGATGTCGCTCGCCTCGTCGGTGGAGGCGACGCTCGGTGCGCTGCTGGGCGTGCCGGGCGATCCCGCCGCACCGACCACAGGGGGGCCTGGGCTCTCACAGCTCCGCGCCGACCGCACCGAAAGGTTGCGAGCCATCGATCGCGTCCATCTCGAGACCGGATCGTCACAGCGCCCGGCCCGATAGCCCTGGACGGCGACGTGGCGTGGCGGTGCGGCGCGCGGCGTCTTCCCCGTCGTACCTGACGCGGCGCGTCGGGTCAGCGCACGACCACGACCGGACAGCCGGCCCGACGGATGCAATACAGGCTGACCGACCCGAGGAGCAGGCCCTCGAACCCGCCGTGTCCACGCGTCCCCACGATCAACATGTCCGCGCCCTTGGCCGCCCCGACCAGTCCGGGCGCCGGCGCCTGCTCGGTCGCCTCACCGGTGACGGGGACCCCCGGGGCGACGTCGCCGACCTTGGCCATGGCGCGGTCGATCACGTTCAGCGCGCTCTGACGCACCTCGTTCACGCTGGTGGTGAACGCATAGCCGAGGGCCATGGGAAACGACCAGACGGAGACGAGATGCAGTGAGACGCCACCGCGTCGTGCCTGGGCGACGGCCCAGTCGAGGGCGCGGTCGGCGGCGGGTGAGCCGTCGACGCCGACGACGATCCGGCGCTCCTCGCCGGGCGTCTGCCGGCGACGTCGGGGTCGGTGCACGAGCACCGGGCAGTGCGCGTTGGCGGCGCAGTACTCGCTGACCGAGCCGATCAGCATGCCCACGAACTTGCCGTGGCCACGGCTGCCCACCACGAGAAGTTCCGCTCCCTTCGAAGCCTCGGTGAGTATCGGTGCCGGGTGCCCGTAGAGCACCCGGGGGTCGATGCTCAGCTCGTGGAAGGCGCGGCGCACCGGGGCGACCGCGCCGTCGAGCTCCTTCCGCACGTCTTCCTCGGGGTCGAAGTCGTCCGGAATCGGTGCGGCCCAGCCGTAGCTCGCCGGCCACTGCCACGCCATGACGATCTCGAGTGCGCTGCTCGTCAGGTCGGCCTGGTGAGCGGCCCACGAGAGCGCACCGAGGGAGGCCGGGGAGCCGTCGATGCCGACGACGATCCTCCCCCCGCCGGGCGCATCTTCGGGTGTCATGGTTGTCCTTCTCCTGGCGTGCTTGTGAGGATAGGCCGACCACGCCACGGGCCGTCAGACGGCGTGCGGCACGTCCGAACGGGCGTGCGGTCCCCCCACCCGAGAGGTCGGCGACGCTGAGGGTGCCGTGAAGCTTCCCGGTCCGCCACGCGAGCGAACCCCGGAATTGGAAAATGGCGACCGAGGGGGGTGGCCGCCATTCTCCAAGCACCGTTTTCTGGGAAGAGGAGGGTGTCCCAGTCATTGTGCTGGCGGCCCCTCGAGCGGGCTAGAGCCGAAAGTAACGGATTTCGGCCCAATCGGTCGTTCGCGGGGCCAAAGGCCGTGGTCAGGACGTTGGTACGCTGCCAGAGTAGGAGCATGCCTACCTTCTGCAGCGCGGCGGAGGCCGTCGCCATGGTCCGGCCGGTCGACACGATCGGCTTCGGGCTGGGTCCGGCCAACCCGGACACCTTCCTGACGGCCCTCGGCTCCCGAGACGACTGGCGGGATCTCCAGGTAGGTGGCGCGCTGTGCCTCAACTTCTACGAGGTCTTCACCAAGCCCGGGGTGTCGTATCGCTGCGGCTTCTTCGGGCCCGCGGAGCGGCTGCTGTACTCCATGGGTCACCGGGTCGAGTTGGTCCCCGGGGGCTTCCGCCAGATGGCGCCGATCTTGGCCAAGTTCTCGCCCCGGATCATGGTGGTCCAGGCCGCTCCGCCCGACGAGGCCGGCACCATCAGCCTCTCGCTCCATCTGGGCGCCACCCGGCCCGAGCTGGTCCGCGCCGGCGAGGACCCCGACCGGCTCCTCATCGTCGAGGTCAACCCCAACTTGCCACGCACCAAGAGCCTGCCCCCGCAGTTCGACAACACGATTCCGCTCGACCTGGTCGACGTGCTGGTCGAGACGAACGCCGTCCCCTTCGCCCTTGCCGATCCTCTGACCGACGAGGTCGACGCGGCGATCGCTCGCAACGCACTGTCCTACGTCAAGAACGGATCCACTCTGCAGACGGGCATCGGGGCCATTCCCAACATCGTGGCGACCGAGCTGGCCAAGGGCCCGCTGGGTGGGTTCGGCGTCCACTCCGAGATGTTCACCAACGGCCTTATGCGGCTGCACAAAGCGGGCAAGGTGACCAACGACGCCAAGGGGGCGTTCGACGGGGTCTCCGTCACGACGTTTGCCCTCGGGACTTCCGAGCTCTACGGGTGGCTGGACGGAAACGCGCGAGGTCGCCTTCCTCCCGGTGGAGACGGTGAACGACCCCACCGTCATCGCCCGGAACGCCAACCTCGTCTCCATCAACGGGGCCCTCGAGCTCGACCTCTACGGCCAGGTGGTGGCCGACAACATCGGCGGCAAGCAGATCTCGGGCGTGGGCGGCCACGAGGACTTCATGTCCGCCGCCGATCTGCGCCTCGACGCACACTCGCTCGTCTGCCTCCACTCGACGACGGTGCTCGGCGACAACGTCGTGTCCCGGATCGTCGGGCTCCTGACGGCAGGCTCGGTCGTCTCCACGCCGCGTCATCACACGCACGTCGTCGTCACGGAGTACGGGGCCGCCGAGCTAACCGGCCTGACCGTGCGCGAACGGGCGCATCTCCTCGTCGACATCGCCCACCCCGACTTCCGCAAGGACCTGCGTACGATGGCCGACCAGATCGGGCGCGCGCTGAGCTCGGTGTGCCCCCACGTTCCGCCATGCCCCACGGTTGCCTCAGCTCGCGGTTACCAGCGTCGGCTTGTTGGGCCACTCGCGGAACGTGGCCTGATGCCGGGCGATCTCGCCGATGATGGCGTCGATATAGACGAGCTTGCGGATCATGTACGAGCGCGTCTCCTTGGGATCCAGGTAGAGGTTGTACAGGCGGCCATAGCCATAGCGCTGCACGACGCCCGTGAACCCTCCGGGGTTGAGGACGTCGGTGTCATCGTCGGAGATCGATGACAGCATGTATTTGTACTCGCCCACGCGCAGGGCAGAGAACTGGGACGTGAGCCAGTAGTGCTGGTACTTGCGGTTCGACACCGCCTCGCGATCGTCGACGGCGAGAAGAAAGGACAGCTGATCGACCGCGTCGATGTAGCGGTCGACGGGCATCTGGTCCACGGCGCCCGCCATTGACAGACAGGTGGCGAAGAGATCGAGGAGGTGCACGAGGCCGTCGCTGCTCCGTCCCGGCTCGATCATCCCCGGCCAGGACACGACGGCAGGCACCCGCACCCCGCCCTCCCAGGTGGATCCCTTGGCGCAGCGGAACGGCGTGAAGGCGGAGTCGGGCCAGGTCTCCATCTCCGGCCCGTTGTCGGACGAGATCACAACCATGGTCGACTCGAGCTGGCCCGTCCGCTCGAGCGCGGCGACCAGCCGGCCGCAGATGTCGTCCAGCTCGACGACGGCGTCCTTGTAGGGGTGCCGAGCCGGGGAGCGTCCGAGGAAGTCGGGGTGGGGGTAATTGTCGAAGTGCGCGCCCCGGGTGCAGTGGTAGAGGAACCAAGGGTCCGCCGATCCGGCCATCCGCTCGATGAATTGCTCGGAGTAGGTGCACCACTTGGAGTCCAGGAGTGAGAGCACGGGGACGGTCACCTCCTCGACCTCCTCGAGCGGGCCGTTGCGTGCTGCGTGCACAAAGCACTTGTTGAACGGCATGTTGCGCACCCACTCCGTGCGGTCCTCGCTGTAGACGATCTCGGGGAAGAAGTAGGGATCCCGCCACTCCGTGTACATGTCCGATACGGACAAGAAGCCGTAGAAGTCGTCGAAACCGACGTTCTGGGGCTGACTCTCGCTGTTCTCGCCCATGTGCCACTTCCCGACGGCCTGCGTCACGTAGCCAGCGTTTGACAGCAACTCGGGGAGGGTGACTTCCCCGCTGAGTCCGCCGGGCATTCCGTACATGGGCGGGACCAAGAGGCCGTGACGCATCGGGAGGCGACCAGTCAGGATGGACGCCCGGGTGGGCGTGCACGAGGGTTCGCTGTAACAAGAGGTGAGGAGCAGGCCGTCCCGGGCGATGCGATCGACGTTGGGTGTCGGTGCGCCCACGGCGACCCCGCCGCCGTAGCAGCCGAAGTCGCCCCAGCCGACGTCGTCCATCAGGATGACGACCACGTTGGGCCGCCGGCCCGCACGGGAGCGGAACTCCGCCATTTTGACGGCCGCCGCCTCCTCGCGGCCCGGGACTACGAACGCGGGCGGCCGGTTGGGGGCGGGATGGTACGTCGCGCCCGTGACGGGGTCGAGGGCCCCGCCGCCCCGTCGCTCGGTGCCGTCGTCTGACCTGGGGTCGCGCATCGCCTCTCCTCGTCACCCGGTGGGGACCCATGCTGCCTCCTGGCGGATCGGCGCGCCTCCGGCCCGGCGGGGGGCGCACGGACGCTCAAAGGCGCTGCTCCAGCTTGCGACTGAGGTCCGTCATCGAGACCGGGCGAGCGCCGTCGACGACGCGGTGAATGAAGTCGCGGACGTGACGAAACGCCTCCCGGCTGTCGTCGGCCCAGGGCATCAGGATCGGAAAGACGTGGAACATCCCTTCGTACTCCTGCGCATCGGTCGGCACTCCGGCCGCGCGGAGGCGCCGGACGTAGCGACGTATGGGGTCGCGGAACATCTCATCGCCCCCCCAGGTCACACAGGTGGGGGGAAATCCGCTCAGATCCGCGCGCAGTGGATCAAGGGGTTGGCTGGAGGCGTCGGTGCCATGGAGGTACGCGGTCGTCGGGATGTTCCACGGCAGGATGTCGCGGTCCGCGTTCTCGGTGATCGACGCCTCGTTCAGCAGGAGGTCGACCTCGGGCGAGAACAGCACGAGGCCGGCGGGCCGCACGGGTTCGAGGGGGTGAAGGCACTCCAAGAGGATGGTGTTGGCCAGGCCGCCGCCGCCAGAATCCCCGGCGAGGAAGATGCGCTCGGGCGGGATGCCCAGGGCGACGAACTCCGCGTAAACGGCCGAGGCGTCCTCAGCCCCGGCCGGGTAGGGAAACTCCGGCGCCAGCCGGTAGTCGGCCACGAACGTCGCGCACTGGGTCTCCCGGCAGACCCTGGCGGTGAAGAAGGCATACATCCTCGGGGACGTTCCGATGTACCCGCCCCCGTGGAGGTAGAGGATCACCCCGGCCGGCCGGCCGTTCCGGGGCACGTAGAGGATGCCCGGGACCCCGCCGAACTCGGTCGGGTGGCTGTCGACGTCGAGCGAGCGGACAAACGGCGGCATGATCCACTGGCAGATCTCGTCCAACACCAGCTCGAGCGATCGGAACTCCGGGATGCGCAAGGAGGAGGCGTAACCCATGAAGGAGCGGATCACCTCACGGGTGACCGAGATACCCAGGTTCGACAGCGGCGAGGACCGGCCGTCGAAGGGGTGGCGGAACGGCACTCGAGCCAGGGCCGTTGCGACCTGCTGCGCCAGCAGTGACAGGTCCAGCGCCGCGATCGGCGCCGGGGCGGTCGGTACGTCCGGACGATTGCCCATTGCCATGCGTTCCACGCTCCCCGAAGCCCGAGCCGGTCGGGCGCCGTCGGGGACAACTTAGGGCGGGGGGCGACGGCCACCTCCAGCGGTGACGCCGCCGTAATTTCGCATACAATATATTCTGGAGGATAGAACGCAGCGATCCAACGATGCAGACGTCGTTCGCGGCGCCCGCCCGGCCGTGCCTCGGTGAGGAGAACTGATGACGAGTGGGCGAGGTCAATACTGTCTGAACGTCGCAGACCTGGAGCGCTCCCAACGGTTATCTGGTCGAACTGCTGCAGCGCGACGCATGACCACTGGCTCAACGCTCGAAAGGAGCACTCCATGATGCGATTGTCCGTCCTCTACCCGGTGACCGAGGGTGCGACGTTCGACCACGACTACTACCGCACCAAGCACGTGCCGTTCTGTGCGGAAACGTGGAAGCCGGCCCGAGTGGAGATCGACCGCGGGGTCAACGGACCGTACGTCGCGGCAGTGCACTTCTTCTTCGACTCGGCCGACGGCCTGCAAGCCGCTTTGGGAAGCGAGGACACTGCGGCGATCACCGCCGACGTGGCCAACTACACCCAAATTGAGCCGGTCGTGCAGATCAGCGAGACAAGCTGAGTCAATCCGGGTGACGGCGCCCCGGCGTCAGCCGGTCTGACGGATTGCGTTCCGCTCGTGGAACAGGTCGACGACCATTTCTGCTTGCTGGCTGAGCATCTTGGCGTATTCGCGCGCCGCCCGGTCACCGTCGCCGTCGCGGATGGCGCGGACGATGGCTGCGAGGCCCTTTCGCTCGGGCTCGACCGCCCGGGGGACGAGCACGAAGAAAGGCCCGGGGGCGAGGCGCGACATGGCGCGGAGCACGACCGTGATGCGAGGCGAGTGGGCGGCCTCGACCACGGTACTGTGGAACACAAAGGCGAGCTCCTCGATCCGAACGAGATCATCGGTCGTACGCATTTGCTTGACGGTCTCGTTGAGCCTGGCCAGCACGTCGGGATCGCTGCGCTGGGCGGTCCGACGCGCTGCGAGACCGTAGACCAGCCCGAAGAGCTCGTAGTGATCGCGGATGATCTGCTCGTCGAAGGCGTTGACGAAGGTGCCCCGGTGCAGTTTGGTGGTCACCCAACCCTCGCGCTCGAGGGCGATGATCGCTTCGCGAATCGGTATCCGGCTGACGCCCACCGCCTTGGCCACCGCGTCCTGCGGCAGCCGCATGCCTTCCTGCAGCTGTCCGTCGAAAATCAGGAGACGAATATAGGCGGCCGCCTGTTCGCCGCTTCCCTTCCGGACGACGGCACCCGGTGACGCCGGTATCGCCGTTGCCTCGTACCCGGCGGCGCCTACGTCGTCGACCGGTGACATTGATACATCATATTCTCTACAGAATCCCGATCGGGGGTCCCTAACGGGGCAGGGGCGGCGGCGTGCGTCACGAGCCGGTGCTCGTTCTCCCGGCGGGCCGTGGCGGCGGCGGTGATCCGCGAGCGGTTCACGAGCCCCTTCCCCCGATCCTGCCTGCCGGGCTGTGGGTCCCAACGGGCCAATCGCATAAGGTATCCGATATCCTGTTCCTGCTCGGGAGGAGGACCTGGTGGTCGGTGCGGCCGAAGTCGACAAGATCAGCGTGCGGGACGAGGTCGTCGACCGCATCCCTCCGATCGTTGATCTCGACGCTCATGTCGTCGAACCACCCGAGGTCTGGTCGAGCAGGCTGCCCGCCCGCTTCAAGGAGGTCGGGCCGCACATCGAATTGTTGCCGGCCGGCGTCCCCAAGCTGGTTGGCTCCGGCTACGTGGAAGAGCCCGGAACCGACGGACCCGAGGTGGCCTGGTGGTGCTACGAGGACCACCGGGCCTCGCTCAAGCGCACGATCGCTGCGGTCGGGTTCCCGCGGGACGAGATCCAGCTGCGCGGCGTCCGCTACGACGAGATGCGGCCCGGTTGCTGGCGGGTCCCGGAACGGCTCGAGGACATGGACCTCAACGGCGTGCAGGCCCAGCTGTGCTTTCCGAACTACCCGCGCTTCTGCGGGCAACAATTCCTGTGGGGCAAGGATCGGGAGCTGGCCTGCCTGTGCGTCGGCGCCTACAACGACTGGATGGTGGAGGAATGGTGTGGGGAGAGCGAGGGCCGGCTGATCCCCCTCTGCCTCGTTCCGCTGTGGGACGCCAACCTTGCCGCGGCCGAGGTCAGGCGGAACGCGGGTCGGGGCGTGCGGGCGGTTGCCTTCACCGAGTTGCCCCCGTACCTCGACCTGCCGAGCCTCTACTCCCGGTACTGGGATCCCTTCTTCACGGCCTGCCAGGAGACGGGGACGGTGGTCTGCATGCACATCGGTTCGGGCACGAAGACTCCACAGGCCTCACCCGACGGACCAGATGCGGTCGCCGCCACGATCCTCTTCGGTAACAGCGTGGCCAGCTTGGTCGATGTCCTCTTCTCGGGGACGCTGCATCGCTTTCCGGATCTGCGCCTGATGTACGCCGAGGCGCAGATGGGTTGGATCCCCTACGTCTTGGACCGGGCGGACGACGTCTGGTCGACCCACCGAGGCTGGAGCAATTCCCAGCGTGATTGCCCGGAGCC
The DNA here is from genome assembly GCA_963838835.1 of uncultured Acidimicrobiaceae bacterium. Taxonomy (GTDB): domain Bacteria; phylum Actinomycetota; class Acidimicrobiia; order Acidimicrobiales; family RAAP-2; genus Bog-473. Next base: position 510,769 of record CAWITA010000016.1, read on the forward strand.
CCCGTCCACGTACTACGAGCGGGGCAACGTCGCGAGTTGCTTCTTCAAGGATCCCGTCGGCGTGTCGTTGCTCGACCGGGTCGGACTGGACAACGTGGTCTTCGAGACCGATTATCCCCACTCGGACAGCACGTGGCCCGATTCGCGTCGGGCCGCCGCGAAGCAGTTCGGTCACCTCGATCCGGTCGCGATCCGAAAGATCGCGCGGCAGAACGCCATCGATCTCTTGGGACTCCACCTGTCGGAGGTGTAGCGAGGCGCCGACGGCGTCACGCCCCTCACGGCAGGAAGCGCAAGCCGGGGGTGGCCACCCGGAACACGTCGGTGGCCAATGCCTTTCCGAGCTGGTCCGGATCCCAGCGCTGCGCTCCGGAAGCGACCTCGGCCGCCTCGCGCCAGCCGTGCATCCAGATGACCCGGTCGTGAATCGACCGCAGCACCTGCCCGTTGATCAACTGGGATTCGTCGCTGGCCAACCAGGCCACCAGGGGCGAGCTGTTGGCCGGGTCCATGGGCTGCCACTCGTCGTCGGGCACTTCGTCGGGCTCGACGACGGGGGGCGCCTGCGGCATGGTGCCGGTCAGCCGGGTGGCGCCCGCCGGGCCGACGGCGTTGGCGGTGACCCCATACGCACCCAACTCCTGAGCCAAGGTCAGGGTCAGGCCGACGATGGCGGCCTTGGCAGACGCATAGGCGGTTTGGCCGAAGTTCCCCGTGAGCCCGGCCCCGGACGTCGTGTTGATGATCCGACCGGCGAGGCGTTCTCCCGCTTTGGCTCGGCTGCGCCAGTGGACGGCGGCGTGATGGGAGCACGACCAGGTCCCCCGGAGATGGACACGAATGACAGCATCGAAGTCGGCGGGGTCCATGTTCCAGATCGCGCTGTCGCGGACGATGCCGGCGTTGTTCACCAGGATGTCCAGCTTGCCCCACTCCGAGACGGCCCGATCGATGAGCTGACCGGCTTGCGCGTGGTCACCGACGTCGCCGTAATCGGCGATCGCTTCGCCGCCCCGTTCGGTGACGAGTCCGACGGTCACGTCGGCATCACGACCCGCCCCCTCACCGTGCACCGATGACCCGAGGTCGTTGACCACCACCCGCGCTCCCTGCTTGGCCAGCTCGAGTGCGTGCCCGCGGCCGATGCCATGACCGGCCCCGGTCACGACGGCCACCTTCCCGTCCAGTAATCCCACTGAGAGCCTCCCTTGTTTGGATAAAAGATACATGCAGCCGGGAGGGTAAACTTCGGCCATGCGCGGCATCATCGGACACGGCACGTACATCCCCTACCGGAGGTTGGACATGTCAACGGTGGCGGCCGTGGCGGGCGGAGGCGGCCGCAAGGGTACCCGCGCCGTCGCCGCATACGACGAGGACGCCACCACCATGGCGGTCGAGGCGTCGAGGGCGGCACGCCGCCGTGCGCCCGACGCGGTGATGGACTCAGTCTGGTTCGCGACGGTCGCCCCGCCGTATCTCGACAAGACGAACGCGACCGCCATCCATGCCGCCCTGCAACTTCCCGAAGAGTGCGGCGCCTACGACGTGGTCGGATCGGTCCGGGGGGCGATGGGGGCGCTGCGAGCCGCCGCCAGCCAGAGTGGGCCGGCCCTGGCGGTGGCGGCAGACGTGCGCGCGGGCTTGTCGGGAGGACCCGATGAGGCGTACTTCGGCGACGGGGCCGCGGCGTTGATCGTGGGGGACGAGACGAACCGCCCGGTCGTGGCGGAGCTCGGGGCGTGGGTCTCGCTCACGGACGAGTTCGTGGACCGTTGGCGCCGCCCCGGCGAAGAGCGCTCCCGAGTCTGGGAGGAACGGTTCGGAGAGGTGCGCTACGCCGCCGTCGGCAGCGAGGCGCTCAACCGCCTGTTCAAAGCGACCGGGACCGGGCCGGAAGACGTGGACCATCTCATCGTCACCGGCACCCACAGCCGGGCCTGTCGCGCCGTGGCCCAGCGGTCGGGCGTCCCGTCGGATCGGCTGGTCGACGATCTCGCGACCACCGTGGGCAACACGGGCGCGGCGCACCCCTTCGTCCTGCTGTCGTCCGTGCTCGAACGCGCCGTGCCCGACCAGGCCATCGTCCTCCTCGTGCTGGCCGACGGTGCGGAGGCGTTGGTGGTGCGGACCACGCCGGCCCTCGCGCAGCACACCGAGGGCGTGTCGCTGGCCCGACAGATCGAAGGTGGAGCACCGATCTCCTACGGCCGGTACCTGTCCTGGCGGGGCATCCTGCCGGTCGAGCCCCCACGACGGCCGGAGCCGGCCCGGACGTCTTCGTCGGCCGCCGGCCGCTCCGTCCCGTGGAAGTTCGGCTTCGAGGGTTCCCGGTCCGCCGACGGGACCGTCCATCTGCCGCCGCTGCCCGACGACACGGTGCACCAACCCATGGCGGAGGCCCTTGGCACGGTGACGACGTTCACGATCGACCGCCTCTCGTACTCCCCGAGCCCGCCCATGGTATTCGCCGTCGTCGACTTCGAGGGCGGCGGTCGGCTCCCGGTCGAGTTGACCGACGTCGACGCGGCGGATGTCCGGGTGGGCGACGTCGTCGAGATGACCTTCCGGCGGCTGTCCACCGCTGACGGGATCCACAATTACTTTTGGAAGGCACGACCGCACCGGAAAGGCGACGACTGATGGGCTCCCATGGCATCAAGGACAAGGTGGCCATTGTCGGCATGGCTTGCACGAAGTTCGGAGAGCACTGGGGTCTCGGGGTCGACGAGCTCGTGCTGCAGGCGGCGGAGGGTGCCTTCGATTCCGCCGGCGTGACCCGGGAGGACATCGACGCGTACTGGCTGGGCACGGCCCAGTCGGGTATGAGCGGCCTCCTCGTGTCCCGGCCATTGCGGGTGAGCGACAAGCCCGTCACCCGGGTGGAGAACTTCTGCGCGTCAGGATCGGAGGCCCTGCGCCAGGCGGCCTACGCCGTGTCGAGTGGCGCCTACGACGTGGCCATGGCGATCGGTGTCGAGAAATTGAAGGACTCTGGGTACCAGGGCGCCAACGCGTTCCCCGTACCGAGTGACGGAACGAACCGCACCGTCACCGCCGCGGCCATGTACTCCATGATCGTCCCGGCCTATGCAAAGCGCTACGGCGTGGGGGTCGACGAGGTCAAGCAGGCACTGGCGCGGATTGCGTCGAAGAACCATGCGAACGGTGCGCGGAATCCCCGGGCGCAGTTCCGCAAGGAGATGACCGTCGAGCAGCTCCTCGCCATGCCGCGCATCGCAGGCGAACTCTCGATCTTCGACTGTGCCGGGGTGGCCGACGGTGCGGCCGCCGCGGTGGTCGTGCGGGCCGAGGACGCGCCGCGGTATTCGACGGCACCGCTGTACGTGAAGGGGATTTCGTTCGTCGTCGGCGACGGGAGCGGCGTGAGCGATCCTCATTACGACTTCACGACCTTCCCGGAGGTCGTCGCGTCGGCACAGGAGGCCTACCGCCAGGCGGGGATCGACGATCCCCGTTCCCAGCTGGCCATGGCGGAAGTGCACGACTGCTTCACGCCGACGGAGCTGGTCCTCATGGAGGACCTCGGGTTCTGCGAACGGGGCACCGCGTGGAAGGAAGAGCTCGCGGGGACGTTCGAACTCACCGGTGACCTGCCGGTGAACCCCGACGGGGGACTGAAGAGCTTCGGACACCCCGTCGGGGCATCGGGCCTACGAATGATGTTCGAGGTGTGGCTCCAATTGCGCGGCGAGGCACCCGAAGAGCGGCGCATCTCGACCTTCGGCACGCGCAGCCTTGCCCTCACCCACAACCTTGGTGGGTACCCCGGAGAGATGGTGTCCTTCGTCTCCATCCTCGGCACCGAAGGCCCGGGCTCCTGAGCACCGCCGAGACCGAGTCGACCCGACTGACGAGCATCCCCTGATGATCGTCGACATCGACACGAGGGGTCACACCGAGATCATCACCATTAACCGGCCCGACGCCCGCAACGCCGTCAACGACGAGGTGGCGCGGGGGATCGAGTCCGCGCTCGATCGACTGGAAGACGACGACGACCTCTGGGTCGGGATCCTCACCGGCGTGCCCCCCGTCTTCTCCGCGGGGGCCGACCTGAAGATGATCGGCGCTGGGAGGGCGGCGGACCTGCAGACGAAGAGGGGAGGATTCGGCGGCATCGTGCGGCGCGCCCGGACCAAACCGCTGATCGCCGCCGTCGACGGGCCGGCTCTGGCCGGCGGCACCGAGATGGTGTTGGCGTGCGATCTGGTGGTCGCCTCGACCACCGCGACCTTCGGCATCCCCGAGGTCAAGCGGAGCCTGGTTGCCGCCGCTGGCGCACTCTTCCGTCTGCCCCGACGTCTTCCCCTGAACGTCGCCATGGAGTGTGCCCTGACCGGCGACCCGATCGGGGCCGTCGCGGCGCATCAGTTCGGCCTCGTCAACGACCTGTGTGAGCCGGGAAGGGCGCTCCAACGGGCGCTGGAGCTCGCCGGCCGGATCACCAGCAACGCTCCGGTCGCGGTCCGCGCCACCCGGAGGATCGTCCTGGGCTCGCTTGTTGCCGACGAGGGAGCGGCCTGGCGACTCTCCGCGGACGGCTTCGCCGAGGCGAGCGCCAGCGAGGACTTCAAGGAGGGCATCGATGCCTTCGTCGAGAAGCGTCCTCCGGTGTGGACCGGACGGTAGTTCCGGCGCCTTTCAGCTCGGCGACGTTCCTCGAGACCCGCGGCTTTCCTAGAGTGCTCCCGGGCCGGTGTCGGCCTGAGCTGACGTCCCGTTGTGGGCCGGTGATCCCTCTGCCGCGGGTTGCACCGGCCCGAGGTAGGCCGAGTGGAGCACCGATTCCACCTCGCTGGCCGCCCCGGTATGGACGATCCGTCCGTTCGCCATCACCATGGCCGACGTGGCGACCGAGAGCGCAGTGCGAGCGAATTGCTCCACCACCACCACGGTGATGCCCTCCGTCGCCAGCTGGACGACATGGTTGTAGAGCTCCTCGACGACGATCGGCGCCAGCCCCATGGAGAGCTCGTCGAGCAAGAGCAGCCGCGGGTTCGTCGCGACGGCACGCGCCAGGGCGAGCATTTGCTGCTCGCCGCCCGAGAGCGTGCCCGCCGGCTGGTCGCGCCGACCCTCGAGGCGCGGGAACCGTTCGAAGGCGCAACGCTCTACGTGCCGTCGCCCCGAGCCGCTGTGGGTCATGACCCAGAGGTTCTCGCGCACGGTCAAGTTCGGAAACACCCCGCGGCCCTCCGGGATGAGGCACATCCCCCGACGGGCCAAGGTCGAGGTCGATCCGACCTTCACCTTGGCGCCGGCGAAGCGGACCTCGCCCTCGCTCGGTCCCATGATGCCCGCGGCCAGGGCGAGGAGAGTCGACTTCCCGGCACCGTTTGCCCCCAGGACAGCCGTCACGAGACCCTCTTCGAAGGCGGCGTCGATCCCGTGGATTACCTCGACTTCTTCGTACGCTGCGCGCACGGCCTGGAACTCCAAGAGGGGTTCAGGCATCGGCCACCGCCTCCGACACCGTGCCGAGGTAGGCGGCTTGGACCTCGTGATCGGCACGGACCTCCGCCGGCGTCCCGGTGCAGATGACGCGCCCGTAGTCGAGGACCACGACGGTGTGGCAGACGTTCATGACCAGATCCATGTCGTGTTCGACGAGCAGGATGGCGAGCCCGTCCTTCGCCAGGTTCTTCAGGACCTCCGAGAAGCGCTCGGTCTCGTCCGTGTCCTGGCCCGCCGCCGGTTCGTCGAGGAGGAGGACCCTGGGCTTGGTGGCGAGGGCACGCGCCAGCTCGACCAGGCGACCAGTCCCCGTCGGCAGGGTATCGGCTCGGTCATTGGCCACGGGCGTCAGCCCGAGGCGTTCGAGCAGCTCCTCGCGGGTCACGTGGATCGCCTTGGACCGGCCCCGCATGACCCCGCGCTGCTCGATGGACGCCGCGACACCGATGTTCTCCGCCACAGTCAGGGTCCCGAAGAGCTCCAAACGCTGGAACGTGCGACCGAGGCCGAGTCGGGCCCGGCGATAGGACGAGAGCCCACGCAGGTCCCGGCCGTCGAGCCGCACGGTCCCCCCGTTGGGGCGCTGCATCCCCGTCACGACGTTGAACAGGGTCGTCTTGCCCGCTCCGTTCGGTCCGATCAGTCCGGTGATCGCACCCTCGGCAGCGCTGAGCGACACCTCGGAGAGCGCGGCCAAGCCCCCGAAGCGAACCGAGACGTCGAGGATCTCAAGCCCCACGGGTGCCTCCGGCTCCCGAGAGCGCGGCGAGGGGGTCGGCCGGTGCGACCGGAGCCTCGTCGGCCGCCGCCTCGGCGAACCAGGCGTCCCTCTTCTCCTTGGAGCGTCGCTCGGGGAGCCCGAACGCAGGCGGCGCGATCCTGGCCCGGTAATCGACGACGTAGGCCGGGACCGGGAGCAGTCCGAGGCCGATCGCCATGATGATCGCCATCGTCCAACCGTTGATCGTCCCGCTCAGGCGGAGCGCCCAGGCAAGCCCGACCACCGCCACGATCAGGGCGACCAGCCAGCGGCGCCGCGCCACCGACAGGTAGACCGGGCGGATGCTGCCCGGGATCGTCCCGTTGGGCGTGGTCCCCACCCCGACGCCGCCCAGCCCCACGAGGACCAGTGGCAACTGGGTCAGGGAGGGGAACACGTTGGTGAAGAAGGGCGAACCCTGGTAGAGGCCGTTCAACCCGGCGGCACCGAACGAGGTGATGCCAAAGACGACCATCACCAAGAGCACGGACAGCCCGTTGAAGAACTGGAAGACGTCGGGCGCCGCCGAGCCCAGCGCCATGCCGTAGATGCCACCGCCGACACCGGCCAGGGCGGCCGAGAAGGCGAACACCCCGATGAGCGACGCCCGCCCGTTCATGCCGAGGGTCGCGCACGCGGCCGGGCTGTCCTTCATGGCGAGGAGGCGTTGTCCGAACTCCGATCGCCGGAGTGCGACGACGATGACCACCAGGACCACGAAGGCAATGGATCCCACGATGAATTGCGAGGTCTTCGAGTTGAGCGCGAGCGAACCGATGCGGAACGGGGCGAAGGCGAGCGATCCCGATCCAAAGGGTGCGTAGGGGCGCCCGAAGAGATTGAAGGACGGGAGCACGAAGACCCAGTTGTCCATGGTGATGGCGAAGGCTGCGGTGGCCAGCACGAAGTAGATGCCCGAGAGTCGCAGGGCGGGGATGGCGACGATGACGCCGATCAGTGCGCACACGCCGGCCGCGGCCAGCAGCGAGAGCGGGTTCCCCTGGGCACCTAAATGACCCACCATCGTCGCACCGATGCCGGCGAAGGTCATCTGGCACAGGGACAGACGCCCGGCGTAGCCGACGATGGGGACAATCGAGAGCCCGACGATGGCGAGCCCCCACATGCGATTGAGGCTGAACAGGTCGGCTGTGGACACGGTGGTCGCCAGGAAGATGGCCGCCACGATGGTGCCGATGCAAAACAGCCCGGTGCCGCTCCAACTGGGACGAAAAGCCAGCTCCCGGCTGCGGAGCACGCGGTGCCCGCGCAGGCGGGACGAGGGCAGCACCAGAAGTGCGACGAACAAGACGATGGCGGGCACCGCGTTCTCGAACCCCTGGATGTAGGGGTTCTGGGGCAGGTAGGCCACCGAGTAGGCGATGGAGAGGCCCAAGATGATCGCACCCACGAAGGTCATCGGGATGGAACGCAGGCGCCCGATGACTGATGCCGCATAGGCGTTGACGATCAGGAGCGTCAGGGCAGAGGCCGACAGGGTGAGCGTCGGAGCGATGAGGATCCCCGCCAGCGCGGCCAGCATGGAGCCGATGATCCAGGCGTTGCGGGCGTTGGCGACGGCGCTCGACCCGTTGAGCGAGGTGAGCGTCCGGTCGTCGACGCTGGCGCGCATGGTGACGCCCATCCGGGTGCGGTAGAGGAACAGCCGCAGCACGATGGCCACGACCAGGGCCAGGATCAAGACGGTGACGTCGTTGTAGGAGATCCGGATCGACCCCAAGACCAAGGTGTCGTTGTTGAAGAGGGGCGGCAGCGCACGGTAGGTGGTGGGGTCCCAGATCCATTCCGCGACGCCCAAGAGCATGAGCGCGATGGCCAGGGTGACGACCAGTTTCGATGCTTCGGAGACACCTTCGAGCCGGCGCATCACCGCCGCCTCGATGGCGATGCCGATAGCGGGCGCCACCACGAAGATGCAGACGAGCATCGAGACGAGCGTCGGCCAGCCCCAGCCGATGCTCATCTGCCAGTAGGCGAAGGCACAGACCATCCCGACGGCCCCGTGCGCCCAGTTGAAGATGCCCGTCGTCGTGTAGGTGAGGGTGAGGCCGCTCGCCGTTATCGCGTAGATGCCCGCTGCAGCCAGGCCGCCGATGGTGAAGATGATGAAGTCATGCACGGCCGTCCCCCGACAGAACCCTCAGTCCTCCGTTCGGGCCAGACTATGCAATTTGCGCCCAACTCCGCGGCCCGTCGCACCCCCGATCACAAGGACGCCAATGCCTGCTGCTGCTGTGCGGTCAAGTGGACGACGTTCTTGGGATTGCAGTTCCAGATGGACTGCGTGGGGTGGGTGATCGCCTTGTCGTAGAAGAATCCCTTGGCGGACCCCTTCATGATCACGAAGCACGGCGAGGGCTGGGGGTTCTGGTTGGAGAGCGTCAAGTTGGCGATCGGCGCCTCAATCCCGCCCGCGTCCCAGTTCTTCGTGGCTGCCGCGTGGTCCAGCACGCAGGTCACCGTAAGGTTCGCGCCGCAGGCCGAGGCCGACTTGGCCCACAGGAGCCATGCCTCGGCCCCTTCTTCGTCGTCGAAGTCGACGCTGTCGCCCTTGGCATAGGTGTGCATGGTGTTGATGAGCTGCTCGAGCGAGGGGTTCTGGGAGGCCAACGAGAGCGGCCACCACGACGTCTCGACGTAGACCGGGGGCAGGCTGGGGTTGGCGCCGATGGCAGCCGCGGTCTGGGAGTTCGCGAACTGGGTCCCGAGGGCGATGAAGGCCGGGTGGTAGCCGGCGGTCGTCATCGCCTGGGCGAACGGGGTGAAGGCGGCGGTGTCGGCGGGCCACAGCGCCTGGACCCCCTTGGTCTGGTAGTCCTCGACGTAGGGCGCCCAGTTTTCCACCGTGTCCGGCGGCTCCAAGAAGGTGCTGACCTTCCACCCTTGCGCCTCGGCGCCGAACTCGTACTTCGTCTCGGGCTCGAGGACCGAGGGGGTGTCCGCCCCACCCATGCCGGCGTTCTTGACCGCCTGGGGGTAGGCCTTGGCCAGCGCGCCGAACCATCCCGAGGTCACGGTGTCGGTGTTGATGCCGCTCGGGTCGACTTGGTCCGAGGCGAGGTCGGAGGCGTCGGAGACGACGTAGCCGCTGATCTGGCCGAGCCCGCACTTCTCGCGGATCGGGACCGAGGGCTGGTCGAGAGCCATGCCGCCGCCGACCGCCATGAAGTCGCTCTGGCAGGCTGCGGTCGCCTGCTGCGCCGCGTTGAACAGGGCGGCGTCGCGGTTGTCGATCACGATGTGGCGTCCGTCGATGCCCCCCGATGCGTTACACCAGTCCGCGAAGGCCTGGGCCTGCTGAGGGAACTCGGCTTCGAGGCCCGGCTCGATGGTGTTAGCGGCGTCGTTGAACACGGCGATGTTGATGGTCTTGGACCCCACCCCGCGTACCGAGGAGGCACCACCTGGTCCCGGTTCGCAAATCTTCCCGACGCCTGGCCACTCACCGTTGGTGGGGGCGCTCGACCGCGATCGTCCGAGTGGCCGAGGTCGCCGCGCCCGCCGCCGTCGACGCCAGTGCGACGTACGTCCCGGCGAGCATGACGGTCACCATGGCCAGCGGCAATGCCGTCTGTTGCAGTCCTGCGAGTCCTTTGCGGAACACTTTCATACCCTCCCGGAACTTTTTGCGATCGGGTTATTCAAGCAGCACCCCGACCGAAGCGGGGATCGGGCCCGAGAAGGCGAACGGAGCGGCGCCCAAAGCGTGACGCCCGACTCGTGGTACCCCCCAGAACTGGCGATCAAATATGTTATATACAACTTTTGGCGTGAAGCAAGGCTCCGGCGTGCGATGCTCGGGCGCTGCCGAAGGAGGCCCCTTGACCCGACGACCGCCGCGCCCGTTTCCCGAGCCCTACGGGTGGTTCTCCCTCGGGCGGCCGAGCAGTTCTGTGCCACGGCGTCGTCGTCGGAGCATGTTCGCCTCGTTCGTCATTGCAGAGGGCATGCCGTGAGATTCGACCTCACTGGCCGTGTTGCGCTGGTGACAGGGGCTGGACAGGGGATGGGGGTCGGCGTGGTCCAGGCGCTGGCCGAGCAGGGTGCTGCTGTCGTCGTGAACGACCTGGTTCCCGACAAGGCGCAGGCGGTGGCCGGGGAGCTCGACAAGGCCGGATTCAACGCACTGGCGGTCGCGTTCGACGTCACCGACGCGGCTGCCGTTCGCGCCGGCGTGGCCACGGTTGCCGACACCCTCGGACACATCGACATCCTGGTGAACAACGCCGGCGTTCCGGTCGGCATGGGCGTCGCCCCCTTTCGGCAAATGGAGTCGGACCGTTGGCGTCAGTACATCGATCTGAACATCTACGGGTCACTCAACTGCATCTCCGCCGTGATCGATGGCATGTGCGAACGCCGCTGGGGCCGAGTCATCCAGATCTCCTCCGGGGCGGGACGGCAGGGACTCGGCTTCGGGATATCCCTCTACGGTGCGAGCAAGGGCGGCATCGAAGGGTTTATTCGGCACCTGGCCATGGAGGTCGCGGCCGACGGGGTGACCGCGAACGCGCTCGCTCTGGGGCTGATGGCGAACACGGCGGGCGGAGACGTCGACGCCGTCACGGCGCTCGCCAAAGGCATCCCGGTACGCCGCCTCGGCACCGCCGAAGATGTGGGAGCGGCCGTGGTGTTCCTTGCCTCTGACGAGGCCTCGTACGTCACGGCCCAGACGATCAATCTGAGCGGCGGTTCGCTGCAGAACTAGGTGGCGCGGGGGTCGTGAAGCGGTCGACGCCTCGCTGCCTGGTGCGTCACGTGCGCAGCGGTGTTCCGCCGAACAGCGGACGGGCGGCGCGCTCGTCGTTCAGGCCGTGGCCCGCTTGGCCAGGTCCCCCATGTCGACGCCCTGGCGCGTCCGTTCGAAGCGTCCGCGGTCGAACGAGTGGATGGCGACGTCGTGCCCCTTCGCCTCGTCGCGGCAGCGCGCCCACCGTGCACTTTTGGCGCGCCCGGTGGGCAAACGGGTCGAACGAGTACCACCGGCAGGCGTTCTCGTAGGTGATGCGGGCCACCTCGTCGTCGGGCACCCCGGCTGCGACCCGCGCCAGCTCCTCCGGAGCCTCGGGCCACGAGGAGTCCGAGTGCGGGTAGTCACATTCCCAGGCGATGTTGTCGAGGCCGATGAGGTGGCGGAGCTCGATCCCCACGGGATCGGCGATGAAGCAGGTCAAGAAGTGCTGCCGGAAGACGTCGCTCGGGAGTTGGTCCCCGAAATTTTGTCCCGTCCACAGTCGGTGCATGTCATAGGTGCGGTCGAGGCGATCGAGGAAGTACGGGATCCATCCCGTCCCCCCCTCCGAGAGGGCGATCCGGATGTCGGGGAACTCCTTGAGCACGCGCGACCAAAGCAGGTCGGCCGCAGCCTGGCAGATGTTCATCGGTTGCAACGTGATCATGACGTCGACTGGTGCGTCGGGTGCGGTCACCGCCAACTGGCCGGACGAGCCCAGGTGAATGGACACGACGACCCCCTCGTCGCACACGGCCCTCCACAACGGATCCCAGTGCTCCGCATGGAAGCTGGGGTAGCCCAGTGCCGCCGGGTTCTCCGTGAAGGTGATGGAGTGGCAACCCTTGGCGGCGACCCGGCGGACCTCGGCGGCAGCCAATTCGGGGTCCCACAGCACTGGGAGCGCCATGGGGATGAAACGACCGGGGTACGAGCCGCACCATTCGTCGATGTGCCAGTCGTTGTAGGCGCGCAGGACGGCCAGCGCCAATTCCTTGTCCTCACATGCGGCAAACAGGCGGCCGCTGAAGCCCGGGAAGGAGGGGAAGCACATCGATCCGAGGACTCCGCCCGCGTTCATGTCCTTGACCCGCTCGTGCACGTCGTAACAACCCGGGCGCATCTCGTCGAAGGCGGTGGGCTCAATGCCGTATTCCTCCTTGGGGCGGCCGGCGACGGCGTTCAGGCCGATGTTGGGGATCACCGAGCCGTTGAACACCCAGACGTCGGACCCGTCTGGCCTGCGCTCGACCTTCGGGGCCGCGTCCGCGTAGCGGGCCGGGAGCCTGCCCTCGAACAGGTGCGGCGGCTCGACGAGGTGGTCGTCCACACTGACGAGGATCAAGTCTCGGGCGTTCATTCGGCATCCCTCCCTGGGGCGGACCGGCACGCGGTCAACTGATTGGATAAAGGATACAGGGGGCGCGGTAGCACGGGGACGGTCCTCGGCCGGCCCAACCGCCGGCCCGGCGCACTGGGTCAGCGGCGCTCGTAGGTGATGCCTGCGGCCTCGACGTCCCACGTGGCCGCGGTGACGCCCTCGGTTCGCAGCTCGCGCTTCAACACCCGGCCAACCGGACTGCGAGGAAGCTCGGCACGGAACTCGATGTAGCGCGGCAGGGCGAAATAGGGCAGGCGATCGATGCACCAGCGGAAGAGCTCCTCTTCGGTGACGCTTGCCCCCACCTTCACGGCGGCGGTGATCTTCAGGTCGTCCTCGGTCATGGGACTGGGGACGGCGTGCACGGCCACGTCCGCCAGCGCGCCGTGCCCCATGAGGATCCGCTCCACTTCGAAGCTGGCGATGTTCTCGCCGCGCCGGCGCAGGTAGTCCGCCTTGCGGTCGACGAAGTACAGGTAGCGGTCCTCGTCGATCCGTCCGACGTCACCGGTGTGGTACCACAGGTTGCGGCTGGTGGCGACGGTCTCCTCCGGACGGCCCCAGTAGCCCTCGAACATGACGTGGGGTCGCTTCGGCCGGATCACGATCTCGCCATCGGTACCGGCGGGGAGCTCATGGTCCTCGTCGTCGAAGATGCGTACGTCGAAGAACTCGTCATTGATCACCCCGGCTGCGTTGGGGCGGTTGTCGACGCCGGGGGGCTGCCACGAGATGAGACTCGCCTCGGTCACGCCGTAGGCCCCGCTGAAGGTCTTCAAGCCGAACCGGTCGCGGATCACCCGGTCGACCTCGACGGGCATCGGTACGGCTCCGAGCAGGCGCAGCGTGGTGTTCGCCTCGGGGTGACCCGAGTTCGGCATCTCGGGCCGGTCGACGTCGTGGGCGAGGAGGTACGCCATGGTGCCCAAGGTGGAGGTGATGGTCGCGCCGGTGCGGTTCATCTCCGGCCAGAACTGTGACACCGAGAACCGCCGGTAGATCGCGGCGCGTCCCCCGCAGACCAGAGCGCCGACGATGGCCGTGGCGAGGGCGTTGAAGTGGTACATGGGGAGGGGAGTCCAGACGACGTCGTCCGCCGTCCGCCGCCAGCAGAGGCCGATCTGGCGGGCGAGCACCTCGTGATAGTTGTGGCTCAGCATGCAGCCCTTGGAGAGGCCGGTCGTGCCGCCCGTGTAGATGAACGTGGCCAGGTCCGCGGGGCGGATGCGCACGCCAGGCAGTTCTTCCGTTCCACGCATCAGTTCGACCCAGCGGTGCACGGCAATCCGGCCCAGCCCCGTGGCGGTGTCGACCTCGACGGCCGAGGCTCCCTCCTCGTCAGCATCGTCCACCACGACGACGTGCTCGAGGGCCGGGACCTGGTCGATGATCGCCGCGACCCGCGAGAAGAGGCTGGCCGCAACCACGAGGACGCGAGAACCGGAGTCGGTGAGCTGGTGCGACAGGTAGTCACCCTTGTAGGCAGTGTTGATCGGGACCGAGATCCGACCGGCGCAGACCGTGCCTGCCCACGAGTGGAGAGCGGCGGGCGAGTTCTCGAGGAGCGTCGCCACACGGTCGTGTTGCTCGGTTCCGAGTTCCTGGAGCGCCCCGCCGAACCCACCCGAGGCGTGCATCACGTCCCGAGCCGAGAGCTTCACGGCGCCGATGTCGAGATACTCCCCGTCGGGGTTGTCGGCCAACCGGCGTTCGAACAATTTCGAGGATGGTCGACTGGTTCTCGCTCGTCCAGATGTCGTCGGCCACTCGTCGTATCTCCCGCGGGGTCGGAGCCGGATGATCGCGACCGGATATTATATGTAACGCCCGGAGAGGACGAACGACGAGCGGCGGACCCATGACCGACAACTTGGCCAACCTGTTGCTGGACCACCCCTTCGCCGACGACCGTGACCTCTTGTGCACGATCGACGGCGAGGTGAACGCTGGTCGAGCGCGTGAGATGGCCCGCACGACGGCGGCCCGATTGGTGGCGTCGGGGCTGGAGCCCGGTCATGGCGTGGCCGTGCGCCTGCCGACGGGACCGGAGCTCGTCACCACGATGGTGGGCATCTGGCTCGCGGGCGGGGTGTTCGTGCCGGTCAACGACCGCTCGCCGGAGGCGGAGGTCGGGCACGTCATCGAGACCATCCGACCACTCGTGATGATCGACGCGGACGGCGAGCATACGCTGCCGGATCCGGCCCGCTATGACGACGGGGTGGCGTTCGTCACCTGGACGTCAGGGACGACGGGGCCACCGAAGGCCATCCTGCAGTCGCACGGCGGCTACCTGGAGCTGTTGGACCGCGTCCTCGCACCTTTGCGCGGGCAGGGCGGCGCCACGACAACGCCGGATCGGGAGCCGACCCCCAACCTGGTCCCCGTGTCGGTGGCGTTGAACGCCGGCATCTACAACGTGTGCTTCGGCCTGCGGGCCGGCGCCGCGATAGTTCTGATGCCCCGGTTCTCCACCACGGATTTCTCCGCACTGGTTCATCGCTACCAGATCCGGTCCACGGTGTTGCCGCCGGCCGCCATGGTCATGCTGACCGACGACACGGCGGTGGCCGACCTCGCGCCGCTTCGGTTCGTCCGCAGCATCACCGCACCGCTCTCCCCCCTCGCCGCTCGCCGGTTCATGGACCGGTTCGGCGTCACGGTCCTGAACAGCTACGGCCAGGCCGAGGTGGGCGAGGTCGTCGGGTGGACGGCCGCAGATGCACGCGAGCACCCCGAGAAATTGGGCGCCGCAGGGCGGCCTCATCCCGGGGTGGACATCAAGGTGGTGGAGGGGGACGGCCGGCCGGTCCCCTCCGGTGCCGTCGGTGAGTTGCTGGTGCGGCCGCCCCGCATGGCGGCGGGGTACGCCGGCGGAGCGTCGCTCGACGACCGGGTGGATGCCGAGGGCTTCGTCCGCACGGGCGATCACGCCCGCGTTGACTCCGAGGGTTTCGTGTGGATAGAGGGTCGGACTTCGGACCTGATCAACCGAGGAGGGAACAAGGTGTTCCCCGAGCAGGTGGAAGAGGTCCTCCGGCTGGACCCGCGGGTGAAGGAGGCCGCCGTGGTGGCGTGGCCGGACGAGCGCCTGGGGGAGGTCCCCGTCGCCGTCTTCGTGGGTGACGCCGATGTGGCGGAACTGACCGCGCTCTGCCGCGACCACCTGGCGCCGTACAAGGTTCCGGTCGCCCTTCACCGGGCGGAGGCGCTGCCCCGCAACGAGGTGGGAAAGGTCTTGCGACGCCAGCTGGCCGACGACCTGCGACGGTCGTCGGGATCGGCTGCCGGACTCAGGGACGAGTCACCAACGGAGCCTCGAGGTGGTGGGCCGCCGTCCGGCGGTCATATCGGCTCGTAGAGCACGATGTCGGAGGCGCTCAACTTGCGGTCGGCGATCCCCTCGAAGCCGTCGCCCCCCACGTAGGAGTCCTCGCCGACGAAGAGCCCGTCTTCGCCGATCGGCCAGATGACTGCCATATGCGACTGGTAGAGGTAGTACGCGTCGAAGTCGTCCACCTCGATGTTCATCGCTTCGAGGGTGCGTCCGGGATACGCCATTCGCATGACTCCTTCCGTGAGAATGCAGTGTCTGTCGACGACGAGTCGATCGATGTCGAGGCTGAGCTTGTGAGCGCCCGATGCCGCGAAGTCCTCGTAGAACTTCCGCACGGCCGGCTTCCCCTCGATCACGGAGCCCGCGTCTCCGAACATGGTGTACCTCGCCTCCTCCGATATGGTCGCCATCAGCGGCTCCATGGCGAGCCTTGCCTCTGCCTTCATGTGCTGGAGCAACAGTTCGAGGTTTCGACGCAACGTGGGGTCGTCCTCCGTGGCGAGACGCTGTTCGACCTTCGCCCACGTCGTGTTCTGATCAATGACCGTCATGACGAATCCCTCCCTCGATCGTTGGTGCTGTCCCACTCATTCCTCCGACCAGCTGTCGTCGCGATCGCTCCGGGACGGCTGGCGCCCGATGCGCAGCGGGCCGAGCGGCGCGTCGACCAGGAGAATCCGCTTGAAGTCAGTGACGGCGTCACGCTGACGCTGGGCCCAGGTGTCGCCGCGCCGGAGGCCCGCCTCCGCCGCTCCCCACTGCTCCCAGCTGGGAACGGACCAGAGCAGGAAGGCCTCGTCGTCGTGGCGCAGGGCCGTCTCCCAGGCCCCGATGAGCGCCCAGCCGAACCGCTCGTAGAAGGAACTGCCCGACTCACGGGCCAGCTCGAGGAACTCGCGGGCGCGGCCGGGTGGGACGGTCACCTGGTCGTGTGCGTACGCCACCCCGCCTGCCCCCTGGGCGCAGAGGTCCGTGATGGTCGGGGACCACGGCGCCGGGACCAGGATCCGGTCGAAGCCCCCGCCACGCATTTCCGCGGCGGTCGCCCACCACCGGGCCAGCTTCGGGTCCTGCAGCTCGGCATGGCTCAGCTCGTGACCAAAGGAGCTTGCCAACCCCGCCCACCCGTTCTCCTCCCACAGGTTGACCACCGTCGGCCACGGGCCAGTGGACCCGACGACACCCCACACGCCGTAGCACAGCTGGTTCCGCTCTTCCTGGGCAATGGGGCTCCAGTTGGCGGTCATGTGGTGCATGTAGCGCGCGCGGCCGTGGCCGATGATGTCGATGAACTCGTGGATGTAGACCTTCTCGTTGGGCGTGTTCGAGTCCACCCGTTCGACCTTTCGGACCGTGCTCGCTCAGGTGAGTTGCAGAGGACTTCATATAATATGCACCCGTGGCCACCGAGGGCTCCATCACGGACGACGGCATCGCCCGGCTGCGCGCTCGCATCGGAATACCCGAACCCCACCCCGTGCCACCGCACTACACGAGGCCAGGGGTCGACGCCTTCCTGCACGTCTCCGAGGCGTACGGCGACGACAATCCGTTGTGGTCGGACGTGCGGTACGCCTCGGGCACCACTTGGCACGGGGTGATCGCCCCGCCGCCCTTGGTCGGGGGAGACTCGCTCATCGGGCTCGACGAGGTGACCGAGGTGGCCGCCGAGCACCGTGACCTCATGCGCGGCGACCCTCTGCGCGGCGTGCACGTGTTCTACTCGGCGAGCGCACGCGAGTGGTGGGTGCCCCTCCGACCTGACCGGGAGGTGACGCGCCGCAACGCCCTGGTGGGCGTGCTCGACAAGTCGAGCGAGTTCGCAGAGCGTGCCGTCCACGAGTGGACGGCACAAGTGTTCCGTGAAGCTGACGGCCCTGTCTTGTCCGCCCAGTACCGCTTGATGATCCGCACCGAGCGGACCAAGGCGCGGGAACGCAAGAAGTACGACGCCGTCGAGCTGCGTCCTTACGATGACGACGAGATCGCCGCGATCGAGGCGCAGTACGCGGCAGAGCGTCGAAGAGGCGCGGTGACCCGCTATTGGGAGGATGTCGCAGTGGGCGACGTGGTCGGGCCAATGGTGAAGGGACCGCTGACCGTCACCGACATGATCTGCTGGCACGTCGGGATGGGAATGGGGCTCTATGGCGTCAAGCCGCTCCGGCTCGGTTACCAGAATAGAACGAGGATTCCCCGTTTCTTCCATCGCGACGATCTCAACGTGCCCGACGTGATGCAGCGCGTGCACTGGGATCCCGAGTTTGCTCGTCGCAGCGGTAACCCCACGACGTTCGACTACGGGCGGATGCGTGAAACGTGGCTGATCCACCTGTGCACGGACTACATGGGGGACGAGGGCTGGTTGTGGAAGCTGGACTGCGAGTTCCGCCGGTTCAACTACGTGGGTGATACCCAGTGGCTTTCGGGGACGGTGACGAACCGCTACCTGGCCGACGGCGACCGGCCGGCCGTCGACGTCGACTTGGAGGCGGTCAACCAGCGCGGCGAGCTCACGACGCCCGGGCACGCCACGATCTTGTTGCCGAGCAGGGAGCACGGGGCCGTGCGGCTGCCCGATCCTCCTGGTGGCGCGCAGAACCTGGAAGAAGCGCTGCAGGCGATCAGCGAACGGTACGTCGGCGGATGAGCGATGCCGCGGGCACGAGCCCGTACGGGTCGATCGACGGGCTGCAGATCGAACAGGACGGCCCCGTCCTCGTGCTCGAGATCGACCGCCCGACCAAGCGCAATGCCCTCACGGACCCGATCGTGCAGGCGATGATCACGGCCTTGTCGGCGGCGGGACCCGACGAGTCGGTCCGTGTCGTGCATCTCCGAGGCGCCGGTGAGCACTTCTGCGCCGGCTTCGACATCGTCGGTCGCAATGCCGGCGACGCGCGACCTCGGATCGGCAGCATCCAACGGCGCCTGCCGACAGAGGCGCACCGGCTCATTGAGGTGTTCGTCACGACGCAGACGCCGATCGTCTGCCAGGTGCAGGGTTGGGCGGCAGGGATCGGCCTGCACCTGGTCCTGGCGTCAGACTTCGCCGTCGTCGACGAGTCGGCTCGCCTGTGGGAGCCCTACTCCCAGCGGGGCTTCACGCCCGACACCGGCGGCTCGTGGTTGCTGCCCCGGCGTGTCGGTGAGGCCCGGGCCCGGGAGATGCTCCTGCTCGGCGAGGCGGTATCCGGCTCCGACGCTGCGGCGTGGGGGATGGTGCACCGAGCCGTGCCGGGTGGCGCGCTCGCGGACGAGACGCGGTCTCTGGTCGACCGCCTGGCCGTTGCCCCCACCGTCACCATCGGCCTCACGAAGTGGCTCCTGCACGCAGGGTCCAGCGCGGCCTTACCCGAGCAGCTCCAGAACGAGGCGCTGGCCATGGAGCTGTCCTCGCGTAGTGAGGACTTCCGGGACGGGCTCGCCGCCTTCATCGAGAGGCGACCGCCGAACTTCTCGGGGCGATGAGGGCGGCCGCGGGCGCCCCTCCTGCAGCGGGTCGTCTGGCCGTACGCTCGGATTCGCCGGCGGACGAGGTCGTCCAGGTGGTGCGCGACTGGGTACGGGCGGTGGTGCCGGCGGCCTGGGCGGAGGCGGGGCGCCGGGGCGGCGCCGCCGAGGTCCGCAAGGTGCGGAGTCGTGAGGCTTACGAAGCCTGGTACCCGGCCTTCGGCGCGTCGGGCCTGGTGGTTCCGACATGGCCGGTCGCCTACGGCGGGCTCGACCTCCCGGGAGACGTGGCGCGCCGGGTCGACGAGGAGTTGCGGCCCTACAACCTCGGCCGCTTGAACCCGCTGGGATTGAACCTCGCCGCCCCCGCGCTGCTTGCCGACGGCACCGAGGAGCAGCGGCTCCGCTTCCTGCCCCCCATCGTGCGCAACGAGGAGACCTGGTGCCAGCTCTTCAGCGAACCGGGTTCGGGATCCGACCTGGCATCGCTCGCCACGCGCGCCGAGCGCGACGGTGACGACTGGGTGATCACGGGGCAGAAGGTGTGGACCACCTGGGCCCACCTGTCCAGCTTCGCCGTGCTGCTCGCCCGGACTGATCCGGATGCGCCCAAGCGCGCCGGCATCACCTACTTCCTGATCGACCTTCGCCAACCCGGCGTCGACGTGAGACCGTTGCGGCACATGGGCGGGGAGGTGGATTTCAACGAGGTCTTCCTCGACGGGGCGCGGGTGCCGGACTCCCAGCGTGTCGGCGAGGTCGGGGCCGGTTGGAAGGTGGCCAACGCGACCCTCTCGGGCGAGCGCCAGATGGTGTCGGGGTCCGGCTCCGGGGGGGTGGACCGGATCGGGGGGTCGGGAGCGGACTCACTGGTCCGGCTCGCCAAGCGTCTCAGCGCAGAGGGCAAGCCGGGCGGATGGGACAACCCGGTGCACCGGGACGAGGTGATCGGGCTGTGGTGCGAGGAGCGTGTGCGCGAGTGGACGAACCAGCGCGTCCGGGCCCAGGCGCGTGCCGGCCGGCCTCCGGGGCCGGAGAGCTCCATCGGCAAGGTGCACCAGGGTGGGCTGAACCAGCGCATCCAGTCGATGGCGGTGACCATGCTCGGCGCAGCCGCGACGGCCTGGGCCGCAGCCGACGGCTCGTGGGCCGAGTCGCTGCCGTACGAGGTGCGGGGGATGTTGCGGAGCCGGGCCAACACGATCGAAGGTGGCACGACGGAAGTCAACAAGAACATTCTCGGGGAGCGGGTGCTCGGTTTGCCCCGCGACCCCGATCCCTGGCAGGGTCGACCATGGCGGGAAGTTCCTCGCAACTGATGGACTACGCCACCCTGTTCGTCGAAAAAAAGGGTCCGGTGGGCTGGTTGGTGTTCAACCGACCGGAGGCGGGCAACGCCATGGACGCCCGGATGCTCGACGAGCTCGAGGCGGCCTGGGGGGAGCTCGACCGGGACCCGATGGTGCGCGTCATCGTGAACACGGGCGCCGGCCGGTCGTTCCAGACGGGGCTCGACGTCGTTCAGCTTGCCCGCGAACCCGAGGCTCTGCGCAAGCAATCCGGACGCACGCGGCGCGCCGAGCTCCGCATGACGGCCTGGCACAACCGGGTCTGGAAGCCCGTCATTGCCGCGGTGAACGGCGTGTGCGCCGGCGGCGGCCTCCATTTCGTGGCCGATGCCGACATTGTGATCGCGGCGTCAGACGCGCAGTTCCTCGATCCACATGTCTCTGTGGGCCAGGTCACCGCGTACGAGGCAATCGGGCTGACCCGCAAGATCCCCTTCGAGGCGGTCATGCGCATGGCACTGGTCGGTCGCGGCGAGCGGATCTCGGCCGAGCGGGCACTGGCCCTCGGCATGGTGAGCCAGGTGGTGGACCCGCCCGAGGAGCTGCGTCAAGAGGCGCAGGCCCTGGCTGAGAAGATCGCCCGGAACTCTCCGGCCGCCATGGCGGCCACCAAGCGCGCGCTCTGGGGGGCGCTCGAATCCGGGCTGACCGACGCCTGCAAGGCGGGGGCCAAAGAGCTCATGTCCATGTGGGGCCATCCCGACCAGGAGGAAGGCCCGCGCGCGTTCGCCGAGAAGCGCGAGCCGCAGTGGCAAGCGTTGACAACCACCGACGACGTGACGGCAACGGGCCGGTCCGAG
Organism: uncultured Acidimicrobiaceae bacterium; assembly: GCA_963838835.1. Lineage (GTDB taxonomy): Bacteria > Actinomycetota > Acidimicrobiia > Acidimicrobiales > RAAP-2 > Bog-473. The sequence continues at coordinate 532,080 of CAWITA010000016.1, forward strand.
ACCTGGAGGTGCAGTGATCTATCCGACCCTTGACACGCTGATCCTGGAGCGGCGCGGGCCCGTCGGCTGGCTCATCAACAACCGGCCGGACCGACTCAACGCAATGAACGCGCACATGCGAGACGAGTTCGAGGCGGCGTGGAAGTTGCTCGACGACGACCCCGATGTCCGCGTGATCGTCCACACTGGAGAAGGTCGGGCCTTCCAGACCGGTGTCGACGTCGTGGAGATCGCGGAGGATGGCATCGGCTTCGAGCGCTACCGCAAGTCGACGGAGGAGTTCGACTACCACTTCACGGCCTGGCAGAACCACGTGTGGAAGCCGGTCATCACCGCCGTGAACGGCATCTGTGCCGGGGGGGGCTTCCACTGGGTCGCCGAGGCCGACATCGTGATCGCCGCCTCCGACGCGCAGTTCTTCGATCCTCACGTCTCGGTCGGCCAGGTGGTGGCGATGGAGGCGATCGGGCTGACCCGCAAGATCCCCTTCGAGGCGGTCATGCGCATGGCACTGGTCGGTCGCTACGAGCGGATCTCGGCCGAGCGGGCACTGGCCCTCGGCATGGTGAGCCAGATGGTGGACCCGCCCGAGGAGCTGCGTCAAGAGGCGCAGACGCTGGCCGAGAAGATCGCCCGGAACTCTCCGGCCGCCATGGCGGCCACCAAGCGCGCGCTCTGGGGCGCGCTCGAATCCGGGCTGACCGACTCCTGCAAGGCCGGCGCGCATGAGCTGGTCTCCATGTGGGGCCATCCAGACCAGGAGGAAGGCCCGCGCGCCTTCGCCGAAAAGCGCGACCCGCAGTGGGCACCGCCGACCCATTCGGCGTGAGAGGCTCGTCGCCCGGCCTACGGTGAGTGCGCGAACGGCGACTCAGGTTCTGAGGCAGGTCCTCTCGGCGGCGGGTGTCTCAGCCGCGTACGGCCAGCCGCTGCCCGGTCTTGTCGTGACGGAGGTCTCCGATCCGGAAACAGCACTGCTCCTCGCACACGCTCATCGCGCCGTGCACGGGGTGCCGACGATTGCACACATCGGCGACGGGCGGGTCATCGTTGTCGGACCGCGACCAGAGCTGGCAGCTCACGCCGGTGGTCGCCACCGGTCCTGGCAGCTCTCGCTCCCTGCAGACAGGAGGGTGATCGGCCAGAGTGAAGAGCTGTTCACTCTTGGCCCGGCGGTGGCGGAAGCAGTGGAGGGGGCGGGCATGTGCGTGCACCTCGATGTCGATCCCACTTCCACGGTGAGAGACCGGGCTTTGGCCTGGCCGAACGCAGACGACTGGCCGGAGCCCGAACCTTCTCTCTTGGCGGAACTGTCCGCAGCGCCGGATGTCGTCGTGCTGGCGGGACCCGACGTCGTTCGGCGAAGAGCCGTGGGAGGTCTCCGCGCGCTGGCCGCGGCAGGAAGGCTCGGCGTCTTGAACACCTGGGGCGCCAAGGGCGTGTTCGATTGGCGGAGCCGGCATCACTGGGCCACCGTCGGCCTACAGGAATTGGACTTCGAACTGGGCGGGCTAGGGACCGCTGACATCGTGCTCACCGTCGGGCTGGACGAGGCCGAAGCGCCCCGCAGGCTGTGGGAGATGTACCCGCATCACAGGGTCGCTCCCGAACTTCTGGCACCACTGGCAGAGCGCTGGCACCAGCCGGGTCCGTTTCCCGACCTGCCACCACTCCGTGACCGGCTGGCTGCCGTGACTCAAGCCGGGTGGGCCGCGACTGGGTCACCGCTCATGCCGTCACGCGTCACCCGCCACTACGCACAGGTGCTCGGCCGCGGTGGGCTGGTTGCAGCGGACCCGGGGGCGGCCGGTTTCTGGGTGGCGCGTACATTCGCCACGACCGGGCTCGGCATCGCTTTCGTGCCGTCCAAGCCGATCCACGGCTGGGCCGTCGCGTGCGTCCTCGTGGCGCGCCTCCTCGCGCCGTGGCGCCCTGCGCTGGCCGTACTCGACGGGCCCGTCGACGCGCCCACGCTTGCCGTCCTGGAACAAGCGCACCGCCTCGGCATCACCGTGGGCGTGGAGGCGTGGCAAGCAACCGGTGAGGCTCTCGAGCCGGACGCGCATCTCGCCCGGGTGGCGGCCCTGGCGAGCGGCGGAGAGGTCGTCGCGACCTTGGCCACCAACGACCGTCAGTTGGAAGAGATGATCGAGGTAGCGGGGCCCGTACGGGCTTGGACGTCCCAGGAGTGACGGGTCTCTCTGGTTGCGACTCGACTCGGTACCGGTCACGTCGAGGTACGGGAGGACGCGATGACAACGCCGAATGAGATACGGCGAGAGAAGAACTACCGGCTCTATGAGTCGATGCAAGCGGCCCAAAATGCCCGTGACCGGGCAGGCATGGCTTCTCCACTTCACCGAAGACATCCTGTTTGAGGCTCCCGCAGAAAGAGGTGCGCTACGAGACACAGAGGTTCATTCCGGCCGTCGATCCCGACCTGGTGATCGTCGAAGTAAAAGGGGGACAACGTGGTGGCCACGAACGGCAATCACGACCAGAACGAGTACCTGTTCCTGCTGGGTGCCGTCTCCAAACGGCTCAACTCGGGGAAGCGGGTTTTGCGGCGCCGCTCAGGCTCTTGAAGTAGTCACGGTCGCTCTCGTCGGGCGGCCGACCCACACGGGTGACCGTGTCGACGTCCGTCGCTTCGCTCCGAAGGGCCCTCACGGTGCAGCGTTTCTGGGGCCGAATGCGGTACGGGTCGAAGCGGAAGTGTCGCATGGCGTTGCGGTGCGTGATCTTGTCGGTCTGCTCGTCCGTCAGCGACGCGAACTGCGTCTCGTTGACCTCCGGCGCATGCGGCCAGGAGCTATCGGAGTGCGGGTAGTCCGATTCCCAACAGACGTTGTCGATATCGAAGTGGTCGATCAGGCTGACTCCGACAGGATCGTTGATGAAACAGCAGATCACGCGCTCCCGAAACACGTCTGATGGCCCCGCGCCATCGGGAAACGTGTGCGCCGTCCAGCCAGAATGGCGGGCCTGGATGTGCTCTGCCCGTTGCAAGAAGTACGGGATCCACCCGATGTCACCCTCGGTGAGGGAGAAACGAAGTTCGGGGAAGCGCCACCAGAAGTCTGCCCACATCAGATCGCCGAGGGAGTAGATGGAGGCGGTCGAAGACAGACTCATCGGCACGGAAGGCGGAGCGTCCGGGGTCGTCGACGCCGCCTTCGACGAAGATCCCACGTGCAGGCAGAGAACGGTCCCCTCGTCGGAACACGCGGCGAACAGAGGATCCCAGTGTCCCGAATGGATGGACGGCATGCGCAGTGCAGCGGGGTTCTCGGAGAACGTGACGGCGTGGCACCCCTTGCCGGCCAGTCGGCGTACTTCCCGTGCCGCTTTCTCGACGTCGAACAGAGGCAGGATCCCGCAGGGGATGAACCGCTCGGGATAGGCCGCGCACCACTCGTCGACGTGCCAATCGTTGTACGCCTTGATCATGACCTCGTTGAGTTCGAGGTCCGGACCCTCGTTCAAGACCTGGCCGGAGAACCCCGTCCAGTTCGGGAAGTTCAAACCGGCCAGCTGCCCTCCCGCTGACATGTCGCGGACCCGTTCATGCACGTCGTAACAGCCGGGCCGCATGTCGTCGTAGCTCGTGGGGTTCACGTTGAACATCTCGCGCGGCTTCCCGGCCACGGCGTTCAGGCCGAGGTTCCTGCCCTTTTTCTCGCCGTACCACCATTGTTGGAATCCCCGTTCGTCCGTGACGACATGGGGAGCCCGATCCTTAAACCTGTCCGGAACGTGCTGCTCGAACATGTCAGCCGGTTCGGCGATGTGGTCGTCCACGCTGATCAGGATCATGTCTTCAGCTTTTCGCATTGCTTGCTCCCTTCACTGCTGCCGATCGTGTCGGTCCGTCATGCCGTCGAACCATCTCAGTAACCGGCAAGTCGGTTGCCGATGACCCCACGCTTCTCGAGCAGGTCCCTCTCGTCGGCGTCGACCCCGAGCTGGGCGAGCACCTCGTCGTTGTCTTGTCCCAGTGTTGGGGATGGGCGACGGAGCCACTGCCGGACGTGCCGGAAGCGAAACGGAAGCATGGGAATCGTGTGCGCTCCGGTGACCGGGTGGTCCTCGGTCTCGAAGAGGCCTCGGAATTTGAGTTGCGGGTTGCAGACAACGTCGCGCGCCATGATGACCCGTTCTGCCGGCACACCCGACGCCGAGAGAAGGTCGGCGACGTCTTGGGCCGTCCGCGCCTCCGTCCAGGCCTCCAGGTGGCGATCGATGACGTCGTGGTGGCTCCGGCGCGCTCGCCGCCGATGTGAGGTCGACCAAAGTCGCCCACTCGGGCTCGCCCATCGCTCGAACGAGGGCGGCCCATTGGCGGTCGGTCTCGGCGGCGATGGCAACCCAGCCGTCGTCGCCGCTGCAGCGATAGACCCCCTGGGGGGCCGCACCCGGACCGCGATTGCCCTGGCGCCCCATGACCTGGCCCTCCACCGAGTATTCGATCACCTGCTCGGCGGCGACGTTGAGCGCGGCCTCGACCATGACGGACTCCACCCGCATTCCCCGGCCAGTGCGATCACGTTCGATGAGAGCCAAGAGGGTGGCGAGCACGGTGTGCATGCCTGCGATCGGATCGCAGGCTCCGCGGACGAGCACCGGTGGGCCATCGGCCGGTCCGGTCCGCCACGCCATACCGCTGACCGATTCCATGGTCTGGGCGAATCCCGTGCGGTCCCGCCACGGGCCGTCCAGTCCGAACGCGGGCATGCGCACCATGATGAGCTCCGGGTTGAGCTCGTGGACGGAGTCCCAGGTGAGCCCGAACTGTTCCATCACGCGTGGCGTGTAGTTCTCCACGAAGACGTCAGCCGATCGAAGCAAGCGTCGGAACAGGTCGATGCCGTCCTCGGCCGCGAGGTCGATGGTGACCCCACGCTTTCCCGTGTTGACGGCGTGGAAGATGGGGCCCCACTCCCACCAATGATCGGCGGGCGGACGTCGGACGCTCGTCAGGCGCATCTGGTCGGGTCGCCCGACCGATTCGACCTTGATGACATCGGCCCCGAGGGCGGCGAGGACATTCGTGGCGGAAGGGCCCGCCCACCATGCGGTGCAGTCGACGATCCGGCAGCCGCTGAGTGGGAGCCGGCGTTTCCCGGTGGTCGGGGGAGGCGATCGGCGGTCTGCCGGCCAGTCGACTGCACCGTCGTGCTCACCGAGCGCCGGCGCCGCCGAGAAGGGACGTGGCGCACAGCCGGAAATACGGTAGGGGACCCGGGGCTGGACGAAGCGACCCGAGGGCGATGGGACGAAGACCTGTCGATCGCGGAAGTGTCCGAATGCGAGCACTCCGACAGCGTCGAGCACCGGCGCGGCTGGGATCCGCAGCAGCGCCGCCTCCTCCAGCAGCTGATCGGTCGTGCGTACCCGCGTGTGGTGGTGCACCGCAGCCAGGAATTCGTCGCGTCGCGCGAAGCGTTTGGCGACCTGGGCCAATTCGATGTCCTCCTTGAGGTCCGGGCGCTCGATCATGACGAGGAAGTCCTGGAACTGCTGGGCGCTGTTGGTGGTGACCACGAGGTAACCGTCGCTCGTCGGCTCGATCGACGGCACCTCGACCGTGCGCCCGGTCCCGGACAGGGCGGGCCAGTCCGTAAAGGACGCGAAGACCGAGGGGTAGGTGATCATGGAGACTGCCATGCAGTCGAGGATGGCGACATCAACGTCTTCGCCCCGTCCGCACCGTCGCGCTTCCCGCAGGGCGGCGAGCGCCGCCAGAGCCGCGTAGGTGCCGGCGACCCACTCTCCGATACGCCCTCCCGCTGCGAGCGGGGGGTTCTCCGGAAGACCTCGCTGGCCGATCGAACCGCACGCTGCCTGGAGGGTGAACTCGGTCCATGGACGGTCCGCCCATGGGCCTTGGCGGCCGAAGGGCGTGATCGTCACGACGACCGCGGCGGGGTTCGCCCGGTGCAGCCGGTCCCCGTCTCCTGCCGTATTGCTGAGGATGATGTCCGCGTGTTCGACCAGTCCCTTGCTGTTGGTCACGGACCGCTTCGACGCGTTGAGGAACTCGAAGAGTGCGCCAGAGCCCCAGGCCCGCAGGGGATCACCACTGTTGGCCTCCACCTTGGCCACGTCTGCACCGGCGTCGGCAAGCAGTTTGGAGCAATACGGGCCCGCGATGCCCGTGGTGACGTCGACGACGCGGACTCCTTCGAGGATCAGTGGTTCTCTCTCTCCAGTGTCCGTCTTCATGGCTGCAGCGCCCGCAGCTGACCGTGCCCGCCGCGACACCCGGCCTCCGCGTCCGGGAACAAGAGGGCGACGGCATCACTCAATGCGCTCCGGACGTCGCGGATGTTCGATCGTCCCGACGACCAGGCGCGTAACGAGCTGTCCAGGACGGCATCAAGGACGCGGACGATGCGGACCGCCTCGCTCGGGGGGAAATCTTCCAAAAGGGGGAGGTACACGTCGGTCGTCACTGCGTCGAGCCGCGCCAAGACGTCGCGAGCAAAGGGTTCCTCGGACATCTCCAGCCGGCCGACCAGGCGCGCCAGTTGGGGTCGTCGCTCGAAAGCCCGCACCGAGCGCAGCAGGGTCTCCTCGACCCTCACGGCCGGTGTCGTCCCCGTCAGGGGCCGGTTCGTCATGCTGGCGCCGAGGGACGAGGCCCACTGGATCAACGCCTCCGCGAACAGATGTTCCTTGGACGGAAAGTAGTGATACAGCGTGGCCAGCGCGACGGAGGCGGACTCGGCCACCTCGCGGACGGAGATCCGCTCGTAGTCACGCGCCTCGAGCAGGCCGAGGGCGGCGTCCAGCACGCGTTGACGTCGAGCGGCTTGCCGCGTGCTCAGTCCCTCCTGCAGCGTGGCGCCATTGGCGGGGCCGTCGTTCACGTTCGCGATCACCGTCCTCCGAAAGTCTCGAACCGATGCCGGGCTCGGTTGCTAGAACCAGATTCTAGTTCTAGTATGCCCGAGTCAGCCATTGATCGCACGGAGACGGTGTGACGTCTCGGCGGGCGGTGGCGAGGGAGGAGATCAAGTTGGGAATGCCACAGAACGTGGGGATCGTGGACACGATGATCAGTTTCCCCAGTCCCGACATGAGGGAGGTCTATCGCTTTATCACCCGGCAGACCAAGGACAAGGAGTCCCAGGAGAAGTTCGCTTTTCCGGTCGAGTACATGTTCAAGGACGTGCCCGAACGCGCGCTCGAGGGCGCGGAGGACCCCATCGGCGTCACCTTGCGGGAGATGGACCTGTGGGGGATCGAACGGGGCATGATCGGCGTCGGTGATCCCGAGGGCGTCGGGGCGGATGCGCTCAAGCGCTACCCCGACCGCTTCATCCCGTCGTCGTCGATCGACCCCAACGACGGGATGAAGGGCATCAACCGCCTCGTGTCCCAGTACGAGACCTTCGGGGTGAGGGCGGTGGGGATGTTCCCGGCGGGGACCTTTCCCCAGGTCCCGATCAACGACAAGAAGATGTACCCGATCTATGCCAAATGTGTCGAGCTGGGGATACCCGTCTTCTGCTGCGCCGGCATTCCCGGGCCGCGGCTCAAGGCAGCCTGCCAGCACGTCGAGCTCATCGACGAGGTGATGTTCGACTTCCCCGATCTGGTCTTCGTGACCCGCCACGGCTGCGAGCCCTGGACGGAATTGGCCGTCAAGCTAATGTTGAAATGGCCAGGTCTGCATTACTCCACCAGCGCGTTCGCGCCGAAGTACTACCCGCAGGACATCATCAAGTATGCCAACACCCGCGGTGCCGACAAGATCATCTACGCCGGCTACTTCCCCATGGGCCTTTCACTGGAACGGATCATGACGGAGATGCCGAACGTCGGCTTCAAGGACGAGGTCTGGCCCAAGTTCCTCCGCACCAATGCCCTGCGGGTCCTGGGGTTGTCATGACGTCGAACCTCGATTACGGCGTCTTCGACGCTGACAACCACTACTACGAGGCGACCGACGCCTACACCCGCCACATCGATCCCAAGCTGGCCAAGCGGACCATGCAGTGGGCCGAGGTCGACGGTCGCACGCGGCTGCTGGTAGGCGGGAAGGTCAACCGCTTCATCCCCAATCCACTGTTCGACCCTGTGGCCAAGCCCGGCAGCCTCGACGAGTACTTCCGTGGTCGCAACCCGGGCGCCAAGGACATGCGGGCCCTCTTCGGGGACCTCGAGCAGATTCGTCCGGAGTACCGGGACCGCGACGCCAGATTGCGGGTCATGGACGAGCAGGGCCTCGACGGATGCCTCCTGTTCCCGACGCTCGGGGTCGGCATGGAGGAGTCACTTGCCGACGACCCACCAGCCTTGGTGGCCGCCTTCGGAGCCTTCAACCGTTGGCTCGAGGACGATTGGGGCTACGCCTACAAAGAGCGCATCTTCGCCGCGCCGATGCTGACTCTCGTTGACGTCGATGCCGCCGTGGCCGAGCTCGAGCGCGTCCTGCTTGCCGATGCGCGCGTCGTCTGCGTGAAGGGAGGGCCGGCGCATACGCCGACTGGGTTGACCTCACCGGCCGACCCACGCTTCGACCCGTTCTGGGGACTGGTGAACGAGTCGGGGGTCACCGTCGGCATCCACTCCGGCGACGCCGGCTACGGGCGCTACCTGGCTGACTGGGAACCTCAGGGCGATTTCGAAGCGTTCCGGCACTCGCCACTGCGGATGGTACTGAGCGCGGACCGGCCGCCCTACGAGACGATGGCCGCGCTCGTCTGCCAGGGTTTGTTCGACCGGTTCCCCCGTCTCCGGGTCGCCAGTATCGAGGCGGGCGCCTCGTGGGTGCCCATTCTGCTCAAGAAGCTGGCCAAGGCGTACGGACAGATGCCGGGCGCGTTCGTGTCCGATCCGGTGGAGACCTTCCGGGACCACGTGTGGGTGGCGCCGTTCTACGAGGACCACCTGGGTTTCCTCAAGGACGAGCTCGGGCTCGGCCACATCCTTTTCGGGTCCGATTGGCCACACGCCGAAGGACTAGCCGAGCCGAAGTCCTTTGCCGACGATCTCCGCCGCTTCGACTTCAGCGAGCCGGAGATCCACACGGTGATGGCCGAAAACGGGTGGTGTCTCACCCGACGTATCTGACGACTACGCATGGACTTTGACGATACGCCGGAAGAGGCCCGCTTCCGGGCCGAGGCGAGGTCGTGGCTCGAGGCGCACGCGCCGCGCCGCGCTGATTCGGCGAGACCCCGTTTTCCGATCGTCGACGACGAGGCCCAGGCGGACCACGTGCAGGCGTGCCGGCGTTGGCAACGAACCCTCTTCGAAGCCAATTGGGCCGGGATCACCTGGCCCCGGGAGTTCGGCGGCAGAGGCGGCACCGCCATGCAGCAAGTCATCTTCTCGCAGGAGCAGGCACAGTTCGACGTCTCGGCCGGTGCGTTGACCGTCGGCCTCGCCATGGTGGGGCCCACCCTGATGACGTGGGGCCGGCCGGAACAACGCGACCGCTACCTCGGGCCGATGCTGCGCGGCGACGAGATGTGGTGCCAGCTCTTCAGCGAGCCATCGGCCGGCTCGGACCTGCCTTCACTGATCACGCGCGCCGAGCGGGACGGGGACGACTTCGTCGTCAACGGTCAAAAGGTGTGGACGACGATGGCCCAGTACAGCGACTGGGCCATTCTGCTCGCTCGGACCGATCGCTCCGTGCCGGGACGGCGGGGTGTGTCGTATCTCCTCGTTGACATGACGTCGCCCGGCGTCGAGGTGCGTCCTCTCCGCCAGATCACCGGAGTGGCCCATTTCAACGAGGTCTTCCTGACGGACGTCCGCGTGCCCGCGGCGAACCTGGTGGGAGCCGAAGGCGAGGGCTGGAACGTGGCCCGCACCACGCTCGCAGCTGAGCGGATGGCGATCGGGACCGGAGGCGGCACGTCGTTCGCCGACGTGGCGGCCCTCTGCACTGCGCTTGGCGGTGTGAAAGATCCCGGGCGGCGCCAGGAGGTGGCCGAGGTGTTCATCGGATTCGAGCTCTTGCGCTACCTGGGCCTGCGCGTCCAAACGGCACTCTCCCAGGGCCGGGCTCCGGGCGCCGAGGCCTCGCTGCTCAAGCTGGCCTTCTCCCACCAGAGCCGCCGTTTGGGAGACCTGGGTATGACCCTGCTCGGGACATCGGGCCTTGCGGCCGACGGACGGGTTGCGGCGGCCGGCTTCTGGCAGGACCGGTTCCTTGGCCAGTGGTCCAGTCGCATCGGCGGTGGCACGGACGAGATCCAGCGCAACCAGATCGGCGAACGCGTCCTCGGGCTTCCTCGTGAGCCGTCAGTTCAAATACAATATCCAACATGACATCCACAGCGGCAGCCGGTGCGGAGCTGCGGTGGGACCCTCTCGATGCCTCCTTCAAGACCGATCCGCATCCCATCTGGCGGCGGATGCGCGACGAGGCTCCTCTCTACCGCAACGAGCAGTACGACTTCTGGGCGCTGAGCCGCTTTCAGGACGTGATGACCGCAAGCATGGACCCGCGGACGTTCAGTTCCGCGCACGGGACGGTGCTCGAGCAGATGAGCGATCAGCCTGCGGGCGGCATGATGATCTTCATGGACCAGCCGGAGCACACGGCGCTCCGTCGGCTCGTGTCCCGGGCCTTCACTCCCCGCCGAGTTTCCGGGCTCGAGGACTCCGTCCGGCAACTCTGCGGAGATCTGCTCGACGCGCAACGTGGCCGTGCAGGCTTTGACTACGTTGCCGACTTCGGGGCACTCGTCCCGGCCAACGTCATCGCCATGCTGCTCGGCGTACCGGAGTCCGACCGCTCCCAGGTACGCGAGCAGATCGACACGATCTTCCATCTTGAGCCAGGTGTGGGCATGGTGAACGACGTGTCGGTGGGGGCCATGATCTGGATGCATTCGTACATCTCCGAGCAGGTGGCAGAGCGTCGGCGCAATCCTCGAGACGACATGTTCACGGATTTGGTGACGGCAGAGGTCGTCGAGCCAGATGGCACGCGGCGGCGGCTGACGATCGAGGAGAGCGCGGGCTTCGGCATCCTCCTCGTTGGCGCGGGGACAGAGACCGTTGCCCGTTTATTGGGGTGGGCGGGGTCAGTGCTGGCGGACAATCCGGATCAACGAGCCGAACTGACCGACAATCCGTCGCTCATCCCGAATGCCGTCGAGGAGTTGCTGCGCTACGAGGCACCATCCCCCGTGCAGGGCCGATGGACCACCGCGCCTGTCGAGTTCTACGGCACGGAGGTCCCGGCCGATTCCAAGGTGCTGCTGTTGACTGGCTCCGCTGGGCGGGACGAGCGCGCGTTCCCCGAGGCGGACCGCTTCCGAATCCACCGGAGTTTCGATCAGCACCTTTCCTTCGGTTACGGCATCCACTTCTGCCTCGGTGCCGCACTGGCCCGCCTCGAAGGTCGGATCGCCCTTGAGGAGACGCTCAAGCGCTTCCCCGAGTGGGAGGTCGACCGCGCCCAGAGCGTCTTCCTCTTCACCAGCACCGTCCGCGGCTTTAGCCAGCTCCCGATCTCGGTGCCCTCCGGCGCCTGAGACTCCGGCGCCGGCCCCACTTTGTCGACGCCCGCCCTCGACGCAGGCGGAGAGGGTGCCCTCCTCGGGAGCGGTCCAGCCCTCCGTATCCGGGTACATCGGATATATGATCCAAAGGTGATCGGGAGTCCGTCCGACAACAACGACGCAGTGCAACGCTTGGCCGAACACCCGCGGGCCGGCCGCAGGCCCGCGTGAACGAATCGCTGGCTGGGCGGCGTGTGGTAGTCGTCGGCGCGTCGGCGGGGATCGGACGCGCCGTCGCGATCTGGGCGGTTCGCTCCGGAGCGCGGGTCGCACTCGTGGCCCGGCGGCCAGAAAGGCTTGCCGACGTCGTGGCCGAGGCCGGTGGCGGCACCGCAGTGCCTGGTGACGTCCGGGACGCCGCGTCGTGCACAGAGGCGATCAAGCGCAGCGCGGAGTCGCTGCAAGGCATCGACGCGTTGTGTTACAGCGCCGGCATGGCGCCACTGGTCATGCTGGCCAACACGGATATCGCAGATTGGCAGGCGGTGTTCGAGACCAACGTCATTGGCGCCCATCACGCCATTCAGGCTGCGCTCCCGTACCTACCCCCTGCGGGAGTCGTGATGGCCCTGGCGTCCGAAACGACCCTGCAACCGCGGGTCGGTCTTGGCGCCTACGGAGCGTCGAAGTCGGCGCTCCGCAGTGCCATGGCCGCGTGGCGCGCCGAGCACCCCGGCCATCGATTCTGCTGCGTCCTCGTAGGCCCGACCGCTCCGACCGGGTTCGGGGATGAGTTCGACGGTCCACTGCTCACGGCTGTCCTCGAGGATTGGGCCCGCCGCGGATTGGCGCAGGAGGAGATGCTTCATACCGATGACGTCGGGCAAGTGCTCGTCGACATGATGGGGATGCTGCTGTGTCATCCCCAGGTGGGCGTCGACGAGTTCGTGCTGCGGTCGCCCTCAGCCGTGGTGGGCACTGCCGCGTCCATCGCGTCGAGTTTCGCCGACCGCGCGGAGGAGGTTCGATGACCGCTCATGCCAACCCCGTGGCCTCACCCAACCAGCTCTGAAAGGAGCCGATCATGTCGGACAAGCACGAATATGCCGAGCGCCTCTTTCCGGAGCCCGTCGACCTCGGCATCGCACAGCCCGATCGGGCAGTGGCCTCGGTCGCGCACGGCACTCGCTCTCATCTCGAAGGGGGAGGGGGCGAGGGCACCGTCTGGTACGAGGGCACCGGAGCGGCCAGCGACCAAGCGGTGCAGAACATTACGATCTATCCCCCGACCCGCGGGGTCAGCACGCAGGGTGACGCTTTTGAGCCGGTGAAGGTCGGCGTGCTGATCGACATGGACATCAATCAACTCCTGGCCGACTGGATCGATCCGACGATCCTCGCCATCGAGGACGCGCTGAACGAGGGTGTGTGGGCCCGCTCACCGGTCCAGTTGGTGATCGCCGACGCCCGAGGGCTGCCTCGCGAGAATTACAAGAAGGTCATCGACGGCTACCGTTGGCTGGTCGACCAGGGCTGCGTCGTCGTCCTCGGCCCGATGATCTCCGACAATTCGCTCGTCCTGCAGGACACCGCCAACGAGCTCGGTGTCTCCTGCTTGGGCTGGACGGGCGCCCGTCGATTTGCCTCCGACTACTGCTTCACCGTGGCCAACGGCGACATCCCGACTGAGGGAGTGATCTGCGCCAATTGGCTCTACCAACAGGGCATCCGGAAGGTCGGCCTGTTCTGGGAGGCCGGTTCCTCAGGGCGCGACTACGCCGACTTCTTCCGTGACGAAGCGATCAGGTTGGGCATGACGATCACGCGCGAGGTCAAGCTCGAACCGAACCCACGCGATCTCCAGAGCCATTTGGCGGCCATGCGGGAGGCGGGAACCGAGGGCCTGTACTACGGCGGCTACGGGTATGCGTGTTTCCACTTCGGCGCGGCCCTGCAGTCGCTCGGGTGGGACCCGCCGCGCATCATGGGAACCGCCTTCATGTTCTATTCCAACAAGAACGAGTGGGCCTCGGGAATCGAGGGTTGGCATGGCATCGACCAGCTCGGTGAGGACGGGGCCAATCCCAATTACAACGCCATGGTCCAACGCTTTACCAAGCGGTTCGGTCGTGAGGCGCGCAACGTCGTGGTCGCCCTGGCCTACGACACGGCTCGGGTGGCGATTCACGGTATCGCCAACGCCGACATCCCCGAACCGCGGTGGGTCAAAGACGGGATCGAGCGGATTCGTTGGATGCCGGCCACCAACGGCGGTCCCTCGACCTACATTCAGTTCGGCCCCGGAGACCACAAAGGGTACAAGGGCGATTTCCTCACCATTCGTGAGCTGAGAGACGGTGACCTCCGCTTTGGGGGGTATTTCCGGCCGGAGTGGCCCTCCAACAGCGCCCCCTGAGCGTTCGAGTCCGGCCAGAGGTGTCGAGACGCCACACGGGAGACCGCCCTCAGCCGGTGGACGGGCGGAAATAGGGGAGGACGACCGACTCGGACGCGGCGTGGAACTCGACCTCGAGGGCCATCCCCTCCCGGAGGTCTCCCGCGCGGCAACCGACGACGGCGCTCAGGAACCACCAGCCCTCGTCGAGGGTGATGACCGCGGGGGCGTAGGGCACGACCAGCGTGGGATGCGGTGGACGCCACACCACGGTCCAGCTGTAGAGCGATCCCCTTCCGTCGCTCGGTTCCCATGCCAGCGTCGTCTCGTGGCAATGGGCGCAGGCGGCGAACGCGCGGAGGGCACGCGTGCCGCAGCTCGAGCACAGGGGCAGCATCAGCCGGCCCTCCCGGCACGCGTCCCAGAAGGGCTGCGAACGAGCGGAAGGCACGGGAACAGGAATGCCCGTCGGCTGGGGGGCGAGGGTCGACGCGGGTGTGTCGCTCACGGACGGCTGCTCCCCAGGAGCATGACGTCGGTGAAGAGGGCACCAGAACCTCCGTTGGAGCACAGAGCCACCTCCGCGCCTGGCACCTGCGCCGTCGGGCAGTCGCCGCGGAGCTGACGGACACCCCGTACCACCCGTTGGAACTGCTGGGCAGCGACCCCGGGGTGGCTGTAGGACATGGTGCCGCCGTCGGTGGTGACCGGGAGGCTCCCTCCGGGTCCGATGGCGCCCGACTCGACCATTGGCCCCCCTTCACCGGGGCCGCAGAACCCGTAGGCCTCGAGCTGTCGAATGATCTCGAAGGAGAAGGGATCGTAGAGCTCCGCCACGTCGACGTCGTCGGGTCCGAGCCCTGCCATCGCGAAGGAGGCGGCCGCGGCGTGGGCTCCCACCCGCCCCACCGGTTCGGTCCCGGGCCGAGGCGTGTAGTCCCATACCGGTGCGACGGTGTACGCCGGGCCGTAGCTGTCGCTGCCGCAACCCAAGATCCAAACAGCGTTGCCATGGTCCAGTGCCCGATCCGCCCCCGAGAGGACGAGGGCGCACCCGCCCTCCGAGGTGGTGGCGCAGTCGAGCAGGTGAAAAGGCTCGGCGATGAGGGGTGACGCCAGCACGTCGTCCGCCGTGAACGGGCCCCGCCCGTGGTAGACGGCTTCGGGATTGTGGTGACCGTTGGTCCGGATCACCGCGGCGGCGCTGGCGAGCTGGTGCTCGGTGGTTCCGTAGGTGAGCATGTGGCGGCGGGCCATCAAGGCGAACTCCGCCGCGGTGAAGAGCCCGAACCCGGCGACCAGCTCGTTCGGTGGCGTCGTCCAGGGCGCCGCCACCGTGTCGCTCAGCAGCCCGGCGCCGCCGGCCAGAACCACGACCACGCTGCACTGCCCCGAGGCGACCAGTAGGGCGGCGTCGGCGATCGTCGGGATCCCCAGGCCACTGGGACGGCGGATGCAGGGTCCGAGGCCGAGCTCGAGGACGGCGTCGGCGCTTGCCGCACCGACTACGCCGTCGACTTCGGCCACGGGAATGCCGGCATCGGCGAGGGCGCCCAATGCCGCCTCGAGCGCGATGGACGAAGAGTCGTGGCCGGGCAGCCGACGCGCTTGCGCGGTGTTGTGGACGCCGACGATGGCAACCTCGCGGAAGGGATGGCTCACCGCCGTCAGGTTGTCACGCCTGGACAGTGGGGCGGAGGCGGAAGCGCTGGACCTTGCCGCTCGCGGTCAGGGGGAGCTCGTCGACCAAAACCACGGTGCGCGGGACCTTGAAATTGGCCATGTGGTCCCGGCACCAGGCGATGATGGACGCCTCGTCGATCGGCGCGCCGGCGCGGGGGATCACATAGGCCTTTCCGACTTCGCCGAGCCGCTCGTCGGGAACACCGACGACGGCGACTTGGCTGACGCCCGGATGGGTGAGGAGAATCCCCTCGATCTCGGCAGGGAAGGCGTTGAAGCCTCCGACGATGAACATGTCTTTCTTGCGGTCGGTGATGCGCAGGTTCCCGTCGGTCCCCACGAAACCGATGTCACCGGTACGCAGCCACCCCTCCGTATCGATGGCCGTGGCCGACGCCTCCTCGTCGTCGAAGTAGCCGCTCATGACGTTGAACCCCCGGACGAGGATCTCGCCAGCTTCGCCGGCGCCGAGCTCTTGACCGGCGTCGTCCACGATCTTGACCGAGACACCTTCGAGGGGCTTGCCCACGGTGGTCGCGATGATCTCGGGCGGATCGTCGTGACGACACATGCTGACGGTGCCGGTGGTCTCGGTGAGCCCGTAACCGGTGACGACGGTGGCGATGTGCAAGTCGTCACGCATGCGGCGGATCACCTCCACCGGGACCGTGGCGGCGCCCGTGACGGAGAGCCGGAGCGTCGAGAGGTCGACGGTGTCGCGCTCGGGGTGCTCCAGAATGGATTGGAACACCGTCGGTGGGCCGGGCAGCACGCTGATGTGCTCCTCAGCGACGCGACGCATGACGGCTCCGGCCTCGAAAACCGCGTGCGGCAGGATGGTCGCGCCGCGCAGAACGCAGGCCAGCACGGCCGACTTCAAGCCGGCGGTGTGGAAGAACGGATAGACGCACAGGTAGCGGTCCCCGCGGCACAGACCCACCGCGTCGACCCACGCGGTGTAGGTGCGCACGCTCGGACCGTGAGCCAGCATGGCGCCCTTCGGGGCCCCGGTGGTGCCGGACGTAAAGATGATGTCGGCCAGATCCTCGGGACGAACGATCGGCCATGGGCCATCGGGGTCGGGGTCACCCCGCCGCACGAAGTCGGCCCAAGGTGTGGAATCCGAGCGATTCGGACCTTCCGTCACCACCCTCTCGCGCAAGGCAGGGAGGTCACCGACACCGTCGAGGAGCTCAAAGAGGTCCGTCCCGAGCATGTTCGTGGAGCCCAGGAGCACGGAGGCTCCCGAGCGGCGGAGGACGTGGGCTGCCTCGGCACCTTTGAACCGGGTGTTCACGGGGACGAGGACGGCGCCGGCCAGGTACACGCCGAAGCTCGCTGCGATCCAGCGGGCGCTGTTCGGAGACCAGAGCGCGACCCGATCGCCTGGCCCGACGCCCGACCGCACGAGGGCCCGTGCGATGGATCGAGCCTCGTCCCGGAGCTGGACGAACGTCCAGCGGGTCGCACCGTCGACGACGGCCTCCTCACGGCCGAACAGCTCGGCGGCCTGGTCGAGCGCCTGGGGAATCGTCGAGGGACTCGGCGACCCGTTCGTCGGACGGTTCATGCCACGATGCCGTCGGCCCGCAGGGCGGCTACCTCGTCGGCGGGAAGATGCAGCTCGGCCTCGAGGATCTCGTTCGTCTGCTCGCCCATCCATGGGACGCGTACGTCCTCGGTCACCGGGGCGGTATGGATGCGAATCGGGTTGCCCGGAACCAAGACAGGTGGCTCTGAGCCGTCCGGTCGCTCGATGCCGATGAGCATGTGGTGCGCGACGACATGAGGGTCCGTCACAAGCTCCTCATCGAGCAGGCATGGACCGGCGGCGATGCCGGCGGCGCCCAGTGCCGCACAGGCCTCGTCTCGGGTCTTGTCGTTGGCCCACTGCTCAATTGCCGGTCGGAGCTCAGTCTCGAGATGGTCCATCCAGCCCTGTCGGTCGGCCAAGCGCGGGTCGGACGACCACTCGGGTCGGCCGACGATCTCGGCCAGGCGCTCGAAGTGGTGCTCGCGACCGACCTGGATGACGAACCAGCCGTCTCCGGCGCGGAACCCGTGATTGATCACGGGACCCGTGTCACCGTTCTTCAGGCCCATCGACCAGAAGTTGGCGACGATGTCCGTCATGGCGATCACGGAATCGAACATCGCCACGTCCACGTGTTGGGCGCGGCCGGAGCGGTCGCGCTCTCGCAGCGCGGCGAGGATGCCGATCACCGCGAAAAGGGAAGCGCTGATGTCCCCGAGCGCCCCGACCGGTGACGCCAAGGGTGGTTCGTCGCCCACCCGTTTCATCTCGTAGATGCCCGACATCGCCTCGACGATGGCGGCGAACGCCGGGCGGTCACGATACGGCGAGGTGGTCACGCTGCCGAACCCGGAAACGGACGCGTAGACGCAGGTGGGATGCACGGCCTCGATGTCCTCGAAGGAGAGGCCGAGCCGTGCCATCGTCCCGGCGCGGAAGTTCTCCGCCACCACGTCGAAGCGAGGGGCCATGTCGAGCACCAGTTGGCGCCCGCGCTCGGTCTTGAGGTCGATGCAGATACTCCGTTTTCCCAGGTTGTTACGCAAAAAGGTGGCACCGAGGATCCGACCATCGGGATCGCTGATGGACGGCTGCGAGGCGCGGCCGAGTTCCCCGCCCGGCGATTCGACCTTGACGACGTCGGCTCCGAGCCGGCCCAGGAGTTGCGTCGCGAACGGCAGCGCCTGCATCTGTTCGAGCGCTAACACCCGGATTCCGACGAGAGGCCCGGCCGGGCGCCGGTCCGAGGGCTCAGCGGCCAGCTGGATCACGATTGGATATCATATCTGTTCTGCGGCAAGCCCTCTCGTTGGCGGAGGCCCACGAGAGGGACAACAACTCCGCTCGTCGCGTGCGCAAACTGGGTCTTCGGAGTCCGCCGGGACACGGGCAGCAGTGGGTCAGAAAGGAAGCGAGGCACACCGTGGCAGGTTCGGTGCAGCTCGAAGTCGATGGCGCAGTGGCGACCATCACCAATGACAATCAGGACAAACACAATGCGTTCGACGACGACATGGATGCTCAATTGTTCGACGTGTTGGCCGAGTTGCGCGACCGACCGGACGTGCGGGCCATCGTCTGGCGGGGGAAGGGGAAGTCGTTCTCGTCTGGGAGGGACGTCGGCGCGTTGGGTGGCGCGGACAGCGGCCTCACCCACCACGAGCTCATGCGCAGGGGGCATCGGGGCATTCGGGCCATCTTCGAGCTCGATGCCCCCATCATCGTCGCCCTCCAGGGCTGGGCGATCGGCGCCTCCTTCCAGCGGGCGCTCTTGTGCGACATCCGGGTGGCTGCCGAAGGGGCGCGTTTCATGCTGCCCGAAGTCGGACACGGCGTGGTCCCCGACACCGGCGGCGTGGCGCGGATCTTTCAGATGTGCGGCCACGGGGTCGCGGCTGACCTCGTCCTGACCGGCAGGGTCATGCCCGCCGACGAGGCGCTCGCCCATGGCATCGTCTCTCGGGTGGTACCGCTTGAGAGGCTCGACGAGGAGGTGCGGGCCGTCGCAGAGAAGATCGCAGAGGCTCCGGCCGTAACGGTGCGGGCCGCCCGACGGATCCTGGCGCATCTGGCGGTGCCCGAGGTCGTCACGTCGATGGACGAGGAGATGATCGCGCAGACCTTCATCGCCCACTCCGCCGACATGGCCGAGCTGCGAGCGGCACGAACCGAGGGTCGAGCCCCGGTCTACCGAGGGAGCTGATCATGTCCGGACTTCCCGAACCACCACCGATAGGGGCGAGCGCCCTCCCCGCCGGGACCTTCGAAGCGGTGCCCGTGCTCATCACGGGCGCGGGGACGGGTCTGGGAAAGGCCATCGCCGTCGAGTTCGCCCGGCTCGGAGCTTCCGTCGTCATCGCGAGCCGCAAGCAGGAGCACCTTGATGCCGGTGCAGAGGCGGTCACCGAGGTCGGCGGGCAGGTCGCAACCGTGCGCTGCGACATTCGCGAGCCCGACCAGGTCGCCGCCGCCTTCGACGGCGCCGAAGCGGTCTTCGGGTTACCCGCGGTACTCGTGAACAACGCCGCCGCGAACTTTCCCGTCCCCGCCGAGGACATGTCGCCCAACGCATGGCGCACCGTGGTCGACATCACGCTGAACGGGACGTTCTTCTGTTCCCGGGAATTCGCGCGGCGCCACATTGCCGCGAACACGTCAGGCTCCATCGTCGACATCGGGGCGTCCTATGCCTGGACGGGCGGCCCGGGCTTTGCCCACTCCGCTGCCGCCAAGGCTGGCGTCAAGTCGATGGTAGAGACGCTGGCCGTGGAGTGGGGACCTTATGGCATTCAGGTCAACGGGCTGGTCCCCGGCCTCTTCCCCCACGAGGACATGACCGCGGACATCAAGGGCAACCTGGACCGGACCTCCGACAAGGACATCTGCCAGCCGGCGCTCCGAGTTGGGCGCCTGCGCGAGCTGGGGTGGGCCGCGACGTTCCTGGCTTCTCCGTACGCCCGCTTCATCTCAGGCCACGTGCTCGTGGTCGACGGGGCAAACTGGCAACGGAGGAGCCTGACCAATCCACCGGTGGTCACGGTACGTGAACAGATGGGTCGCCCGCCGTTCGACCCCGGACCGCTCTGAGCGCCGGCGGGCCGCCGGATGGAGGCGCCGTGCGACGACCCACAGTGTCCGCTGGAAGATTGCCGATGCACCGGTGAGTGATCGCGACTCGCTCGTACGCACCGATGCGAGCGGCGACATCGTGACCGTCGTCCTCGACGATCCGGACCACCGCAACGCCCTGTCTTGGGCCATGGTGTGCGCCATCACCCGAGCCGTCGATGACGCCGTCCGAACGGGCCGTCGGGCCCTCATCTTGACCAACACCCCACCGGTCTTCTGTGCCGGCGGGTCCGTTGACGATCTCCTCACCCCCAAGGTCCCGCTCGAGGACATGTACGGAGCGTTCAATGCCTTGGCCGAGGCACCGATGCCGACCGTTGCGGCGCTGGACGGCGCGGCGATCGGGGCCGGTCTCAACCTGGCTCTCGCCTGTGACCTCGCCATCTGCACGACCCGTTCGCGCTTCGACGTCCGCTTCCTCGATGTGGGTATCCACCCCGGTGGCGGGCAGCTCTGGCACCTCCGCCAGCTGATCGGCAGGCAGGGAGCAGCCGCTCTCAGCCTGTTCGGCGAGGTCCTCGACGGCGAGGAGGCAGTTCGACGAGGCCTGGTCTGGCGGTGCGTCGAAACGGGCGAGCTTCGTGCCGAGGCTGAGCGCCTCGCCAGGCGTGCCGGCCGGCACGACTCCGAGTTGACCGCGAGAGTGAAGCGCACACTCGATGCCACGGCAGCCATCTTGAACCACGAGGAAGCTGTCGCTGGCGAGCTGGAGCCCCAGCGGTGGTCCATGGATCGTCCGGCGTTCAGGCAAGCTCTGGCCGAACTCGGGGAACGGCTTGGGAGGCCAGCGTCGTAACGCAAGTGCGGCACGACCCGGCGCCCCGTGTGCCGCATATTGTAGATGTGTGTCATGACAGCGGCCGCACCGCGGCATACCCAGGGCGGCACGGATCGTCGGGTGCTGCCTGAGCTGAAACGAAGGTGCGACAAGGAGACGACATGAGGTCAATGGCCGATGCCTTGTTGGCGCGGGCAGGCGACGCCAATCCGGGCCTGCGGTTCGCCGACCTCGAGTGGTCGTGGGACGACGTCGTGCACGAAGCACTGCGTCGAGCCGCCCTATGGGGCACGCTGCGCCGACCGGGTCCGCCCCATGTCGCCGTCCTCCTCGACAACGTCCCCGAACATGTGTGGTGGCTGGGCGCATGCGCGCTGTCCGGATCCGTGTTCGTGGGCGCGAACCCCACGCATCGCGGCAAGGCGTTGGCTGCCGAGCTCACCCACACCCGGTGCCAACTGCTCGTGACCGACGAAAGATATCTGAGCCTCGTCGTCGGTTTGGACCTCGGCCCGGGTATCGGAATCGCCTCGACCACCAACCCACGCGTCATGGTGGTGGACTCCGACCAGGTCCGTGACTGGCCGGGGTCTGCTGCGCAGGATGACCTCGTAGAATCGGGCGCAGATACCCTTGGCTATCTCATCTTTACCTCAGGGACAACGGGAAGGCCAAAGGCATGTCGGTGCACCCAGGGCCGCATGGCGTCCATCGGTGCCGTGCTCTCCGAGCGTTATGGACTGGGACCAGACATGTGTTGTTACCTCTCCATGCCGCTGTTCCACTCGAACGCGCTGATGGCCGGATGGGCCCCCGCGGTCGTTGGGGGTTCGACGATGGCCTTGCCGACCGGTGGACGGTTCTCTGCCTCGGGGTTCCTTCCTGACGTCCGTCGCCACGGCGTGACCTATTGCAACTATGTCGGGCGGCCCCTGTCGTACGTACTGGCGACGCCGGAGCAGCCTGATGACGCTGACAACCCCTTGTGCTTCGTCTTCGGCAACGAGGCGGCGCCGGGAGATGTCGAGCGGTTCGCCCGAAGGTTCGAGTGTGACGTCTCGGACAACTACGGCTCCACCGAAGGGGGCGTGGCCGTGTCGAGGACCCCCGATACCCCTGAGGGGGCCCTCGGCCCGGCTCCTCCCGATATCCGCGTCGTCACAGACGATGGCCAAGAGTGCGCCATCGCAGAATTCGACGAGCGGGGTCGTCTCGCCAACGCCGACGCGGCAATCGGCGAACTCGTGGCCACGAACGGCTCTCCCTCCTTCGAGGGGTACTGGGAGAACGAAGAGGCGGACCAGGACAAGACACGCAACGGTTGGTACTGGACGGGAGATCTCGCCTACAAGGATGCCGACGGCTATCTATGGTTCGCCGGCCGGGCCGACGACTGGCTCAGGGTCGACGGTGAGAATTTTGCGGCTGCTCCGGTGGTTCGGATCCTAGAACGCCATCCGGACGTGGTGATGGCTGCGGTGTACGCAATCCCCGATCCCGTGGTCGGTGACCAGGTGATGGCAGCGCTTCAGCTGACACCCGGTGTCCCGTTCGATCCAGCGGCCTTCGGCCGCTTCCTTGTGGCACAGGCGGACCTCGGACCGAAGTGGGTACCACGGTACCTCCGGGTGAGCGAGGTCCTCCCGACGACGGCGACCGCCAAGATCCTCGTTCGCCAGCTGCGCGCCGAGGGTCTCGAATGTGGGGATCCGGTCTGGGAGTCCGTTGGCAGCGAACCGCCGCGCTACGTGACCCGTGACGACATCCTGAGCGCACCATGACGGACGTCCCCACTGCTGCGGTGCTCGTGCACGGTGGCACGTTCACCTCCACCATGTGGGACGCAGTTCGTCCTCATCTGTCTGGACCCTCGTTGGCGGTTGACCTGCCCGGCCGGCGTTACAAGCCGGCAGACCTTGCCGAGGTCACCCTCGAGGATTGGGTCCTCTCGGTGTCCGACGACATTGCCGAGGCGGGCCTGAAGGACGTCGCGCTGGTCGGTCATTCCTCGGGTGGTTACGTCATTCCAGGGGTCGCCGCACGTCTCCGTGAGAGCCCGAGCGTCACGTTGCAATGCTTGATCTTCATTGCGGCGACGGTGCCGGCAGAGGGCATGCGGCCAGTGGATTACCTCCGAGAGGATCTGCGCGATCTGGCCATCGATCATCGCCAGGCGGTGCTCGACGGCGCACGTGGGCGCACGCTCGGGGGACTGAGAGACGGAGAGGCACCAATCGCGACCTCGCTGCAGATCGTCGAGAACGGCCCTCGCATGGGGTTGGAAGCCCCCGGTCCTCTGCTGAGCGGGTTCAGCTGGTCCGGGTTTCCGTCGGAGGTACCCCGGTACTTCGTCCGCTGCCTGAAAGACAAGGTCATACCACCTGAGCTCGCCGATACGATGATCGCGAACATGGGCGGCGCCACCGTGATTGATCTGGAAGCCGGTCACCGGGCTTTCGACTCGCATTCTCAAGAGCTGGCATCCATCATCGATCGCCTTGTGTGCGCCCGGTAGCGGCGGGCCACCGTCATGCACAGATCTCCGTCGCACAGTCATCGCCAGGTGGCGTCGACAACGCCCGGTCCCACATGAGCCCTCAAGCCCCCCTCTCTCGTCTCATCACACCCGAGACCTCCGCCGTGCTGGTGCAGGAGCTTCAGAACGGCGTGGTTGGTGCGGCGGCGGCCTTGCCCGCCCTGGCGGATGCCGTTCGGACAACCGGCGTGATCGAGCGAGCGGCCTCCGTGCTGGGGATGGCTCGCCAGACGGGCATACCCGTCATTCATTGCACGGCAGAGAACTTGCCCGGCGGGTTCGGGACGAACGACAACGCACGGCTCTTCGAAAGCGTTCGGCGGCTTGGGCTCGAGAACGGCCCAGGGTCGGCGTCGGTCGCCCCCGTCTCACAACTCGGCCCGGCCGATTCGGATCTCGTCTTGCCACGGTTTCACGGTCTGAGCCCCATGACCGGATCGCCGCTCGATGCTCTTCTCAGAAATCAAGGCATCGAGTGCCTGGTCGTGCTGGGCGTATCACTGAATCTGGCCATCCCCAACCTCGTCTTCGACGCGGTGAACCGTTCCTATCGGGTCGTTCTTGTGGCGGATGCGGTCGCGGGGGTCCCCGTCGAATACGGCCGTCAAGTGATTGAGCACAGCCTCTCCCTCGTGTCGAGGGTCGTCATGGCAGATGAGTTGATCGAGACCTGGGCTGAGTTGAGCGGGCGCGGCGCGCGGAGCGGGCGGCCCTCGTGAGCCGCTCAAGTAAGAACGAGATGGAGCATCCGGTCCGGTACCTGAGCGATCGTCTGGAGATCGACGACCTCCTCACGCGGTACGCGTCGGCCATCGACACGCGCGAGTGGGACATGCTCGACGGGGTGTTCACCCCCGACGCCGAGCTGGACTACCGATCTGCCGGCGGCATCCAGGGGACATATCCCGAAGTAAAGGGCTGGTTGGCGGAAGTGCTGCCCATCTTCACCTGGACCCAACATCTGGTTCTCAATCGAGCGGTCGACCTCGACCCGACGGGTGGGGGAGGTCGATCTCGTTCCGGCTTTCTCAATCCGAATGGGCTGATGATCCACGGCGAGCCCTGGCTCTTCACCGTGGGCGGTTGCTACCACGACCGCCTGGCGCGAACGGACGACGGATGGAGGATCACGTCGAGACTGGAGGAGACGTTGTGGTGGACCAATCCGATGCCGGGCCTTCCCGACCAGCCGTATCCCCTTGCGGACCCATGAGCCACAGGTACAGCACAAAGTGGACAGCCGGATGAGTGCAGATGCTGGCGGTGCGAGCGGCAACATGTTCCACTTCGAGGATCTTGTGGGGAAGGTCGTCATCGTCACCGGTGGCGCCCAGGGCCAGGGTGCCGCGGAGGCCCGTCTGTTCGCCGAGGAGGGGGCGAAGGTCGTCATTGCTGACGTCGCAGACGAGAGTGGCCGGAGCATCGCAGCAGAGATCGGAGCGACCTACCGCCACGCTGACGTGTCGAGTGACTCGGATTGGCGGGACCTCGTGATGAAGGTCATGGATGCGCATGGGCAGCTTGATGTGCTCGTCAACAATGCCGCGGTCCACTGGACGCGACCAATCGAAGAGGAGACGGTCGAGGACTTCGACAGGTTGATCGGCGTCAATCTTCGCGGGACGTTCCTCGGTATCAAGGCGGTCATCGTCCCGATGCGTGCGTCGGGTGGTGGATCCATCATCAACATCGCGTCGATCGCCGCAACCCGCGGGCTATCTCTCCACGGCTCCTACGGAGCTTCGAAATGGGCGATCCGTGGCCTCACGAAGACGGCGGCCACCGAGCTCGGACCGAGCGGCATCAGGGTGAACGTCGTGCTTCCCGGCATCATCGACTCGCCCATGGCGTGGGGCGGCGGCCAGATGCCGGCAAGCGCATCGTTTGGACACTTGCCCCTGGGTCGGGTCGGGGAGGTGGACGAGGTCGCTCGTGTTGTCGCATTTCTGGCGTCGAGTGCCTCTGCCTACGTCACGGGCAGCGAGATCACGGTCGATGGGGGTGCCACATTGGCTCTCGCGGGGCAGCGGTGGCGTTGAGGCCACGGCCACCCTCAGACAACGTGGTAGTGGCTGCGATCGACGTGGCGCGTCCACTCCCAGTAGAGGTCCAAGGGCCAGGGCGACAGCGTGAAAACCTTGCCGGCAGGATTCTTGTAGTGGCTGTGTTCGATCGAGGGGTGTGACCACACCAACTGGTCGATCTCGGCTCGGTACCGTGCCGCGTACGCCGCGTGGGCCTCTGGTGTCACCTCACAGCGCCGTGCACCCGAGGTCAACGTCTCACGGATGGCCTCCATGGCGTAGTGCACCTGGAACTCGGAATGGTAGAAGAGGCTGGCTCCAGCCGCCAGGTTCGTACCCGGTCCGTAGAGGCAGAACAGATTGGGGAAGTTCGGGATGGTGATACCGAGGTACGCGGTCGGTTCATCGCCCCATTGCTCGCGCAGCGAGATACCGTCGCGGCCGATGAGATCCAGCGAGCCGAGAAATTCGTTGTGGCGGAACCCGGTCGCGTAACAGATGACGTCGCTGGGGTGGTGGGTGCCGTCCACCGTCACGACACCGTCGGGCACGATCCGCTCGATGGCAGTGCGAATCAGCTCGACGTTCGGCCGTTGCAGACACCGCAGCCACGAGCCGTTGTCCTGCAAGACACGCTTGCCCAATGCCGGGTAGTCGGGAACGATCTTGGGCGCCAGATCCGGCCGGTCTGCGATCAGTGAGGTCATCCACGCCAGCAGAGCATCAGCCCGCTTGGCATTCAGGACGTTGACTGATCGACCAGCCGGATCCGCGTGGACCGGGTCGATTCGGTAGGGGTCGATGCCCGCCGCGACGCCTCCGAACGTCATGATGAACCGGTACCACCGCCCATAGAACGGCAAGTGGCGCAAGGCCCACCTGTCTCCTTGTGGCACCGGTGCGTGGTAGAGAGGATTCGGGATGATCCACTGCGCGGTGCGCTGGAAGATCGTCAGCTGGTCCACCTGGTCGGCGACGGCGGGTCCGATCTGGAACCCGCTCGCGCCAGCGCCGACCAGCGCCAAACGGCTCCCCGTCAACTCGAGGTCGTCGGGCCACCGAGCCGAGTGAAACCAGGGTCCGGCGAAGGTGTCCGTGCCGGGGATGTCCGGAAGCTTCGGGAGGTTCAAGGAACCGACTGCGCTGATGACGAAGCGGGATCGGACGATCTCGTCCGGGCCGTCCGCCCCGCCCAGGTGGATGCTCCACTCAGATCGCACGTCATCCCAGCGCAGCTTGCTGACGGTGGTGTTGAAGCGGCAGTGCGGTCGAAGCCCGTATTTGTCGACGATGACGGAGAAATACTCCCGCAGCTCCGGCTGCTGACAGTAGAACTCGCTCCAGTGGTCGGAGGGCTCGAAGGAGAAGCAGTACTGGTGACTCCCAATGTCGACGCGGGCGCCGGGATATCGGTTCTCCCACCACGTACCGCCGGGACCGGGATTCTTGTCCACGATCATGAAAGGCAGTCCGGCCTGCTTGAGGCGGATACCGGCGAGGATCCCGGCCATGCCGCAGCCGATGACCAGGACTGGTGAGCCCGTCCTGATTTCTTCAGGGATCGCGTCACCCCAGACGATGGCGCCCGTGTCGCCACCCTCGAACTGCAGGTCGTCGAACATCATCCCGGCCAGCCGACCGTCGCCTAATTGCATGCAGCCGAGGAACGACATCATCTCGAGCAGCAGATCTCGGGACAACTCATGGGGGACACAGCCGCCGTCCCGGTAGGCCGCGATCGAGGGCAGCGCCAGGCGGCGGACCTCGGCCCGTTCCTCGACCGGTATACCACTCTGGATGTCCAACGATATGGCCACGCGGGGTCGGATGACACCGCGGATCCAAGCCGGATCGCCGGTCATGTGCACCAGCGAGCACAGGAGGGCCGGGATGCTGCAGTCCTCGAGCGCAGCTTCGATCGTCGAGTCGGAATTGGTGAAGGGTTCACCGCCGTGGGGGTTTCGAGTCATACTTGCCCTTCTCCTGGTGGCACACGGCCGTTTTTTCGTTGCCGACTCTATGCTTCCCGCCATGACCAGGCCCAGCAAGGAGCCTTTCGCCGAGGGGGTCGATCCGACGACGTCGCAAGTCCCAGGAGGCCGCCCGTAATGCGCGCCTGGCAGGTACACGAGCACGGGGAACCGCGCCGGGTACTTCGCCGGGTCGAAATGGATCCGCCAACGCCTCGAGCAGGTGAATTACGCGTCCGTGTCCAGGCGGCTGCGGTCGGCATGCCCGACGTGTTCATGTGCCGCGGCACCTATCCCCTCACACCCCCCCTGCCCTTCGTCTGCGGACAGGAGGTGTGCGGCGTCGTCGACGCCGTCGGGGATGGCGTTGAAGTTCCGGTCGGTTCCCGTGTCATGGGGGTCACCAATTTTTTCGATGGTCGAGGTGGATTTGCCGAGGAGTCCATCCTCTCTCCGAGCACGGCCTTTCGCGTCCCCGATGAGATGGCTGCCACGGTCGCGGCCGCCTTCCGCATCGGTTACTCGACAGCGTGGACGGCGCTCGTCGAGCGCGGCGAGCTCCAGCCGGGTGAGAGCCTCGTCGTGCTGGGCGGAGCCGGTGGGTCCGGCACCGCGGCCATCCAGCTTGGGCGGGCGCTCGGTGCGACCGTCCTCGCCGTCGCCGCTGGTCCGGACAAGGCCGAATTCTGTCAACGCATCGGGGCGGACACCGTGATCGACCGTACGAGGAGCCCGGTCCAGGACGCGATCATCGCTGCGACCAACGGACGCGGAGCCGACGTCGTGTTCGACCCGGTTGGAGGCGATGTTGCCTCCGACGCGCTCCGCCGCGCTGGCCGACTTCGGCCGGTTCCTCGTTGTCGGCTTCGCCAGCGGCAAATGGATCCGTTTCAACGGTGGCGAGCTCACCATGAGCAGCCGCTCAGTGAAGGGGGTGATTGCGAGCTCGGGTACGCCTGAACAGCAAGCGCGAGCTCACGAATCCCTCCTCGACCTCGCGGCCAGAGGCGAACTGAACCCGGTCGTGGAGTCGGTGCCGTTCGAGGACCTTCCGGCCTCCCTGAAAGCCGTCGCCGAAGGCACCGTCATGGGCAAGCTCGTGATCCGGGTGGGCTGATCACCTCAGCGTTATTCCCCTGCGATGGTCGTCTCCTGCTGCGACGTCAAGTGGACGACGTTCTTGGGACTGCAATTCCAAATGGACTGGGTCGGCTGAGTGACCGCCTTGTCGTAGACAAACTTGTTGGGCTCGGTCTCGAGCAGGGCGAAGCACGGCGAAGGCTGAGGATTCTCGTCGGACAGGGACAGCTGTGCCACCGGTGCCTGAATGCCTCCGGCACTCCAGTTCTTCTCGGCTGCGGCGTGATTCAACACGCACGTGACCGTGAGATCGGTGCCACAGGCCGAGGCTGACTTCGCCCACAAGAGCCACGATTCGGCTCCTTCCTCGTCGTCGAAGTCGATGGTGTCGCCCTTCGCATAGGTGTGCATGACGTTGACGAGCTGCTCCGTAGAGGGGTTCTGGGAAGCCATCTCGAGCGGCCACCACTGCGTCTCGACGTAGACCGGCGGCAGGCTGGGGTTGGCAGCGACACCAGCGGAGGTCGTGGAGTTGTAGAACTGGACTCCGAGGGCAATGAAGGCCGGCTTGTAACCCGCCGTGGTCATCGCCTGGAAGTACGGGGTCATGTTGGCGTCGGAAGCAGGCCACAGGGCCTGGACCCCCTTGGTCTGAGCTTCCTCGATGTACGGCGCCCAGTCGACCACCGATTCCCCGGGTTCTTGGAAGTCGATGACGTTCCAGCCCTGGGCCTGAGCGCCGTACTCATACTTGCGCTCGGGCTGGAGAGTCGAGGCTGTATTTGTACCACCCATGCCGGACTTCTTGACCGCCTGCGGATACTTCTTGGCGAGGGCCCCGAACCATCCCGAACTCACGGAGCTGACACTGAGACCCGTCGGGTCGACTTGATCGGTGGCGCTGTATGAGGCGTTCGAAACCACGTACCCGCTGATCTGTCCGAGCCCGCACTGCTCACGAATAGGAACAGAGGGCTGGTCGATCGCCATGCCGCCACCGACCGCCATGAAGTCGCTCTGGCAGGACGCCTCGGTCACCTGCGCAGCGTTGAACAGTGCGGCGTCGCGGTCGTCAATCACGATGTGACGCCCATTGATGCCGCCCGACGCGTTGCACCACGCCGCAAAGGCCTTCGCCTGCTGGACGAATTCTGCTTCGAGACCCGGAATGATCGTGTTGGCGGCGTCGTTGAACTCGGCAATGTTGATTGTCTTGGCTCCGACCCCGCGCACCGATGAGGCCCCCCCGGGTCCCGGTTCGCAGATCTTGCCGACTCCCGGCCACTCACCGTTGGTTGACAGCGCCAGCGTGTGACTGGCCGAGGTCGCCGCGGCGGCCGTCGTCGACGACAGTGCGACGCAGGTCCCGGTGAACATGACGGTCGCCACTACTATCGGCACCGCCATCCCTCGGAAACCTAAGATTCGGCTCCGCAGCACCATCGTGACCTCCCCCGAACGCTCCCGAGCATTGCAACCGGGTTATTCAATCAGGATCTCAGACGAAGTGGGTGGCACCCAATGACTCCCGGGTCGGCGAGCGCATGCCGCGTGAGGCGTCGCGGAGCGTGTTGAGTCATGGCCGGACCGTCACCTAGTTGCGGCCCGGAAGCGCTTTCTCGGCCGAGGCGAAATGTTTTGCGGAGGCTGGCTCCGAATCGGGGCAAAAGCGGTCGGTCGAAGGCACGGTCTCTGAGGTGGGCGATCGCCGGTGGCATGCTGCTCACACGGTGAGTCATCCGAACCAAAGGACGTGAGGGAATTGTCGATGGAGCGAGTGCTGGAAGGAGTAAGAGTCGTCGAGGTCTCGGCGTGGGCGTTCGTCCCGTCGGCGGGTGCCGTCCTGGCCGACTGGGGTGCCGACGTCATCAAGGTGGAGCCGCCGACGGGCGATCCGATGCGCGGTTTGATCAGCGGTGGCATCGGCGGCGGTGGCGGACCGTCCTTCCCATGGGAGATATGGAACCGAGGCAAGCGGAGCGTTGCTTTGGACCTGACGCATCCGCAGGCACGTGAAATCGTCTTGAAGCTCACTGCTGGGGCGGACGTGTTCCTCACGAGTTACCTGCAGCCGACCAGACGCAAACTTGGTCTTGACATCGATGACATCCGAGCGGTCAACCCCTCTATCGTGTACGGCTGCGGGACCGGCCAGGGCCCACTCGGTGATGAGGCAGACAAGGGCGGGTACGACTCCATCAGCTTCTGGGCTCGCGGCGGCGTCGCGGCGACCGTGACGCCGCCGGGTGTCGAACGGCCAGTTGGCCAACCGGGGGGAGCGTTCGGTGACTCGTTGAGCGGTATGGCCCTGGCCGGGGGGATTGCCGCGGCTCTCTTACGGCGCGCGCGCACGGGTGAAGGTGCCATCGTTGACGTCGCGCTGCTCGGCACTGCGATGTGGTCGCTCCAAATGTCGATCGTCGGTGCGGCGGCGATGATGGCGGCCGCGGCAACCGGTAGCGGACCGCCGAGCGCCAACGCGGGAATACAGCTCTTCAATCCCTTGGTCAACAACTACAAGACGGCTGATGGTCGTTGGTTGGCGCTCTGCATGCTGCAGCGAGATCTGTACTGGGACGGTGTCCTGGTTGCGCTGGGACGCGAGGATCTGCGGGCCGATGACCGGTTCAGTACGCCGGAGGCGTTGGCCTCGCACATTAGCGAGGCGGTCGACGAGCTGGAGGGGGCCTTCGCGTCGCTCACACTCGAGGAGGCCCGAGTGGCGCTTGGTTCCCAGCCCGGCCAGTGGGACGTGTTGCAGAACGTGCTCGAGTTGCCCACTGATCCCCAGGCGATCGCCAACGGCTACGCCCAACCGGTGCGGTACGACGGCGATCTCGTGCTGCCCCTGGTCTCCGCGCCGGCTCAGTTCGACCGGACACCGCCGCTCTTGGGCCAGGCCCCAGATTTCGGGGCGCACACGGACGAGGTCCTTGCCGAGCTCGGAATGGCCGAGGACGAGATCTTGGAAGCGAAGATCGCGGGCGCCGTCGTCTGACCGCCCGCGTCCTCCCGCGCCGGAGCCGCCGTTGCTCTAGCCCGCAGTGAGCGCAGCCTGCTGCTGGGCCGTCAGTTGGACGATGTTCTTGGGGTTGCAGTTCCAAATCGACTCGGTGGGCTGGGTGGCTGCTTTGTCGTAGACGAACTTGTTCGGCTCTGCCTTGAGGAGCACGAAGCAGGGCGAGGGTTGGGGATTCTGGTTGGACATGGTCAGTTGGGCGACCGGGGTTTCGATTCCCCCCGCACTCCAGTTCTTCTCTGCGGCTGCGTGGTCCAGCACGCACGACACCGTCAAATTGACGCCACAGGCCGAGGCCGACTTGGCCCATAGGAGCCATGATTCCGCCCCCTCCTCGTCGAAGAAGTTGACCGGGTCACCCTTGCCGTAGGTGTGCATGACGTTGACGAGTTGTTCCGTCGAGGGGTTCTGCGATGCCATCTCGAGCGGCCACCATCCCGTCTCGACGTAGACGGGGGGAGCCCCGGGCTTGCCGCCACGCCAGCCGTGGTCGTGGCGTTGTAGAACTGCGTCCCGAGCTCTAAGAAGGCCGGTTTGTAGGCGGCAGTGGCCATCGCCTGGAAGTACGGCGTCATGTTGGCGGTTGCGGGGGGCCACAGAGCTTGGACCCCTTTGGTCTGCGCCTCCTCGACGTAGGGCGCCCAGTCGGTCACGGAAACCGGAGGCTCCTGGAAGTCGATCACGTTCCAGCCCTCGCCCTCGGCGCCAAACTCGAATTTCCGCTCGGACTCGAGGACCGAGGGAGTGTTCGCGCCGCCCATGCCCGCTTTCTTGACCGCCTGCGGGTATTTCTTGGTCATCGCCGCGAACCATCCTGCTGCTTGGACCTTGGTGCTCGTACCGCTCGGGTCGACCTGAAGGGATGCATTGATCGATGCGTCAGAGACGACATACCCGCTGATCTGACCCGAGCCCGCACTGTTCACGAATGGGGAGCGCGGGCTGATCGAGCGCCATGCCTCCGGCGACCGCCATGAAATCGCTCTGACAGGCCAACTCGGTCTGCTGCGCCGCGTTGAACAGCGCCGCGTCGCGGTCGTCGATGACGATGTGGCGTCCATTGATCCCTCCCGATGCGTTGCACCAGGACGCGAATGCCTTTGCCTGTTGCACGAATTCGATTTCGAGTCCCGGCTCAATGGTGTTCGAGGCGTCGTTGAACACGGCGATGTGGATCGTCTTCGGCCCCACGCCGCGCACCGACGAGGCGCCCCCCGGCCCCGACTCGCAGATCTTGCCGAGGCCCGGCCACTCGCCGTTGTTCGACAGCGCCAGTGCGCGACTGGTCGATGTGGCTGCCACTGCGTTGGTCGACGAGGCGACGACAAGCACCCCGGCCAGCACGACCATCGCCATCGCCATCGCCATGGCCGTACGTCGCAGATCGGCAAGTCTTTTCCCCATGTGTCCTCCCCCGAGGTTCTCGCGATCGCACATTCTCAGGGTTCCGTGGGAAATGGCGGGCAACCTCCGGCGGCCCCGCCTGCGGTCCCCAAGCGCGCAAAAGACACCCAAGTCGGGGACTCCCACCGGCTCGAAATGACGTTACTCTCGGTGGATGACTACCCGCCTCGGCGCCGCGGTGGCGCAACAACACTCTGTGCCTCCCCAACGCTTACCCGATCCCGTGTGAGAAGAACGTTATGGACAAGGAGAAGTTGAGCCGACTACACGACCTCACTGGTCGCGTGGCAATCGTGACGGGTGGGACCCGTGGGATCGGCTTGGCCATCGCCGAGGGCCTCTCGGCAGTCGGGGCCAGCGTGGCAGTGGCGAGCAGGAAGGCTGACGCGTGTGCCGAGGTCGAATCACACCTGCGGGCGCGCGGTGCCGGTGCCATCGGCATCCCGACGCACATGGGGGACATCGAGGCGATCGATGCCCTGGTCGATCGCACTGTCGAGGAATTTGGCCGCCTCGACATCGTGGTGAACAACGCTGCCAACGCGCTGACCCTCCCGTTCGGACAGCTCACAGTCGAGGCGTGGGAAAAGTCGCTGGGCACCAATCTGCGCGGACCTGTGTTCCTCGTGGAGAAAGCACTGCCGCACCTCGAGGCCTCGGGCAACGCGGCGATCCTCAACGTGGTCTCTGCCGGCGCGTTTCTCTTTTCGCCGACGTCGGCGATGTACGCCTCGGCGAAGTCAGGGCTGATGGCGATGACGCGATCGATGGCCTCCGTCTTCGCTCCGAAGGGGATCCGCGTCAACGCCCTGGCGCCGGGCACGGTGGACACCGACATGGTCAGGAACAACCCGCCCGAGGTGGTCCAGTCCATGAGCAACGCTTGCTTCATGAAGCGAGCAGCCCATCCCGACGAGATGGTTGGACCCGCCCTGCTCATGTGTTCCGACGCCGGGAGCTACCTGACCGGCCAGGTGATCATCGTGGACGGAGGGCTCACGCCGCACTGAGTCGACCCACAGTAGCCGGACCCCCGTCCTGGGGGATCTGCTCGCTCACCATCTTCGACGGCAAGAAGGTGGGTGGGTATGCGGGTTGCGGTGGACCAGAACACGCAACGGTCGGCTCGATGCCGATGCGCCATGGGGCCGAACCCTGGGAGGATCTGACCGTGAAACCGATGCTCAAGTGGCCGGGCCTCTATTACATGACTTCCGGCTTTTGCCCCGAGGTCCTACCCGAAGGAAGGAAGCGATGAGCACCCTTCGCCGAATCCCCTACGCGGGAAGCGTCCACGACGAACGGGAGATCGAGGCTGTCTGCCAGGTCCTGTCCGAAGGACCACAGGCTCTGCGCATCGGGCGCAACGTGCGAGAGTTCGAGCAGCAGGTCGCCGCGCTGTTCGGGAAGCGGCGCGGCATCATGTGCAATTCGGGCTCATCCGCCCTTTATTTAGCGGTCGAACTGCTCGGACTGGCTCCGGGCGACGAAGTCGTGACGTCGGCGGTTACCTTCTCGACGGATATTGCGCCATTGGTTCGTGCCGGTCTCACGCCCGTCTTCGTCGATGTCGAGCCCGACACCTTCAACATTGACGTTGCTGCGATAGAGGAGATGATCGGGCCGCGGACCCGAGCCATCTTGGCCCCGAACTTGATCGGCAATGCTCCGGACTGGGACTCAGTTCGCGTCGTCGCGGACGCGCATCGCCTCCTGGTGGTAGAGGATTCCTGTGATGCGCTCGGTTCGAAGCTACGGGGAGTTGCCACCGGAACCCGCTCTGACATCTCGGTGACTTCGTTTGCGCTGAGCCACATCATTACCGCAGCCGGTACCGGGGGGATGGTATGTGTCGCCGACGATGAGTTGGCGGACCGTTGTCTGGTCCTACGCCGGTGGGGGCGACGGTCGGAGGTACAGCTGTTTGGAAGCATGAAAGGCTCTGGCGCACGGTTCTTCTCATCGATTGATGACGAGATCGAATACGACAACCTCTTCATCTTCGACGAGATGGGTTGGAACTTCGAGCCCTCGGAGTTGTCCGCCGCCTTTGGCCTGGTACAACTGCAGAAGCTCGAGGCCAATCTCAAAGCGCGGAAGAGACACTTCGCGCGTCTCTGCGCCTACTTCGGCAAGCGTCCCGACGTGTTCGACCTCCCTCGAACGACGCCCGAGCTTGATACCGCGTGGCACATGTTCCCCCTCCTGATTCGCTCAGAATCCGGCGTTCGACGCTCCGAGTTTCAGCAGCACATGGAGAAGCGCGGCGTCGACACCCGGATGATTTGGACCGGAAACGTGACTCGTCAACCTGCGTTCCGGAACATATCCCACCGTGTTCCCTCCCGCGGTCTGCCCAATGCCGATCGAGTGATGGAGCAAGGAGTCGTGTTGCCATCAAATCACGGGCTGTCCGATGAGGACGTCGATTACATCTGGGCGACGGCGGAGGAGTTTCTCCATTGAAGGAGCACAGGCAGGTGGAACAGGTAGCCGGAACGGAGACGACGAGCGGGTCGGAGCCGCGGTTCCGCGGCCGAAGGGCAATCGTCACAGGTTCAAGCCGTGGAATAGGCGCCGCCACGGCCTTGCGTCTTGCTGCAGAAGGGGCAGACGTCGCGATCACGGCGCGGACCGCCGACCGGCACGCGACACTGAAAGGCTCTCTCCATGAGACGGCTGTCAGAATGAGTCGCTTTGGGGGACGTGTCGTCACGATCGTGGCCGATCTCAGTGACTCTGACCAACGCAGTCGGATCGTTCCGGAGGCCGTCGCCGCGTTTGGAGGCCCTATTGACATCCTGGTCAACAACGCCGCGGCCGCCATCTACCAACCCCTCATTGATTTTCCGTTGAAGCGTCGCCGGCTCCTCTTCGAGGTAAATGTCCATGCCCCGATGGACCTGAGTCAGGCCGTCCTGCCATCAATGATTGATCGAGGTGGAGGATGGATCGTGAATGTCTCGAGTGCGACCGCCCGCCGATGGGAGTCGCCGTTCAAGCTTGGCTTGCTGGGAACGACCACGGGGGTCTACGGGGCATCCAAAGCAGCGTTGAACCGACTCATGAACGCGTTGGCCGCTGAGCTAGCCGAAACGGGGATTCGTATCAACACGGTCGAGCCTCGAGCCGCCGTGATGAGTGAGGGCGCCGAGGTCTTGGTCGGAGGGCCACTCGAAGCCGACCAAGTTGAGTCAATGGAGGAGATGGTCGAGGCTGTCGTCGCACTCTGCGACTGCCCACGCGGGCGAACCGGACGCAACCACGTGAGTCTCGAATTGCTTCAGGAACTGGGTGTGACGGTTCGTCAGCTTGATGGGACGCCCTCTTCCGGCTGACGGGGTGAGAGGAATCATTGCCCTCAAACCATCCGCCAGGCGATCGGTCACCTCGGCTGACCAGCCGACGGCCACGAGAGTGTGACAATCCACGTCTGCGGCTGCGAAGATGTTGCCTCCGGCAGGAGAAACCATCATCCTTGTCGCCGCACGGCGGGGAGGCCTGCCGCCTGACTATCCGCCGCTGTACATGATGTGCCTGGGGGTTGGACGTGGAGATTGACCTGCTCGACGGCGAATTCTATGCCAACGGGCCCTATGACACCTACGCCTGGCTGAGGGAACAGGCGCCGGTTTACTGGGACGCCACGAACGAACTTTGGGGCATCTCACGGTACGACGACATCATCGAGGTCGAGAAGCGCAAGGACGTCTTCGTCAGCTCGGACAAGTCCAAGGGCGGCTACCGACCGAATATTCCCGCCGACGACTCCATCATCGGTCTTGATGACCCGATGCACCACAAGCGTCGGAACTTGGTGGGGCGACGGTTTTCACCGAGGGCAGTGCGACTGTGGGAGGACGACATCCGTATGAAGGTCACCGCACTGCTCGATGCGGTCGAGGCCAGGGGTGGAGGGTCCGAGGTGGTGATGGATCTCGCTGCTCCTCTCCCGGCGATGATGATCGGGAAGTTGCTCGGGTTCGGCGAGGACCGCTGGACCGACCTGCAGTCGTGGTCGGAGAGAACGATCGCCTTGGGTGGGGGACCGCGCTACCTCAATGAGGACGGAATGCGGGCAGCGATGGACTTCGCCGTGGCGGCGAGCGAGCAGTTCCAAGTCAAGCGGACGCAACCGGCTGACGACATTCTCACCGTCTACACCACCGCAGAAGTCGACGGGTGCCCGATGACCGAGGATCATGCCATTGCGGATTCCTTGCTTCTCCTCGACGGAGGTGCCGAAACCACACGGACGGTCATTGCTCGGACCCTCGTCAACCTCGTCGAGCACCCCGATCAATGGGAGAAACTCCGGACAGGAGCCGATCTCGAGATAGCCGTCGAAGAGTTCATCCGCTACGTCACGCCTGTTCACAACATGTGCCGCGTCGCGGCCCGCTCCACCGAGATCGCCGGCGTGACCATTCCGGCGGGTGACCAAGTTGTGCTTATGTACGGCTCGGCCAACCGTGACAAAGCTCATTTCACCGATGCTGAGCGCTTCGACGTGACCCGTCGGCCCAATAATCACATTGCGTTCGGCTTCGGTACACATTTCTGTATGGGAACGGCGCTGGCCCGCCTGGAGATCCTCATCTTCTTCCAAGAGTTCGTTCGCCGCGTCCATTCGCTTGGTTTTACCCCTGGTACGGCGCCCGTCGAGATGCCCAACGCCTTCGTCTACGGGCTGGCATCCGCCCACATGGATATCACCTTCGCACCATAAACAAGACCAAGGGGAGGACGGACAATGTTAGATCTGGGCCGCCGGCGCTCATGAACGTGAATGCGAACGACCCCATCGTGGGGGCCGGGGTTTTCGTGACCGGTGGCGGGACCGGCATCGGGAGGGCGTGCGCGGCCGAGCTGGCTCGGCTCGGCGCGAAGGTAATGATCTGCGGGCGCACCAGGTCGAGACTCGAGGACACCGTGGCGGTGTTGCGCGAGGAGGGATTGTCAGCGGAATGTGTGATCGCCGACGTCACTGACGAGATGCAGGTCGTCGACGCGGTGAGCGCGACGCTGAAATGGGCGGGCAATCTCAGGGGCGTGGTCGCCAACGCGGGAGGTGGAGGCATGCTGGCGCCCTACCACCTCCAGGACGCGGCCGAGTACAGACGGGTTTTGGACCTGAACGTGGTGGGGACCATGTTGTGCGTGAAACATTCGGTCCCTGCCATGGTGGCCGCGGGCGGCGGAAGCTTCGTTGCGATCTCGTCGATTGCCTCAACGAGGACACACCCCGTCTTCGGTGCCTACCCGGTGTCGAAGGCAGCCATCGACGCCATGATGCGGAACGCTGCAGACGAGTATGGTCCGGCCGGCCTCAGGTTCAATTCTGTCCAGCCGGGCTTTGTCGCGACCGAAATAATGGAAGCCGTCCCGCGGGACAGCCCGGTCTTCGAGAGCTACTTGAGCAATACGCCTCTTGGCGGCGTGTCGGATCCGACCGAAATCGCGTCGGTCGTTGCCTTCTTGCTCGGAGCCGACTCACGCCGAATCACGGGCCAATCCATCGCGGTGGACGGCGGACACAATCTCCGTTCGGGGCCAGACTTCCGTCCGTTCACGGGGCTGAGCCCAGAGCAGCTTCTGGCCCGAGACGATGCGGGCTGAGTGAATCGAGACGACCCCTTCGGCGCGGCTCTGGGTGCGAGAGTTTGGGGCAGTTAGCGCTGACTCAGCTCAGAAATTTTCTGCGCCCAATGGCCGGGACCCATCCGGTAGGGCTCAAGGAGCTCGACGACCCGTGCAGACGGCCGCTGCGAGCTGCAACCGGCTCGCTCCCAAGACGCCGTCTTGGTCCAGCCCAAGGCCTTCGCCACCTTGAGTGCTTCTCGATACGTCAAGGCGTATCCGGATGTCTTAGAGGGATTGCGGATGTTCCAAGCGAAGGCCAACAGCAGCCGCGGTCCGAGTCGCTCGTACTTTCGCATCAGCTCGAAGCGGCGTCCGGTAGCTGCCTTCAGAAGAATGGGCACCGCACGGAACCGCCCGTCGTCGAGATAGGCGATCAGGTCAATACCTCGATCGCGCTCGGGGCGCGCCACCTCAAGACCGTCAGCGACGAGCTGCGCTACGAGCCAGCTCGTCCCAACAAGTTCGACTTGCTGCGCGTCAAGAACGGCGCCCACGGAGGACGGCACGCGAACGAGGATACCGTGCAGCTGGTCGTAATTCGTTGATGGTGGCAACCGCCGCCCGTGATTTCGCGGCGAGCGGTACGTCAGGTCGAGGGCACGTCGGGACGGCCCCAACCCTGCGACATCGTGACGGTCCCGACGTCGGGACCGGCCGCTCGATGACAACCGGCGCTCGCGTGCTTCGGTGTCGTGGAACCGAGCGTCGATCTCGAGCATCGCCCCGTTGGTACGCCCAATCCAAGAAAACCAAGTTCCAGCCGAGACCGCGCAAGAGGCCGGTGAGCCAATCGAGCCGTCGAGTGGTGCGCGAGGGCCCCCACGCCCGGCCGTTCGCCTGATCAGCGGCAAACGGGCCGCCTCCCATTTTCGTCGGTCCCTCCCGGGTACTACTCAGCGCCAGAGGTCCATACTGAGCGAGTTGTTCGGTTCCCGCATCGTCGGGGTGTCGAGGCGAGTGAGGCGCCGATCGCTATCTGCCGATGCGCTCGCGGTGCATGCACCCGGGCCAGCAGCAGGGTCGCCGCTGGCCTTCCTCTAGCTCCTCTTGGGTCCGACGGATACGGCGCTCTCGGGTCATCTCCTGCTTGGCATCCTCGACCCAGCAGATGAACTCGTTGCGAGCTAGAGGCGTAATGTCCTTCCAGGCGTCGAGTGCAGTGGGATTGGCAACGAGCGCCCGGCGCAGGTCTCCGGGAAGCTTGTGCACAACGCCACCGGGCACGCGCGTGCTGCTCATAGGGACACCGTAGCGGGGTAGCGAGCCACCAAACTCAGCGAGCTGTCGCGTCATGGCTCCGACCCACCGCGTTGTTCGGGGATGCTTGCGGCGGCGAGGCCCTTCGCCGATGGTTTCATGCAGCGGTCCCTTTCAGGGCATCTGTGATCTCCTGGATCGCCCCCTGCTCGGACTCGCTGACATCGTGATCGTGCTCACGGTGGGCCGCTGCGACCCTGTTCGACAGCGTGACGATGAAGCGACGATACTCCTCGACCTCTTCTGGCGCCGCTTTCCTCTCGAGGACCGTTATCGACTCACGGAGGTGTTGCAGTCCCTGCTCCTTGAGTTCTTCGAAGGAGTGATAGTGCGTGTGATCACGCTCTGGTTTCGCCGCAACGATCTCATCGAGAAGTTGACTCTTGCCATGTTCCTGGCGTGCTTCGGCATATGCCTTGGCCATGGCGATCGTTTCTCGAAATGAGCCACCTCGTTGAGCGGTGACGACGATCATTCCAGCACTTGGAGGAGCTTCGAGGATGAGGCGCCACTCCTCATCTGTGAAATCAGACTTCGAGGTCATGATCATTCCAATCTGTCGTGGTTGTGAGTCGCTTCTGCGTTGTGTCCCCGGCCATGTGGGCCAGGCGCACCGCATACGCATCGCCGATCTGAAGCGTAACCACGCGATCGAGCTGGGGTGTAACGATTCAACTGACACACCTGCTCAAGAAGGCTTCGGACAGCAACTCGGCGAAGGGAAAGCTGTTTCATCCGGGTGTCGAGGGAAGTCCGGATCAGATGCGTTGGCGACGTTCGCTGTCGACCCGGAAGCGAGTGACCCAGTCCTCGGACAGGTTGTCGGCCTGTCGCTTCATCGGCTTCTTGCCCTCTGGCTCGGGCGGGTCGACGCCGAGCGCGTCGAGCACGCGGCCGATCGTGGCGGCTCGGCTGGTGGTGAACTCGTCGTAGAAGACCCGTATCGGCTCCCGGCCCGTAGCGTGGAACCAGTCCTCCCAGTTGGCGTCCCACCGGTGCAACTCATTGAGCAGGTATTCGATCGCCCGGTAGTCGTATTCGCCATCGGGTGTGTCGTCACCATCGACTGTCTCGGAATCCGATTCGGATTCGGTGCGCCACTGCTGGGTCTGAATGGCCTTCCAAAGGGAGACGGCCTGGGCCACCTTGTCACGCCGCCTGATGAAGATGATCTTGAGTTGGGGAAAGACTGCGTCAAGCCGCTCGTTGAACGAGAGGTCGCCGAGACCCGGGAGCTCCGCCATCCTCAGCTTGAATTCGTCGAGGTAGTTCCACATCATCTTGGCGCCGAAGACACCGTTGGGGGTGGTGGCTCGCTGGAGCACGTAGCGGAACCACGGTGCGAACTCCCCGGGGTGCTCCGATCGTCCCGCCACTGTTTGCGTCAGTCGCGATGCAATGTCGTGGACGGAGGGATGCTCAAAGTATTGGCGGGGTTGGCGGGCCAGGCCGGTTCCGCGCAGCCTCTCGAAGTACTCGTCGGGTACCCCGGCGACGTCAGTCGCCCTCAGGAACTCGCAGAGGAGCGTGCTCCCGCTGCGCTGCGTGGCACAGACCAGATAGGAGATGCCTTCCACACGCAAGTGCCGTTCCATCTCTAAATCCTACCTTTTCAGGCGGAACAGTGGGAATTGCTACAATCGTGGCGGATGAGACCGAATGTCCTCTATCTCCACTCGCACGACACCGGCCGCTACGTGCAGCCCTACGGGTATCCGGTCCCGACACCAAACATCCAGCACCTGGCCGACCAGGGCGTGCTCTTTCGCCAGGCCTTCTGTGCCGCCCCAGTCTGCTCGGGCTCGCGGGCCGCACTCCTGACGGGCCAGTGCACCCACGCGACGGGGATGCTGGGTCTGGCGCACCGTGGCTACCGGCTCCACCACCCCGAGCGGCACATCGTCAACCTGTTGCGTAGCGCCGGTTACTGGACCGGCTTGGTGGGCGAACAGCACGTCTCGGCGGATCCGGGCGACCTTGGGTACGACCATGTCGTCGATCTCGATTCGACCCGGGTGAGCGAGGTTGCTCCGGCCGCCATGAAGCTGATCGCCATGCGGGCACAGGAGCCAGCTCCGTTCTTCTTCTCAATCGGCTTCTTCGAGACGCACCGGGAATTCTTCGAGCCGTCCTCCATCCGCGACGTCTTGTACTCTCGGCCCCCTGAGAACGTCCCGGACAACGCGCAGACCCGCCGGGACATGGCATCGTTCCGGGCCAGTGCCAGAGCCCTCGACCAGGGGATCGGCACTGTTCTCAATGCCCTGGAGGAGAACGGGCTGGCGGACAACACCTTGGTCCTTATGACGACCGACCACGGTCTCGCCTTCCCGGACGCCAAGTGCACCATGTACGACCGAGGCATCGGGGTCATACTTCTGATGCGAGGCCCCGGGGGTTTCGAGCGGGGCCGCGTGTATGACGCGATGGTGACCCATCTCGACCTGTACCCGACGATCTGTGACGTGGTGGGACTGGAGCGCCCGCCGTGGCTCGAGGGCAGATCGCTGCTCCCGCTCGTGCGCGGCGAAGTCACCGAGGTCCACGACGAGATCTTCGCCGAGGTGACCTATCACGCCGCCTACGAGCCGCAACGCGCCGTCCGCACCTCCAGGTACAAGTACACGCGCCGCTACGACAACCAGCACCCCGGGAGGGTCCTGGCCAATCTGGACGACAGCCTGACCAAGGACGTCTTCCTGGCGGCGGGGTGGGCCGACGTGGACCCGCCGTGGGAGGCGCTCTTCGACCTTTCGCTGGATCCGTCAGAGGGACACAACCGCATAGACGATCCGGCCCTGGCCGGAGTCGCAGAGGATCTCCGAGGGCGATTGCACGACTGGATGGTACGGACCGGGGACCCCTTACTCGACGGGCCGGTACCCCCAGCGGACGGCACGGTCCTGAACTCGGTCGATCAGGTCTCGGCCAGTGACCCCACTTCGCCGCCGTCGGCCCGTAGTCTCACGGTCTCCCGGCGGACTCGGAACGTCGTCGAGTCCCCGGACTGATGAGACCCAACCGGTCGAACCGAACGCGCATCGATGTCGAGTCCGAAGGCTTGTTGAACACCCTCGTGCTGTTGCGGGGCGAAGGGTGGGACACGCTCGAACGTCAGTCCAGAGCGACTTCTCGGAGCCTTCCCGAATCGACCTCGTAGACGAAACCGCGCACGTTCTTCTTCGGAACGAACGGGCTTGCCTTGATCCGAGCCGCGGTCTGCCTTACATCGTCCTCCGCTTCGGGAAACGCCTCGAGGGCAAAGGCCGGACGAAGGCCCGTGTCTTCGAGAATCTGGTTCTTGACATCGTCGTCCTCGAACGTTTCCATGCCGCAGTCGGTGTGATGGATCAAAATGATCTCTTCCGTCCCGAGTAGTCGCTGCGAGATTACGAGGCTCCGCAGGGCGTCGTCGGATGCGACTCCTCCCGCGTTTCTGATCACATGGGCATCACCTTCAGCGAGGCCCAACACCTTCGCTGGATCGAGACGGGCGTCCATGCACGCCAACACGGCGACCCGTTTTGCCGGCGGCAGCGGCAGCGTGCCCCTGTCGAAGGTTGCCGCATACTCGGCGTTGTTGGCGACAAGCTCGTCGGTCGTAGACACCTGGCGTACCTCCTCAGTTTCGTTTGCCCCCTGGCCTCGGGGACAAACACGATTAATATCGTCAAGATTATAGGAATACCACCGAGCGCATCTCAGGGTGATCCGCGTCGCCCCAGCTCGGCCAGGCCGGGCGCAGCCAGGGCCTCAGGCAGACGCGCCGCCTCGTCTCGACCGGGCGTGAGTCGATCCGCGACGAGCTGCGCCATCTCAACGTGTTCCACCTCGTGGAACCGGCGGTCGGCTCATCGGCCC
Organism: uncultured Acidimicrobiaceae bacterium; assembly: GCA_963838835.1. Taxonomy (GTDB): domain Bacteria; phylum Actinomycetota; class Acidimicrobiia; order Acidimicrobiales; family RAAP-2; genus Bog-473. The sequence continues at coordinate 575,864 of CAWITA010000016.1, forward strand.
GCTGCCAAGCGAGACCTCGTCTTCCTCACCGAGCTCGGTCTGCGCTCGCTCCCCCAGCGGGCCCCGGGCTCGAAGAAAAGACTGAAGAGTAATGGTCATCTTGAAGCATCTCCTCTAGGAGACCGCTCCTGAGTTCGTCGGCGCTCTCGGCATCGGCCGAACCGATGGGGCGACCGTCAGGCCGACTCGGCGCTGTGGCACAGCGCTCTTACCCGCAGCGCCTACGACCCTGGAACAGTCGAACACATCGAGCGACGGGTGAAGGACGTCCTCACCAAGGAGACGTTCCTCCGGGTACGTCGGTCACTGCCGCAACTGCCTATAGCGCTTCCGTCCCGAGAGCTCGAAGTATCCGGGCTCTCGTGTCATTGTGGCTCGCGCCCAACTCGTCAAGGACTTTGGCAGCGACTGCGTCCCCATCGCTGAACAAGGCCATGAGAATGTGCTCGGTTCCTACGTAGTTATGACCGAGATGCAGAGCCTCGTGTACAGCGTTGCGAACCACCGCTTTCGCCCGAGGAGTGAAGGGACGCCTACGTTCCTCGGAGTCCGTCCCCGGCTTGATTAGTGCCACGATCTGCGTTTCGACCATCGATTTTGTGATGCCAGATTCACCAAGAACCTGCGCCGCCACGCCGTCCGGAGAGTCGAACAGGGCGAGCAGAAGGTGTTCGGTTCCCACGAAGCCGTGACCCAGACGCTGGGCCTCTGCTTCGGATTGAGCAAGGACGTTCCGAGCACGATCAGTGAATCGCTCGAAGTTCGGTGCATCCAGAGAGAACCGCTTATGCGCCGCTTGCTTGCTGACACCGAGGGCACCGCTGATCTCAGACCACGAGCGTCCGCTACGCCGGCACTGATCGACAAAATGGCCGAGCAGCGCATCGCTCGTCTCTTCGAGGTCGGCGACGATCTTCGATGCCTGCGCCAGCTGCACCAATGCGTCCTCACCCCGGGTGTCGGTCCGGACACCGTCAATCAGTTCCTGCAGCGTCGGTCCTGGAGTCATTCGTCAACCCTACGTTGACGACCCTGAGATCGTCAACCCTAGATTGACGATCTCGGCTGATCTGCTGAAATCCATCTTGGCGGGCCGAGTGGGGCTGCCCACGCTCGGAGATGAGCCCGGCAGTGGGTCGCCGATGCCCGTTCGCCCAGGAACGGACCTGTAGTCACCGGGATCATTTTGGCCCTAGTGTTCGGGCGCTGGATCTTGACAGGGTGGCCGCGACCCCGAAGCCGGTGTGCCCGTCCGACGCGAATGCCTAGACGCCAAGGAGTCCGACAATGCCCGATGAAGCCCAAGACACCCCGGTTCTCGACACGATTGCCGCCATGACCGCGGTGTCGGTTGCGGAGTGTGAGCTGTCGCCAGACGCCCTTTTGTTAGTCCGACTCGCGGCTCTCGCGGCCGTCGATGCCCGCCCCGTCTCTTACCTCCTCCACATCGGCCCAGCAGCCGAAGCGGGGATCACGATCGAGGACGCCCAGAACGTCCTTGTGGCGGTGGCGCCGATCATCGGGACAGCCCGCGTCATGTCAGCGGCGATCAACATCGCCGAGGCTCTTGAAATGGCCATTGCCGTGATCGAGGAGGACTTGGAGTAGGCACCGACTGATGCCGAGGGCACGAACCCCGTGCGCCGGCTCAGGGTTGATCCGAGACCTCGGTTTCGATCTCCGTAATGGATGCTCGGACGTTGCCTATTGCGCGGTTTAGGTCTGCCTCTGACGAACCAAGGCTTGAGAATTGCCCGTAGAGACCGGTGAGGTCCGCCCATTGGACCATCCGCTTCTCGTTGAGTGCCCAGGTGCCTCGGTAGGCCAGGCGAGCGTGGGCGCCCTGAAGGGCAGCCTTCGCCAAAGCCCCTGCGCAGCTGATCGGGTTGGACGAGGCCGCCCAATGGTTGGCGTAATCAAGCTCTCGGTTCGCCCGTCCCAACCAGAAGCGGGGAGCTGTCCTTCGGAGGGCATCGGGATACAGCGGTCTTGGGAGATCACCCCACAAGGTCTGACTCGTGGCCAACTCGCCGACCAGCATGTAGGTAGGAACACCGGCAAGGTGGAACCCCAGGATGTGCACCTCGAATCGTCCGTCGTTAGCCTCACGTATCCAATGCTCAACGACATCGAGGTTGCGAAAGTGGATGTCGAAGTGCCGTCCATCGAGATCGAAGACGGCTCCTCCGTACATGACCTGGCCCCACTCGAACGGGCGGAACACCTGACCGGGCCAGCCCAGCTCTTCGAGGGGTCGGGGATCAACTTCACCCCGGTAATAGACGGCGAAATCCCAGTCACTGTCCGGTCTAAAGTCCCCACGAGCTCGTGAGCCGCCGAGGTTGACGGCCTCGGCATTGGGGAGCAGCTTGCATGCGGTGACGACCGTCTCGAGGAACTCGTCGTCGGTCATCGACCCATCGTGTCAGGCGAGGCCGGTGACTGTCCCAGCTCGCGTGTCGGTGGGACAATTTCCGGCACCATGGGATGTCGATTGACCGCTCCGAGACCGAGCGGTGGCGCAGGCAGTCTCGGACGTTTGGCGTCCGCGAACACGAGGCAAGATGCACGTCCGAGCGTCGAGCGTGGACCCTCGGTGGCTCTAGGTACAGGGTTCGCCGGGGCCAGATTGGCGGACTCCTCGCTGCAGCAACTTCCGCCGCGTCCCTCAGCGATCTCGACAAGACTGCTGGTCGTGGCACTTCCCGAGGTGCGATACGCCAGGACCTACGACGGTGCCCACCTTGCCTTCACCGTACTCGGTGAGGGTCCCATCGACCTGGTCGAGGTCGGCAACGGGACCAACATGTCGATTGAGGCTGCCAACGACGAACCACGTTGGCAGACATACGTGGAGGCGCTGAGCTCGTTTACCCGTCTCATCCGATTCGATCCTCGCGGTATAGGACTGTCAGATCCCCTCGGCGCCTCCGGTGCGACCATCGAGCAGTACGCGCGCGACACGCTGGCTGTGATGGAGGCGGCAGCGTCGAATGAGGCTGCCTTGCTGGCAACCGGGCACTCGGGACCAGTTGCCATATTTTTGGCAGCAACGAGACCGGCAGCAATAAGAGCGCTCGTATTGGTCAACACATATGCACGGATAATGCGATCTGACGATTACCCCCATGGCATACCAGTACGTCTCTACGACCGCTTCGTGGATGTCCTGGTGGATCCCGGACCGACATCAACCGCTTCGGTGGAGGCAGTCGACGACCTTCCGCTCATGGCCCCCAGCCGACTAGGCGACGTTGCGTTCCAGACATGGTGGCGACATGCGGGACATCGAGGTGCCAGTCCCGCCTCGGCCCGGGCGATGTTCATGCTCGCGCGAAATTCTGATGTTCGGGACCTGCTCTCACAGGTCCAAGCTCAAACCCTGGTTCTCCACTCCGGCGGCAACAACTTCGTGAGGGTTGACCATGGCCGCTACCTAGCCACCAATATTCCCAAGGCCACGTTCACCGAGATTGTGTCGGCCGATCACCTTCCGTGGACCGACGACACAGACACGGTAGGTGAGATAGAGGAGTTCCTCACGGGGACCCGGCACGCTCCTATCGGCAACCGGCGCCTCGCCACGGTGCTGTTCACCGACATCGTCCAGTCCACTGATGCGGTACGAAGCCTCGGTGACCAGACCTGGCGTGACCGGCTCGACCGCCACGACCTGCTCACGAAGAGACAGATATCTCGATTTGGCGGACGGCTCGTGAAGACGACAGGTGACGGAGTCCTTGCCACCTTCGACGGACCTGCGGCGGCCATTCGCTGCGCTCAAGCCATCGCTGATGCGGTCACCCAGATCGGTGTCTCCATCCGCAGTGGCATCCATGTCGGAGAAATTGAGCAGCGAGATGACGACATCGCTGGCATCGCAGTACACACGGCGCAGCGGGTCTGCAGCGCGGCACAACCCGGCGAGATTCTGGTATCCCGCACCGTCACTGACCTGGTAGCGGGATCTGGTATCGACTTTGACGAGCGCGGGGACCACGAACTCAAAGGTGTGCCTGGCTCCTGGAAGCTCTTCGCAGTGAGAGCCTGATGAAGTCCTCAATGGCGCAATGCTCCTCGTCAAGCGGCTCTCTGAAGCCATGCGGACGGCCCTTGGGGCTGGTGGGTCAGCCCACAGAATGCCACCGATCCACACCCCGAACAGTCTTCGTTCGAGCTGCACGTTCACGTCGTTCCTAGGTGGCGGGGGGACGGCTCACAATCTGGTCAGCCGAGCGCTCAAACATGAAACCAGGCGGAGCGACCTCGGAGGTTCGACTGCTCAGATAAGTTCCGTATCGATGGAGACAACGCGTGTCAGCACCTGTCTTACGCTCCACGTTTCGTATTCCAGGTCGACCATGACGATTCGGGGAGTCGCTTGCGCTCCGGGGCTGAACAGGGGCTCACCACCTTCGATCACAGCGCCAAACTGCCGCTCGTCTTGATGGACTGATGACCGCCCTCTATGCAAACGTGGCGGCATGAACCACCAAGATGTAATGACTGCACTCTTGGAGGCCTCTGCGACTTTGGCTGGGTTACTTCTGGTATTCCTCGGATTCATGCTTACCGCCTCCGGCTCGCTCGACGATGATGTGCCTCTTGCGGTCCACAAGTCGCTCCAGACAGTTTCGTTGGTTCTCCTAATCGCCTTCGCGATCGGACTCTCGAGTGTTGCCGTCTCAGCGGCCTGGCTTGTCACCGCACCCGGCGGTGACGCGCTCTATGACTCGGCGTTGACGTTGTTCGCTCTGCAGATCGTATGTCTCGCCGCGGCAACCGGCTGGACCGTCCGAGGGCTCTTGTGGGCAGAGCGACGAAAAAGGAAGAAGCCGAGAGCCGCAGTGGAATAGGAGAGCTGGGTGCTCTGGTTCGCCGGGTCAGCGGCACGGTCAGCGGACAGTAAATCCCGCCTCATTTGGTTCGGCGGCGTTGGTGTGGGACAGGTGTCCGCTTTGCCGACGGCCGCGTCGGTGGATGATGCCCCCAGCAAGCGACACGCGCCTTTCTTTGTCGGTCAGCCGGACGGTACGGCTCGTTCTTCCTTGTCCCCACCCAACGCGGTCGTCAACCCCTCCAAGTCGGCCACGGTCACAGTAAGTGCCGAATGGCCACTTCTTCGCAATGGCGACGGCACTCTCTCTGCGAAGTGAATGCACACTCCTGCGTCGTGGTTCGTTCCAAACGTCAATCCGTCGTCAACGCGCGACATACGAACGCCAACCGCCGTCCACCAGCGGTAGTTCCGAGTGATGTGAGCACCGGTAACGTTGGAGAGCTGCGACTCGATCTTGACGAGGCCGAAGGTTGCGAGGAATAAGCCCGTATCAATGAGAGTGACGCCGTCCCTTGCAGGCCGCAGCAAAAAGGGCAACAACACCGGCAGGTAGCGTTTGTCGATCGCATAGCCGAAGTGTTCGGTCACCTTCAGTACGTTATGTGGTATTGGATCTCAAGGAGTCGTGGCAGTCGAGCCGAACCGCAAGTCCGCGTGGTAGAGGTTCCGAAATCCAGCGATCGACCCATTCAGGAGCACTCCTTGCATACCGCCTGTATGGTCGCTCACATGGCAATCAGGAGCCATCCAGGTGTCCGATCGTGCCGTCGGGCGAGGCCCCTCAGCTCAAGGGTTTGATGACCTTGGACGCCGGCTTCTATCGACAGACGCGCTCCGGGCGTGACAAGGCACTCAGTGACTCGACCTTTGATGGCGCAGATCGGGCTCTTCTAGCCAGCCCGCATACGACGGACGCCCACCTTCGCGTGGCGACTTACCTTGTTCACGAGTTCTGCGGACGGAGCATCGAACTCGATGCCAATCCGGACGCTCGTCGTGAGAGTGAGCCTGGCGTTGGTTATCTTGCCTTCAAGTCGGATGCTCGCCGAGTCACCGACCGCGGGAACATCGACAGAGATATGACGGCCCACGAGCGCGTACGGCGAGGGGTGATCGAGCGTGAGGCCGACGCCGAGCATCGAGATGTCGATGACCCGGCACCTCGCGGCGAATTCCCCTTCAATCTGGCAAACACCGTCCCAGCCAGCAGGTTGACGCGGTACTCGACGACGGAAGTGCACTTGTTGGACCCCCTTCTCCCAAATGCGTCTTCGGAAGCCAGCCATCTGCACAACCGTTGGACCATTCACATCGCCTCGACCTGCTGGTCGATGACCTCGCTGCGGTCCCGAGTTGAGCACCATACGGAGAGCACAACACGTCCCCGCCCCGCACCAGTATCGGCCAGAAGTCGAGAGTTCTTGAGGTATTGCGAGTCCGTCCAGGTATCACCCCCATTGCAGCGATGCTTGTGCCGCCCAGATCGCTCGAGCAGGCCGCGACAGACGCCCCGGTTCAGCCCCCACCTATAAGTGGGGGTCATCTATTCACTCGAACTGAACAGACAACGGAGCACCGTCGGGAAGCACACAGGTACTTGACCTGGGATTACGTCACGGGGGCACTCTGGGTGGCCGTCGAGCCACCCGCTCAAGTTGGCTCCCGTCATTCATCACGTTCGGCCAGCTCGCGGAACTCCTCGGGAACGCGTTCGGCATCGGAAAGGGCGATAGTGGCGTAGCCAACCGCATTCCGGCCGAACTTGTCCCGGATTGCGTCCACGGAGCGGTCCAGTCCCCATCTGGAGGCTTCGACGACGGATCCAAACGGGGGACTCGCATTTCGCTGCAAGTCGGGGTAATCGAGAGGTAGCTCAAGCTGCGAGGAATGGTCTGGGCGCAAGTTGGAGACCGAAACTGCGACGAGCGTGATTCCGCGTTCTGGTTCGTTGTCGAGGATCGCTGAGTGAGCGAGTCTTTCAGCCACCTCAGTCAGCGTCAGGGTGGTCGAGATCGCAACGGACATCGTGACGGACCGGGTCACAGAGCGCAGGTGAGAAAAACGGACCCGCACAGTCACCGTCCGACCGGCCAGGTTTGCCTTTCGCAGGCGGCCGGCGACTCGGTCAGCCAGGTAGCCGAGCGTTTCTCGGATGAGCTCTGGAGTCGCGTCCCGCCGTCCGAGGGCGGCCTGGGCACCCATGGACTTCGACCGGGCCGGCCTGTCCACTGCCCGTTCGTCGATATTGGCCGAGAGGGCAGCGAGGTTTGCGCCGGCTGCCTGGCCGAGCAGGCTGCGCAGGATCGGGCTGCCAGCTTTGGCCAGCTGCCCAATGGTAGAGATACCGGCCTCGTGGAGGCGCCGTTCTGTCGCTGGTCCAACGCCCCATATCAGCCCGATGGGAAGGGCATCGAGAAAGTCACCCTCATGGTCCGGATCCACGGCTACGAGGCCGTCAGGCTTGGCCACCTGTGACGCCACCTTGGCAAGGTGCTTCGTGCGCGCCACGCCAACCGACAAGGGAAGACCGATCTCCTCGCGAACGCGCCGGCGAATAGCAGCCGCGATCTCAGCCGGTGCACCGAAGAGATGGATGGCGCCGGCAACATCAAGAAATGCCTCATCTATCGACACCCGCTCGACTCGAGGGGTGAAGTCATGAAAGACAGACACGACATCGTCGCCCAGCTGTTGGTAGCGGTTGAAGTGGCCACCCACGAAAAGCAGATCACTGCAAAGCTGACGGGCCCGCCACCCCGGCATGCCGCCGCGGACGCCGTAGTTCCTGGCTTCATACGATGCCGCAAGCACCACACCGCCGCCAACGGCGATGGGCCGGTTTCGCAGTGAAGGATCCAAGAGCTGCTCAACCGACGCGTAGAACGCATCGAGGTCGGCGTGCAGGATCGTCGCCCGCCTCGCTGGCCGAGGTTCCACCCATCCCAAGGTAATCGAACATATGTTCGATCTGCCAGGAGAGCGCTGTTCGCCCTTTGCGACTGGCTGGTGCCTCGCTGCGGGAGATCTATGGCCGATGCCGTCGCACGACAATCCCGCGGATTCGGAATTTCGTTCTTATCGGCCGCATCAAGGGGACTGTCCTCGCCCGAAAACTCCAGTTTGAGACCTAATTCGGGATTATTCCGTCGGCCCCCGAATGCCCCGCAGACGGTCCTCTTGGGTCTCATTACCGGAGCGAGCTCACCGTCGTCGGCTCCGGCCGTCGCATCGTGGTCGCCAAGGTCGCCCTCTTCGAGCTGACGCGCAGCTGTACCGCCCGCTTCGGCCAAGTCTGACGCCGATACCACGACGGCGCAGGCCGAATGTGGACGGCGCAGCACGGTCGAGTTCCAGAGCGCGCATTCCGTTGGCGGTCTCCACTTCCTCGTCGGGTTGGCCCGCACCCGGAGTTCCTGACTGGGCGAGAAGCCACGTTCCAGTCTGGGAAGGACAACGTCAGGGAAAGGGACGATCAGCCTCCGCAGGCCCCCGACGTGACCGTCACGTCGACGGTAGAGGCCGACGGGTCGTTGGACACCACGAGCCGCGTGGCCCCCGCCACCGATGTCACCCTCCCGCCGATCACCTTGGTGCAGTAGCCGTTCGGGTAGTGCATCGACACTGGGACGAAGATCACCGTCGGCGCCGTGACCGAGTGGTCGACGCGATAGCTGAGATGGAACACCGCCGTCGACGGGTCGAAAGACATGGCGGTGGGCGTCCCGGCGATCGCCTGCGCGTAGGTCTCGGAGAGGACGTCGAGTTGGGCCGAGGTGGCAGGCCCCGCCGGCCAGAGGCCGGAGTCGTGCGAACCCGTGGGGTCCTCGTAGTAGAGCCACTGCCAGTACATCCAGCCCACGAGGTCGGCGTCGGCGTCCGCCACCATCCGACCAAGATCGGCGGCGTCGGTCGTGGCCCCGAACTCGGTGAGGAACCAGCCAGGCCCATCTGGCTGCGCCGGTGAGGCATCGTTCGCCCTGTCCTGAGCACTGTCAGCGAACACCTGCTCCTCCGCCGGCGGGCACACCTGCGAGTAGTCGGGCGCCTCGGGCCCGTTCGGCACGTGCAGGGGACAGTAGTCGTGGAAGTTGTAGACGAGGCGGGGGAAATCCATTGGCCCGATACGGTTCGGGACCGGGCCGCTGGTGGTGGTGTCGGGCTCGTAGAAGACGGCGTGGCGGTGATCGGCGTGCTCGATGGTCGGAATCACCCCGGTCTCGGGGTCGTCGGGCGGGCAGTCGGTGATCCGCTGGCCCGACTGGGTCTGGCCGGGATGGGCACGACCGGCGTAGAAGCACTGCACCTCGGCGTCGAACGCGGCGTTCTGACCCGAGTGCAGGAGGATGCTGGGTGAAAACGGCTCATTGAACGGGTCGTAGCCGATCACCCAAGGGTTCCCGGCGAGCCGGGACGCGACCTTGGCCCAGATCTGATCGTATGCGCCCTGCAGGTTGCCCACGACGTCGTTCGCCCAGAAATGTCCCTGGGCCTGGACCATACCGGCGTCGATCTGATTCACGCCCCATGCAGCCACGTTGCGGTAGGCCACCGGAGTGATCCCGTCGGTACAGACTGCCCAGTTCGGAAACCCCTCCCCGGCGAACACCTCGTTCATGGCGTCTTGGTGCATGTCGACGAGGGAGTAGATGCCGTGTCGGGCCAGGAGCGAGATCGTCTGCTCCAGCTTGGTCATGTAGGCGTTGAATATCTTGACGTCGAACTGACCGGGGCCGGCCACGTTCGGCTTGCCAGGGGTGCAGATGGCTGGATCGTTCATGGGTGCGGTGCCAGGCTCGAGTCCCTTCCAAAAGATGCCGAGACGAACGACGTCGAACCCGTCGGAGGCAATGGAGGCCGCCTCTGCGTTCGTGAGCACGTTGACGCCCGTGCCGCTGGTGACAATCTCGTAGGGCGGGAGCTTGTACATGAGGTCAACCCCGTGCATGAGGACCACGCGGCCATGGGCGTCGCGGAGAAAGGATCCACCCGGAGCGCTGACCGGCGCGACCGGGCCGGCTGTCCCCGGTGAGCTCGACGCCGCGCCGGCGGCGCTCGACCCGGACCAGACGAGCACGGCCACCAGCAGCATCGACGTACCCGCTGCCGATGCCAGACGTGGTCTCGATGCTCCACCCCCACGGCGCACCACGGCGGCTGAAGCTAGCACCTTCCGGCCGAATCGACGGGCAACTGGTATCGGGCGATGTCGACACTGCGGTTGGTTGGCCGCCTGTTCACGGCCGAATATCCGGCGCTGCATCTGAACTGCATCTGAACGTCCTGACCAAACTCTTGGAAGGCCGACAGAGGTCGATTGCCTCATGTTCATGCCGCTCGTCCACTTCTCGTGTAAGCCCGAGCGACGTTGATCTACCGACGCCTCCATGCGACACGGCCCGGAGGAGCTCGTTTCAATCTCGGGACCAAGGTCTCGGGAAGGAGATGGCGCCGAGATGCATCCTGGGCGAGGCGGCCCGGTCCGGAGCGGGCCCCTCCCAAGCGCTCACAGCTTGCCCGCGCCCCCCGAGCGCGCTCGGATCATGGCGTCCTGCACGAAAGAAGCGGCCAGCTGGCCGTCGGCGCGGAAGATGTCGCCGTGTCCGTAGCTGCGGCCGTGTCCGGCGTATGAGCTCGATTGCTGCAGCAGGTGCCACTCGGCGGCCGGGCAGCGCTCGTGGTAGGTCAGCGTGTGGCTGAGCACCCCGGTTGACAGCGTCTTGTGCGCCTGGGCCTGGCCCACGCCCTTGTGCGGGCGCATGGCGGTGGCGATGAGGAAACCGTCGGTGGAGTAGGCCACCAGGGCCTGGTCGATGGCCGGGTCGTCCGGCGCGCCCTCGAAGCGGACCCACACGTCCAGCTCGGCCGGGCCCACCAGGTCCGGGTCGCTGATGTCGACGTCACCCACGATGCCCATCTGCCATACGCCCTCGCCGCGAACGTGTCCCGCCACGTCCTCGGGCTTCGACGACGCCCGGGGCGTGTCGCCGTGGCGGATCACATCGTCCTCGTCCGCGCTCAACAACACCAGTGAGCGGGTGCACAACGTGTCGCCCTGGCTGATGGTCACCGTGCTCGACGCCACCGAGCGCCCGCTGTGCATGCGCTCGACCGTGATGTCGAGGTCAGCGTCAGGCTGGGCGCCGCGGGCGAACACGGTGTGGAGCGTCTTGACCGACTTGCCCTCCTGGCTGGCCAGCGCGGCCATGATCGACTGGCCCAGCAGCTGGCCGCCGAAGACCACGCCGTGGGTCGACGACAGGTTGGAGCCGCGATAGCGGTCTTCACCGACGGGCTCGAGGGTCAGCGCCTCGACGAACGCGTCGATAGTGAACATCGGGTCTCCTTCTCTTGGGCCGGTACCGCCACGAGGCTGATACTCTGGCTTGCAGAGGATGATAACTCCAGGGGTCAACGTGCGGACCTGGGTGGTTCTCGATGGTGGCATCGATAGTGATCGTCCTAGGGGCGTGGTCGAGCTGACGACTGGATACTGATCCACGAATCAAGGAACGAGCACGGCATCGGTAGGGTGGCAGCTTCCGTTTAGGCAGACTCAGATGTCTCGTCGTCTTGAGTTGAGGGGGCGATCATGGGTGAGGGACATTTGGTCGAGGTCGCCGACACGAAGCTCTTCGTGGAGGAGCGCGGCGCCGCTCAGGGGTTCCCGGTCCTGGTGCTGCACGGCGGCCCGGGTCTTGACCACCACATGTTCGGTGACTACCTCGATCCCGTGATCGCAGACGGCCGCTACAGGTTGGTCTTGATCGACGAACGGTCCCAGGGTCGCTCGGATCGGTCAACCGCGCCACACACGTGGACGATCGAAAGGATGGCGGCCGATATCAGTGCCCTGGCGGAGTCGCTGGATCTGTCGTCGTACGCGGTGCTCGGCCATTCATTCGGGGCGTTCCTTGCTCTGCAACACGCCGTCGACTTCCCCGGTGCTGCGAAAGCGACGATCGTCTCGGCCGGAGTTGCGTCGGCCCGCTGGCTGGCGCGCGTGGAGGACGAGCTGGCAGCCTTCGAGCCGGTCGAGTTGCGCGAGCAGGTCGCGTCCTCCTGGGCACGTGAGGCCACGGCCCAAACGGAGGATGAGACCAAGACGATCTGGCTCGACCAATTGCCGTTCCATTTCTGGGACCCCGGTGATCCTCGGATCGACGACTACGCCCTGCGCACCGCGCAGGTACGATACGCGCCCGACGTGCTCCGCCAGTTCGCGACGGGCGACTACGGCGGTATCGAGGTCGAGGACCGGCTGCCTACAGTGCCACAACCGGTGCTCGTGCTGTCGGGCCGGCACGACCGCACCTGCGGCGTTGATGCCGGCGAGGACATGGCCAAACGGCTGCCCCGCACGGAATTCGTCGTGTTCGAGGACTCAGGCCACATGTTCTTCGTCGAAGAGCAGGAGCGCTACGTGACTACGCTGGGCGACTTCCTAGCCAAACATCTGTGAACTTCCGCCGAGTCAACGTGACCGGAGGGCGGCGCATAGCGTTCAGGGCCTTGGATTATCGCCCCCGATTGGGAAGTGCGATAACCGAGCAGGTTCCGGGGTATCCCCGTTCGCCAATGAGGGAGGGTGGGACAGTTCGGCACCGTGGGGCACCACGGACTATCAGCTGATTTGGGGTAGGTCCCGAGTGACCTCGAACAAATCTCCAACGGTACTGGCCCTGAGCGTGGCGTCCAATCGACCATTGAGATCGTCAAGGGTCAGTCGTCCAGCCTCAAAGTGATGACGCAGTTCCTTCGTAGCTCGTTCTCGGTCTTCATCGGAAGCGAGCATCTTCGAGCCTTCGCCTTGGCGCAGGCCGGGCGGCTCAACGCCGATGTCGAGCGGTGTGGAGCCTGCCTTCTGTAGTCGGGGCCTCGCAGACGCCAGATAAACGATGCTTGCTACGACGCCACCAAGGTTGAGGAAAACCGAGAGAACTACAAGGATCACGATCCATCTGGTCTTGTCGCTCCCGATTTGTTGAAATGAGTTGGCGGGGCGGCGAGCGGCATCGATGATTGCCCAGAGCGGGATTCCGATAGCGATTGCCACTCCGAGGAGAATCAGTAGATCTACAAACATTGTGAACCTCGACCGTCCCAAAAGTATGCCGACTTGGAGACCGATACTGAGCCTCATCACCATAGTTTCGCGGTGCTGGAACTCAAGAACCTCGGGAATCTGAGCGATCCAGTGTCCTTGTACGCCCGGAGGGTGGGACGGTTCAGCGCCATGGGGATACCGAGAGTGCCAGGAGAGGGGGTGTCATGATCTATCTGTGGGTACCCCTCAGGCGGCGACAGAGTTGATCCGCCAAGCAGCCAAAGCACTGACTTCCGGCCAGGGCTCAGTCACGCACCTCCGTGCGACTCTGCTTTCCAACATCCACGATCTATGTCGGGATCACCCGTTAGAGGGTGACTACCTCGGTCTCTTTCAGGCCCTGGAACGTTGGGAGGCCTCGGTTGGGAGGCCTCGGTTGGGACCGAGCACAACGAAGTCCAGCACGAGATCAGAACGTGGCCGAACGATTAGCGGCGAGCTAGCCCAATACGCCGTACATGGTGAGTGGGAGGCATAATCTTTTCGGCTGGGGTCGAAGGAGGCATGCTTGCCAAATGCCGATTCGTGGCCTTGACGAGCTATTGGCTGAACTCACTGTGAGTCAGCGGCTTGGGAGCTGGTGCATGGTCAGCGGTGTCGCACTAGGTGACGACGTAGACGTGGCGGCAATGGTCACCGAGGCCGAAGGCACCACGGTCGTCATCAGCGCGGCCGATGCCATGCGGATGGGTCGAGAACCCGAATTCGTCGCTGCGTGGCTCACGTTGAACGTTGAGTCGGCGCTCGATGCGGTAGGCCTGACTGCGGCGGTCTCCAGTGCCTTGGCCGCGGACGGGATCCCCTGCAATATGCTGACTGGCTATCACCACGATCATCTGCTGGTACCGATTGAAAATGCAGAGCGGGCGATTGCGATTCTGAATGCTCTTAGTGAGGCACACAGTCAATAAACGCCGGTGTGGAGACCCTTCTACGTTCTGGCGAGCGGTCGAGGCACTCGGATAGTCCCGCGGTGTGGAAGGCCTTCCTGAGTGGTCATCGGGGTCGAACGAATCCGGCAAGCATCTTGCCGACCTCGATGTTTGCAGTGCCGGAAGTGACCGCTGGATCGCTAGCAGCGAAGGCGCGGAGTTCCTCCTCGTCGTCGGCTTCGACCACGCCGAGACCCCACGACCCACTGCTGTCGAGCACCGGGCCAAAGATCACCATACGACCGGCGTCGATGAGCGGCTGCCAGTAGGCAGCATGGCGGCCCATGATCTCGCGCTCCTCATCAGTCATGTCCAGAGCGAACGTCGGGCGAGGTGCCATGAGCCGGAAGACGAAAGTGCTCATACGCCGAGTCTATGGATGAAGGGGGTGCCCTGGGGAGGGTTGCTGGTCATGAGGGATCCCGACTGCACACGACTACAAGAGTGTCCCCATACGCCTGCGTCCTCACCGGGACGGGGTCAGTTCGCGGCGGGAAGTTAAGGGGGCGACGACCACAAATCCATCCTTCCCCTCGCTGGAGCCAGCGGTAGATTCATGGGTCATGCTTCGCAGGGTGAGAAAGTTCACATTCGTCTCAGCCTTGTCGCTTGCGCAGCCGTTTCCGTTTCCTTGTTGGCCATCTCGACCGCTTCCGCCGAAGCACGCACAACAAAGACGGGCGAGACGATACCTGCGTCAGCATGGTTACGAAGCACCAAAAAGTGACCGCGGCGGCCATTTCAGCTTGCGAACACTCTTCACTGAAGGTGCTCCACGTCTGTCCGAAGGGCTTAAGTACGGTCTTTGTGAACGTCAATGATCGCACCTACGGATACCGACTTAACTCGCGACCCATTTTGCTTGCTAAGCAGTACGGCATGGGTGCAATCAGCCAGACTTGCGGCTATCAAAAAGGGTGACCGAGAGTTCCTTCGGGGTGCCCCCTTCCAAGCCGGATATGTGACCGCACAGCTCCTCAACGTCCCCGCCAAAAGGAGCGCCGCTTAACTGTCGTCCAGGTGTCGCAGACACAGGTGACAGCGGTCGGCGGGTGGCGTCTCGTCCCAGGCGCGCAGTCGGGCGCCGTAAAGGATCTGACTTCCGCACACGGCGCGCAGGTCGAGAGGTGCATTAACCAGGTGCCACGTGTCGCTCCCGTCGGGTTGCAGGACACCGTGCAGCTCCATCTCTTCCGTCACGGCGGCAGGGTAAGCCACACACCGCGAGCATCGATAGGGACTATGGTCCCTTCCTGGGCCTGGCGCGGAATGGCCCAGACCTCCTACGCCACTGCCCCGCGTCGTATCGCCCGCTGTTCGCGCTCCGTCGTCCCGCCCCGCAGTACGAACAGTCTGCCCCCGTTCATCGCCGGGACTGGGAGCACCTCAGCACATTTTGGGCTAGGCCCGCTGAGTCCTGCTCGGAACCGCCAAGGCCGACCCATCGCGTACGAGTGGAGCGAGAGGAGCATTCTGGACAGACTGTGTCTTAGTGGCCGACGTACCCGAGACCCGTTACGCCAAGATGGCCGATGGCCCCCACATCGCGTATCAAATAGCTGGCGATGGGCCCGCGGACCTCATGTTCATGCACTCGCTCGGAAGCCATATCGAAGCGGCATGGGATGTGCCGGCCTTTGCTCGTGGCTTCCTTCGGTTGGCATCCTTCAGCCGGCTGATCCGCTTCGACATTAGGGGATCGGGTCTGTCCGACCCCTTGAGCCTGTCCGAGCAACCCACGCTCGAAGAGCGCGCCAAGGAGATGCTGGCGGTGCTCGATGCGGCGGGATCCGAACGGGCAGCCCTCGTCGCCAACAACCTCGGCGGGCTGTTGGCGATCTTCTTCGCCGCAACCCATCCTAAGCGCACGTCCTCGCTCGTGCTCGACGGGTGCTACGCCCGGCTGGCCCGAGCACCTGACTATCCCTGGGGCGTGCCGAGCGAGATCCTCGACCGAGCGGTGGCCCGAGCAAAAGGCGGCGCCGGACCTGCGGAGGCGGACCCCGTGATGTACCTAGCTCCCAATGCGTACCAGGACAGCGAGTTCGCGACCCACTTTCGGCGCTACTACCGCTCGGTGTCGGGCCCTGCCGCGGCGGGGGCGATGGCCGAGATGGCGGTCTTCGCAGACGTGCGGCCAGTGCTTGGTGCCATCCAAGCGCCCGCCCTCGTGATGTATCGAAGCGGTGACCGCTTCGCCGGGCGACCTCATGCCGAGTATCTGGCTCAACACATCTCGGATGCCAAGCTGGTTCAACTCCCTGGTGAGGACAACCTGATCTTCGTCGGTGACAGTGGCGCCGCCGTGGCTGAGATCGAGGCTTTCTTGACCGGCGCCCGTCACGCCGCGGACACGGACCGGGTCTTGGCCACCGTGCTCTTCACCGACATCGTCGGATCGACCGAGCATGCTGCTGAGCTTGGAGATCGGCGCTGGCGGGACCTGCTCGACAGCCACGACCAGGTGGTACGCCGCCAGCTCGAACGCTTCGGAGGCCGGGAGGTCAACACCGCGGGAGATGGCTTCTTGGCCACTTTCGATGGACCCGGACACGCGATCCAGTGTGCCTGTGCTATCCGGGACGCAGTGCGCTCCCTGGGTGTCGCCGTTCGGGTGGGGCTGCACACGGGGGAGATCGAAGTACGGGGCACCGATGTGGCCGGGATGGCCGTCCACATAGGTGCCCGGGTGTCGGCTCTCGCCGGTCCGGGCGAGGTACTGGTCTCATCGACGGTCAAGGACCTCGTGGTCGGATCCAACGTCGAGTTCACCGAACGAGGAGAGCGCGAGCTGAAAGGCGTACCAGGGACCTGGCATCTGTTCGCCGTGCACGGCTGAGACCCGACCCGTACGTGCTGATCTTCTCCGATTGAGGTGCCCCCGAAGATCCGCCAGCTATCCGACGTAGCCTGCCCCCGTACATTGCCGGGAAGGTGGGACACTTTGGCTGCGCACATTTGGGACATTCCCGTGATTCGTCGCTTTGCTACTCGTATCTTGCCTTTTTGGACTAGCGACCAAGCATGATGGCGTGAAGAAAACACGGCCCCCGATCCAGGTTGTGGGACAGGGGGCTGTGTTCGGCTTCAAACGAGCGTGCTAGGTACCTTCTACGGCACGATTCCAGTAGTGCAGTAGGACACGACGAACTGATGGATCTCCTTTGGCGTCGCCCCAAGCTCCTTGGCGAAGTTGCCGATTCCAGGCCCCGGCGCCACGAAGTGGCCCTGGGCGAGCCATGCCGTCGTCTGACCAACGCAGTTCGGCGTAGCTGGTGTGCCCGGCGCATTGACGCTGGCGCCCGCGATCCCGCTAAGACCTAACCCGATACCTGCGGTACATAGTGCTGCCGTTGCCACCATGATCTTGAGTGTCTTTGGCATTGTTCTCCTCCTGTGCTGGATTAGCAGATGCGCCTCTCGGGGGTTTGCAAAGGGGTATTGAACACCGTGCGCCCATTCGGTGAAGATGTCAATTTCGGTTGCAGATTCAGCCCGATTGAGTGTCCCCGTTCACGAGAGTCACCTGGCTGGCGGCGGCTCCCCGAATCGGAGGCCTTCGGTGTTGCCAGGGTGGAGCGCGCCTGCGGTGACCATCACGATCATCCGAAAGCGGTCGCTGAAGCGTTCGACCGGCTCGTCACCGAGATCGGCCTTGGCCCTCGCCGCTACGGCCGCCCAGTTGATCTTCTGGAGGTGACTCGGAGTCACGGTGGGGTGCATGGCGCCCTTCTGATCTATGTCCTATAGCCGCACCCGACCGTGACTAGCCGGCGAAACGACCGGCGCCGCCCCCGGTTTGGGTCGGGGGATGAGGCGCCAGCCGCGTCGCGTGGGACCACCGTAAATCGGTCAGCTGAACCGCAATCGTACAAAGGGTGACGAAAAGGTTGCATCCCAGGTCCTTTCCTCGAAATGGCCAAGATCGCCGGCCGGGACCCCTGCCCCCTTACGGTTCGGAGAGGTAACCCCGAAGAGCCGGAACCGAGACCCTCCTGCAGGGAGCTATAGGGATATTTCGTCACCGGGAGGGTTGACGGGATGCCTCACTCGGGGCACCAGAATGGTGAAAACCCTGAGGAGGAGCCGCTCATGCCTGGTGTTTTCGTAGTCACCGACAGCTCTTGCGACTTGGAACAGGACGACATCGCCTCGTTCAATATCGAGATCGTCCCCCTCACAATCCGATTTGGGAGCGAAGAATTCACCGACCGCCTGGACCTCCGCGTCGAAGACTTCTATCAACGAATGGCAAACACCGAAGACCTCCCCCAGACGGCGTGCCCGTCGCCTGGTGCGTTTGAACAGGCATTTGGCAATGCAAGCGACGCTGGCGCTGAGGCAGTGGTGTGTCTCAACATGTCGAGCGACTTGTCAACCACATTTCAGTCGGCGCGCGCCGCGGCCGCTGCGTGCGAGGGGCGGATTGCCGTCCACGTGATCGACAGCCGGACGGTGTCGAGTGGGCTCGGCACTCTTGTGATTGAGGCAGCCAAGACAGCCGCCGGCGGGGCCGACATCGGCGCAGTATTGCGACGACTCAGCGACCTCATCCCACGCACGCACGTGCTTGCGGCTCTGAACACGTTGGAGAACCTGAAGAAGGGCGGGCGAATTGGGGGCGCCACGGCAATGGTGGGATCACTGCTGTCGATCAAGCCGGTGATCGACCTTACCGGTGGCGTCGTCCATGAAGCCGGTAAGGCTCGGACTCGCAAGAGGGCGCTGCAAATGCTGTACGAACGCTTGGGCGCCGCCGGACCGATCGAGGACGTTGCGGTGATGCACGGTGGCGCACCTGACATCGACGAATTCCTCGACCTCATCGCTCCCCGCTTTCCCCGAGAGAATATTCGGATCGGCACATTGGGTGCCGTTGTCGGCGTACACGGCGGTCCCCAGATGATCGGTGTCAGCTGGGTTGCCGCTGCATAGTGAGCATGGAGAAAGATCTGGATTCGGAATGTATGCTTAGCGGGATCTGAGTGCCCCAGTTCAGTTCGCCGGGTTGTTGGGACGGTTCGGGACTCCGGCTAGGCCATTCGACCGTGTCCGCCCGAGTGCCAAGGGCCGTGCCTCGTATGTCGGCGACTATCGTCAGTGGGGTCTCGCCCTCAGAATGGCGAGGCCATTCTCCACATCCACCAGATGGTGGTGCGAGTCGTGGAGCGCATGTTCGAGGAGCCTACGGACGTCGCTCCGCGAGTCGCCGATTGTGATGCCTCGGGACCATGAGGTGGGCCCCGACTCCTGAGCCAAGTCGGCAAGCCTTCTAGCCTGACTTTGGAGCTCCATCCCAACGACATCAGGGTCTTGGCTGGCATAGCTCGCGGAAGCGCTCTGTACGAGTTCCTCACCGGCGACCTCGGGGAACGTGGGCTCATCGATCGTCAACGCCTGCTCGACGCCGAAGACGTGGAGTGCCGTGACGTCTCTACTGTGAGCCGCATATTCGAGCGCCGACCATGTTTCAGGCGCTGGTCTCAGCCGAAGTCCGTCGCCAGCATCGAGCAGGAGTTGAATCCATTGCGGCCCAAGATCTCGAATGGCGTCCAACAGCAGCAGCGGCTCAAACTCGGAGCCATCGAAGCCACATGCCGTACATTGCTCGTGATCCACGCTGAATCTCCCTTCGGCAACCTCTCCAGTCTCGTTGCTACCAGAAGGCGATGCCCCTCAGGGTCTTTCGGGTGACCCCGTACGCCATCGGACAGGGTGCACTTGCGGCAGATGGGTGCCGAGCGGTCAGGATTCCGACCACTTGAACTGGCAGGCCCAGCATCGGCCCTGCCATTGAGGAGTATCCGGTGCGCTGGACCTCTCGAAGTGGGTAGCAATCTCTGCACTGCCACAGCGAGGACAGGAGTCATGTTCAGAGCGCCTATTCATCCCAGTCCGGCGACCATTCCACGATCCACGCACTCAGCCCCACGATCTCCAATGCCCTACGGACGATCCCTCCCGATACCTGTCTGGGTTTCATCGAGTTCGGCGGGCCACCCCTGGTCTGCCCAGGCCTTGGCAAGGCGCGTCAGTGTGGCCGGGTCGGTCTCTCGCTCTGCTTCGCCTTCGGCGACGACGTCAGCATCGAGGATCGACACTGCGATCGAGCAGCGCGGGTCGCGGGCGACGTTGCGGCCCTTCCGAGTGCCCGATCCGGTCTGGAACCAGAAGCTTCCGTCGAGCCAGAGCGCACCGACCGCAGTCACGTGGGGGCTCCCGTCCCCGTTCAGCGTCGAGCGCCACGTCGTGCGAGCGTTGCGGGCGTCTGGAGCCGGCGACGATCCGGCATCGAGCTTTTCGAGGACGTTCGCCGCCCGCCTCGGGCTGCTCCGTCTGATGGCGGACCAGGACGCGGACTCAATCATGGAGCAGGTGGCCGCCTTGCATCCTCGCAACAATACGCTCCCAGCTGATTGGTCCTGCCCGAAGCCGGCGACGGGGCACGCTGTGCACGCGCGGCGTAGCCTTCCTCTGTGACGAAAATGACAGAGCGACTTCAAGCAGTTCAGATTAAGATCAATAGTGCGCGCGACGCTGTACGAGGAGACGACGGAGCGTCGCCGGTACTTGCGGCGGTGGTCAACGAATTCGTCAAGAAGGGGGAGAAGGCGGCCCAATCGCGGGACGAGCGCGTAGCAGTCATTGAACTGGAGCAAGCAGGTGATAGTGCCAAGGTGGCGGTGGAGGCAGACCCGGGCGTGTCACCCGCTACCCGTGACGCCGTCTTAGAAGCGCATCTGGCGATCTGCATTGCCAAGAGCAAACTCGATCTCTAACCCCGCGAGGGGTGGGGACAAACAGAGTGAGTTGTCGTCCTTCTCCCGGCGGTCGGGTCAGCCACAGAAGGGGGGTGCGGTCGGGTTATTGAGGCAGTGGGTCGATGAGCGATATAGAGCGGTCCGTGGAGTGGTTGAGGGCTGAACTTGGTCTGCGCACATACCTTCGTAGTGGCTGGAACCGTCGGCGTTCAGGCTTCCAAGACTGCGTCGAGAGCGGCCATTGCGGCTCCGCGTGCGCCGGCCATGTCGAGCTCGGGCACGAGCACGAAACCAGCAACAGCTGCCTCCTCTTCGCGCAGGGTCGTGCTATCGCGGACGTTTTGCAAGAACCACGTTTTGAACGCGCCCGCGGCCTCCACGACGCCACCACCGATGAAATAAGCATCGGGGTCCAAGAAGTTCGCTGCAATGGTGAAAAGCCGACCCAACGCCGCCGCCTGTTGCTCGAATATCCGGGTGGCCATTGGGTCCCCGGCCTCTCCGTAGGCCCGCACGGATCGAGCTGCCTCGGAAAGGGGTAGCGATCCAAGCTCGTGGTCCGGGTAGCGCGACAACCAGTACGGCAGAAGGTTGAGCTCGATGCCCGTCAGTGAGGCAACGCTTTCGGCATCTCCTAAGAACCCACAGTTGCACCTTGGAATGGGCTGATCAGGCTCCAGGAGCCCAGCCATCGGAATGTGCACGTGGCCAAGTTCACCTGCTGCGCCCGTCGCCCCCTTGACAACCCGACCCCGATGCACGATCCCACCGCCGAGTCCCGTACCGACGATGGCGGAGACCGACGAACGCGAGCGGCCGTGCACACCGAAATGCAGGCGGTGGGCATAGAGGGCGGCCGCGTTGCCGTCGTTGTTGTAGACGACCGGGAGACCTAGCCTGCGCTCGAGATGAGCACGGAGGTCGAACCCGTTCCAGCTCGGATGTCCGAAGTTGGTCGAACCCCGCCGGAAGATCACGCCTTCGGCACTCGCCGGGCCTGGGCTGTCGAGTCCGACGGCACGCACCCGAGCGCGCTCGATCCCGGTCAGAGCGAGGATCCGAGCGAACGACTCCTCCAGCGCATCGAGGGCTGCCTCGGTGCCCTCTTTGACCCGGCTAGGGGACTCGACCATCTCATCGACCAGGAACCGGCCCGAGTCCTCGAGAACAGTCGCGTTGTTGGACGTCGCCCCGTTGTCGATGCCCACAACGACGGATGCAGCGGGCAAAGTCACCGAGCTTTCATCTTACGAGTCGGAGTACGGGTCCAACGTGGCGCCCAACCACCCGGTATCGCTTCCGCGTCGCTTTGCTTCCGAGACCCCACCTGAACTGCACGCCAATCCGGTGGACTGGGACAGTCGGCAAGGTGTGGTCGGGGCACTTGGGAGGTTGCCCACCACTGGTCTGTGGGTATGACTGATTAGACGCCTTTGCGTCTGGACGAGACGTGAGGCGCACCCAGAACCTGTGAGGTGAGCCATGCCGCAAGAGTCGTATCCGGTTCGGTTTTCGGTCGACTATCCCGACCGAGTCCTCGATAGAGTGACCACCGCCTTTCGAATCTTCGTTGCAGTTCCCATCTTCATCGTGCTTGCCGCGGTCTCGGGTGGGACCTGGCAGTGGTCGCACGCGAGAGGGTCGACCGCCGTTGCGGCGGGTGCGGGGGGCCTACTGTTCTTCGCACCCCTCCTGATGATCCTGTTCCGCCAGAAGTACCCTCGGTGGTGGTTCGACTGGAATCTGGAGTTGCAGAGGTTCACCAACCGCGTGGGCGTTTACGTTGCCCTCATGAACGACCGCTACCCATCCACCACCGATCATCAGTCCGTGCATCTCGACTACGACTACCCCGACGTGCCCAGCGATCTCAATCGGTGGCTGCCGCTAGTGAAATGGTTCCTAGCCATCCCCCACTACGTCGTGCTGTTCTTCCTCGGCATCGCCGCAGTGGTCGCTGTCATCGTGACATGGTTCGCAATCCTGTTTACGGGCCGATACCCGAAGGGTATCTTCGCTTTCATCGAGGGAGTGATCCGGTGGAACAACCGAGTCATTGCCTACGCCTTCACCTTGGTCACCGACCGTTACCCGCCTTTTAGCCTCACCCCCTGAGACCAACGTGTTCGACGAGCGGCCTATCGGCTACCGGAGGCCGCCAGAGGTTCAGCCTCAGGGAGAACTGGGAGAACGGGTGCGGGTGACCAAATGCCCGGAGTGCTCACGGAGGCGCAAAGATAGGGCTGAACAGTCGTGACCGCGTGACCCTGCGTCACGACCCAGACGAAGGAGGCGATCGAGATGCCGAAGTTCTCAAGGGACGGCGCGCCACAAAACCAGGACGCTGGCCCGGTGGTGGACGTGCGCGACGAACTCGACGGCTACACCGTGAGCTTCACGTCGCTCCTCGAAGACATGGACGCGACGCCCTTTATGAAGGGGCTTCCGGACGATCGCTGCCAGTGCCCGCATTGGGGCTACGTCTTTAAGGGCAAGATGACAGCACGGTACGCAGACCGTGATGAGGTTTTTGAGGTCGGCGACGCCTTCTACATTCCGCCCGGCCACATCCCGGTAAAGAACGAGCCGGGCACCGAGTTCTTGTGGTTCAGCCCCAGCGAAGAGCTGCGCACGGCCGAGGAAGTCATGATCAAGAACATGCAGTCTATGCAGGGCGGCTCAACGCCTTAGGGCGGTTGCACAACCATGACCGGGGAAGCCCAGCTACCGTATGCTGCCCGTTACCGAGTGGGACTTCGTTGGCTCCCAGGACTATCCCCATGGTGCATGGTGTCGAACTGCCCCACCGTCCCCGTGTTATGTGATAGGTGCGCGACAGCGGGCACGCCGGTTCAATCCGGCGAACCACGTCTCGTTCAATCTTGGGAGCAGTCGATACACGATGAAGCCCGGAATACCCTTGACAACCTCCAGATCGCCGCGGAATCGCTTGACCGCTTCGGGACTCGGCTGCGGCTCAGCGACTCGATCGATGACGAATCCAGCATCGGCAAATGCCTCGACCACGACCGACAGGGGTCGGCGCCAAAAGTGCTGTGTTGCTGCGACGGTGGCCTTTTGCCAGGTATCGGTCACCAATTCGGTGTCGAAGTAGCCTCCCTCCTCGGATGGCAGTGGAGGACTGAACGGGTGATCGAGGGAGAGCACAAGCCACCCAGTTGAGCGGAGCGCACTCCGAAACGAGTGCAAAGGCACATCCCAATCCCTGAGGTAGTGGAGAGCCAACGAGCAGGTGATCCCATCAAGTGTCCCGGGCTCCAGGGGTAGCGGTTCAGCGAGATGGGCCTCGAAGATGCGTACCCTCTTGCCGCATCGCCGCTTTGTCTCCTCCACCATCGACGGGCTGAGGTCGATCCCTATTACGTCGGCACATTACGTCGGCACCTTCGTTCAGCAGCCGTTCGCACTGTGCTCCTGATCCGCAACCTGCGTCGAGCACGACCTTTCGCTCAAGCGGTCGCGGGACCAGAGAGCAAAGAGCTGGACGCTCAAGGAGGCCGTTGAATGGTCCATCGTCAGTCGTCGGGGCCCACACCGGGGCCAATCGGTCAGATGCATCTCTGGTGAGCCGGGTATGTTCCGCTTGGCTGGAAGGCGGCTCGGCAGTCATCTAGGGCTTTGTAGCAGAACCGACGAACCGGGATACGGGTCGACCGGTCCGGTGCTGGTCAGCAATCGAGTCAGATGCGCTCTACAAACGGGGAGTCGATGACCGAATCCGATGGGCGTTGGTGGCAGGTCGAGCCGAAGGAACGCATCGTCCGACGCCACTCCACCGTCAGCCGGCGCGGAGTCGGAGAGGGCACCCGTCCTTACTTCGTTGTATTGCGGGAGCCGTTATTCGTGGTCACGGCTGCCCCAGGGTGGGCCCGCAGATGGAACTCTGCGTACTGCTCTGCCGCTACTTCGTTTGGGAACGTCTGTGGATAGGGACCACCCGGCTTGTCATGGATTGAGCACCGGACTTCCCACCGTCCATCGGGTCGCAAAATCTTGGTCTGCCGGTGCTCCATAGCCATAGCCTACCTGCCTTCTCAAGCGGGCCAGCGGCCACAAGTGAGAGATCCACGCACTCGCCTCAGTTGTTCCGGAGTGCCCCACCGTGCCGGCGGACGGCGGCACCCAAACCAGCCCCACGGGTAGTCGCTTCGTCCCAACGGCGCACAGATCCGAAGATGCCTCCGGAAGTACGGTTGGTGCCCGAGACGGTGGAGGGCGTGCGGGTGAGTCAACCTGAAGACATCAGCGCTGTGCCCGACAAGCCTTCAAGTGCCGGTCGGGCCATCCACGTCATTGGGGCGATCTTGGTCATCGTGGTCCTACCCGTGGTGCTGATGGATCTTTTGGTCGGGGGCTTCGGTGCCAATGCGATGTTCATGGGTCTGGTGTACGGAGTTGTTGGCGGCAAGCTCGGCGGGACTCGCCGAATGGCTTCTCTCGCACCGCTGGTCGGAGCCGCAGCCGGTGTCGGTGCGTTCACGGCGTACGACTGGTGGTGGGTCCTCCTGCTCGGCTTCTTGGGCGTGATCGCTGGCGCTGGGATGCGGTGGGGATGGCTGCCGCCACTCTTGATGCTTCCTTTTGCTGCCACGTTCGCCACCCCGGTGTCGTCGGGTCGACATGCGGTGGCTTATGGGTCATTGCCGGGATTGCCACCCTCTACGGCGTCGTGCTCGCCCGTCGCTTCAAGGCTCCTGACATCGTTGAAGGTCAACAGGTTTCCCCGCCGCAGGCCGTGATGGTGGCGATCGTCCTTGGAGCCTTGTTGGCCGGTAGCTCGGCGATCGGTGTGGCGTTGGGGTGGTCCGAGCCCTTTCTGGGTTCCCGAGCCGATCCTCCTGTTGGTTCTCTACGTGATCCAGGGCAAGCGGGAGCGCATACAAGAAAAGGCTCTCGGCACTGCTCTCGGAGCCGCCGCAGCCGTACCCGTAGCGATCGCCGCACCGCCCCAGTGGATCATCACCGTAATCGCCTCTGGGTCTTTTGTGTTGGCACTGATGGAATACAAGAAGTCCTACTGGATCTACTACAGCCTCTACACGTTCGCATTCGTTCTTGCTCTCTCCTCGCCCGGCGATGTCGGCACAGAGGCGGCACATCGTGGCTCGGAGATTCTGATCGGCATCGGCTTGCTGGTTGTCGGCCTTGCCATCGTTCACAGTCTCGGTGGATGGCTCGCCAGGCGTTATCCGGAGCCTGTCCTCGCCTGAATCGCCTGCCCCCATGGTGCGTACTGGGCGCACCCTCTAGGCGCCGGAACACCCGTCTCCGTCTCCGTCCGGGCCAATCGAGGCGGAAGCCCCGGCGTTGCTCGGCTCCGACAGCGTCCGCCGAGAGGCGCCTCAATCGTCCTCCACGGGGCGTGACTGCTCGAGCCGACGGATAACTTCCCCCGGCGTTCCCGGAGCCCTCAGAGATCGACCCGACGCCTCAAGGGTGTGTTTCCACCGACAGACGTTTGGAACCACGGTTCAGGAGAAGTCGCGCATTGTGCACCCCAATAAGTTGGATCGATGCCGAGCGCCCACGCCGGACTACTTCGTTCCGCGCAGTCGATCCCTCAAAGAATTCGACTCCTGCATAGAGACACACACTTGCACTGCAGCGCGAAGCCACCGCGATTAGCCGTTGGAACACCACTGCGGCGACCGCCATCGCGACGAAACTTGGGAAAGGCGCATCCTGGCCGGCTGGTTCCGGCCGTCCTGATTCGTTGTGTCCATCGGTTCAGTCACCGAGCTGTAAAGGCGCGGCGCCCGACATGTCGGGCGCCGCGGCGAAGCCGACCTTGACAGCTCTGGCCGTATCGTGCCGGGGCGGTCAGAAGACCCCATTGACCAGGGGTGTGGACATTCGTGTGGACGTCCACAACGACGTCGCGTAAGGGTTGCGGGGTCCGTCAGCGATGGGCTCGGCAAAGCGCGACGTTGCGCGTGGACCCGTCTGACTTCATGTGCCAGATTCGGCTACCACGGTCTGAGGACCCGAAATGCTGCCTCCAACGACTTCGGCCGCTCTGCGATCGGACATGTCCATGACGTGCGCGTACGTCTGCAGGGTCAGGGTTGGACGAGAGTGCCCGAGCCTGCCGGCCACGGTGCGAAAGTCGACACCTCCGGCCAACATCACCGTGGCGGCAAAGTGGCGGAGGTGATGGAGTCGGATGTGCGTCAGCCCGACGTCGTTCCGCAGGGCGATGAACCGGGTGGTGACTCCACCGGGGCGCAGTGGTGAGAGGTAGTCCGGCGAAGACGACCAGAGGTATGTGTCCGCATCGAGCGAGGTGCCGACGGCTGCGCAATGCGCCGTCGTCCGCCCCCGGAGGAGCTCAAGGACGGAGAGTGTCGCTGAGTCCAGGGCCATCTTCCGTATCTGGCCCGTCTTGGTCGAGCGGATCTCGACGCCGCCCGGAAGATCGGAAACCGATCGCCGTACGAAGAGTACGCCCTTCTCGAAGTCCACGTCTGACCACCGAAGACCGCACAACTCGCCGCGCGGGCATCCGGTCGTGGCCGCGACGAAGAGCAAGGTCGCCAGTTCGGGATCCTTCTCCTCTGCTCGCTCGATCATGAGCTTGATCTCCTCCGGCGTCGGAGCATCTGGTTCGTTCCGCTCGATGCTCGGCGGCGATGCCTGTGCCGCTGGGGAGCGCTCGAGGAGGCCCCACTTGACCCCCTGGTTGAGGGCGGCCGAGCACACAGCGTGGTACCGACGGACGCTGGTGGCCGAGAGGCCTCTCTGGCTCAGCCCGTCGTAGAAGGCGTCGAGGTCCGACGCTTTCAGCTTCCGCAGGTCCTCTGGAGCGAAATGGACAGAGGAGCTCGAGCCTCCAGCCGATAAGTACACCCCAGCATCCGGATCTCGGAAGAGTCGCCCCAAACGCGGTCCCAAAAGGTGAAGGGTCGTCGTAGCCAGCAAATCCTGTCGCCCCGCTCACGCGAACGCAATATGCGTAGCTACGTTTGTGGATCTGTGTAGCGCTACCGCTTGCAGGTCCACCAGCGAGCGAGTCCGCGCTTGCCAAGGGTCACACCGTTCTGGTCGTCACTTATCCGCCCCCGATGTGACCTCGATTTGGCCTCCCCCGCCCGGCTGAGGCGGCAGCGCAGCCGCCGGTGACGGCCCTGTGAATTGAAGCGGCAAAGAAACCCTCTGACACATTTCCGCGGGGCGGCTGAGGAGCATGGCGTCAGCAGTTGATGCGGACGACCCTGATCGGATGTCAACTGTCGGCCGGAGTCGTGCATGATGCACTGCTACCGGAAATTCGTCGCGTTTTGAGCTCGAATTCGGGCTTCGATTCACAGGCGCTGACCTCCATGTTGTTCGGTTCGGGCTCGCGAAGTGCCGATCTAGATAGGAAACGATCGTTTTGGCGATACAACCTCGCGGACCGTCCCTTCAGGCGACCTGGTCAAAAGGCACTCGCCGACACTTCGACCTAGAGTTTGGCGATGACGAACAGTGCTCTATTCAGCACTTATCGTGGCGGCGAGAACCGGGTGACGTCGTCGATGATCGCAGTTTTCCAGCGACTCGAACTCAGCCTGCTCGAACGCCTCCTCGGCGCCGTCGCCCAAGAATCCGCCCTTCAACTCGTCGCTTTCGTCAACCAACCGGCCGGTGTTGGTGCCTCCGTGCCGGACGCCCGGATGTCCGCGCAGTTCGACTACTGGTTCGAGACCAAGACCGTCCCTAACGCCCTCGGACAGAAGCAGCTCTCCGAGCACTACAAGAATCTCACTCCGGGTGCGAAGCACGAGCGGCTCTTCATCGTCACGCCGGACCCTGAGAAGCCCACCGTTCTCGACTCGCTGGATGACGAGCGAGTCATCTGGTTCAGCTTCCGGGCGATGTCCGACGCCATCGACCAGATCCTCAACGACGCCACAACGTTCGTGGGAGAGCAGACCCGCTTCCTGCTTCGAGAGCTTCAGCAGCTCTTCATAGAAGACGGCCTGCTCGACTTTGCTGACGTCGTCGTTGTGGCCGCGCGCTTCGCATGGGGTGAATACAACGAGCACGGCGTCTACATCTGCCAGCCTGACCGATCATTCCGGCCCGGGCTCACGCACATGGGTTTCTACGCACTGGGTGCGATCCAGCCGAAGATCGCCAAGATCCTTGATCAGCGCTCGAAGCCCGCTACCTTTGACAGCGACACCGTGAAGAAGCACCGGGCCGGCGGCATGATCGACCAACGCATTGCCGACGCGATCGAAGCTTCTCTTCATGGCGGAATCCGCAGTGCCGGTCAGCCATATCGAGTGTTCGTCCTTTCATATCCGAACGACGACGAGACCGTCACCCTCGGTGCGCTGATCGCAAACACGACCAAAGCGACATCAGGCCGGACGTTCGCGTGGACGATGGGTCAGCGCTATACGCGACTCTCCTCCCTCACTTCTCCCGGCATCTCGACTACAACCCATCTGGAACAAGTTGGTGGCTGATCCCGATTTGTCGACTGCAGCTCGCTCACGCCTGGTGAGCACGACCGCGATCGGGCCGAGCGGAAAACCCCCGTGGGGTGTACGGTCGGGCTGCCCGAGGGGGATCAGCGCGAAGGAGTTCCCGATGCTCGCAAGGACCTTTGGATCTGCTGTTCTCAGAAGCGCTCTCCTGAAGGGTGCCGCCCTCGCGGCAGCTGCAGCCGCGCTGGTCGCCCTACCGCTGGCCGGGTCCGCCGCGGCCGCCGCGCAGCAGTCATCGGCCCGATCGCACCTGGTGCCCATCAGCTCCGGACCGGGTGATGGCTACTGGCTGGGGGCCTCCGACGGCGGGATCTTCGCCTACGGCCCCGGGGCAGGGTTCTTCGGCTCCCACGGCGGGTCGCCGCTCAACGCGCCCATCGTCGGCATGACCGCCGCGCCTGACGGGCAGGGCTACTGGCTCGTCGCCTCCGACGGCGGGATCTTCGCCTACGGCCCCGGCGCCGCATTCTTCGGCTCGCACGGCGGGTCGCCGCTCAACAAGCCGATAGTCGGCATGGCCGCCGCGCCCGGCGGGCAGGGTTACTGGCTCGTCGCCTCCGACGGCGGGATCTTCGCCTACGGCCCCGGCGCCGCTTTCTTCGGGTCGCACGGCGGGTCGCCGCTCAACGCGCCCATCGTCGGCATGGCCGCCGCGCCCGACGGGCAGGGCTACTGGCTCGTCGCCTCCGACGGCGGGATCTTCGCCTACGGCCCCGGCGCCGCTTTCTTCGGGTCGCACGGCGGATCGCCGCTCAACGCGCCCATCGTCGGCATGGCCGCCGCGCCCGACGGGCAGGGCTACTGGTTCGTCGCCTCCGACGGGGGAATCTTCAACTACGGCTCGGGTGCGGCGTTCTTCGGCTCCCACGGCGGGTCGCCGCTCAACAAGCCCATCGTGGCCATGGCCGCCGCGCTTGACGGGCAGGGCTACTGGCTCGTCGCATCCGACGGCGGGATCTTCGCCTACGGCCCGAGCGCCACGTTCTTCGGCTCCCACGGCGGATCGGCGCTCAACAAGCCCATCGTGGCCATGGCGGTCGCTCCCGCTGTCGCCGCGAGAGTGACGTCGAACAACCTGGTACAGGTATCGTGCCCGACCACGACGTGGTGCGCCGCGGTCGACCAGAACGGCAACGCCTTCACCTATTCGAACGGGAGCTGGTCCGCCGCGACCCCAGTGTCGGGAGCCACCGAATTCGATGGGGTCTCGTGCGCGACCACCACGTTCTGCATGGCCGTCAGCTATGACAATGGCTTCAGCACCTACAACGGCTCGAACTGGACCGCGATGAGCGGCACGACCTTCGGCGGCCTGGTGAACACCAGCTTCACCGGCGTCTCGTGCTCGACCACCACCTTCTGCGCCGTGTCGGACTTCCTCAGCGGTGACGAGGTCGTCTACAACTCCGGAGCATGGACCAATGTCGCCAGCCCCGCGGGGGCGGCGGCCAGGGCATGCCGACGGTCTCGTGCCTCCTCGGCACCAAGACGTGCATGATGGTCAACAACGACGGGGAGTACGTGACGTACGACGGCGCGGCCTGGACCGCGCTCACCGCGTCGGGGATCGATCCCAGTCCGCTCAACAACTCCTACGGCGTGTCGTGCCTGGCGTCGAACACCCAGTGCATGGTGGTAGACAGCGACGGCTACGCCGGCATGGGGTTCCACGGCGTGACCTGGACGCAGTTCGGGAACATCGACGCGAGCACCACGTTCGACTCGCTCCAGTCGGTGTCGTGTGACCCGACCGGCGCCATCTGCGTCGCCATCGACTTCGACGGCAACGCACTGGTGTACACAGCCTCGAGCCAGACGTGGTCGGCTCCCATCCCTTACGACTCCACGGCCGCCCCGACGAGCATCTCGTGCCCGAGCACCACCTGGTGCATGGCGGTGGACGCCGGCGGCTACGCCTACCCGTTCAACCCGACAGGGGGCTGACCCTCGGGCCCTGACCCTGCGCTAGGACGCGCTTGCCACGTCCCGGCACGCCAGGGCGCGGGCTCGGCGTAGGCGGCCGCAGGCGATCGACTCCTCCAAGGCGCTCGAGGTCTTATTCCAAAAGTACTTTCTGACCTCTGACCTGGACTTTTGGATCGACCTCTGAACCCCCGGGGAGAAATATTTCGGCGACTGGCAGTCGCCGCCAAGGGCCTGGCAAGGTGACCCTCCCCCCCGGTATTGCGGCTCTTCGCGCAGCGCATAGTGACTCCTGTGATGTCGATGTACATAGTCAAGCGGACGCTTGGGAGATCATTCGGGGAGGCCGACCGCGGGGATTGACGGTGCCGCTCGTCCAGGTCTCCGACACGGCACACGACTACGCGATGCGTGTGCCTACGGTTGTCAGGGTGATAACCGCTCGATCTTCCAGTTTCCGGACTGAGCCTGGTAGCGGAGCCGATCGTGCAGGCGGTCCGCTCCTTCTTCCCACAATTCGATGACCTCAGGCCGGATCCGGTAGCCGCCCCATCGAAGAGAGCGGGGTAGCCCCGTTTCCTCAGGAACGCCTCGGCCAGCTCGGCCACCCGCTCTTCGAGCACCGCCCGACTCACGACCACCTCGCTCTGGTGGCTTGCGACGTGCTACGACGAGCCCCTGGCGGCCGCGACGGGAGGGCTCGCACCCCGTGTGTGACGGGCCACCGGCTGGACCGTGGGTCTACAGCCCGCAACCTTGCGGATTTACGGCTCCACCCATGATTGCATGGTCTTCCGAGCTTGCGAGCTTCGGGCTATAGGAAGTCACCTGCAGCTTGCCCCAAAGGACCGCGGGATCCCACCAAACTCGCGCGAAATCGGCGGAGAGTCCCGTAAACCGCGACCAGCAGCCGCCGTCCTTGAACGATGAGCGTGCGTAAGCTCCAATCACCAAAAACCTCGCGTTGTTCGTGAAAGGGGTCCATACGTCGACCGACACGCCACCACCGCACGATGGGATCGCCGCTCTCAACGAAGTCTTGAGTGAGGTCATCGATGTGGTGCAGGACGTCAAGCAGGCTTCCCGGAAGGTCCCTCAAAACCATGAGATGCACGGGGAGCTCGACAGGCTTTTTGAGGACCTGAGGACCTGGGCGAGCCTTCTGATGGCAGAAGACGAGCAACTTGGTTCGTCGCCTCTCGGGAGCATCTCAAGCGTTGCCGGCCGAACACCACCGAACCTCTGGCCGGGAAACCCCACAGACGAAGAGGTTCGCCGAACCGTCCTTGATCATCTTGACCAACTTTCGGTTCACCTGGCGGCTGCCCGAGCAGAACAAGACGATGAGGGCGCCCGGGCCTTACTGGGGAATATCCAACAAGAGCTGATGACCCATGTCCGAACATTCGAGCGATCTCTGAGCTGTGCCATTCGCTCTTCCTGACCCACCGCCAAAAGATGCACTGGGTCCATGGGATAACGGCACTGGGGAGCCGTTGCCCACTTGGTGCCTGGCGCTTCTAGAGGCGAAGTCGGCTCTCGAACTCCCGCCTGTCGAAGAGCACGTCGGAATCGATCGGATTGCCGTCGAGCCACGCAGCTGGGGTTCCCTGTGGATCCTCTGCTCGGTACGCCGCCTCTTGCCTCAGCACCCACTTCTCATATCGGGCCTCTCGCACGCCCGAGACGAAGTCCGAGCCGGTCAGTCCCACTCGTGCACCGAGACGCAACAGGTCCTCGGTCGTGAAACCCCCGCTTCCCTCAGGTGGCTGTGCGGCAAAGAGCGCTTGGCGCAGTTCGTCAAAGCGACCAGCCTCAGCGGCGAGGGCGAGAGCGTTATCTGCTCTCACCGACTCTCGGCCCAGGAAGCAGCGCATGCGGTATTCGACGGCGAGTTCACCAGCTTCCAAAGCGGCGGTGATGAGAGGTCCATTCAGCTCTTCAAACTGTCGACAGTAGGGGCACTGTGGATCCTCAAAGAGGACCATGTTCTGTTTCGCATTGGCGTTGCCAACCAGGACTCCGCCTTCGGGTGTATGACCGGAGGGCGTAACGACTGGGTCCGTCGATTTCATCGCTGATTCCACCTCATCCGGAGGCTACCCCGTCCGGCCCGACGCTGTAGCCGACATCACCGCACAGTCTCCCTTGGGCGGAGAACCCCTTTCGGCCAGCCCAAAGGGTCGACAGATCCGACGGACCGGCTCAGCGCTATCAAGGTCCCGTTGTGTGGCCACTTCATGCGACGCTCGACCGAGCCGAGTGCGACTCTCGCCTCCTGCGGGAGTCCGGCATCGGGCCGCATCGAGATCGCTCCAGCGCCGACTAGAACCGAAATCATCTCGGCAGCAACCAAGGAGGCTGATATGCCGGCAAAGGGCAGCGCGGATTGGAAGGGCGACGTTCCCACGGGTACCGGGACGTTCACGGCGGGTGACACGATCAGCGGGGGGTACACCTACAAGTCCCGCTTCGAGGACGGACCGGGCTCGAACCCTGAGCAGTTGATCGCCGCCGCCCATGCGGCCTGCTTCTCCATGGCCCTCTCCAACATCCTGGCCCAGGCCGGCAATCCTCCCGATTCGGTGCACACGGACGCGACGGTCACTTTGCGGCTCGTCGAGGGCGCTCCGACCATCACCAAGATCGATCTCGTGACCGTCGGAAGGGTACCCGGCATTGATCAGGCTGCCTTTGCCGAGCACGCCCGGAAGGCCAAGGAGGGTTGCCCGGTGAGCCGTGCCCTCGCCGGTGTCTCCGAGATCACCCTCGACGCGACGCTCGCGTCGTGACCGATGCCTTCGTCCTCGGCGGCGTGCGGACTCCCGTTGGCCGCTACGGCGGTTCCCTCTCGCACCTGCGGACCGACGACCTTTTGGGCCAGACGATGGTGGCTGCGTGCGAGCGTGTTGCTGTCCCGCTCGATCGGGTCGAAGACATCACGGCCGGCTGCGTCAACGTCGCCCACGAGGGTATGGGGGACATCGCGCGCTGGGGTGCGCTGGCCGCGGGCTTCCCCGATTCGGTTCCCGCCGTCACCGTCAACCGCTTCTGCGCCTCGTCGCTCACCGGCGCCATCTCCATCGCCCACGCCATCCGCAGCGGCGAGCTCGAGGTCGGATTGGCCGCCGGGGTCGAGTCGATGTCGCGCTCGGGCTGGGCCAACATGAAAGGTGACGCCCCGTTCAGCCCGCGTGGGCCTGTCTTCCTGCTCGACACCATGTGGGCGGGGGCCGGCGGGCCCCCCAACCCGGTCCTGCTGGCCCGCAATGCCTACGTCGAGATGATCAAGACGGCGCAGAACGTGGCCGACCGCTACCAACTGAGCCGCGAGGAGATCGACGCCTTGCGCTGCGCTCCCACCACCACGCCGCCGTCGCTCGTGACTCGGGTCGGTTCGCCGCCGAGATCCATCCGATCGAGATCCCCGGCACGAGGAAAACACCCGGTCGCACCTTCGAGCACGACGAGACGATCAGGGGCGACACCACCGCAGAGCAGTTGGCCGCGCTCCCGCCCCAGCCCAACACCACGCAGATGACTGCGGGAAACTCATCGCCGCTCAGCGATGGCGCCTCCGCCGTCGTCCTGGCCTCCGAGGAGGCCGCCCAGTCCCTCGAGCTAGACTGCCGCTGGCGCGGGTCATGGCTTCGGCGACGTACGCCCTCGATCTCCAGTTCATGGGGATCGCTCCCGCTTTCGCCATCGCCAAGGCGCTCCAACGAGCCCAGCTGGCGCCGACCGACATCGACGTCTGGGAGGTGCACGAGGCCTTCGCGGCCCAGGCTCTTGGTGTCCTCCGCGAGCTGGCGCACCAGCTGGACGGCTTCGTAGGTGCGCCGGGATAAACCGGCAAAGAGGAGGAGATGGAAGAGCTCTACATCGAAGGTCTAGCGAACCACGATGACCGCGAGCCGTGCGCCGGTGCCCGTGAGGGTGCAGGCGAAGCGTCTGCAGCGGCACGTGCAGGCAGGGCTATTGAGCCGCGTAAACACAGAGTTCGGGGTGCCGACGACGTCTACGAGATCGGAAGGCCACATCGTCAGCGGCGTTTTCGCGAGCTAGTGACGGACCCCACGCGGTCAGAGAACCACTGCATGCACGGAACCTCTTTCCGCGAGAACCGGGAGATCTCGTGCTCGCCCGCCTGGGTGATCACCGGGCGGGCCGCTCAGGGAAGGCCGAGGCCGCACGTCTGAGATGGACGAGCACGAGAAGTCAGACAGCCCCGTACTACCGACGAACCCGCCGAACAAGGTCACGAGAGTGGCTGCGGAGGCGGGGGAGGGGAAGGGGGCTGGCCGAGGGGAACACGGACGACGCAACACGTCCCGGACACAGCGCCGGACCGGGATGTGTCAAACGGGTTGGACCGTGTGCGAGAAGCAGCACGAAGGGACAAAGACGTACGGTTCACCGCACTGCTGCACCACGTCGACTTGAACCGCCTGTGGGCGGCCTACGTGGCCATCAACCCGAAGGCCGCATCAGGAGTGGACAAGGTGACGTGGGACGCCTACGGCCAGGATCTCCGAGCGAACCTCGAAGATCTGCTCCGCCGTGTGCATAGTGGTGCTTACCGGGCGAGCCCCTCTCGGAGGGTGTACATACCGAAACCAGACGGGCGGCAACGCGCCGCTGGGCATCGCCACCTTGGAGGACAAGATCGTCCAACGGGCGGTGGTCGAGGTGTTGAACGCCATATACGAGGAGGACTTCACGGGTTTCTCCTACGGGTTCCGGCCGGGGCGCAGTCCACACGATGCGTTGGATGCGCTGGCGGTTGGGATCTCGGAGAGAAAGGTGAACTGGATACTCGACGCTGATGTCAGCGACTTCTTCTCCAAGCTCGATCAGGTGTGGCTGAAGAAGTTTCTCGAGCATCGCATTGCGGACAAAAGAGTCCTGCGGCTGATCGATAAGTGGTTGGCAGCAGGGGTCATCGAGGATGGGAAATG
Organism: uncultured Acidimicrobiaceae bacterium; assembly: GCA_963838835.1. GTDB lineage: Bacteria > Actinomycetota > Acidimicrobiia > Acidimicrobiales > RAAP-2 > Bog-473. Next base: position 611,877 of record CAWITA010000016.1, read on the forward strand.
GTCGGCGACGACTGAGGGGTCACCACAGGGGGCATCGGTGTCACCGTTGCTTGCCAATGTGTACCTTCACTATGTCTTCGACCGCTGGGTCCGGCAGTGGAGGAAGAGGCACGCACGGGGCGACATGATCGTCACGCGGTTTGCCGATGACTTCGTGGTCGGGTTCCAGTATCTCGGTGATGCAAAGCAGTTCCTCAATGATCTTCGCAAGCGGTTTGCGAAGTTCAACTTGGAGTTGCATCCGGACAAGACCCGCCTCATCGAGTTCGGCCGCTTTGCAGCGTCGGACCGCAGCGAGCGGGGCCTTAGCAAGCCGGAGACGTTCGAATTCTTGGGCTTCACCCACGTCTGTGGGAAGACTAAGGACGGGCGCTTCTGGCTCCGGCGCATCACCATCAAAAAGCGGTTGCGGGCGAAACTGAAGCAGGTGAAAGCCGAGCTTCGACGACGCCGGCATCTGCCCATCCCCGAGCAGGGGCGGTGGCTGGCGAGCGTGGTGCGAGGCCATCTCGCCTACTACGCCGTGCCGGGCAACATCGACGCCGTCTCGGCCTTTCGTGACCAGGTGAGAAGGCTCTGGAGGGAAGCGCTTCGGCGCCGAAGCCAGCGCAGCCGGATGACCTGGGAGCGGTTCGGCCGGATCGGTGATCGGTGGCTGCCTCCTGCCCGCATCGTGCATCCCTATCCCAGCGTGCGCTTCGCCGCCAGGACCCAAGGAAGGAGCCCAGTGCGGTAGTTCCGCACGCTGGGATCTGTCCGGGGGGCCGCCCGCAAGGGCGGTCCCTACCGGGATTGCCCGACGATCGTCTCAACCCCAACGGCGGTGCGGTAGCCATCGGCCATCCTTTCGGGTCGTCGGGCACCCGCTACGTCCTCACATTGGCTACCGAGCTCAGCCTCCGCCACCTTCGTTATGGCGTCCTCGGCGTCTGTGTCGGATCAGGCCAGGGGGTCGCCCTCGTGCTGGAAAATGCGAGTGCGTCCTAATGGGACAACACTCGGGACTCCGACAAGAGGAGCGTCACCATGGCTGATGACCGCAGGCCGCCACACGCTGACGAGGTTCCGCTCGATCACCTGGATGACGGGGTCGACGAAGCGGGCGAGGAGTCGTTCCCGGCCAGTGACCCCCCAGCCACGTGGTCGGGACGGGAGGAATCGGCACCCGGCGGCCGCGATCGCCAGTAGGCGTCCGACTGATCGTCATCGACCTCCTCCACTGCCCCAGTTACCCGGACCTGGCGGCGCACCGAGAGCAACCAATGGAAGAGGGCAGCGGCGAACGGATTCACCCTCAGCTCCCGGCCCTTGTCGCTTTCCCGGTCGGTGTAGAAGGCGAGACCTCGGTGGTCGATGCCTCGGAGCAGCACCATTCTGGAGGACGGGCGCCCATCGGTCGTCGCTGTGACAAGTGCCATCGCCTCGGGCATCGGCTCGCCAGCTGTCCGCGCAGCCTCGAGCCACCGGGACAGCTGGGTCATCGGATCGGGATCGACGGACGCTTCGTCCACGGCCACAGTCTGCTCGCTCGGGGGTCGTGGGTCAGTTTGAGATCATGGAAGCCTGTCCCTCGAGGGCCTCATGGGTGGTCTTGTGGCGCCAGATGGGAGCACGCCCACCGGAACGCGCTCTCGGTACCGCCATCGATTGATCGGTCAGCTCGCGCCTCACTTGCCAACCCCAGGTCAACGGCTTTGCGCCCCTTGGTGATCCGGCACATGCTCAATCACTCGCAGCCTCGCTGCCGACGCCATGGTGCACGCGGAAGATGTTGGTCGGGTCGTACTTCTGCTTTATCTCGCGCAGCCGCGGGTAGTTCCTACCCCAGAAGCTGTCTTGCCAGTCGGGCTCGAAATAGTCGGCCTCGTTCAGATAACTTCCCGCCCCTGGCGTCACCGCGCGGATGGTGTCCATCGCCCTGGCGACTTGGCGTGCCCGTGTGGCGCCAAGTTCCAAGTCGGGTTCGTGTCCCGGCACTCCGGGGAAGGCGTACTGCTGCGCGGATGCAATGATGACCAGGGCTACCGCATCGAACACCGCCGGGTTGATGGACGTGGTCCGGTCCCGTGCAAGGGCATCAGGTGCAGCCCCTGATAGGGCCTTGTTGAAGTGGATCCCAACGTGCCAGTGGCGCGACGCCTCGAAGAGCGCATCAGCCAGCGCGTCCGGGGAACCCTCCACCAAGTGCGATGGGAGCCAACGCGACTGATAGGCGTTCAGGTACTGCGACACTTCACTCTGGTTGGCTGCCCACCAAAAATGACTCTGTGGCTCGCCAGGCCGGTTGTCGTGGCAGATCACGTCTGGGGCCAGCTGATCCCACACCGCAGGATCCCAGAACGAGTCGAAGGGCACCGTGACCACGAACACATCGCACGCGAACGAATCAGGCCGATCCTGCACCCAGGCGAGAAACGGTTGCCAGACCGCCTTCGCCTCGTCGTCGCTCAGGTCGACGGCGGTCAACGAGAACTCGACCGAGTTGTCCTCGCCCAGGCGGATCTGCTCGCCCCAGTGATCGTCACAGAGGCTCGGAAGAACCCGGACGAGTTGGCGCAGGAGGCGGCGGAACTCGTGCTCACCGCTGGCTCTGATCGTTCCGGCCACCGCTCCGAGGGTTGTGGGCATGGGGTGGGTGCGCATGGTCATTTTCGAGACCACGCCGAACGTCCCGCCGCCCCCGCCCCGCAGCGCCCAGAAGAGGTCGGTATGTTGCGTGGCGTTCGCTACAAGGATCTCGCCGGACGCCGTAACCACTTCGGCTTCCAGAACGTTGCCGGCGGCTGTCCCATAGCGCCTCGAGAAGCTCCCGAAGCCACCCCCCTGGGTGAACCCGCCGGCCGCCCCGACCGTGGTGCACCCGCCTCCTTGGACGTAGCGGCCGTGCCCAGCGAGCACCTGGTACGCCTCCAACCAGCGGGCGCCGGCTCCGACGGTGATGGCCCGGACGCCACGCACGCTTCTCTCGGCTCCGGCGGGTATGAACGAATCGTGCACCATGATGTCTCGCATGCCATGGGTCCACACGAGCAGGGAGCCCGGTGCGCATGAACGGCCCAAGTAGTCGTGTCCGGTTCCCTTGACGGCTAGACGTACCCCGTGCTCACGGGCGAACGACACGGCCGCAGCGATGTCCGTCGCCAACTCGGCCGCCACCGCTCGGGTGCTGTGACTGGCCTCGTACGCTCCGAGCCAGCCCGTGGTGTGGTAAGCGCCAGGGTCGCCCTCGATGCCGAAAGGGTTGCTCAAATTGGCCAGGGCAGAGGCACAGGTGGAGCTCTGGGCGTCGTCGTAGCAAGGCTGAAGTGGCGCCTCGACACGGATGAGTCGATCCCCGAGCCTGTCCGCCAACTCTGACCAGTCGAGTTGTCCGAAATCGTCTGTCATCGAGGTGACCCGGCGTCTTTTCTGAGACGATTGGAGGCTAAAGGCACTCACGATCAGCTCGACGACGGTGGTTTCGCTATGGGCTTCATCGAGCCTGTATCCATCAAGATCGTGAAACCGGTGACGAGCGAACCATGTGATCGTTTCGACCACGAAACGGGCGGCCACTTCGACATCGTCGACTTGTCGAAGCTCTCCGCGATCCATCCGCGAGCGGAGAAAGCCTTCGAGCCTGCGCAACAGGGGGGTGCGCCACTCATCTCGGAAGATTGCTGCCAGCTCGGGGAGGTCACGAGCGGAGCGCTCGATCATGTCCGCGGCAACTCGCGTCGTGCTCATGAGGTTGAACAACTCCGTTACTGCTGCTTCCAGCTCCTCGTTGGCTCGACCTGGCGATTGTTCTCCAATTGCCCTGCAGCTGAGCGCCGGAAGCCTGAGCGACTCTCGGGCGCGCTCGTGAACACGCCTCAAGGTGACATCGAGCGGCGGAGTGACGAAGGGCAGGGTGACGTCGGGAGGAGGGCCTTCGAGCATCATCCTCTCGAGGCAGAGGGCGAAGAGTCCCTCTTTGCTGTCGACGTAGTTGTAGAGAGATGGAGCAGCGACACCCATCGATTCGCCGATGTCCGCCATCTGGGTGCCCCGATAGCCCTTTTCAGCGAACACCCTCACGGCCGCATCGATCAACTCTGGTAACCGGTCCATGGCCGAGGGACGTTGTCGCACCTTAACAGTCTAACGAATCATTCATTAGTTAACAATCCGTTCTTTCATCGACAAAGGCATGCTTGAAGACATGGACGAGATCCCTCCCGGGTTGCCCAGCTTCGGGGAGGTCACCGAGGGCTGTCGAGTAACTGGCGGAGCGCACGGGATGACCTCACTCCTGGCTCTCAGCGACGGTTCGAAACTGGTGGTCAAGTCCGGTGAGCACGTCCCGGCGGGTCTCTTCCTGGCCGAGGCTGAGGGACATACGTGCCATCGCCGCCACCGGCTCACTGGCCACCCCAGCGGTGCTCCACGCCGGGTCCAGCCACCTGGTGCTCGAAGCACTCCTCCCCCCCATCGATGACGTGAGCTTCTGGGAAGAAGCTGGTCGGGCGGTAGGCGCGTTGCACGCCATCCCTGGGCCGGCGCACGGCTGGCACCAAGACAACTGGCTGGGCCTTTTGCCCCAACACAATGACTGGTGCGTGGACGGCCATGAGTTCTTCGTCCGCAACCGGGTGCTGCGGTACTTGGAGGAACCCACGGCACGAGCGGCGTTGGGGACCGAAGGCATCTCAGGCATCGAGCGGATCTGTTCCAAATTCCGCGACCTGGTTCCAGTGATGCCGCCGGTGCTGTGTCACGGCGATTTGTGGAAAGGCAACTTCTTGGCCACTCACGACGGCCGTCCTGCCGTTGTCGACCCCGCGGTGGCGTACACGTGGGCAGAGTTGGACATCTCCATGATGTGCTGCGAGGACCCGCCTCCCGAGCGCCTTTTTGACGCCTATCACGAGGTGCATCCGGCGGAGCCAGGCTGGCGGGAGCGTATGGAGCTGTTACACCTTCGAGAGTTGCTGAGCACGATCGCGCACTTTGGTGACTATCCCGCTGTATGCGACCGGGTGTACACACTCATTGCGACTTACGGCTGACACGAACAGGCCGTTCCAAACCAGGCGCCACGAACGTGAGTGGGTTGGCGCTTATCGCAGCCTCGCTCGCATCGCTCTGCTCGGCCGCAACCAAACACCACTGCACGCGCCAGAGCAATCACGTGGCGAGGCAAGGGCGCGCGCGTAACCAAGGACCTTGGGTCTGCCGCGGCCGGCCCGACCGACCCATCACCGCCTCCATGTCAAGCGAGTCTCGCTCGCGTATCTGGTTGCCACCCGTAGTGGCTGCTCTATGGCCTGTAATCCAGAGCGCGGATCAGCGCAAGCATACGCCTGCCGACGAAAACAATTGCGGGCGACGCGCAAATCTTCGGGGGTAATTGAATAACGCTCAACTACCGGGAATATCGACCCGGCGCGAGACGTGCCGATACCGGGCGCTCCACTGCCCCCAACCCCGGCTCGGGGTGTGATTCATCGAAATGATGGGGACCGATCGCGCACAATGGCGGTGTGAGTGTTCTGCCCCCCGACTACGACACCGACCCGGGAACGGTTCTTGTCGAACGCCAAGTGGCCTCACGACGATGTGCATCCCTACGTGGCGCAGCGACTCGCTCAGGCGGGCGCCAAGCGTGTGCTCGATGTCGGCGGAGGACAGGGCGCCCTGACCCGGCTGCTGCCCGACCTAGGTATCCAGAGTGTTCTGCTCGACATCTCGCCGACGATGTTGGCCCTGGCTCCCCCGCCGGCTATCCGGGCCAACGGTGCTCGACTCCCCGTTGCCGATTCCACCTTCGATGCGGTCGCTGCGCGCTCTACACGCTCTACCACTACGAGGACCCACTGGTGCCCATCAATGAGTGTCGTCGCGTCCTTCGCGCCGGTGGATTGTTCGTCGCCTGCTCAGCCAACCGGGACAGCACGCCCCAACTGTCCGATGTCCTGCCGCTGTGGGGAGAGACCGGGACCTTTGATGGCGAGGACTCGCCCGCCATCGTCGCCTCCGTGTTCAACGTTCGGGACGACCAGGTGGAGGTGGTGAGGTGGAACGCCCCCATGCACACCCTCGCCGATCGCGCCTATGCGGCCGCCTTCCTGCGGACAATCGGCATGAGTGACGAAGGGGCATTGGCCGCTGCGGCCCAGCTCGAGTTGCCCATGACCCTGACCATGCGGGGCTGCTTCGTCTACGCCATCAAGGGATAGGGGTGTCCACATATTTTGCGGCAAAGCGGCAAAGTAGACGGATGTCCGACGGCAGCGTGAAGGTGTTGGCGCTTTGTGGCGCCGCGGGCACGGGCAAGACGGCCACCTTATGGGAGGTTGGTCATATTCTTCGTACTCAGGGCGTTCATCATGCGCTGATCGACACCGACGAACTCGACCGCGTCTGGCCAACACCCGAGACGACCGAGGCGATGATCTCGATTACTCGGCGCAATCTCCGGGCCATCTGGGAGACCTTCTCCGGACTCGGAATTCGGCATTTCGTGCTGTGTGGCGTGATGGCATCAACCGCACGAAGCAGAGAATGGATCGAGAACGCCATCCCCGGCGCCGCGATCACATTCGTTCGATTGTCCGCTGAGCAGAGCACGCGAGCGCAGCGGCTGCGTGACCGAGAAGTCGAAAGCGGGTTTGAGCAAGAAATGGAAGCCTCGGACAAAGCGGGCCAGGTATATCCAGGATCACGATCAGCCCGGAATACCTCTCGTCGCTACCGATGGAAGGGCCGTGAGTGATGTGGCTGCCGAGGTGCTCGGTGTCACCGACTGGCTCACGTAGCTTCGGATGCTCCGTTTGACTGCCGTAGTACGCATCAGTTCAGTGTCGCACGGCGTGGACCACGCAGGTGACGAAGGATACGACTAGCTTGTTGTCTTCTTCTGCGGGATCGAATCCCGTGGGCCCGCCGTCGTCTCGTATCTCGGCCCCGAGAATCTCTAGGACCTCCGCTTGTTCGGACTGTTCAGTCAGCGCGACATCTAACGGAAGCCGAAGGCTGATCATGTTGGCATAGGCCAGGCCATCGACCCCACCGGGAAGAAGCTCGGCAAGCTCATCCGCAAGGAAGGATCGCATGTGGGAAGGGTCTATGAGCCGGTGGACATGATCGAACTGGTCACGAACGTCCTCCGATGGCGCCACAATGTCAACGAGCACGATACGCCCGCCAAGACGGCAGACCCTCACCATCTCGGCCACCGCCTGGAGGGGATCGGCGAAGTGATGCAGCGAGCTTCTGCAGTACACGATGTCGAATAACCCATCGACAAACGGAAGAGATTCCGCGTTGGCCTCTTGCAAAAGGACATTGGTAACGCCTTGTTCGTGCAACCGCTGAGCCCCTACCTCGAGCAACGCCGGCGTGAGATCTATCCCCACCACCTGGCGGACCCGTTCGGCCACTGGTTCGGCTGCGTGAGCGGCACCGCAAGCAACATCGAGCACGATCATGTCCCGCTCCAACGGCTCGATCCACGACAGGGTTCCGGTGGGGCAGTGAGCAAAGGGCGAATTAGGTCCCGAAAACAGTGACACCTGGCGCTCAAACGAGCGTCTTACGACTTCGTCATGATCTGTGTTACTCATGAGTACATCTTGTCCGATCCAGACCTCCCCCATGCTGGACGATCCGATGCCGTGTCCCTGCATGCGATTACGCCTTGCTCAGTTGAGGGCCAAACGGATTGCTAAGACGCGCTTGGTACTGATGGTGACGGGTGTCATCGAGTCTTCGTTGGACGAGCTCCGGTGTTCACGAGCAGTCCCAGTACCTCGCCAGCGTCATCAGTCCGACGGTGACCGTTCCCACTACCACGATCGACCGCGTTAGCACGGCGACAGTCTTACCATTGAGCGCCGACGGAATATCTTCTCACCGCTGACAGTACTATGTAGAGTTCCGATGCTCCGTTTTGGCCGGGGTTGGTGTAACAAAGAGGACTCTGCTGGGCTCCGGCACTCGGGCGCTGTGCCAGGTTCCCCTGGGCACGACGGCGGCGGTGCCGGGCGAGAGTGGAACGGACCACTGGGTATTCCCGTCGTCCAAGAGGAACTCCACCTCACCGTTGAGGAGATAGACCAACTCGTCGCCCAGAGGGTGACGTTCCCACCACGTCCAGTCGCCTTCGTAGTCGAAGACCGACAACAACCGGCCATCGCTCAGCTTGGGTCGTTCGGCCACCATGGCCCAATAGGAAGGATCTATTGCAAGAGGACGAAGGCTGAGATCGGAGGGGAGCAGGACGATGTTTGATCTGTCCAAGGTCACAGGACCTGTATTGAGTGTCTGAGTCATATTGACCAGCGTGAAGCGACCGGGAGTGCTTCGCTAGCCAGCAATCTCCTTGATCGAGTCATAGGATATTCCTATGACTCTCGTCCCAGATGACCTCGAGGCCTTCCTGGTGGTCGTGCGGGAGAAGAGCTTTGGCCGGGCTGCCAGCTCCCTTCTTGTCTCCCAGCCGACGGCGAGCGAGCGGATCGCCCGTCTCGAGCGTTCGGTCGGTGCCGACTTGTTCGTCCGGGGGCCGCGAGGGGTATCGCTCACAGCCTCGGGTGAGCGACTCCAACTCTTTGCTCAGCGGATCCTCGGCTTGATGGACGAGGCGGTTGAGACGGTCCGGACGGGTGACCGGCCAGCGCCCCTCCGGATCGGGGTCCACTCGACCTTCGCCTACCGGGCGGTGCCACTCGTCGTGAGAGCCCTCGGGAACACGACCCGCGGCCTGCGGTTCCGGGACGCCCATTCCGACCAGATCATCGGCATGCTGCTCGACGGAGTTCTTGACGCTGGCTTCGTTCTTCCTGGTGCCAGGCCACCCGCACTCCGGTTCGACCCTCTGCCAGCGGACCCGGTCGTCTGCGTGTGCTCAACGGCACACGAGTTGGCCTCGGCGAGGGCAGTACCACTCCGAGTCGTCTTCCAACACAATGTGGCCCTGAATCTGTGGGGTACTGGAGCCAACGAATTCGGCACCCACCTCGGGTCCACGGCGACGAGCGGGCGTCGGATCGAGTGCTCAGATGCCAGCAGCGCCCTGAGGCTGGCCCGGGATCACGGGTATCTGGCCTTCGTGGTCCAATCGGCCGCCGAAGGTGAAGCGGCCGCCGGGACACTCACGATCCTTAAGGTCCGTGGTATGCCCCCCTGGTCGGTCCGATTGGTCCTGGCAAGCAGCGCAAAGGGTGAGACCGAAGACGATGTCGAATCTCTTCGGAGAAGCCTGCACCAGCTCGCCGCTTGATCGAAAACGGCACCGCAGGAGGGGCCGTCGTATCCATCGTTCCTTTCGATGCCAGCCAATCCACACCATATGCCGCCATGTAGCTCAGCCCGGATGATCCGTTGTTCCGGTCTGAATTAGATCGCCGCGAGATGCTCGTCGATCGTCCCCGCAATCAAGGGATCCCGATCATCATTGTCCAATAGGAACAGTGCGTGGCGTAGGCGGAATGCCGTTTCGAGTGATGAGGGGTCAAGGTCAAGACCACGTTCACTGGCATAGGACCGCCATGCTGTTGACCACAACCGTGAGAACTCGAGTCGGTGACGACGCCAAAGCCCCGTTCCCCACTCGCTGAGATCAAAGTCCCAAAAGGGGTGGTCGATGCGTGCGGTCTCCCAGTCAAGAATGCCCGTGAGCTGCCCATCGACGACAAGAAGTTGGTCCTCGTGGATGTCGCCGTGCACGAGGACATGGGGGAGCTGCGCGGCCACCTCCATCTGCTCGCTCCACCGTTCGCTTCGATCGGCGCAAGCGAGGCGATCGGCCGCCTCGGCAACGGCCTCTCGAGTGGTACCGGGGTCAAGGGCTCGGCGGAGCCAGCGAATATCGAAGCGATCGTGGTGGGCGGGCGGTCGGGAGCCGGGCATCTCGGGCGGCGCGATTTCATGCCATTGGGCGATGGAGCGGCCAAGTTGGTCGAACAGATCACTCGCGTCGGCTGGGTGAGTACCCGGAAGTCGGGAAACAGCAGCGAACGGATAGGGATAGATGGTCTCGTCCCGCCACTCCCCCAAAAGTCGGGGAACAACGAGGAGTCCTATCGGTTCCAGCGCTCGGTACGCAGCCAACTCGCGCTCAAACCACTCGACGCCGTTCGCCTCTCGTGGGAACAAATACGCGCGGTCAGTGCCGAGGAGAACGAATTTGTTCCAACCGGTGAAGTCCACCTCCAGTTGCTCATCGCCGATTTGGACCAATTCCCGAAAGCGGTTTAGGCGGGGCGGGATGAGGACCGCCCATAAAGGATCTCCCGTCACGACCGGTTACGCCTCGGAGGGCCCGAGCAGGTCCCAACGGTTGCCGGCGACGTCTAGAAACACGGCGACCCTGCCGTATGATTCGGTGCGTGGCCGGGTTACGAATTCGACACCGCCAGACACCATCCGGTCGAAGGCCTGATCGAAATCATCCACTCGCAAGAAGAAGCCAACACGGCCGGCCACCTGACCGCCGATGAGTGAGGCTTGGTCATCTCCGTCGGCCTGCGAGAGCAGAACGCCCGTCTGACCTCCCGGTGGACGCACGACCACCCATCGCTTCGGTCGTCCATCGCGGGTTACAGATGGAGAATCCTCGACCAATTCAAATCCGAGCCTGTCAACAAAGAACTCGATCGCCGGGTCGTAACTCTCAACGATGAGCGTCACCAGCTGCAGTGAAGCCATCCGGCAAGTCTTTCATGAGTGAGAAAGCCGAGAGCAGGCCCGACTGCTGGCAAATGTGACTGGTAGGCCGGGACGAGGAGCCACTTCCGGCCCGTAGAGTCTCGGCATGACCATTGATAACCAAGAGGAACTCGATGCTCTGATTCGTGCGGGTCGGGTTGTCGCTGAGGCCCGCCAAGCGATGGTGGACGCCGTCTCTCCGGGTACTACGACAGGTGAACTCGACGCCGTAGGCCGAGAGGTGTTCCGCCGCCACGGAGCGCGGTCCGCTCCCCGTGTGACCTACCGATTTCCCGGCTCCACGTGCATCAGCGTGAACGACGAAGCTGCTCACGGTGTCCCCTCGCTCAGACGCCAACTCCACGCCGGCGACCTCGTGAACCTTGACGTCTCGGCAGAGCTGGACGGCTACTTCTCCGATACTGGGATCAGCGTGGCCGTGGGCGAGGTGTCACCGGTTGCCTCCAGACTCTTGGGGGCAACCAAGCTTGCGCAGCGCGACGCCATGGACGCAGCTCAACCAGGCGCCCGGCTCCGTGACCTGGGTCGAGCGGTCCAACGGAGAGCGCGCCGTCACGGGTTTCGCGTGATCAAGAACCTCAATGGTCACGGTATCGGGCGGGGCCTCCATGAGCCTCCTTCAGTTCCGAGTGTCGACGACGGCCAGAAGATGCTTCTTCGCGAGGGATTGGTGCTGGCCATCGAGCCCTTCTTGTCGGTCTCTGCCGATCACGTTGTTGACGACGAGGACGGATGGACGCTGCGCACTGCGGACGGGAGCTTGGTTGCGCAGTTCGAGCACTCGATCGTGGTGACAGGAGAAGGGCCTCTGGTTCTGACTGCCTAGGGCCTAGTGAGCCGTCGCGGATTTGACCTGGTGGAGTGCGGCCCGTCCTCGACGGACCTTCTCGATGATCTCGTCCGCGGCCTTGGTCCAGATGAAGGGCTTGGGGTCGTCGTTCCAGTGCTTGGTCCAGAGGCGTATGGCGGCCGTGAGCTCCTTGACGCTGCCGAAGACGCCACGGCGCAGTCGCTTGTCGGTCAGGAGGGCAAACCAGCGCTCGACGAGGTTGAGCCAACTCGAGCTTGTCGGCGTGAAGTGCAGGTGCCAGCGCGCCTGGGCCGGCTCGGCCAACCAGTCGGTCACCTCAGGGGCCATGTGGGCCGAAAGATTGTCCAAGACGACGTGGACGTCGTAACGGCGGGGCACCGCTCGGTCGATCTTCTTGAAGAAGGCCAGGACGTCGGCTGCGGTGTGGCGCTTGCGGTAATCGCTGATCACCTCTCCGGTGGCGATGTCGAGGGCGGCGAAGAGATCGACGGTGCCATGACGCTTGTAGTCATGGGTCATGGTCCCGGCCCGCCCGGGCTTCATGGGCAGCGAGGGCTGGGTGCGATCGAGCGCCTGGACCTGGGTCTTCTCGTCGAAGCTGAACACCACGGCGCGCTCAGGCGGGTTCAGGTAGAGGCCCACCACGTCGACGAGCTTCTCCTCGAAGTGCGGGTCGTTGGAGACCTTGAAGGTCGTGACCTGCCAGGGCTTGAGGTTGTGGTCCCGCCAGATGCGAGCCACGGTGTCCTTGCCGATGCCCAGGTACTCGCCCAACGTGCGCGTCGACCACTGCGTCGATCCGTCCGGCGGTGTCGTCGTATTGGTGAGTCGCACCACTTCGGCAACGGTGCCTTCGGGCAACCAGGACTTGCGCCCGCGGCCTTTTGCGATCACCCCGACGCCGGAGACGCCTTGGTCCTCGAAGCGTCCACGCCAACGACGCACCGTGTCGGCGTCCACTTCACAACGCCTGGCGATCTCCTCGTTAGCGACCCCATCGGCCGCCCACAGCAACGCCTTGGCCTGGCGCACCGTGCGCTGCGGCAGCGACGTCGAGCGCGCCATGCGCTCGAGCTCGCCCCGATCGCGGCGCGACATGGTCAATGGTTCTGCAGTCATCACTGGCATGCCGCCACCATGGCCCGCCAGATTATTTCAACGACGGATCACTAGGGGTGACCACTCCGCGGGCTTGGAGAGCATCGGTGCCCGGGTGACACTATGAGACCGTGCCGCTGACCTGGCTGCCCGACCGATCAATCGATTCATTGAGAAACGCGCTGGCCCTTGTTGCTCCGGAGCTGTCAAGAGGCGAGATCAGCCTCATGGGGTGGATCGTGCAAAGCAACCCACTCTGGCACGGAGGTAGCGCAGTAGTTGACGGCACGCTCGTGGCGAAGTTCGCCTGGTCCGAGCCAGCTGCGCGGCGCGTTTGGCATGAAGCTCGGGTCCTCAATGTCCTCGGTTCACGCTCGGGGACCCTTCGCACGCCTCGAGTGGTCGTCGCGTCACCTGACCCCGCTCTACTCGTAACCGAATGGGTTACTGGAGAACCTCTCACATATGACCGGGTGCGAGAGTCCGACCGTTTGTCGCTGGAGCGCACGGCAAGTGAGCTCGCACACTTTCTCGCTGACCTCCATCGGCCCGACGTTCTGGCCGACGTCATCACCGAGGTTGGACAGCTGGCGACCCCCGTTCCACAAGCCACCACGACGGCCATTCGGAAACGGTTGGCACCATGGCTTCGATCCGACCAGATCGCCCTGGTGAGCAAGTGGTGCGATTGGGCCGATAACGCTCTCGAGGGTTCTCAGACAGACGTTCTTGTGCACGGCGATCTTCACGGTTACAACCAGGTGTGGGACTTCGAGCGGGAAGAACTTCGCGCCGTGATCGACTTCGAAGAGTGCGGACCCGTCGAGGCCGAGTTCGACTTTCGCTACCTGCCCTCTCAGGGACCGACGGTCGACTTGGTCGTCGCCACGTGCGCGAAGTACGTCGAATACTCCGGTACTGCGATCGATCTAGCCAGGGTCATGGCCTGGAACATCCGCACCGTTCTCGGAGACGCCCTCTGGCGAAGCGAAGCGGGTGTCCCGCTACCGGACGCTGGGACGCCAGCGGGGTGGGTGGACGACCTCCGCGCCCGGCTGGCCGAGCTTGAGATGGCGTCGTAGTAAGGGCGATTGAACTTGGGTTCGCGCTTCAAGGTGCCCCAGTGCATTGAGGACGCCGTCAGCGGATCCGGCTCCTCTACCAACGCCCTGGCGGAAGGAAGGTTTTTCGGAAGAACGTTGCCGAGTCTTCGTAACCTGTCTTGAGATAGAAGTCACCCGCCCTGCGACTAGCAAGAGCGACATATGCCGTCGGAACGGCCTGAGCCCATGCCTCAGCGGCAGACATAAGGCTGCTTCCAACGCCCTGGCGACGAGCGGGCTCACTCACCATGACTTCTTCAATCCATGCGACCGGGCCATTGGCGAGGAATGTTCCGCGGTAGCTCGCCAGCAAATAGCCGACAATGGTGGTCCTGTCTTCTTCCGCAACGAGGAGCAGTGTGTCCGGTCGTTCGAGCAGCGTGCCAAGGATCGCTCGAAAGAAGACCGCTCCGGTTCATACGAAAAGGCAAGGTCCTGGACGAGCGGCCACATCTGATCAGAGTCCCTCGACTTGGCTGGACGAACCTCAATGCCCTCTAGACTCATGCCGGAATTCTGCCATCCGTGGGCGCCCCCGTCGCCGGGACGTGGGCAATCGAACGATCGATGCAACACTTGGTAAATGGTGTCTCAGCTGTGGTCTGACGTCGATCCGACGTGGCGGACTGCGCTTGAACTCGCCTGGGAATCCTTTCAAGCCGGCAGCCCACCGGTGGGTGCGGTAGTTGCCGATGCAAATGGTGAAGTCATCGCGCGCGGCCGGAGCCGTAGGGCTGAAAACACAGCTCCCCCCAACCAACTGGTCGGGAGTCGCCTTGCTCACGCTGAGGTCAATGCACTTGCTCAACTGTCAATCGACCAATATGACGGACTGACGCTCTACGCGACCCTCGAGCCGTGCTTCCTGTGCGCGGCGGCTGTCGCGATGTCACACGTTCCCCTTGTGCGTTTCGCGGGAGGCGACCCAATGTGGCGGTTTGTTCAGAACCTTCCCGAGAATCACGCCGAACTCCGAGCCCGTTGGCCCCGGGTCGAAGGCCCGCTCTCCGGTCCTATAGGTGCGTTTGCATCGCTACTTCCCATTCTTGATCGCATTGGCCGCAATCCCCGCGGACTTCGCGTCGAAGAATACGAGCGCTGGAGGCCGGACTTGGTTGACCTCGCTCGTGGAATCACGGGTGCTGGCCAACTTGATGCCCTCGCGGACGCGTCGCTTGATCGCGCATTTGAAAATGTTGTCGAGGCGGTTACCAGAGGATCTCGAGTCCTGGAACTGTAACCACATACGGGCTCCATGCCCCAGAACGCTGCCGGGTGGCGGGCAGTTCGGCACAACGGCTATACCCTGGCCGTCTGCTGAGCCACCCGTACGCCGAATCCGAGTGCCTTAGGCAGCCACTTCAGCGACCACGATGGATACGTTATCGCGACCGCCATGAGTGACGGCCTTGTCGATCAGGTTATCAACGATCGCCGCCATGTCTCCGCCTCCCGCCATGACGCTCGCGATTTCCTCGCCGGACAACTCGTTGAACAGACCATCCGTACAAAGGACGATTCGATCTCCTTCTTCGACGGCGAGAGTTCTGCGGTCGATCTCCACATCGGGCCCGACGCCGAGTGCTCGGGTCAGAATCCCGTAGTAGGGATGCTGAGGGGCCTCTTCCTCCCGAAGCTCTCCGCGTTGGATGAGTTCGGCCGTCACGCTGTGGTCCTGGGTCAGTTGGGTCAGCGCACCCTCATGCCATAGATAGGCTCGGCTATCGCCGACGTTGACGAGTGCAATGTGTCCGTCTGCGAGGAGTCCAGCCGCACAGATCGTGGTGCCCATGCCGTCCAATCCGGCTTGGGCGACTGCACGGTCCCCGATTGCCCAGTTCGCGGCACGTACCGCTGCTTCGAGCTCGTCTACTGATCGGCCCGTGAAGACCGCAGGAACAACGTCAGCGGCGGCATTCGCGGCGATCTCGCCGCCTGGATGTCCTCCCATCCCGTCGGCGACGAGCGCAAGACGATCACTGCTGATGATGGCATCTTCGTTGTTCTCGCGCAGCTGCCCGATGTCCGTACGACCCGCCGTTCGAAGGGTGGTCATGAGTTCCTCCTTGGAGTCTGGGTTAGCGGTCGGAAACATTGGGTCCTCGCTCGCTGCGAACAGATGGCGGGCAAGAACGAGGGCGCCCTGGCGGTGGTTCGCATCGGCTTGGAGTTGTCTCGCCCAGGCATCGAGCTGTTCTCGGGAGGGCTGACGCATGAATGCGCGGATCTCGGCGAGCGGCACGCCGGCTTGTCGTAGGGCGTCAATCATCTGGGCGTCAGCCAACTGGCCTGGCGAGTAGTAGCGGTACCCCGAGCCCGGGTCCACCGCTGCCGGGGCGAGGAGGCCCTCGGCCGCATACGTCCTGAGCCGTTTGGCCGAGAGACCAGAGCGATCCGAGAACTCACCTATTGCCATGAGGTCATCCACAAGGTGAAGCTTGAACCCTCCCCGATGGTGAGAGTCAAGTGGGCTGATTAGGAACACGTGCCTGCCCAGTACGGGCCGGAGATCGTCCGGCCCATGCGCATAGCGATGCTGACACGCATGCCTGGTGACAATGAAGCTCCCGAGCCGGGTCTTCTGAGCTACTCTCGATACAGCCATCACTAAGGAGAAGCGAATGCGCCAAGCGTCTGTGTCCATCAAGAAAGGAGAGATCACTTATCGAGAGGACCTGACGCGTTATGCAATCGTTGAACTTAGGGATTTTGGCTCATGTCGACGCCGGTAAGACCAGCCTGACCGAGCGGCTTCTCTATTCAGCTGGAGTCATCGACCAGCTCGGGAGTGTCGACAAGGGCGACACTCAGACAGACTCCCTTGCCCTTGAACGACAGCGCGGGATCACGATCAAGTCAGCGGTGGCGTCGTTCCCTGTCGCACATGACCTGGTTGTCAACCTGATCGACACACCCGGCCACCCTGATTTCATCGCCGAGGTGGAACGGGTACTTAGAGTTCTCGATGGTGCAGTCCTGGTTCTCTCCGCTGTTGAAGGAGTCCAACCTCAGACGCGTGTGCTGATCCGCGCGCTCCGGCGACTTCGGATCCCAACCATGCTCTTCGTGAACAAGATCGATCGTGCAGGTGCACGAGAGGGACCATTGCTGCGAGAGATCTCCCAGATACTTGGGCTCGCCATCATCCCGATGGGGGCCACATCTGCCCTTGGGGCTCGAGAAACACGGACATGAGTTTGCTCCTTGGCCGAGTCCTTCTGATCTGCAAGCAGCGCGCGGTGTAGCAGTTCACAGGATTGACCAGGAGAACAGCAGTAGCGTGGGACCATGGTTGCTCATCTGGACGGCCGCGTCATGCTCATCACCGGCGCCGGTAGCGGTATAGGTCGAGCGACAGCGCTCCTGGCGGCCTCGCTTGGTGCCACGATCGCAGGGATCGATGTCGATGAGGAAGGTCTCAACGTGACCGTCGACGCCGTGCTGCAAGATGGTGGCCGAATCGAAGGGATTGTCACTGACGTGACCGATACACCGGCACTCACTACCTCGATCGGCGCGCTCGTCGCCGATGTGGGTCGGCTGGACGGTGTTTTCGCAAACGCCGCCATCCTTCCTCCGCCCGTACCGGTTGGGATGGTGGACCGGATTGGGTGGGACCGGGTTCTGGACGTCGACCTCACCGGCGCGGTCTTCACGCTTGTGACAGCGTTGGATCACGTCGTCGATGGCGGCTCCCTCCTCGTCAATGGATCGTCGATGGCCATTAGGCCACGAGAGCAGCGCCTCGCCTACGTCGCTGCGAAGGCGGGGCTTCACGCGGCAGCGCGAACGCTTGCATTGGAACTTGCGCCACGGCGGATCAGAGTGAACGTCATCGCTCCGGGACTCACCGACACGCCGATGGTCAGGAGTATTCCCGGCCACATCGAGAGCGGGCTGCCGAGCGTTCCCCTGGGAGAGTTAGTACCCGCCGAGGAGGTCGCCGCCTTGGCCATACATCTCCTCTCGGATGATGCGCGCCACGTGACGGGCGCAGTGTTCAGCATCGACGCAGGACGCACAGCTAGCTGACATCACTCCTGAGGTGGCGACAGCGGGCTTCACCTGCGAGGCCGACCCGAACGACGGATCTGGGGAGCTGCAGGTGTCCCTTAGCGCGTCCGTCAATCGTGCTGAGGGTGTCTCCTTACGCTGGGACCGGGTCCGTCGAGCGCGTCCACCACGCGAACTGTGCCGAGAAGGGTACCTGTCCGTAGTATGACGGCCATTCATGCGGGGCAAAGAGTGGCTTTGCAATCTCAATGGGTTGCTGTGTCGGGTTCGTATCCAACCAGAGCCCGTCGTTGCTGACGTAGAGCAGGCTCTTACCGTTATTCGACCACTGAGGCACAGTCGCCCCTGACGTGTGGGTTATCGCCCGAACAGAACTATCTCGGGGAGAATACGCGTAGAGCTGATGCGAGTTGTACCAGTCTGACAATGCAGACTGCGTGCATCCAGGCGCATCTCGTTGCGGTGCCTCGACATAGTCCAGCATCAAGCCATTGGGTGACCAGATCGGATCTTCGGTCACCGTGTCGGGGGGATGCGGCACGGCAGAACACATTTTCGTTATCGGCGAGCAGGCGACGACTTGTTTGCCTTGTGTCACGACGCGGCCTTCCTCATGATTGGGTTCTTTGGCCGCGAACGACAACCACCCAGCCGAGGTTGCTGATGGCGCGCCCGCGCCTTGGGTCTCAAGGGTCTCACCGAGAAAGCTGGGAGTCGTACCCGGCCCGGCGAGGGCAAACAGCGGCGACCCGTCTGCCGAACCCGAACCCCCGGGGACCGCGCCGTTTCCCACAGTCGTGTAGACGATTCCCCAGACCTGCCACCAGCCAGCAGGAACGATGATGTATGCCTGCTCGGTGTCGGCATTGAGCCACTGCGTGGGAGGCGCGCCGCTGACTGGGTAGGTGTCCAAGACGCCTACGTAGGATCCAGTCGAAGGCACAGCTGTGGAGACAGCGAGGGCCGAGCCATCGGGAGCCCAGACGGCGCCCCAACTGTGTGTCCCCGCGACCAAGGCACGAATCGAGACATTGGGGCTCACCAGGTCGAGTCCGGTCGGAAGTCCGAACGGCACGGAGGTGGCCTCGCCGACTGAGACGGCGAAGAGGTCAGCGCGAGGATCCCAACCGATTGCGGTGTTGAACGCCACAGCTGCGACGGGGTGGGCATCGGTTCCGTTGGCTCGTGCCATCCATAGCTCCGAGGACACAACCTCGTACGTGCCACAGCATTCCGCCTTCTCCTTAGAGGCGACGAAGGCGAGCCACTTCCCATCAGGTGAGAACGAGGGACTGGCGGGCACAAGGCCCTTGGTCGGGATCTCACGCAGCGACGAGGTGGAGCCATCGAGCACCCAGAGGGCACCCCGCGAGATGAAAGCGAACTGGCCATGGTTGGTGGCCGCTGCGACGTTCACTACTGGCTTGGCCGGTTCGCGTTGCTCGGTCTTGGTTGTCGGGGTCAGCGGGCGACCGTTCGAACTAGAGACGATATAACCGATGACTGCTCCAGCGAGAAGGATCATGATGATGCCTGCGATGATGAACCTGCGACGGCGCTTGCGGGCGTGCGCTTCTTTGATGAGGGCCTCCGCTTCGTAAGAACGCGAGTCCGACGGCCTGTGGTCAATCAATACCGTTGTCCTCGAGTTCAGGCGGTTGTGTGTCGTCTCGGAACGTGTGAAGGGGATTCACCGGATTCCCTCGATGATTTGGACCAGCTCGTCACGTCGATAGCCCTGGCTCCGGGCGAGCAGTACCAACTCTCGAGCCTTAGCAACCACCGCGCTCCTCCCCTCAGCCCCGCCAGCCACCGTGACACCGCGGCCGCGCCGGAACTCGAGGAGACCCTCTTCTCGCAGAAGGCGCAAGGCGCGCAAGGCCGTGTTCGTGTTCACCTGCAACACGGCTGCCAGATCTCGTGCGGGGGGTAGACGTTCCCCCGGCGCTGCCTCGCCCTCGGCGATCGCGCGTCGAATCTCTCCTGCCACCTGTTCGTAGATCGGAACGCCAGGTTCGAATGGGAGGCAAGGTATCGAGCGACCTGGCCAGGTCCGCAACCAAGGTCGAGGACGGGCTCGGGTCCGGTGATTCCTTGGGCTGCAGAATCGAGGACCTCGCGATCCACCGTGAGATCCAGAAGGTCATCGGCAAATGCTTCTGCATAGTCTTCTGCGGCGATCTCATAAGCGGCACGTACCGCCGACGCATCGAAGGGTTCCACGGTGGGAAAGTCTGGTTCCCTCCGATCATGACGGGCAATATGTTTCGTTGACCCGATTCGGTGCGAACGTCTCCACCCAGAACCATGCCGTCGTAGGCGAGGAAGTGGCCGTGAGGGGGCTGCGTGCCGCGTACCGAGGGAGGACGGCGTGGATACCCCGGACCCGTTGAAGCGCCTCACGGCGTCCTAACGGGGCTCTCTTGGACGCCCTGTGGGTCGTCACGAACCCCGAGAGCGTCTCGGACCCAACGGGCAAGCTGTGACGGACGCCCGGCCCTACGCTGGCCGACGTGTCTGTCGAGATGGAGCCCGAAGGGGTCCTCCTTCACCTCTTGGGCGACGACGAAACGGGACCCGACTCGGCCTTGTGGCACGTGGCCGACGTCCAGCGGGCGCTCACCTTGTGCGGCATCGACGTCGGCTACGGCAATCCCCGCAAACCGTGGGCGGAGACGCCGGAGGATCGCCGCTGTCAGATGTGCGAAGGTCAGTTCGCCGAACGGCGCCCGGCCCGGGGATGACCGGGGTGGTGGCCATGCCCCGCCCCGGCGAGCCGTGCCCCGGCTTCCTAGGGGTGCCCCCCGCTGCCGGGATGGGGTGCCACCCTGCGACACCATAAAGATACGCCTGGCTTGTAGCTCGCGCTCGGACCGACCATCTCGGAGTTGGCGACGGGTCAGAGCAAGGACTCGACGATCCAGACATTGTGACGGTCGGGACCAAGTGCGTCTTGAACAAGGGAGCGAAAAATGCTGACTCCGTCACGGTCGAACGGCAGGCCGGTGTGGCGCTCCCTGCCGACGGTAACCTCGACGAAGATCACGTCTCCCCAACCATGGCGAATGTTGACACCTGTCACGACCCCAGGACCAGCGACTGGGGCCGCATCTGCAATGGCTCGCAGAACGGTCTTGGAAATATCTGCGGCGAGCAGAGCCATGCCTTCATCGTTGCGAACCAACCCACGGACGCTAGGGCCAAAGGTCCTGAGTTGGACGTCATCTCGATGTGCTGCTGCGGGACAAGGGCATGAGTCACCGGCTCGGCATGCCACCAAACGTACTGATCTTCCACACTGAGCCAATCGTTCGGGCGAGCCATGTGCATCGAATCATCCTGTTCGGGGTTACCCCAGCACCATCGGGACGGGTGTGTCCTGAAAGGGGAGTGATGTCGATGTAGAAGATCGCCAGCACGAACCGTGCTGTGTCAGGGATGGAGGGAGGCCCTCCGGGTTCGCCGTGCAGGCGGAGATCCCAAACCACCGCAGTGTCATGCCGGTAAAGAGCCGGGGTGGGAAGCGACTGCGGAACTGGGGCACTTCTACGTCCAGAATGGGAGCCGTTCTCGGCTGAGTCCGGCGGGGTTGGTGAGGCAACCGACGCTGTCTGTGACCTCGACAAACGGAGACTCCCAGAGAGCAATCTGCGGCTATCGTCCCGATCTGTGGCTGACGCTCCAGCCAATCCAGCAAACCAAACCCGCAGAGCGGATTCGCTGGTGAGGTGGATCATCATCGGCGTTGAGTATGCAATCGTGGCCAGCCTGCTGCTCGTGGCCAGCCTCGTCCTAGTGCGAACCGTGATTAGCTTCCTCCGCTACGGTAAGGCGTTCCCCGAGGCCGTTGTAACCGCAATCGACGGGATTCTGGTCGTCATCATCATCCTCGATATCGCCCACACGGTCTTCGGCCATCTGAGGTCGTCTGTGTTTCCGGTGCGGCCGTTTCTCATCATTGGCATATTGGCCGGAGTCCGGGACATCCTCAGTTCGTCAGCCCACTTGACGATCAGCGCTCCTCTTTCGCAACGTGAGTTCTATAACACTCTGATTTCCCTGGGAGTTGGGGTTGGCGTCGTCGTCTTCCTGCTCCTGGGCTTGCTGATACTTCGATTCAGCGGTCATGTAGATGACGACTAAGAAGGCTGAGCGATCACCACTCCACGTTCTGGAACTGCAGAACCAGCGATGCTGTATCGACGCCTTGCGGATGGATCGGGGGACGAGCGCTGAGATCCGGCGTCGCGATGCTCCCCTTCGCCAATCGGGACGAGGTGCACAGTTCCGTGGAAGCTCCGGAGCGGGTCAAATAGGACCGTTTTCGGCTGACGAACGCACTCATGACCCTGCCCACAAAAGGCTGTGGCACCTATGGGATACCCCTCGACGTGACAAAGGACCCTTGCGCTGAAGCCCCGATGTGCTGTCATCCGAACCGAGGATGTACCGAGCGACGGAGGTTGAAGAATGACGACGATCCCAGTCACCAAATCGTTAGATCGGCGAGGAAAGACAATCACCACTTTCGTCATCTTCGATGCCGCTGCCGAACTCGCAGCCATCCGGAGAGGCGACGTATTCGAACTCCTGACAGACGACTTCGAGCCCTTCACGCACGACGTGGCGGCCTGGTGCGATGCGGCGGGGCACAAGCTGATCTCGTCTGAATCCACAACCGACGGGCTTCGCTTCCTGATTGAGAAGGGACCGGCTCCAACCACCGATGCCAGCTTGGCCGTGGTGATCTCTTCCGACGGCCTCGAGGAACTGCTGTCGCCCCTTGGCTTCGCCCTCGCCGCCGCGCTGGAAGGCATGACAGTCCACGTCTATGTGCAGGGTCCTGCCGTACGGGTGCTTGCGCGAGGCTTCCGACCAAAACTGCACGGCTGGGCCCGGCCCTTCAGCCGCTTCGCCGCATCCGGTCTGAGCAGGGCCGGACACCTCCCCGCCCAGGACAAGCTGCGCCAGCTTCGCAGCCTCGGCGCGAAGATCTACATGTGCGGCCCCTCGATGCAACACTTCCGAGTCAAGCCCGATGCCCTCATCTTCGACGACCTTCCGCTCGTGGAGTACTTCTCCTTCATGTCGGTCATGAAGGAGGCGGACGTCCACATTTACGCCTAAGACTGCGCAGCCAAGGCAAGGTGAATGGTGAAGTAGGTGTTCTGAGCGTGCCGCCTATTCTGAGAGGTGGGAGGTGATCTGAGTGGCTCAAGGACCGGACCAGCGGATCAGATGACAGATCCCACCTATCGCCGTTACCGATTGCGTGGGCCTCATTGGGCCTTCGGTGTCAGTAGGGCGGCGCTCGTTGTGGTTCGCAGTTTCCCGCAATGGGGCCGCCCGCTGCGCTCATTTGCAGAAACGCATCTTCTGCAGGGGGTCCCCGCCAAATCCGAAGGGTGACCCGGCCAGGGCCAGCCTGCGGCTCAGCCGATTCCAAGTGGGTCTCCGTGCCCCATACATTGCCGGACGGTGGAACACCTTCGGCGGTCGGTCCGGAGGCGGGTCAGATAGGACCGTTTTCGGCAGGCGCTACTGGTTGGCTCTCTTGCGAGGCTGATCGGGCGTCACCCGCCGCTCGATGGAACCCACCCTGCGCTGCCCACGTTGTTCTTGACGAAGACAGGGCGGGCCTGTCGCCCATTCGATCCCGTGTCGACCGTCCAGCGGTAGAGCCCTCCGGCCCCGAGGCCGTACCCAATGAAGATGAGATGATGCCCTGAGGCGTCGGCGAGAAACCCGCCGCCGGGTCCCTCGCCCATTAAGCCCGGGACCGCTGGCAGCTTGCGGACGACTCTGCCAGTCGCAAGGTTCACGACGACCGGCTGGGTCCAGTTGTCCTCCAATGTGAGCCCGACGTGATGGCAGTCGCCGATTCCGTCCTCGGCGTTCAGGAACCCCGCCCAAGCCATCTCTCTATTGGCACCCGGCCCCGCCCATGGGGTAGGGGGTGGACACAAGGGCAGCCGAAGTTGTGGCAGGTCGTCGAGCGAGCGATTCGGATCCGAAAGCCACAACCTCCCGATCGAAAGGTGCCAAGACGATTTGGGACCGGTCCCCACGAGTCTCTCGGTCGAAACCATGAGTGATCGTGAATCCGGGGACCACGAGATCGTGTTGATGTCTGGAACATTGGTCGAGTACTGCCATGTGTTGACCATTCCAGTGAGGCGGTTTACCACCACGACTCCCTCGGGTCCGTCGGTGATCTGTGTCCAGATGAGATAGGCGAGGTACCGTCCGTCCGGGCTGACCACAGGATCGTGCCCATCGGCGACGAAGGTCGAGGGACCCCCTGTGATCGGAACGCTGAGGATCTCCTCGACCGGCGGATGAGCACCAGGTCCCTGCTGAGTAGCCCCGATGGCCTGGTCGAAATAGACGGTTCCGTCAGGAGCAGCCGTTGGCTGAGGCGTGCTATCGAAGAGGCCAAGGTCTGAGGCGAGTGTCCGCACCACGTGCCCCGAACGTGACGAGAGGACCTGGATGCTCATCGTCGTGCCGATCTGGGCCGAGGCCCAGACCACCATCTGGGGCGGCATCGCTGGAACAACTGCACCCTCAATATGCCGGGCGGGCGGAGTGCCTTTGGGCGCCGGTGGTTGATTATCGACCAGCAGGACAGCAGCGACGGTGAAGGCGACGAGAACCACTGCCATGAGAGCGGCGCCAATCACTCGGCGTCGATGCCTTCTGTGCTGGTGAGCTTCTTTTAACAGCGCTTCAGCTAAACCAGCCGCAATGTGATCGCCGCCCGTTGGGAACGAGGTGGAAGTTGGTGGGTCGCCGGTGACAGTCACGAGCGACCGACCCCCGACCGCCTTGAACGAATCGGATGCTGTGCGCTCACGGCAATCCAGCGATCATGTCAATGACTTCGTCCCGTCGGTAGCCGTGTTGGCGGGCGAAATCGACCAGTTCTTGCACCCGACTCATCACGGCGCTTCGCTGCGGCGTTCCCGACACCGTGATGCCCCGTCCTCTGCCGAACTCAACGAGTCCTTCATCTCTCAATATGTGCATTGCCCGCAGCACGGTGTTCTTGTTGACCTCGAGGACGGCTGCAATGTCCTTGGCCAGGGGTAGGCGGTCGCCTGGTCCAGCCTCACCATCGGCTATAGCCCGGCGGATTTCGGCCGCCACTTGGTCGTGGAGTGCCACGGGTTCCGAACGATCGATGTTGACTAAGATCATGGTCCTAGTCATAGTAGTCCCATGGGTTTGCGATTGCTAGGCTCGCCGTGAGGGTCCTCGACACCCCCCGTGTTGAGCCGAAGATTGACGAGGCACAGCTTCTCTTTCCAGAGGCTCGGCGGCGACGCCGACGACGGTGGTTCGTAGCAGGAGCAGTCCTGGTAGTTCTCGTCGGATGCGCCGTCGTTCCTCTGACAATGCTCAACCCGGCATCACCAGCGCCTCGCTCCTCACCACGGATGCCCTCGCTTCCCACGGGGCCGATCACGGATACTGGCGTCGTCCCAACGATTGCCTGGGCCGACTACTACGGACAGCTTCATATCGGCGATCTTGCCGGGCTGACGCAGCGTGTCGTGGCCCAGGCGGACGCTGACCCAACGGCCTCGCTTGTCTCGTTGGATCACTCCATCTTCTGGGTCCGGGCGCTATCGCCCAACAGAAGCCAGACCGTTGATCCGATTCCCAATCCTGTCGTGGAGGGATTCGATCCGACGACTGGACGCACGTTCACGGTGGCACCGGGAATGCAGATCTTTGCTTCCCTCAACCAGACCTTTCTCTACGTCGAGACCGACTACGGTCATCTTGCCGAGTATTGGCCCAACGGCGCTTCGAGAGACGACGTCCTCCAACTTCCCAACGGGTGGTACCTGACGGATCCCAGCCTGCTTGGCGATCCGACACCGGTCGTGGCGAATGGGATTCTGGTGGAATCTCCTCCGGAGCCGTACAGCAAGAACCCGATAACCCTGGCTATCTGGAATCCCACGACTGGGCATGTGCGAGTCATGGGGAGGGTGTGGAAGGTGATCGGGTCCTACACGAAGCCGGGTGCTCGAAGCAGTCTCGTTGCCTGGGCACCGGCAAGCTGCGAGAAAGGCAAGAACTGCTCGCTTCGGATCACCGATACGTCCACTCTGTCCACACGGCTGGTGCACAGCCCTCTCGGTCACGGCTTCGACTGGGGCGGCGGCTTTTCCCCTGACGGGACCCAACTCGCTGTGTTCGTCCAAAGCGGTCATTGGAATCTCAGTCCAACGACCCAGCTTGCTCTCGTCACCGGTTCCGGTTCCATCAGAGTGGTCCCCGGTGCGGTCATCAACAACGGAGACGCCTTGGCGTGGGCCGAATGGTATCCCGACAGCAGCCATCTCATCGTTGGCGGCGTTGGTTCGCCAGACGGTATCTCGAACGACAATCACTACGTGGTAGATGCGCAGACGAGGACCGTGGTGCCGTTTCGATTCCTGTCCGATGGGAATCAGGATGTCAACTTCTCGGTCGTAGCCGTCTCGTAGGAGCGACTTGAGCCTGTTGCCCTTGGTACTCTGGATCGAAGGGATCATTCTGTGATTGACCTTGCCGGAGTTGGACAACTTCAACGGGACTTCAACCAGCAGTCCGAGAAGGTTCGGGTACTCGCCGTACTATCGCCAACTTGCCCGAACTGCATCGAAGGCTACGAGTTGGTGTCGCAAATACCCGCTGGTCCCATCTGTCTCGTGTTGTGGACACCAATGCGATCAGAAGACTCTGTCCGTGTTGCTGGCACACTGATTGGTTCCGACCGGCGCTGCTACCACTACTGGGAGGACGTCGATTGGACCGTCTCCACAAGGCTGCGCACCGTACTCGGCTTCGGTCCGTATGATCCCAAGCAGAGCGCCTGGGACGTGTATCTCTTGTATCGGCCCGGAACCGTGTGGACTGACGCAATACCTCCGCCTCCCTCTGAGTGGACACACAACCTTCAAGAGCACGGACCGGAGCGACCCCGCATTACCACCACCCTCTTGAGCGAATGGTCTTCAATGGCGACATAGCTGTTCCGCCACAGACTCATGAGATCCGTTGGGCTACCCGGAGCGACACGCTGACTACCACGGCAGAAATGAGGACCGTCTCCACCACTATCAACAGAATCGAGGCACCGAGCGCAAAGGAGCCGGTCTTGTTGAAGACACGATTCCAGGCACGACGCAGTTCGGGACCCCGGCGTGTCATAGACCGCCGCTTTCGGGTGGCGATTACTCGGATGACCCTGTCCACTAACGGCACGTGGAGGCACTATTGAGCGCTGCTAGAGGAGGCGTAGATTGGCCTTAGACCTGTCGAAAGGGCGTGCAATGGCGGAATCATCGTGGCGGCGAATGTTGGTCCAGGTCGCACGCGCCTCAGTAGCAGTCGCAGGGTTGCTGCTTGCCGCAGGGTTGAGTCCAGCCTCGGCACAGGAGCCGACGATGTCATCAAGGGGGGCCGATGCTGCATCTCTCACAAGGACCCACATTGGAGACACAGCGCCTACCTCCGAACAGCATGGTTATTGGTTGGTGGGGTCCGACGGAGGAGTCTTCTCCTTTGGATCGGCCCAGTTCTATGGCTCAGTGGCCAACCTTCAGCTTCAGTCGCCAGTCATTGGTATCGCCCCCACCGCTGGTCGGGGTGGCTACTGGCTCGTGGCGTCAGATGGCGGTGTCTTCGCTTTTGGGGATGCGGGCTTCTACGGGTCGATTCCCGGTCTGGGGCTCTCACCGGTCGACTCTCCCGTTCTGCCCAGGCTGAACGCTCCCATTGTGGGCATAGTTCCTTCGTATGACGGACGTGGCTACTTCCTTGTCGCCAACGACGGTGGAGTCTTTGCGTTCGGGGACGCGAAGTTCGAGGGCTCGTGCCCAGGAATCGGAGGATGCTTTAGTAGCGGCATTGCCGACGTGATGACGGACGGCAGCGGCAATGGTTACTGGGTCGTCAGCTACGCCGGTGACGTTCATGCCTTCGGTGACGCCACCAACTACGGAGGACCTGCTTCCTACTTGCCGTATGCGACGGTGGTCCGCTCCGCAGTCCGCACCCCGAGTGGAAATGGCTACTGGATTCTCTTCTCCGACGGTGAGATTTATTCGTATGGCGATGCGACCTATCTGGGCAGCCCGTTTGGCCAAATTGAGTTCTCGAACCCCACTTCAGCGATCTTTGCCACCTCCGATGGCGGTGGGTACTGGGTGACTACGGCCAATGGAGCGGTGTACGCCTACGGCGACGCCCCGTATGACGGTGGTATGTCTGCTACTCACCTCAATGGGTTGATCGTCGCAGCAACTGGCTCCTAGGAAGGCAGTTCATTCGGCGTCCACGTACGGTCCTTGACATCCCCGTTGATGCCTGCTGCTATTTGGCCGGGGATACGTGGCACCTGGGTGAGCAGGTGACCATTGCAGACGGGAGGGTCAATGAGCACGTCAACCTTCGTCGATGACGACGTCGCCCAGCTCCACAAGCTCGGCTACGCCCAGGAACTGCGGAGGAGGATGAGCGGCTTCTCCAACTTCGCCGTTTCCTTCACCATCATCTCGGTGCTGTCGGGGTGCCTCACCCTCTACTACTTCGGCATGACGTACGGCGGGCCGGTGGTGATCGTGTGGGGCTGGATCATCGTCGGCGCCATGACGCTGCTTGTCGGCCTCGGGATGGCCGAGATCGCATCGCGCTACCCCACGGCGGGCGGCCTGTACTACTGGGCGGCCAAGCTGGCGGAGAACAACTCAGCCGCCTGGAGCTGGTTCACCGGGTGGTTCAACCTGCTGGGCCAGGTGGCCATCACGGCCGGCATCGACTTCGGGTTCGCCACCTTCTTCACCGTCTTCTTGAACCTGACGACGAACTTCCCCGACACCACCGGTTGGGTGCTGACCGTGTACGGCTGCGTCCTCATCGCGCACGGCCTGATCAACAGCTTCAGCGTGCGGGTGGTGGCGTTCCTCTCCAACATCAGCGCGTGGTGGCACATCCTCGGCGTGCTCACCATCGCCGTCGTCCTCTTCTTCGTCCCGAGCCACCACGCCTCGGCCTCGTTCGTCTTCACCAAGTTCGAGAACCAGTCGACGCTGGGCGTGCCCTGGTTCGTCTTCATGATCGGCCTCCTGATGGCGCAGTACACCTTCACCGGGTACGACGCCTCCGCCCACATGTCGGAGGAGACGCACACCGCCGACCTCTCGGCGCCGCGGGGCATCGTCAGCTCCATCGGCATCTCACTGATCGCCGGCTGGATCCTGATTCTGGCCATCACCTTCGTGATCCCGACCAACCCCAAGGTCTACGCGGCGACGGCGTCACAACTCGACGCCCCGGTGTTGATCTGGACCGCCGCGCTGTCGCGAGTCGGGGCCGAATTGCTGCTGTTGATCGCCGTGGTGGCCCAGTTCTTCTGCGGCATGGCCTCGGTGGCGGCCAACTCGCGGATGCTGTTTGCCTTCAGCCGCGACGGTGCCGTCCCGGGTCACCGCTGGTGGCACCGGATCAACCCACGCACCCGGACGCCCACCAACTCCATCTGGTTCTGCGTGGTGTTCTCCTTCCTGCTTGCCGTGCCCGTCTTGTGGAGCTCGGTGGCCTATGCGGCGGTGACGTCGATCGCCACCATCGGGCTCTACATCGCCTACGTGTTGCCCACGCTGTTGCGGCGCATCAAGGGGAAGAGCTGGGAGGGCGGCCGCTGGTCGCTCGGCAAGTGGAGCCCGCTCGTGGGCTGGGTCAGCATTGCCTGGGTCGCCTTCATCTCGGTGCTCTTCATGCTCCCCGAGGTCAACTTCAGCACCATCAACCGTGACAACTTCAATTACGCTCCGGTGGCGGTCGGCGTCGTCCTGCTGTTCTCGGGCGGCTACTGGTTGATCAGTGCGCGCAAGTGGTTCACGGGCCCGCGGTCCCAGGGCGACGAGGCGCAGCTGAAGAACATCGAGGCGGAGTTCGACACCATCGAGCGCGAGCTCGAAGAGGTGGACTGAATAAGCGAGGGGGTGCTCCTCTCCGGTGTGCGCGTGTGACTGCCGAAAGCGCGCGCCATTAGGAGACGGCCATCGAGCCCCATCGCTTGGGCCATTTGCCGCCAGCTCGACCTCGCCGCATCTGCGGTGATTTCGATGTGAGAGTTGATGCCGAGTGGGCAAGCGCATCAGCGGCCCGCCGAGGTCCCGCCATGTCGCGTTCCGGCAGCGTGTCTCAGGGTCAGCGAAGTGATGCTCCTGCGCACTCGCACAGCGATGGACGATGGGCTCACGTTGGAGCCGATTCCTTCGCGCGAGGTCGTCCCTCACCTCGAAGATGCCAATGCCCGCCCCCACCGAACCCAGGGAACGCCCCAGTCGGCCAGCATCTCTACCATTCAGAGCCGGTTGCCGTCGCGGCGCCGGGAGTCGCGTCCTGGGCCTCCCGCCTTTCACGCTGGCCCCGATGGAAGAACGGCAAGAGCCGGTCGAGATCATCAGCGCTGTCACACTGTTGCTGCCGACGTGGTCAACGCATTGGCCTACTACCGTCCGAGCAACTGGACCCACGATTACGGTTTGAAGGCACACCCGTCCCAGAAGGCCACCGGGTGGCACCGAAATACTCCGCGGAGTTCGATGACCAACTGGCTCGGCTGTCCGTAAGAGCCGCCACAGAATCTCACTTCGACATCGTCGGCGTGGAGCGATTCGTAGTCAACGAGATCACCAGGAGGCTTCGTCGTGATGTCGAGCAGCGTCAGCGACCCCGTGCAGCAATGATGTCCGTGCGCGCGAACATACGCGGTACCACCATGGGCCCTGACGTATTTCTTGGCGCTCTCAGAAGCAAGAACTTCCACGGCGCCAGCGTACCTTCGTGATATCAGCCTCGGCGCACTGACCACGCCTGTCAGCCGATTGTGCGCCACCGACCCGGCGTTTAGGGCGACCCCCTGGCGAAGTTCTGCTCGCGGATCGGGGACACCTGCTGTCCCGGTTGACGTTCCCCAGCGAGAACCATCATCGGGCGGGGCATACGGGACGCCTCCGGGCAGCGACCCTGGCTGACATGGGCCGTTGCCGCATGGGGTTCCGCTTACGGGGATTTTCCGCTGGCTGGAGATCGGGAGCGGACGCCGCTCGCGAGAGGTAGCAATTTCGGCCGTAGAACCGCGAAGGCGTGTCACGAGACGATCTGGGGCAGTTCAACTCGGAGCGATACCGTGCGGTTCTGTAGCCTCAGAACTCCAGTCCCCCTAGCGCGGCCGCCGGACTACGACCAGAGTTCAGCCCGGCGCGACCACCAGGCCTCGGCGGCGGTCATCGCGCCTTCGGCCTCGCGGATGCCGTCGCCCACGAGCCCTGCGGTGGCAGCCCAGTGCAGGGGTACAAGGGCTAGAGCCCCGGGGAGCCATCGGTACTCGTCGCGAGTCAACGGTTCCGGAGCCGTGCTTTCGTAGGCGTCGAGCAGTCGTCGCGGCTCGAGCAATTCGCCGCTCGGTGCGACCTGGTGCAGGCTGGCCGCGATGTCGTACAGCCGCTCCCTGACCCTCGCGAAATCCAGGTCGAAGGTGGCCCATGAGCCGTCTGACAGTTCTCCCGCGTTGCCCAATTTGTAGTCCCCATGAATCGGAGCGCATGGCAGTTCGACCTCCTTCCGGAGCTTGGAGAGCTCGCCAGTCAGTTGGCGCATCCGATGCACGACCGGCTCGCTGCGGGGTCCGAGCCTGCGGCGTGTGAAGCCGACCGAGTAACGCAGTTGGCCGAAGGTTCTGTGGTCGTCGAGGGGTTCGGGCGGACTGGGCTCCCAGACTGCTTTGAGCGCAGTGTGAACGCGTCCGAGCTCCTCGAATACGCGGACGTAGGAGTCCTCGTCCGTCCGTGGCTGCACGTGATCGATGAACTCCTCAAGCTCAGCCCAACGATCAGCGACCCTCAGGAGGTCGCAGCCGGAAATCGGAATCGGCCGAGCGACGCGGACTTGCGTCCGCTGGAGCCGTTCCCGCAAGCGCCGCAGTCCCGCGACTCGCCCGCGGCGGACCCAGGGCCTGTGAACCCGGAGGACAACCGGCGGCTCAGCGTCTATCCGCAGGTTGAGGTTGAATCCACCGCCGATGTCTGCCCATCCGGCCCCGCGCGCGACGCGGTCGATCAGGGCCGAGACGGCCGGATCATCTGGGCTGGCTCTAGGTCCAAACCAGCGCGGCAAGGCAGGGGGAGAGGTCGAAGCTTCGATTCCGGTCATGGCAATGGCCCGCCAGCGCACCCGACGGAGGGTCCGCCGGCGAACCCATCCTCCTCGACGCGGGTCGATCGTGCCACGCATGTGCCGGTAGGCGACAGGGCGAACGTTGGATGACGCGGCACTACCTGATGGGACCCGCCCCTACCTTTGGATGTGACCGGCCCGACGCCGCTGTCGCTTGTTGCGACACTCATCTGTCTGCCCCCGCACCCACCACCGACGCCGAACTGTCCCACCGGGCCGGCGAACCAGTCTGCAACTGCGTCTATGTTTCCTGGAGGCGCCACACGCTGACATGACTGCGGCTCTCGCCCGTGAACGGTGAGCGGTCCCACCACGCCCACCGATGTTCCAGCTTCATGCCAGCGATCCGAGCCATCAGGTCCAACTCTGCCGGCCACACATATCGAAACGGTGCCGTGAACTCGCTGAAGCTGCCGTTAGGGAGTCGGTTGAAGTGCCGAGATCGGGAGATCTGCTTGTGCGTGCGGTCAATGAAGTCGTCGATGCCGATGTAGTCCTCTGTCAATGCGAACGGGACTCCGGGACTGCCCGGTGGTAACTGGCGAAGATTGGGCACGTTGAGTTCGATAACAAAACGACCTCCGGAGCGAAGGTGACGGGCAGCATTTTCGAAGCAGGCAACCTGTTCGTCCTGCGTCGTCAGGTTCGAGATCGTGTTGAAGACCAGATACACGAGTGAGAACTCGCCCTCCACGAACGTCACCGCCATATCGCCTTCGACGGCCTTGATGACACTCGCTTCAGGCTTCGATCGCAACACGGCGAGCATGTCTGCGGACAACTCGATCCCGGTGACCGGAACGCCCCGAGCAGCCAAAGGAACAGCGACCCGGCCAGTCCCTATGGCGAACTCCATCGCCGCTCCACCGTCACTCATCTCGACCAGGCAATCGACGGTCGCTTTGAGAACGCCGTCATCCCACATTCCCGTCCCAGGTTGGTCATAAGTTCTGGCGATTTCCCCGACGAATCGGTTTTCGGGCACACACAAGCTTGGCCCGACCCGAGTTGTCCCGCAACGGACCCTGCCCCGGCACCCATGTACTCGCACCCTGGGGGCACCCCTCGGCCCGCAATGGCACGCGCGTTATGGACACCCATCCAAGCGCAGATCGCCGAATATTTGCCCTCCGTCGATATCCCTGATGGACGAGCTGCGCGAGGTTATGGCGGCGCCACCACGCCGGCGTCCGGGAGAGACCCCGTGCCCGGTCACTGGCCGTACGTCATAAGGCATCCTGTCCACGAGAACGGATCAATACGAACCACCGCTGCAACCTACGGACCATGCCGATGCCGCTCGTGGTTATGTAGCTCCCGGAGGGCTCGTCGTGTCTTGTCGGCTGAGTTGTCGAGTAGTTTGCTCTGGCGTGTGAGGGTGGCCAGCCGTTTCTGCGCTTGATGTACGTGATGTGAGTTGACTGGCCGACCGGAGGAGGCGTCTACTTCTGTAATTTGCACCTGGGCGCCTAAGCTTGCGATTAAACCCTCGGCTTACGTCGTAGCGGCCTGTTTGATCTTCAGTTCGCCAGCCTTGGCCGCTACACGGCGCATCTGCGCAATGAGACGGCGCATCCGCCGGTCGTTGGCAATCCACTCTTGGTAGAGCTTCGCTTCATGGGCGCTTAGTCGTCGAGTGACGGTCTTGCCACTCACCTTGGCTGTCCACTGATAGTAGGGCCCGTGCAGCTGAGGCGGATCGTTGTGGCACTTGCAGCCAGGTGTCGCGCATCGCGTGTAGCGACGGGTGACACTTCCCGATGAGATGAGGCCGATCTCGGCCAGTTGTGTGGCCAACTCGCGATAGCGGCGCTCGTAGTCCGCCAGCCGTTCTTCACTTCTCGCTCGGACCACCCCGGCTCCTTTTGTCCTCTCCCAGTATCCCAGTTCGACTACCAGACAGTAGTCATACTGTCTGGTATGGCGAAGACCCGTGGTGACCAGGGAGCCCAGAGCCAGCTCGGGGACTTTCGCTCCGGGTTCTACGCCACCGTGACCCGCTGGGGCGATGCCCTCTTCGAGCTGGCCGACGCCGTGCTGTGCTCTCCGTCACCGGTGGCCTCGGTGCCCGCCCTCAGCCTCGAACCGGTGTTCCGCCGCTCTCACGGCAGTCTCTATAAAGCGCTCGAGCGTGGCCGCATCGATGAAGATCGACTCCGCCTCCTGCTCGTCGAGCACCGACCGACAGGGCTGGCCCCTCGTCTTTGCCGTCGATGCGTCGACCTGGGACCGCTGCGATGCCGAGTGCAGCCCCGAACGAGGGTTCTACTACTCGGCCTCCAAACACTCGGCCGGACAGCCCATCGTGGCGGGCTGGAACTATCAGTGGATCTGCCAGCTGGACTGGGCCTATGACTCGTGGACGGCTCCGCTCGACGTGGCCCGCATCCCACCACGCCAAGACGCAACCGCGGCAACCGCAGAACAGATCCGTCGCCTCGTTGGGCTCCTCCCAGGCGATGGGCCAGTCCCGCTGTTCGTCTTCGATGCCGGCTACAACCCGACCGCCATCGGTCACGATCTGGCCGAGGAGCGTTGCGAATGTCTCACCCGCATCCGCGACGACCGCGTCTTTTACGCAGATCCTCCCCCTCGTCCCAACCGACCGGCTCGGAGCGGTGGACGCCCCCCTCGGCACGGACGGCGATTCAAGTGTTCGGATCGCAGAACCCAGAACAAGCCCGACGAATGCCTCGATGCCTCTGACCCCCGTTATGGCAACGTCAGCGTCATGGCGTGGCACCGAATGCACCCTCGGGTGACCGGTCGCGGACGTTGGGCCGACTACGGCGGCAGCGCCGCCCATCGTGCGCGGCAGCGTTATCCGCGTCGACGTCGAGCACTTGCCCAAGGCCACCTCAGGGACGAAGAAGACGTTGTGGCTCTTTTGGTCCGGGCCTGGCGCGCCTGACCTTGACCGATGTCTGGCGCGCCTATTTGCGGCGCTTCGACATCGAGCACACCTTCCGCTTCCTCAAGAACACGATGGGTTGGACCACGCCGTCACTGTGCACGCCCGAGCAGGCCGACCGCTGGAGCTGGCTGATGGCCGCCATCTACACCCAACTCCGTCTTGGACGTGGTCTCGTCGACGATCTCCGCCTGCCATGGGAACGACCTCGCGAACCGACCGCGCTCACGCCCGCACGCGTGCGAAGGGGGTTTCGGCGACTTCGTGCAGCGATCGGCACACCCGCCAGTCCACCGAAACGTTCACGGGCAGGACCTGGACGTCCGAAAGGGACCCGAAAACCGCCAAGAACCCGCTATCCCGCGGTCAAAAGGCTGCATGAGCCGGAGGCCGGGGTTTAACTGCAAGCTAAGAGCGCGCGCCATTAGGCCACGGCCAGGCCATCCCAGCGCTTGGCCCATTTGACGAGCTTGACGGT
This sequence comes from uncultured Acidimicrobiaceae bacterium, assembly GCA_963838835.1. Taxonomy (GTDB): domain Bacteria; phylum Actinomycetota; class Acidimicrobiia; order Acidimicrobiales; family RAAP-2; genus Bog-473. The sequence continues at coordinate 647,225 of CAWITA010000016.1, forward strand.
GATGATGAGGGCCACGGCCAGGGCCAGCTGAGCCAGGCGGTGGCGGCTCAAGCGGTCGGTGTTGCGCCGGAGCTGGCCAAAGTTGCTGAGCCACGAGTTGGTCCGTTCCACCGGCCAGCGCATGCCGAGCGGGATCCGCTTGGGCGCCTCGGCCGTGCCGCGTGTTCGACAGTGGGCCATGACGAGGTCGTCGATGTGTCGTTCGAAGCAGGCGCGGCGCACGACGCCGTTGTCATAGCCCCGGTCGAGGTGGAGGGTCTCGATCTCTTTGAGAAGCCCCCTCCCACGGCGTCGAGGGTGCCAGGGAGCAGCACGCAGTCGTTGCGGTTGGCTCCAGCGCTCACCCAGCCGAGCGGCACGCCGTTGGCATCGGTGGCGATCGACCACTTCCAGCCGGTCTTGCCCCGATCGGTCGGGTTGGGCCCGGTGCCCTCGCCGCCACAGGGGCCTTGTGCAAAGACCCGTCGACGGTGACGTCGGAGAGGTCCAGACCGATCACCTTGTCGAAGGCGCCGATGGCTTCATCGACGAGGCGCAGGTAGGCGCCGGCGGCCACCCACTCGTCGCGCCGGCGTCGCAGCGTGGTCTCGCTCCCTTTGCCCAGCCGTCCGGCCACGTCCCAGCTGCACCCGGTGACGAGGCGGAACAAGATGGCCTCGAAGCAGTCCCGGTCCGAGATCCGGGGCCGGTGACATCCGAGCGGGTGGGTACAGACATCCTGCTCAGGCAGGTAGGCGGCAAAGGACTGCCAGACGGCGTCGACGACGTCCGGATCGAGTGCGAGCATGGTTCCTCCACTGGTCGTTGTGCTGGGGCTAACAGCCGGATCATGTCCGGCCCAGCACGACGACCGGTGGACCTTTCTCTCCTGGCCAGAGGCGATCCACCTCCCCCCACAACGCGGCGGAGATGATGGGCGCCAAGGAGGTGGCCATGGCCAAGGTCAGACGCAACGGCCCGTGTCCGTGCGGCAGTGGGCACAAGGCGAAGCGCTGCTGTTATGGCAACGAGTCGCTCTTTGACAACGACATCATCGCCCCCGAGCGCTGCGCCCAGGCCTTCTTGGACCTGGCCGGGATCAGCAAACTCGAGATGCGCGCCCTTTTCGACCAGTTGTTGTACCTGCCCGAGCTCGATCTCTCCTTGCAGGTGCCACTGCCACCTCTACACACCCCTCAGCTCGATCGAGCCATCGCTGCCCTCCAAGACGACGACCCCGACACCTTCGACAAGGAACTCCTCCATGTCGTGCCGGCGGTCGACACCGCCGATCGCCGCCGAGCCCTGGCCGACGCCGTCATCGCATTGCGAGATCGGGGACACATCGACAAGAAGCTCGCCGCCCTCGCAATCATCGAACTCGACCGCGAGACCTCGACCTTCTTCATCTCCTCGGTGGCAGAATCGATCGCTGTCTTGGCTGGTGACCAGCACACTCCCTCTGGGTTGCTGGTGGCGGTGTCCTAAGCCTGATCCTGGCCCGGGACACGCACAACATCCCCGCCTATTGGCGCGCGCTCTAAGCCTCGATCCACCGCGTAGCCACGTGATCTGACACGCGCGCATCCGCGGAAAATGCCCCCGTTGCTGGGAGAATTGCGGTTACTGACGCCGTAGTTCTCGCCGACAAAGGAGGCACTTTCTGTGAAGCCAGTATCGCGCGGAATCGACCGCGTCGCGGTGACCTTCGACGAGCCGAACCTGGTGGCCAACGCCGGGCTGGTGCTGGTCGCCACGCTGGCCGAGCCGGCTCGGGCTCGAGAAGCTCTGTGACGCCACGATCAAGCTGTCCGGACGCGTCGGTGGCTTCCGGCCGGGACGCAAGATCCTGACCCTGGTGCACGCCATGGTGGCCGGGGCCAGCCACATCGACCACGCCGACATGCTGCGCGCTGGAGCGAGCGCCCAGGTGCTCGAGCATCGGGTGATGGCACCGTCGACGCTCGGGACCTTCTTGCGCTCGTTCACCTTCGGCCACGTCCGCCAGTTCGAGCGGGTCATCGGCGAGGCGCTCGGTGCCGCCTGGGCGCTCGGGGCCGGTCCGGGCGACGGACGCCTCGTCGTCGACATCGACTCGACCATCGACGAGGTCCACGGCAAGAAGAAGCACGGTGCCGCCTATGGCTACACCAAGAAGCTCGGCTACCACCCGATGCTCGCCACCTTGGCCGCCACCGGAGAGATCCTCCACGCCCGCCTGCGCAAGGGCTCGGCCAACACCCAGCGCGGCATCAAGCGCTTCGTCGAAGAGCTGGTGCCGCGCCTGCGCCGGGCCGGCGCGACCGGCGCCGATCGTCATGCGCTTTGACTCGGGGTTTTGGTCGAACGAGACGATCGCAGACCCTCGGGCGTCTCGGGGTCAACTACACGATGGCCGTGCGCACCGGGACCAAGGCCCTGGCCAGGGCCATCGCCGCCATCGCCGAGGACGCCTGGGTGGAGATCGACTACCCCGAAGGAGGGCGGGCCCAGGTGGCCGAGTGCACCTACAAGGGCCGGCGCCTCATCGTGCGCCGCACCCGCCTGGTCGGCCCCCAGGCCACGCTGTGGCCCGACTGGCGCCACTTCGCCTTCTTGACCGACCTCGAGGGTACTGCCGTCGACCTCGACGCCTTCCATCGTCACCACGCCGTCGTCGAACTCGCCATCGACGATCTCAAGGAGGGTGCGGGCATGGAGCACTGCCCCTCGGGGAACTTCTCGGCCAACGCGGCGTGGCTGTGCTGCGCGGTGCTGGCGCACAACCTGATGCGCTGGACGGCGTCGCTCGGTGACCTGGTGCGAAGAGCACGAGACCCTCGTCGTCGCGCGGACCTTGCGCACCCGCTACTTCGCCGTGCCCGGGCGCCTGGTCAACCGCTCGGGGCGACCCACCTTGCGCATGCCCGAGCGCTGGCCCTGGGCGCTGCGCTTCTGCGCCGCACTCGACAATCTGCGCGCCGTCGCCTTCGCCCCCACCTGAGCGACACCCCGGCGGACCGGCGTGGCCGCAGACGAACATCCTCACGCTGACATGGAGCCGAAGCATCAAGCGCCTCTGACTTCGCACGCCCCCGATCCTGTGCCCGGACCCCCTCAACCGCGCTTTCGCGATCTCATCCTTCACTAGCCTGAACTGGTCTACGGCCAATGGCTACGCGGTGGATCGAATGCCATGAAAGGGGGGCGGGCCTCCCCCGGTGGGAATGTGGCTTCTCACCGGAAGCAACCACACGAAGGAGGCCCAGACACCATGTTGCACGCTGGACTGGATCTTTCAAGACGCCGCCTCGATGTCTGCCTGCTGGACGAGGAGGGCTTGACGGTCGAGGAGCGGACCGCTCCTCCGGACCGCGACGGCCTCGGAGCCTTGTACGCACCGTGGGGCGTGACCATGGAGACCAGCAAGTGCTCGCGGTCATCGAGTCAATGAACGGAGCGCGCTTTGTCCACGACACCTTGGAGCTGTGCGGCTGGTCGGTGGAGGTGGCGGACGCGAAGAAGGTCAAGGGTCTCGCCCCGTTGGCCTGCAAAACAGATCGCATCGACGCCCGGGTCCTAGCCGAGCTCTCCCGCAGAGACCTCGTGCCGACGGTCTGGCTGCCCGGCCCCGAGACGCGCCAGGAGCGCGAGTTGGCGCGCTGGCGGCTCCACCTGGTCAAGCACCGAACGGCGCTGAAGAACCGCATCCATGCGAACCTGCTCGCCTTCGGTCACCCCTGCCCGGTCTCGGACCTCTTCGGCCTCGAGGGCCGGCTACTGCTCGACCGGCTCTCGTTCGAAGAGCCCTGGAAGGGCGACATCGAAGGCGCCGTCCGCCTCATCGACACCATCACCTTCCAGATCGAAGAGCTCGAAGAGGAGCTGACCATGGACGGAGCCGATCACCGCTACGTCCCGCTGCTCTGCACTGTGCCCGGCATCGGCCACGTGCTCGCCTACACCATCGCGGCCGAAATCGGCGACATCACTCGGTTTGCCACACCGACCAAGCTCGTCGGCTATAGCGGGCTGTGTCCGCGCGTCTACCAGTCCGGTGAGAGCGATCACCGGGGGTCGTTGACCAAGAACGGCCCCAAGTATCTGCGCTGGGCGCTTATTGAGGCCGCCACCCACGCTGCGCGCCATCGCGCCTACGCAGAGCGTTATCAACGCACGAGCGTCCGCCTCGGACGCAACCGCGGAAAGAAGATCGCCAGGGTCGATATCGCCCGCCGCCTCGCCGAGGCGATCTGGTACATGTTGCAGAAGAACGAACCTTTCGCTCCGGCAGGCGCCGCTTAGCCTCTGGCCGACGTGACGGCCCCCAATCGAATTGCGCTACCGGAACGACCCCTGCTCCCACCAGCCTGATCCTGCCTTCGAGTAGGCGATAGAGAGATGAGCACCACCGCTCGGTCCAAGTGCGGGAGCACCGCTACCAAGGTGCCGCAGCCGAAGGCTGCGGCCCGAGGACCATGATCGCTGACGACAACGTTGGACTCGCTGGGCGTCAAGGGCCCCCCGATGGGGGTCCCCTCCCGGGGACTCCGGGCTTCGCCCTCCGCCCTTGACGCCGGCTTCCTCAGGACCAAACCCAATTGCCCCCTTGACAACCGGCCCCCATTTCATAGAGAGGCTAAGTCTCCGATTGCTTGGTCTCGCTGTTCAGTGAGCCGGTCCAACTCCTCTTCAAAGGGAGTCGGTTCGCGTTCTCTCATTGCAAGTGCCCAGAACAGAGTGACCGTCGGAAGTGCGATCACGCCCACCAAGACGAGGACGTGAGCTGGCTGGCTAATAGCTCGTCGGTCCAATGCAAGAAGTCCGGTCACCTCCGCCGCCCACCCCAGCACCGTCACAATGGGCAAGAGCGCAGTCAAGAGGACCAATAGCCCACGAAACAGCCAGCGCATCCGATCTCGGATCGACTCGAAGCGTCGGAACTTCCTATACCGATAGAGCGCGACCATCCTCTGCATAACAGGTGCCCGGGCGGCGCCCAACTCCACGGCCAGCGTGATGAAGAATATGGGTATCACGGTCACCGCAGCCGTGTAGAACGTGCTATTGAACTGCGTCGCAATGAGTAATGCTCCAATCATCGAGCGCACTCCTCCGAAGCCCCGAGCATCCTGACGATCTACTTCTTGGAGGTCGATAGCATCTGATCCAACAGATGGCGGAGTCCGTTGCTGTACCCGGTGTTCTCGTGGCTTAATGCTGTGAGCCGCACCACCCGCCTCCTCTCGTCAGACTTTGACGGTCGGGCCGGATGCCCTTTCCCTTTCTTCTCGATGGGGAGTAACGAGAAATGGCATTCTCGTTACTCCCTCGGCGAAGGAAAAATGCCACAGGCGTGTAAATGGGCGTTGCGGCTACCTGTGAAGTTGTTCTTAGCCTCTCTATGAAATGGCCTCGAGCCGATGCCCTTGGTGAGCAGCGTCGTGGCCCACTCCCACGCTTCATCACCTGGCGTCACGATGCCACCGCCCTCAGTGCATCGGTGCGCACCCGGTACACGCCGCAGACGTTCACCAATCCCGGCAACGAGCCGGCCCTGGCTTGCCGGCGGAGATGCTCCGCCGAGCACTGCAGCACCTGCGCCGCCTGCTCGATGGTCAGCAACGGCATGTCCAGCAACTGCTGCGCCGTCATCTTGTTCTTCGCCATCACGCACCCACCAAGTGCTCGGCGTGCTGGAGCAGTGCCAACAGCTCGGCGACATCGGCGGGGTTGAGCAGTACCTCGGTGGTCGCCGCTCCAGCGTTGAGCGTCAGCCCGAACAGGACTGCGCCGTCGTTGCGGCGGACCTTCCTCGTGACGAACAGGTAGCTATCGTCACCCAGGTCGACGTCGCCGATCGGCTGCGCCTCCCATCCTCTGCGTTGCACCCTCTCCAGCTCGTGCAGGTGCACGAAGGCTTCGTGGTACTGCTTGTCTGCGTTGCTCATCTTTGGCATGGTCTGATCTCCTTGTATGCGTTTACACAGCACGTCACACGGTGCGACGCACTGGGGAACTGCTGGACAAGGGAGATCGGCCCATCCAGGTCGCTCCTTCGCCGGACTCGGCGGGTGCTTCGTTGCCTGGCCTTACGGGGTCTTCTTACAGATCTTCACCACCGGCATCGATGCCGGCTTGCCGTTGCTGTACTACAACCAGCCTACTGAGACGATGCTGGTCTACTTCCCCCTCTGTCACCATTCTACTGACCACGTCGTTGGTCTTTGGCTTTCTTCCTACCTTCACACCTTACCGCCGGCCCTGATTGATTGATCTGGGCGACGGGGTGCTACTTCTCCCTCTTCTTACAAGTATAGGTTTCGAGAGATGGATCAATCAGGCGTGTCAAGCCGGTCGACGTTTACACGCCGGCTGACGAACACGAACACGGGCACGATCGGGTCGGGGTCCTCGTCGGGCACGTCGGCCCGGTACGGGTCGATCCTCACGACGCCCGCCCGTACAACAGCAGTCCGAGCGGTGGCGCATCGGCGTCGGCCGGCCACGGACCGAACACGTCCTCCCACCCGTCCAGCTCTGCGTTCGTCGGGTCGCCGCTGGCGTCCTCGCCAGTGCACCACCCGTCCGGCGTCACAGCAGCTCCACGGCTGCGGCTGCGTCGGCACCGGAGTGAGTCGAGCCCACGTACACGTCGAGCATCCTGGTGGACTTCCAGCCGATCGAGTCGGCGATGACACGGTCCGGCACGCCGGCCAGGTGCCACTGGGTGGCGAGGTACTTGCGCAGTGAGTGGAAGGTGACTCCACGGACATGGGCAGCGCCACGGACGCACACGAACCGGTCCGAGAGGACGCCAGGGTTCACCGGCTCCGTCCCGCCACCGATCACGTACGTGTCGGCCGGACCTGACTGGCACACGGCCTGGAGGACAGCGAGGTTCCGGCCCACGACACGAGCGATGCGCTCGTCCTCGGTCTTCGTGGACTTGATGGACACGACGCCACCGACCTCGGTCGCCGACTTGTTGATCAGGATGCGCCCGTGCTTCAGGTCGACGTCGGCCCACCGGAGTGCGCAGACCTCGCCGGCACGGGCGCCGGTCAGTGCGGCGATGGCGATGGCCGGCGCCATGTCCAGCCCGTAGTCCTCGGCTGCACGGAGCAGCTTGCCGACCTCGTCGGCGGTGGGGATCTTCTTCGTGGACTTCGTCGCAGCCGGCGCAACGGCCTTCGGTGCGGCTGCGATGTACCGGCGGCGGACTGCGAAGGACAGGGCCGAGCTGATCAGCGCAGCGAACCGGTGCACGCTGTTGTCCGAGAGTCCGTCGACGTCGGTCCACACTGCGTACTGCCGCTCCAGGTGATCAGCGGACAGCTCGGCCAGCGGGATGTCGCCGAGCGGCTTGCGGATGCGGTTCTCGACCTGGCTCCGGTTCTCGTCGGCGGTCCTCGGTGCCCAGCGCTTGCCCTGCTGCGTCCGGCCGTAGTCGAGCCACTCCGTCAGCACGTCGCCGAACGTCGGCCCGCCGCTCGACTTCTGAGCGGTCTCCACCGGCTCCATGTTCCGCACGGCCCGCTCCACCTGCTTGCGTGTCAGAGGGTCCGCCTTGCTGCCGAACGTGGCCCGCAACTGTCGGCCATCCTCCCGCCACCGGTAGCGCCAGACTCCAGAGCCTGGTGCAGTCTCCGTTAGGCTTCCTCTGCCGTATGCCGAGACCTTGTCTCCAACTTTCCTGCTCATGGTGGTTTCCTCAGTCGGAAGCGGTACAACCGCCATGGTAGTGGATTGAGACACGATTGAGACACAACGGTAGGTCAACAAGGCATATATAGCCTCTGGCCTGCACGGAGAGGTGCGAGAGCGGCCGAATCGGACTCACTGCTAATGAGTTGACCTGGGTAACCGGGTCCGAGGGTTCAAATCCCTCCCTCTCCGCTTGGAAGTCGGCACCCGGTGCCGGACGACCGAAGAATCGGCCCGCCGCGGCGGGCCAGCCGTGCTCCGTCACTCCGGCGGGAACCGGTCTGGTGCGAGGAGAGTGGACCACGTGGGCCGCTACTGGCTGGAGACCCTGGGGTGCCCCAAGAACCGGGTGGACTCCGACAAGCTCGAAGGGCACCTCGAGGTGCAGGGTTACGGCCGTGCCGAGCACCCGGCCGCAGCCGACCTCGTGGTGGTCAACACGTGTGCCTTCATCGAGGCCGCCCGCCAGGAGTCGATCGACGTGATCTTGGACCTGGCGGACCGGCGCAGGCCTGGCGCGCGCCTGGTCGTGACCGGGTGCATGGCCGAGCGGTACGGCGACGAGCTCCGCGAAGCTCTACCTGAAGTCGACCTTGTGGCCGGTTTCGGTCGAGAGTTGACAGCCTCGTCGGGAATGGCGACACGCGCCACGCCAGTCGGCGTCTCGATTGGCACGAGCCGGTCCGTCACCGCAACGCCCGCAACGGCCGCCCACGGATTCGACCTCCTCGAGCTGGCCCGCCCGGCGGCCAGCGCCCCCTGGGCCTACGTGAAGGTCGCCGAGGGCTGTGACCGCATCTGCGGCTTCTGCGCCATCCCGTCCTTCCGGGGGAAGCAGCGGTCCCGCTCGCCCGAGGAGATCCTGGCCGAGGTCGACGCTCTGCGCGCTCCCTCGCACGCGGGGCCACCGTTGCGCGAGATCGTCCTCGTGGCACAGGACCTCGCCTCCTACGGCCGGGACCGTAGCGGCCCGGGCCGCCGCGGTCGCTCCGCTCCTGGCCCGTCGCCCATCGCCGGTCTGACTCGGTCCGTGTCGGCGCGGATCGAGCGCACCCGCCTCCTTTACCTCTATCCGTCTGGCTTGACCGACGAGCTCATCGAGGCAGTCCTCGATACGGGCGTTCCCTACTTCGATCTGTCGCTTCAGCACGTCTCACGTCCCCTGTTGACGCACATGCGGCGGTGGGGCGACGGTGAGCGGTTCCTGCGTCGTATCGCGGACATACGCGCGGGCGACTCCGAAGCAACGTTCCGTTCCTCTTTCATCCTCGGTTACCCGGGCGAGACGGAGCGCGACCACGACCTGCTCCTGCAGTTCCTCGACGAGGCGCAGCTCGACTGGGCTGGCTTCTTCCCCTTCTCCAACGAGGCAGGCACTTATGCCGCCGGCCTCGGAGCACACGTGGCCCCCGAGCTCGCCCTCGAGCGACTGTGCGAGTGCGCCGAGAGGCAGGATGCCATCACGGCTGCGAAGCAAGACCGCCTCATCGGCGAGGTGCGGACGGTGCTCGTCGACGCGCCGGGCCAGGGCCGCACAGTACGCGAGGCGCCCGAGATCGACGGCATCGTGCACCTCCCGCACGACCTGGCGGTGGGCAGCCTCGTCGAGGTGCTCATCACGGGCGCGGCGGGCCCCGACCTGTACGCCGCCCCGGCGATAGGAGTCGCATCGGCCCCCGTCGGCGCCGGGGACGGACTGGAGGGGCGACCCGCGTGAGCGACGCCGCCCACGAGCACCCCGCCGGTCACCCGGGCTTCACCTTTGGCCCCAGTGCGCTGGTGACCCCGGCCAACGCGGTCACGGTGGCGCGGCTCTTGGCCGCGCCGGTGTATGTCGTGATGCTCGTCGTCTGGGGGGCGTCGTGGATCAACGTCGTCGTCGGCATCATCCTCGCCGGCAGCGACGGGCTCGATGGTTACCTGGCCCGCCGCCACGGGACCACACGCTCGGGCGCCTTCCTCGATCCGCTGGCCGACAAGGCCTGCGTGCTCGGCGCCCTCTTCACGCTGGCCGCCCAGGGCCATCTGCCGTGGCTGCCGGTCATCCTCATCACAATCCGCGAGGTCGGCATGCAGCTCTACCGTTCCTGGGTCGGCCGTCGGGGCGTGTCCATCCCAGCCCGAAGGTCAGCCAAGCTCAAGACGCTGGTGCAGGACTTTGCCATCGGGACGGTGATCATCCCGCCGCTGGCCGATCAGCACAGCCTCCAGCTGGCGATGATCTGGTTCGCTTGCGCGCTGACCCTCTACACCGGTGCCGAGTACCTGCTCGATGGCCGCCGGGCACTGCACCGACCCGCCGCCTCCTAAGGTCCCACCCGTGAGGATCGAGATCGTGGCGGTCGGCACCGAGCTTTTGCTGGGCCAGATCGCCGATACCAACTCGGCCTGGTTGGGCGAGCACCTGGCCGCCAACGGCGTGGGCTCCCACTTCCACCAGGCTGTGGGGGACAACCACGACCGCATCGTGCTGGCGCTGCGCACGGCGCTGGCCCGCAGCGACGGTGTCATCGTGTGTGGCGGACTCGGGCCCACCCAAGACGACATCACCCGCGAGGCCATCGCCGAGGTGTTGAACGTCCCCCTCGTCCGCAACCAGGCCATCGTCGACCTCATCGCCGGCTTCTTCGAGGCCCGTGGACGGACCATGACGGCCAACAACGCCCGCCAGGCCGACATCCCGCAGAACGCCACGATCATCACGCAGGTGTCCGGCACGGCACCCGGGCTGATCTGCCCGATCGGGAACAAGGTGATCTACGCGGTCCCCGGCGTCCCCTACGAGATGGCCGAGATGTTCGAACGCGCCATACTGCCCGACCTGCGCGACCGCATGGCCGAGGTGGGCGAGGAGGGCGTCATCGCCAGCCGCGTGTTGCGCACCTGGGGTGCGAGCGAGTCGGGGCTGGCCGAGGCGCTCCAGGACCGCATTGATGCGCTCGATGCGCCCGGCGGCGTCACACTCGCCTTCCTCGCCTCGGGGATCGAGGGGATCAAGGTCCGCATCACCGCCCGGGCCCGCACGCTCGACGACGTCACCGCCCTTCTCGACAAGGAGGAGGGCGAGGTACGCCGCGCCATCGACGAGCGCCTGGGCGACATCGTCTTCGGCGTCGACGACGAGTCGATGGAGGTCGCTGTGGCACACCGCCTCATCACACGCGGTCTCAGCTTCGGCGTGGCCGAGTCGTTGACCGGCGGCCTCATCGCCTCCCGGTTGGTCAACGTACCGGGGGCATCGGCCTGGTTCCGCGGCGCCATCGTGGCCTACGACTCGCGGGTCAAGTACGACGTCCTGGGGGTGCCCGCCGGGCCGGTGGTCACCGAATCGGCCGCGGCGGCCATGGCGGAGGGCGCCGCCCGGGTGACCGGTGCCGACGTCGGCCTCGGCATCACCGGCGTGGCCGGTCCCGAGGAGCAGGAGGGCGTGGCGCCGGGCACCGTCCTCGTCGGCCTCTCCCTTCCCGGCCAGCCGGCGCTCACCCGCGACTTGCGGGTGCCCGGCGACCGGGAGCGCGTCCGGCAGTACGGGGCGATTTCCGCTCTCGACCTGCTGCGACGCGCCCTCGACGCCCATTCCGGCTGAGGGGACGCGTTCACAGCACGCCCACAGCGGGGTCACACTGGACGGGGAATCGGGGGTGCGAGCCTGTCCCCCAGGGAGGTGTGACCAGTGAAGACCGAAAACGGACCGCGGGTCTTGGTGGTCGACGACGAGCCGTCCATCGTCGACGCCGTGGCGACGTCGCTGCGCTACGAGGGGTTCACCGTCGACGAGGCAATGACGGGACGCAAGGCGCTGGCCCAGGCCCAGGAGCACCCGCCTGACCTCATGATCCTCGACGTGATGCTGCCGGACCTTGACGGCCTCGAGGTGACGCGGCGCCTGCGGACCGACGGACTGCGCATCCCCGTCCTCTTCCTCACCGCGCGCGACACCCTGCAGGACAAATTGGCCGGACTAACCGTTGGGGGCGACGACTACGTCACCAAGCCCTTTGCGCTGGCCGAGGTGATTGCTCGGGTGCACGCCATCCTGCGACGCACCGGCTACGAGCCCGAGGACGACGGCATCCTCCGGTTCTCCGACGTCGAACTCGACGAGAGTGCCCACGAGGTGCGCCGCGCCGGAAACCCCATCAACCTCACGGCCACGGAGTTCAACCTGCTCCGCTACTTCATGCTCAACCCGCGTCACGTGCTCTCCAAGGCGCAAATCCTCGACCACGTCTGGCACTACGACTTCGGTGGCGACGGGAACGTCGTGGAGACCTACGTCAGCTACCTGCGCAAGAAACTCGAGAGGTTCGGCCCCCCGCTCATTCACACCATCCGCCTCGTCGGTTACACGCTGCGGGAGGCGGACACGGCCAGCGGAGCGGCCTGAGTGTCTCTCCGGCTGCGCCTGCTCGTCGCGGTCGGCCTGATCGCCATCGTGGCTCTCGTGGTGGCGGACTTCGCCACCTATTCGGCCCTGCGGACCACGCTGTACAACCAGGTCGACCAGCAGCTGGCGCAACAACGGAGGCCGTTGAACGTCAACCTCGCCACGGGTACCGTCTTCAACTGCCCGTCACCGCAGGGCGAATTCGGAGGCGTCGGTCCCGTCGGGAACTCCGGCGCAGGGCCGGGCGGTGGGGGAGGCGACAATTTCCCCAACGTTTTTGGGATCAGCTATATCGGTGTCGCCAACCCGAGCGGCAAGATCGTCAACGGTCTCGAGTGCTCGGCCTACGTCGGCGATCACCCGTACCGCCCCGCGCTGCCCTCTCCCATCAGCGGCTTCACGACCCAGCCCGACGGCAGCCAGGTCGCCCAGTTCACCACCGGCTCCATCGCTTCGGGGGGGCCGGCCTTTCGTGTGCGCGCCACCAAGATCGAAGGACAACCTGGTTTCAACGGCGACATCTTCGTCCAGGCGCAGACGTTGGTGGATCAAGCGGGCACGTTGCATACCCTCTTTCTCATCGAGCTTGCCGTCACGGCCGGCGCCATCGTGTTCGCGCTCGCCGCCGGGTGGTGGCTGGTCCGGCTCGGCCTACGGCCGCTGGAGGACGTCGAGCGCACCGCTGACTCCATCGCGGCGGGGAACCTCGACCAGCGGGTCCCGGGCGCCGACCAGCCGACCGAGGTCGGGCGGCTGGCGCGGGCGCTCAACGTCATGCTCGAGCGGATCCAGGCGGCCTTTGACGCCCGACTCCGTTCCGAAGCGCGTCTCAAAGAGAACGAGCAGCACTTGCGACAATTCGTGGCGGACGCCTCGCACGAGCTCCGCACGCCCATCGCGGCGGTCTCGGCCTACGCCGAGTTGTTCGAGCGCGGCGGGACCGAGCACGCCGACGACCTGCCCCGCATCGTCTCGGGCATCCGCATTGAGACGGCGCGCATGGATCGCCTGGTCAACGACCTCCTCACCCTGGCCCGCCTGGACGAGGGCGTCCCCATGGAGATGGCACCGGTCGAACTCGTGTCCCTGGCCTCCGATGCGGTCCGGACTGCGACCGCCGTCGGGCCCGAGTGGCCCGTGCGGTTCTGGGCCGCACACCCGGTGGAGGTGACCGGCAACAGGGACCGTCTGCGCCAGGTCCTCGACAACCTCTTGGCCAACGTGCGAGCGCATACGCCGCCGGGGACCGCGGCCACGGTGCGGGTGGACCAGGTCGGCGACCAGGCCGAGATCGAGGTGCGCGACACGGGGCCCGGCATGCCCGACGCAGAGGCCCGCCGGGTCTTCGAGCGCTTCTACCGGGTCGACCCGGCCCGGACACGCACCAGCGGGGGCAGCGGCCTCGGCCTCTCCATCGTGGCGGCCATCGTGGCGGCGCACAGGGGCACCGTCTCTGCGACGTCCTCGCCGGGCAGCGGCATGGTCGTCACCGTGCGTCTCCCGATGACCTCCGTGCAATCCGACCCGAGACCGGTCTTGGCGGGCGAGCCTCCCGAATCCGCCGCCTGACCCGGTCCCCCCGGGGGGATCCCCCTGAGATTCACACCGGGCCCACAGCCGAGCTTCACGGAGCCCGGAGGAGGATCGCACACCATGCGTGACATGACAGCCCTGGCGCCGTTCGAGGCGGACGTCGATCCCCGCCGGGTCCCGCTGGACGTGGAGATCGTGGTGCCGGTCTACAACGAGGCGGCCCAGCTCGCGGAGCGGATCACGGCGCTGCGCGCCTTCCTCGACACGTCGTTCCCCTTCCGGACCCTCGTCACGGTGGTGGACAACGCCAGCACCGATGGCACCGCCAAGGTGGCCGCCGAGCTGGCGGCGCGGCTACGGGGTGTGGCGGCCATGCACCTGCCGCGCAAGGGTCGCGGCTACGCGCTGCGGGCGGCCTGGTCGACAAGCGAGGCCCCGGTCGTCGCCTACATGGACGTCGACCTGTCCACCTCGCTGTCGGCGTTGCTCCCCCTCGTGGCGCCGCTGCTCTCGGGTCACCGCGACGTCGCCATCGGGTCTCGTCTCGCCAACGGCGCGGCATGTGGTGCGTGGCCCCAAGCGCGAGCTCATCTCGAGGGCCTACAACCTGCTGCTCAAGCTGACGTTGCGGGGCCGCTTCAGCGACGCCCAATGCGGGTTCAAGGCGCTGCGCCGGGACGCCGCGCTGGAGCTGCTGCCCCTCGTCGTGGACAACGAGTGGTTCTTCGACACGGAGCTGCTGGTCACCGCCGAGCGGATGGGTCTGCGCATCGGCGAGGTCCCCGTCGACTGGGTCGACGACCCCGATTCGCGGGTCGACATCGTCTCGACCGTCGCGGACGACCTGCGGGGCGTGTGGCGGCTGCTGGTGCGGCGCCCCACGGGTCTGCGCCGGGTCCGGTCCAAGGAGGTGGCCGCCGACCAGCTCCTGCGCTTCGCCGGCGTCGGCGTGGTCTCCACGCTCGGATACCTGTTCCTTTTCGTCGCCTGGCGACCGCTCATGGGCCCCTTCGGCGCCAACGCCGTCGCGATGGCCATCGCCACGCTGTTCAACACGGCGGTGCATCGGGAGCTGTCCCACGGCGCCGACGGCCTGGCCCGGCGCGGCCGCCTCTTCGCCGTCGCCGGGGGCCTGTACGTCGTGAGCCTCGCGCTGACGACCCTGGGGCTCGTCGTGGCGCAGTGGCTGGCCCCTTCAGCCCTGCTCCCCGAGCTGGCGGCGATCACCGTGGCCAACCTGATCGCCGCCGTCTTTCGCTTCGCCGTGCTGCGGGCCTGGATCTTCCGCCCGGGAACCCGCGCCGGTTCCAACCCGATGGAGGAGTCATCGTGACGGACCTCACGCCCGCTCCCGATGCCCCCGTCGGGGTGCTCGATCCCCCCGCGCAGCTCGACGTCCCGTCAGACGCCGTGGCGACGGGGGCAGCGGCGCCTCCCGCCTGGCCTCCAGGCCCCCGGCGCGGGCGGGTGGCCCGCTTCGTGCGGGGCAAGGAAAGCGACGCCCCCTGGGTGCGCCCCGCCCTCCTCGCGTTGCTCGTGGCAACGGCCGTCCTCTACTTGTGGGACCTCGGCGCCAGCGGATGGGCCAATTCCTTCTATTCGGCCGCGGTGCAGGCGGGCACGAAGAGTTGGAAGGCGTTCTTCTTCGGTTCCTCGGACTCGTCCAACTTCATCACCGTTGACAAGCCGCCCGCTTTCTTGTGGCCGATGGAGATCTCCGCTCGGATCTTCGGCCTGAACTCGTGGAGCGTGCTGGTACCGCAGGCACTCGAGGGCGTGGCCACGGTCGGCCTCGTCTACCTGTCGATCCGGCGCTGGTTCAGCGCCCAGGCCGCCCTGCTCGGCGGGCTCGTCGTCGCCTTGACGCCGGTGGCGGCCATGATGTTCCGCTACAACAACCCGGACGCCCTGCTGGCGTTGCTGCTCACCGGGGCGACCTACGCCACCATGCGGGGGCTCGAGCGGGCACAGACCAAGTGGCTGGTCCTGGCCGGGGCTCTCGTCGGTTTCGGCTTCATCACCAAGATGCTCCAGGCCTTCTTGATCCTCCCGGTCATGGCCGTCGTGTACCTGCTTGCCGCGCCCACTGGGTGGTGGCGCAGGGTGTGGCAGGTCTTGGTCATGGGCGTGTCCGTGCTCATCGCCGGCGGGTGGTGGGTGGCGGCCGTCGCGCTGACGCCCGCGGCCGATCGTCCTTACGTCGGCGGCTCACAGGACAACAGCATCTTGAACCTCATCTTCGGTTACAACGGATTCGGCCGGCTGACCGGGAGCGAGACCGGCAGCGTAGGAGGAGGGAGGGTTGCCGGGAGCATGTGGGGCCCGACAGGCCTCACCCGGCTCTTCAATCCGCAGTTCGGGAACATGATGTCGTGGCTGCTGCCCGGCGCGCTGGTGATGGGGGCTGTCCTGCTGGTCATGACGTGGCGAGCCCGGCGCACCGACCGCGAGCGAGCGGCGCTGCTGCTGTGGGGTGGGTCGCTCGTCAGCATCGCGCTCGTCATCAGCCTGGCGCAGGGCATCATCCACCCCTACTACACGGTCGCGCTGGCGCCCCCGCTCGGCGCCCTGGTGGGGATCGCCACCATGGGCCTGTGGCAGCGCCGCGGGTCGTGGGCGGGGAGGGTTGGCCTCGCCGGAGGCCTTGCGGCCACGGTGATCTGGAGCTACGTGCTCCTTGGTCGCACCTCGGACTGGTTCCCGGCGCTCCGGCCCTTCGTGGTGGTGGTGGGAACTCTCGGTGTCGTGGCCATCCTGGCGCTCCCGCTTCTGCGGTCGGTCCCGAACCTCGCCATCGCCCTCGTGGCCGCGCTGGGCCTTGGCGCCGCGCTGGCCGCTCCGCTGTTCTCCACGGTCGCCACCGCGGCAACCCCCCACAGCGGGGCGATCCCGTCGGTCACGCCGACACCCGCCGGCGGGGGTCTTGGCGGTGGCGGCTTCCCTGGCGGCGGCGGCTTCCCAGGCGGCGCGGGCGGGTTCCGCCGAGCCTTCGCCGGCGGTGGCTTCCCCGGCGGTGCGGGTGCCGGGACGGGCACGGGCGGGTTCCCGGGCGGCTTCCCCGGAACGGGCGCCGGGACCGGAACGGGCGGGTTCCCGGGTGGCTTCCCCGGCGGCGCGCCCTCCTTCGGCGGAGGCGGTTTCCGCCGAGCCTTCGGCGGCGGGCCCGGGTGGCGGCGGCGGGTTCTTGAACTCGAGTCAGTCCAATCCCGCTCTCACCAAGCGGTTGCAAGCCGACGCCAGCCGGTACACGTGGGTGGCCGCCACGGTGAACTCGAACAACGCGGCCGGCTACCAGCTCGCCAGCGACGAGCCGGTGATGGCCATCGGCGGGTTCAACGGGACCGACCCGGCGCCAACCCTGGCCCAGTTCGAGCACTACGTGTCCGAGGGCAAGATCCACTACTTCATCGCCGGAGGAGGCGGCTTCGGTGGCCTCGCCGGAGTGGGAGGCTTTGGTGGTGCCGGTGGCAGCGCTGGCGACGAGGCCTCGCGGATCACCGCTTGGGTGGAGTCACACTTCACGTCCGAGACCGTTGGCGGCGTGACCGTCTACGACCTCTCGGGTGCCCCGAGCGCGTGACGACGCACCCGTTTCGACTCCGAAGCATCTGAGGCACGACGAGCTCGTCGAGTCGGCGATTGCAGCGTTCTTCGTCGTGATCGCGACAGAGCCGGGCGAGGGTCTGTCGCGATGCGGGTTGCTCGGTCCCGCCACTCAACCGGTGGCGCCGATCTGGGGGCGCGGTGCACCTGAGCGCTGAATGTGTCACAGTTCCCCTCGTCAGAGAGTCTCGTGCAGCGATCCGACCGGGCGCTGCCCGGGGTCGACGTGGGGGTCCGAGGCGCCGGGCGATCGGTGTGCTGTCAAAGGGGGCGACATGGTGAAGCGCAATGCGGCCGTGGTCGGGGTGATGGTGATCGCGCTGCTGGGTGTGCTGCTTGCCTCGAGTCCTCCATCGGCGGCGACGAGCGGCAGCCCGGGGGTGACGGCGACGACGATCCGGGTTGGGATCCCCTATGTCGATGTGGCGGCTGTCAAGGCGGTCGGCGTGAACATCAATTGGGGCAGCGTTCCCGATGCCTTCAATGCGATCATCGCCAATATGAACGCGCACGGGGGCATCAACGGCCGCCACATCGTTCCGTACATCGTCGCGGTGAACCCGACAGGCACCGCTCCCGCCGCCACGGCCTGTACGCAGCTGACGGAGGACGACACCGTCTTCGTGGCCGTTGCCCCGCTCCAGGCGACGTGTTACCTCCAGAACGGCACGCCGGTCATCGCGTCGATCTACGCTCCCGGCACCGTGACGGGACTGGCGCAGGACTTCACACTGACGCCGCCGCCCGCTGCCTACGATCCCCTGCAGCTGGAGGTCTTCGCCAAGCAAGGCGTCTTCAAGCACAAGAAAGTCGCCATCTTTGGCGGCACCGCGGCCGACGAATCCGAGATGAAGCTCGTGCAGTCGGCACTCGCCAAGCTCCACGTCCCGATCGTCGCCACGGCCGTGGACTCCGCACCCCAAGGGGACCTCGCCGCGTCGAATGTGCAGGTCACGGCCATTGCCCAACGGTTCCAGTCCGACGGGGCCGACGAGGTTGTCGCCGTCGGGGATGGCTCGGCCGTGTGGCCTCAGGGATTGTTGGCGATTCAGAGCACGTACAACCCGCCCTGGGTTGCCACCAACGAGAGCGATCTCTCGGGCGACCTCGGTGGTTACAACGATCCGACCTATCTCGACAAGGTGGTCACCTCGAGCCCTCTGACTCCTCCGGCCGCGATCTGGAACAACGCGGGGACGCAGCAGTGCGTTCGCATCGTCCGCAAGGCGTACCCCTCGGACCACATCAACGCCTACAGCCCGTCCTTGCCGACGTCGGAGATCACCTACATGGGTGTGGAGCTCGCCTGCACGGACATGGCTCTGTTCGCCGCCGTCGCCAAGGCGGCGGGCAAAGACCTCACGGTCTCGAGCTTCGTCCACGCGGGGTATGGGCTCAAGAACGCCGTGATCCCCGGATGGGGCGTTCCCGTCTCGTTCGGAGCTGGTCGACCGTACGCGCTCGGAGCCGTCTACATGGTGCACTACGACGCCAGTACGAAGGCGCTCGTGTTTTCGAACACGCCAGCTGCCACGGGCTGAAGCCACGTTTTTCTGGCGGCGTGCCTCGCCGCGCAATTGGGCTGGCAACGGACGGAGGAGCTCTTTGTGGCCAAGGCACGCTTCTCGAGCGACGGTGGGTCAAGACGTCGGAGAGGCAGATCGGTGCGCGGCACCGTGTGAACGCTGTGCGTGCTGCAGGTCAGTGCACTGGCTGCGGCGTGGCCTTCTCGACGGCCTGCCAGCCGCTCAGGGCCTCGCGCCGAGCCCTTTCGGCCCGGTGGCCGCCCCGCAGTCCGAAGAGCCGCTTGGCGAAGAGAAGGTAGACGGCGACCGCCAGGTTGATCGCGAGGACGACCAACTTGAAGATGCTCACCCGAAGCGACAGCTCGTACACCTCGTAGGGTATGAGGATCACAGTCGCGACGAAGGTCAGGTACTCGGCCCAGCGTTTGTTGAGCCACAGTCCCACCATCTCTGTCGCCTCGAGGGCGGCGTAGGCGAGGAGCACCAGGCCCAAGGTCACGAGGCGCGCCGGCGAGTACTTGAAGGCCCTTCCGAAATAGCCGAGGATGCCCCGTGCCTGCGTCGACCCGGGATCTCCTCCCGCCAGGTCGTTCATGATGTTGACGTAATCGCGGTGCAACGACTGATCATGACGGGCAAACGTGAAGAGCACGACGGCGAGGGTTGTCAACACGATGACGTGGATCGCGCGATCGACGGCGATCAGCCGCAACACATAGCGGTCGCGCAGCACCGCCCCCCGCGCCGGCAGCTCGATCTCGTCCCTGCTCTCCACACGGTCCTGGGTGGAATGTTCGGGGATCGGTTGCATCTCCCAGGCGTCACAGCGCAGGCACCGGTGCCACCGCACCCCCGAGCACTCACGGACAAACAATTCGTCTTCCGCTGCGACGTGGGCCGCGCCGACCCCGACCAGCTCGTGACCTCTCCAGGCGCAGGTCAGTAGCTCGTAACGGTTGGAAGGACGATGCCGGCCTGCCACACGCTCAGGTTAAGCGGGGGTCCGCGATCAGGCTCGGATGCCCACGCCCGTCGGCATCGTCGGCGGGCACCACTCAGAGCAGCGCGAGGTAGTGCTCGAGTGTGGCGCGGTCGAAGGCGACGAAGCGGACGAGAGTTACGTCGGTGTCCGCCGCGCCGACGGTCGTCACGGCGACCTCGGCGGCCAACTCCTGCGGGATAGCCGAAGATCCCGGTCGAGATGGCCGGGAAGGCGACCGAGGCGGCGTCCACGCTCGTCGGCCACGGCCAGGGCGCCTGCGGTAGCACGAGGCGAGCATCTCGGGCTCGTCCTCCGTGCCGCCGCGCCAGACCGGGCCGACGGTGTGGATGATGAAGCGGGCCGGCAGGTCGAAGCCCGTCGGTCACGACGGCCTGACCGGGCGGGCACTCACCGATGGCCCGGCAGGCTGCCTGTAAGCGATCGGCGCCGGCGGCTCGGTGGATGGCACCGTCGACGCCCGCCGCCCCCACGCAGGAAACGGTTGGCCGCGTTCACGACCGCGTCGACCCGCTCGGCGGTGATGTCACCCTGGGCGGCCTCGAGCCGAGGCGCCACGCGGACTACCCCGCCGTGGTCGAGGTGGCCGACGACGTGGAACCCGGGACCAGTTTGAGCAACGACACCGAGTGGGCGGGCGCCTTCTCGCTCGTCTTCTCGCCCCAGGATGAAAAGGCCACGATGCCGTGGATGGCCGACGCGCCGCCCTCGTCGCCGGGGTTGGTGACCTCCTCGATGGGCAGCGGCGTGCCGGTGGCCGGCACGTAGAGCACGACGGCCACCTTGCCGCCGTTCTGCGTGCTCTGCGAGCCATGGATGGCCAAAGCGGGCTTGCCGCTCACCGTGGTGGCGGTGCCGTAGCTGTAGGGCCCGCTCATCTCCAGCTCGCTCGACACCTGGGAATCGAGGAGTCCGCTGACCAGCTCGGCGAGGCCGCTGTTCGACGTCGGGAAGGAGAGCCACCTGTTGGCGTACTTCGACGACTGGCCACTGGTGAGGCCGATGCACGTGGTGGAGGGCGGTGGCGTTGCCGTTGATGTAGCCGGTCGACCCGACCAACAGCGCGCGTCATGCGCTCGGTGAGCGTTGCCGTTCTTCACCACGAGCGTCTGCGCGCCCGAGGTGGCGCCGGTGTCGCCCTGCACCGCGATGGTGACGCCGCTCTGCGTCGCCGTCGAGGAGAAGTGCACGCCCTGGGTGCCGACGGCCTTCATGGCCGCCTGGTACTCGGACTGGGCGCTCGGTTGCGAGGCTGGCGGCCGCGCCGGCGACGGCGGCCGGGCCGGCGGCGCAGCGCCGCCAGGGCGGCGATGGCGCGCGACGGCGCCGGCAGCCGCGGCGGTGCCGATTGGGAGTTGGCGCAGGGGGCGCATGACCTTCACTCTCCTGGAGACGCCGGCCCGGCGGCGCGATCGGCGCCAGCTCGGCCCGGTGGGGGACGGGGACATCCTCGCACGCCCGGGCCAGCGGGTCGGGTTCGGCCCCGGCCCGGTGGTCCGGTCACACTGCGCTGACCGGGCCGATGGAGACGGTGGCCTGGGGCGCCAGGGGGCGCACGAGCTCTCCCCACTTGGAGTAGGTCACGTGCTCGGCGGCGGTGGGCTGCCCCTTGGCGTTCACCGAGTCCTCCTCCACCGGGACGTGGGATCCCTGGGCGCGGACGTAGAGCACGACGTGCACCGACTTGCGCGCGAAGGTCTGCGTCCCGTCGATGGCGTCGACGGCGTAGCCGTCGAGCGTGCGGGGATGCCCGAGGGAGAGCGGCCCCTTGAGCAGCAGCTGCGTGGCGACGTCGTTCGAGCGGACACCGGCGACGACCTGGGCGAACGCAGCGTTGTTGGTGGCGAACTCGATCCACTGGCCCGCCGCGTCGGCCGCCTGGGACGCGCTGAGCCCGGCCAGGTTCTGGAGCCCATCCGCGTTGCCCTTGAGGTAGGTGATGCCGCCGATCACGAGGATGGTGATGGACCCGGTGCTCCATGACCACGGTCTGGCTGCCCGACGCCGGTCCGGCGTCGCCGGACACGACGAGGGTCTGCTTGGACTGCGTCGATGACGAGTCGTAGTGGACCGACCACGAGCGGGTCGTGGCGACGGCCTCTCGGTAGAGGGTCGACGCGCATTGGCGGCCGCGGTCGCTGGC
The DNA here is from genome assembly GCA_963838835.1 of uncultured Acidimicrobiaceae bacterium. GTDB lineage: Bacteria > Actinomycetota > Acidimicrobiia > Acidimicrobiales > RAAP-2 > Bog-473. Next base: position 669,082 of record CAWITA010000016.1, read on the forward strand.
CGCAGCCGCGGGCACGGCCTGGCAGCTGCCAGCCGCGCCGAGCACGGGGGCCGGCCAGGAGGACGCCGGCCACCAGCCTTCTCGTCGAGCACCAGCAGCCTTCCTTTCTCCCCGCTTCCCGCCTGGGGACCAGTCAGCTTCGCACGCGACCGGCGTGCCCTCGGTCACGGCCGCCCGTTCCGGGCGTCGGGGCGGTGGGCGACCGTTCTCCGGCGTCCCCCGGCCGGCGAGGGTCCGCGCTCGTACGAACACACGTTCGTTATGCTGCGAACAGGCAGCGCCGGCGGGGTCCGTCACACCCCCGCCGTAGGGTCACGGCAATGGCACCGGCCGAAGGCCGGGCAGGCAGAGTCGCAGAGCAGAGGAAGAGGAGAGAGGCAGATGGCCGAAACGGAACGGGAGAAGGCGCTGGACGCCGCGCTGGGCCAGATCGAGAAGCAGTTCGGCAAGGGCTCGGTCATGCGCATGGGCGACAACCTCGCGATGAACATCGAGTCCATCCCCACCGGCGCGCTCTCCCTGGACCTGGCGCTGGGCATCGGCGGCCTGCCCCGGGGCCGCATCGTGGAGATCTACGGTCCCGAGTCGTCGGGCAAGTCGACGCTGGCCATGCACGTCGTGGCCGAGGCGCAGCGCAACGGCGGCATCTGCGCCTACGTCGACGCCGAGCACGCCATGGACCCGGTCTACGCGCGGGCCATCGGGGTCAACGTCGACGACCTCCTCATCTCGCAGCCCGACACCGGCGAGCAGGCGCTCGAGATCGCCGACATGCTCATCCGCTCCGGGGCGCTCGACGTCCTGGTCATCGACTCGGTGGCGGCACTGACGCCGCGGGCCGAGATCGAGGGCGAGATGGGCGACACCCACGTCGGCCTCCAGGCGCGCCTCATGTCCCAGGCCCTGCGCAAGCTGACGGGGACGCTGTCGAAGTCCAGCACCATCGCCATCTTCATCAACCAGCTGCGGGAGAAGATCGGCGTCATGTACGGCTCGCCCGAGGTCACCCCCGGCGGCCGGGCGCTGAAGTTCTACTCCTCGATCCGGCTCGACATCCGCCGTATCGAGGCGATCAAGGACGGGGCCGACGTGGTCGGCAACCGCACCAGGGTCAAGGTCGTCAAGAACAAGTGCTCGGCGCCCTTCAAGCAGGCCGAGTTCGACATCATGTACGGCAAGGGGATCAGCCGCGAGGGGTCGCTCCTCGACGTCGCGGTCGACCTCGGGTTCGTCAAGAAGTCGGGTGCCTGGTTCACCTACGAGGGCGAGCAGCTCGGCCAGGGCCGGGAGAACGTGAAGACGTTCCTCTCGGAGAACCCGCAGCTGATGGCCGAGATCGACGACCGGGTGCGCGAGTGCCTGGCCCCGAAGGACGGCCGAGGCCGAGGCGGCCGAGGGCGCCGTCGACCCCGACGACCTCCCCATCACGCTCGACTCCTAGCCGCACCCCGCCTCTCACGGCACCGAAGCCTCCGGGCCGTCCCCGCTACTCCCTGAGGGTGAGCCGGCCCGGAGCGCTTCGCGTCCGGAGCACAATGGTGCCATGCCAGCCAGGGAATGGAAGCAGCGGGCCTATCGCGTCCTCGACCGATTCGTGCCCACCGTGCCCTTCCGCTACCTGCCGCCCAAGCAGTCGGTGCGCATGGCCTTCAACGTGGTCCTCGACCGCGAGCCCGACCCGGCGGGCGGCGCCGAGTACGCCCAGAAGCTGGCCAACGGGGAGCTGTCCCGCCACGGCGTGGCCGAGGCGCTGGCCCACTCCGAGGAGTTCCGCCGCCGCGTGCCCATCGGCAACGTGCTGCTCTCCATGCACGTCAGCCGGAGCGAGTTCGTGGCCGGGCTGCCGCCGCGCGGCCCGCATCCTCGATCTCGGCGGGACGCACCAGGGCCTGCCCGACGGGGCGTTGGTGCACCTGGGCTACCCCTACCCCTTCGAGCGCCTCGTCGTGGTCGATCTGCCCGGTCGACGAGCGCGACACCATCTACCAGGGAGGCTCGACGGGCGAGCCGGTGCTCTCCGAGCTCGGACCGGTGGAGTTCGCCTTCCACTCCATGGTCGGACCTCGAGCCGCTACGACGACGGCTCCTTCGACCTCGTCTACAGCGGCCAGTCCATTGAGCACGTCACCGAAGGCCGACGGCGACGCGGTGGCGCGCGAGGCGTTCCGCGTGCTCGCCCCGGGCGGGTGGTTCTGCCTCGACACGCCCAACGGGCCGGTGTGGCGGCTGCGCTCGGACGAGCCGATGAACCACGACCACAAGATCGAGTACGGCGCGGGCGAGCTGGTGGCCAAGCTCGAAGCGGGCCGGCTTCGAGGTGACCGAGTGCAAGGGCCTCAACCTGATGCGCCGCGGCGCGGCGGCCGGCGTGTTCGACGAGGCCGAGGCCAGCGCGCACCCGGGCGTGTTCGCCGCGGCGGAGGACTGCCTGCTGCTGGCGGTCGTGGCGCGCAAGCCGGCGCGCTGAGTTCGGCTGCGGTGCCGTGGGCCGCTACGGCGTCGTCGTCGCGATGATGGTGTTCGGCACCAGCTCGACCCAGGTCTGGCCCGGCTGCAGCGGGATCGGCACGCCGAACGCGTTGACGAACTGCGTGGGCGACCCGAGGGTGGAGCGGTGCCAGGTGGCCGTGGATGGCCATCCCGTTGCGGTAGATCGACGGCGGTGCCGCTGGCGTTGGGGTAGAGGTCGGCCTGCACCTCGAGGCCCCCTTCGCTGTTCTCGAGCCAGGGCCCGTAGCTGATCTGCACGTACTGCACCACCACGTTGGCCGCCGCGTTCTGCACGTTGTCGGCCAACATGTCGGGCGTCGTCCCGTTGTAGAAGCGCAGGAAGGTGTTGGTGCGCCGGGTTCCACTTCCAGGTGACGTTGGAGGTGCCGGAGAAGTCGATGTTCACGCGTCGAGACCGGCGTCCCGCCGGCCGGGCGGTGCGGTCGAGTAGGTGAAGAGCGGCTGCGGCGGGGTCGTCATGGTGGGGTGCGTGCCGTAGACGATGGCGGTCGAGGTGTAGTCGGCGTCCGGCGGCACCTTGCCCGGCGGGTGGATCATCAGCGAGTTGCTGGCGCCGAGGTCGACGTTGACGATGGGCGAGGCGTCGATGTTGGCGAGCACGGGGTCGATGCCGCCCACGTGGGCCAGCAGCGGGTTGCCCAGCTGACCGAGGATGCCGATGTCGATGTTGCGGGCCGAGCGGGCCGGGCCGATCAACGCCACGTTCTGGCACTGGAACACGGCGGCGTAGCGGGTGATGCCCCCCTCGACGGGCTCTTCGAAGACGATGTCGGCCTTGTCGAGACCCGATTGGGGTCGGCCGGCCGGGTAGTTGTCGATCTTGACCGCCATGGCCGGGCGCTGGGGGACGGCGCCGTTGGGGGCCGGCAACCCGGTGAGCGGGCAGGCGGGTGGCGGCGCGGTCGAGGTCGTCGGTCGGCTTGTCCTTGGGCTGCGGCGTCGTCATGGGCCGGAGAAGACGAGCAGGCGCTCAGCACCAATCCGGCGAGCCCGGCGGTCGCCAGCGCGCCCCAGGCGAGCGGACGGCGCGCCCGGGTGCGGTCGTTGTCGGATCTCCCCATCTCTGGGCGTCGATCGTAGGGGGGTTACGCCCCCGAGTGGTGGCACGGGGCACCTGGCAGCACCCCGAGCGCATGGCGCTCAAATGGCGGCCGGGTTGGTGGGAGTGGCGGCCACGTAGACACCATCGGGCCCGAATCCCAGGCGGACGACGGTGGCGGGCCGCGGTGGGCCCCACAGCGGCACCGCCGAGTGGAACGGCGCGTAGAGCATCCAGATGCCCTTGCCGTCGCTGAAGACGGACTCCTCGCCCGGCCCGGCGCCTTCGCCATTGGAACCCAGTAGCGGGTCGGCGGAGGTGTCGTGGCAAGGCCCGAGCGGCCCGCTGCAGCGGGCGACGCCAATGGCGTACCCGGGCTGGTTGAACCAGAATCCGGAGTAGAAGAGGTAGTAGACACCGTCGACCTGTACGAGCTGGGGCGCCTCGACGATGTAGCCCTGCCAGGGCTCGTCGGGGCCGAATATCTGCGTTGGCGGGCCGAGCAGGTGCAGGCCGTCGGAACTCAGCGGCTCGCTGTAGATGCGGGTGTCGGTGGTCTGGGACACGGCGTTCTCGTCGGACTTCCACAGGATGTACGCCTTCCCGTTGGCGCCGACGAAGGTCCGCGGATCGATGGAGCCGCCGAGCGACGTCTGACAGATGAAGGGCGCGGGTTGTGCGACGTAGGGACCGGTGATCCTCGTGCCGATCGCGTCGCCGATGCACATCGTGGGCGGTGAGGAGGCCCGCAGGAGCGTGGTGAAGTAGAGCACGTCGTGGTCGCCGAAGCGCCGGACGTCAGGTGCCCAGGCCCAACCCGGCTCGGCCCAGGCCGGCAAGTCAGGCAGCGCATCGGTGACCGGCCCCCATTTCCCAGGAACGGTGGCCGACCGCACCGGGATGTTGGCATCCGGCCCAGCACTCGAGGTGAAGAGGTCGTAGTGCCCATTCTCGACCACCATGAAGGGATCGGTCTCGTCGGGACCCATGCTGATCCACGTCCCGGGCATGGCTGGGTCCGGAGTGGGAGGTAGCTGGTCGTCCGGGGGCGTGGCCGTCGATGTCGTCGTCGCCGTCGTTGTTGCAGTGGTCGTCGTCGTTGCCGTGGTCGTCGCCGTCGGGGTAGTACTCGCCGTCGCGTCTGCGACACAGACCAGCGCGCCCGCTCCGGTCGAGAGCAGGACGACAAACGTGGCGGACAGGGTGGCGCTGAGACCGCCAAACCGAGGCCGCCAGGGCGCCCGGCGTGCTCGGCCTGCGCCGTCGGAGCTCCCCATGTCAGGGTGCGGACGCCGCGGGTGGGCAAGATGCGCCCGTCATGCCGCGGCGGTGCCCGCGGCGGTGCCCTTGGTGGCGGCCGCGCCCGTGTAGATCTCGGACCAATTGCCGCCCGAGGCGCCGTAGGAGCTGGCTGGTCCCAGCCCGAACCGGCCGTAGAGGTTCTCCATGGCTCGGCGGATCACGTCCGTGACACCGGGGAAGGGACCCGGGATGACGAGCGACGGGATGTCCCCCGTGGTGGAGAGGAGCGAGACGAAGCTCGCTGAGCCGCTGGCCAGCACGCCGCCGCCGTTCCCCGGGGCGGTGTAGTAGGTGACGTCGGACCAGTTGGACTGCCCGGGAACGGGCGAGTGCGCCAGCACGTCCACGTTCCGCGGTCCGGGAAGGGACGGCACGTAGCGGTCGTACTCCCCGAGGATCACATTGGGGAAGGCATACCCGTCGCTCAGGTTGCAGCCGTCGAACAACCACGACGAGCTGTCGGTGACCACCAGGTCGGCCTTCGCCCCCACCGACTGGTACATGGAGCCGATCAGGTTCGACTCGGGGTCGTTCAGCGGAGCCTGGTCCCAGTTGACCGTGGTGAGCGAGGGCTGCTCCTGGGCCAGAGGGTCCTCGGTGGCGTCCTTGTAGCAGACTTCGAGCCGGCTGGGCCCGACCGACGACGGTTCCATCCGGATCTGGCGGTAGCAGGCGTTGGCACCGAGGAAAGCCAGGTTGACGCCGTTGGCGTTCGCGAACGCTGCGGCCTCGCGCATGGGCAGGGACCAATACTCGTCGTGACCCAGGCTGAAGAGGCAGCGGTGGTTGGTGAGGAGCTCCGGTCGGACGTGCAGGTCGACGTCGGTCCAATAGGTGAGGTCGAGCCCGAGGCTCTCGAGGTGCATCAGCAAGGGCAGCTCGTTGCCCACGAAATCCGCCGCGCCCGACGCCCAGGTCTGGGGATAGGGACGGTCAAAGGACACGATCCTCGCCCGACTGGCGAAGTCCGAGCCCCCCGATGCAGTCCTGCCGTAGTACAGGCTGTACTCACCCCAGAGGTTGTAGGCCTGCCAGGTCGTCACGCTGTTTTGGAGCACGTAGGACGCCAGGGAGGCGTCGTCGCGGACGGTGAGTGGGACGAACTGCTCCTCGCCGCCGTCGCCGACAAGCTTCAACAGGTAGCAGCCGGGTAGCCAGTCCGTCGTGATGTTGAGGCTCAAGGTGGGCGACCACGGGCACGAGACCGTGCCCACGCCGGGCGTGACGACCGGGGCGGGCTGTGCTTGCGCCGCCACGAAGTCGGTCTGGACGACGAGGCGGCCACCGAGACCCTGGTAGTAGCCCATGCGGTACGCCTGCACCTGGACGGCGCGGGCCGTCGTGTTGACAAAGAGAGCGACGTCGTCGCCCGGTACCGCGCTCACCTGACTGGCAAAGCCTTCGAGCGCGTGCTCAGGCTGGACGTGGTTGCAGATCCAGTTCAAGGTGCCCGGCTTGGCGTTCTCGGTGATCAGCCAGGGAGCGGTCGGGACGATCACGCCGCTGGGGAGCTCGGTGTCGACGACGGCCGGGAGTTCCGCGGCAGCATGACGGCGGGGCCGGGCCGGGAAGCGCTCCTTCGGGTGTGGGGAGCTCAAGCGAGTGCCGGCGGTGGCCAAACCGGCGACACCGAGCGCGGAGAACTGCAGGAACTGCCGGCGGTCAATGGGCCGGCGTTCGGGAGGAGGCGCAGGATCGGAGCCGCCGTCCGGAGGGAGGGGCTGCACGCCACGAGTGTAGCCAACAGCCCCCGATTGCGCTCCAGGCGGCCGGTTCGCGGGCATACGGCGGAGGCACCTAGCATTCCTGCGTGAGCTTGGCCCGCTCCCTCCCCGCACCGCTGCGCCGCGTCCTGTCCAAGCTGGTGCACGCGACGTGGGAGAGCGCGGCGGAACTCGGGGCGATCGGGCCGGGCGACGACCGGGGACGGCGCTTCGGGCGCATGGGCCAGGGAACCTGCCTGCTGTTCCCGCAGGGAGCGCTCTACAACGAGCACCTGATCCACGTCGGTGCGGAGACCATCGTCGGGCCGGGCGTTTCCATCTCGGCGGGGATGGCGCCGGGCCAGCGGATGCCGACCGATCCGGTGGTCGCCATCGGCAGCCGCTGCCTCATCGGCCGGGGATCGCACATCGTGGGCCACTGGGAGATCGTCATCGGTGACGACATCCAGACCGGTCCCTACGTCTACATCACCGACCAGAACCACACCTACGAGGACCCGCTCGTCCCGATCGGACGTCAGTGGCCCACCGAGGCGCCCGTCCGAATCGGCTCGGGCAGCTGGCTGGGTGCGAATGCCGTGATCCTGCCCGGCGCGCAGATCGGCGAGCACGTCGTCGTGGCGGCAGGTGCCGTGGTGCGAGGCGAGGTCCCAGACCGCTGCGTCGTCGCCGGCGTCCCGGCGCGCATCGTGAAGCGTTGGGTCGAAGGCGCCGGCTGGGTGACCGAGAAGGACGTGACGCCGGCGTGATCGCGGACGAGGACCCACCGTCGCCGTTCCTGGTGACGGTGAGTGGCCAGGACGGCCCCGGCATCGCGACGCGTTTGTTCGGGGCGCTGGCCGAGCGGGGCATCGAGGTGAACGACGTGGAGCAGGTCAGGGTGCACGGCCGGCTGCTGCTCTGTGTGGAGGTTGACCTGGCGCCGAGGCAGGTGGAGCCCTGCCCGCGCCGCGTTGGCCCGGCGCCTGGGAGACGCCGGCGTGGAGGTGACCTTCGAGCCCTTGCTCGAGGCGGAGGTGGTTCGGACCCCGACGCAGACACAGGTCTGCGATCGCCATCTGGTGACCCTGCTGGCGCCGCAGATCGACGCGGCCACGCTCGAGGGCGTGACGTGCGCCATCGCCGGTTGCGGCGGCAACATCGAGCGGATCGTCCGTCTCTCGTCGTACCCCGTGCACTCCTACGAACTGTGGGTGGCTGGCGCCGATCTCGGTGCCCTGCGGCGCGCCCTGGCGGCCGAGGCGGCCTACCGCAGGGTCGACGTGGCGGTCCAGGTCGCCGGATTGCACCGACGCGCCAAGCACCTGATCGTCATGGATGCGGACTCCACCTTGCTGCAGGGCGAGGTGATCGACCTGCTGGCCGAACGCTGCGGGTCGCGGCGCAGAGGTGGCGGCCGTCACCGAGGCGGCGATGGCGGGCGAGCTCGATTTCGCCGAAGCGTTGCGCGGTCGGGTCCGGCTCCTGGCCGGTCTGACGGACGCGGACCTCGTGGCGGTGCGCGAGAGCATCCCCCTGGCAGCGGGCGCCCGCACGCTGGTGCGCACGCTCAAGCGGCTCGGATACGAGATCGCCGTCGTGAGCGGCGGATTCACCCAGGTGATCGAGCCGCTGGTGCAGGACTTGGGTATCGACCATCTGGCGGCCAATGCGCTCGTACTCGACGGAGGGGTGCTGACGGGCGAGCTCTCGGGCGAGCTGGTCGACCGGGCCGGCAAGGCGGCCGCGCTGACCCGCTTCGCCGCCGCGGCGGGCGTCCCGCTCGCCCGCACCGTCGCGGTGGGCGACGGGGCCAACGACATCGACATGCTGGCCGCCGCCGGGCTCGGGATCGCGTTCAACGCGAGGGACGTCGTGCGCCGGGCGGCCGACACGGCACTCAGCGTGCCCTACCTCGACGCCATCCTCTTCCTCCTCGGCATCTCGCGGGCCGAAGTGGAGCTGGCCGATCGGCTGGAGCAGGAGGTGGCGACGTGACGACCGTCGCGCAAGGCGAACAGGGGAGGTTGGCCGACAATCGGGGCGGCGGGCGCCCGTTGCTGCGGGGCTGGCTGCACGTCGTTGCCTTCTGCGGCTGGCTGGTGGGGGGACCGTTCCTCATCGCCGCCGGACCCGATGCCGGGGCCAAGGCGGTGCTCGCCGTCTACGTGGCGGGCATGCTCGCGATGTTCGGTACCAGCGCGGCGTTCCATCGGCTGCGTTGGTCGGCGACGGCGTGGCGGCGGATGCGACGCGCCGACCACAGCGCGATCTTTCTTCGGGATCGCGGGGACGTCCACGGCAGTGGCCGGGCTGGCTCTCACGGGCTGGGCCCAGGTACTGGTGCTCGCGCTGGTGTGGGCCGGAGCCGTTGCGGGCATCGCGCTGCGGCAGGTATGGCTCGATGCGCCACAGTGGGTGGTTGCCGTTCCCTACGTCGTGGTGGGTTGGTGCCCAGTCGTGGTGGCGCCCCAGCTGGTGCGCAGCCTGGGGTGGTCCGGCCTCCTGTTGATGCTCGCGGCGGGGCTGGCCTACACGGCGGGGGCGCTCGTCTACGCGCGCAAGCGGCCCGATCCCTGGCCGCGGGTCCTCGGCTTCCATGAGGTGTTCCACCTGTGCACGCTGATCGGCGCGGCGCTCTTCGCCTACGTGATCGCGTTCATCGCCCTGCCGCGGTATTGACGGCCTCGGGGACCTCCGCCCATCATCCGCTCGGCCGCTTCTCAGGGGATGCCGAGCCCCAGCATCTCGATGGCGTTGCCCCGCATGATCCGGTACACGTCGTCGTCGGAGAGGCCCTGCACCATCCGCTCCGCCACCGCCCGGGTGTCGGGCCAGGTCGAGTCGGTGTGGGGATAGTCGGTCTCAAAGGTGATGCGGTCGGACCCGATGACGCCCAGCGAATCAAGCCCGTGCCGGTCTCGGAAGAAGCAGCCGTAGACCTGGCGGTGGAAGTAGGTCGAAGGCGGTTCGGGGACGATGTCCTTCACCCCACCCCAGGCCCGGTGCTCGCGCCAGACGTCGTCGGCCCGCTCGAGGATGTAGGGCAGCCACCCGATCTGCCCCTCCGAGTACGCGAGCACGAGGCGCGGGAAGCGGACGAGCACGCCGGAAAAGAGGAAGTCGGTCAGCGAGGCCATCGCATTGCCGAAGCTGAGCGTGGCCGCCACCGCCACGGGTGCGTCGGCGGACGTGGCCGGCATCTTTGACGACGACCCGATGTGCATGCACACGACCGTCTGCGTCTCCTGGCAGGCGGCGAAGAGCGGGTCCCAGTACCCGCCGTGGATGCTGGGCAGACCGAGATGGGGCGGGATCTCGCTGAAGCACACCGCTCGCACACCCCGTGCGGCATTGCGTCGCACCTCGGCCGCCGCCTTCTCCGCGTCCCACAGCGGGATCAGGCACAGCGGGAGCAACCGGCCGCCGCGTTCGCCGCACCATTCCTCGACCATGAAGTCGTTGTAGGCCACGACGCACGCCTCGGCCAGCTCCTTGTCCTTCGCCTCCAGGAAGGTCTGACCGCAAAAGCGCGGAAAGGTCGGGAAGCACAAAGACGCCTCGACCCAGTTCGACTCGTTATCGGCGATGCGGGCAGTCGGCTCGTAACAGCCGGGGCGCATCTCGTCGTAGGTGATGGGCGACATGGTCATGTCGTCGCGCTCGAAACCCACGGCGGCCACGTGCCGCTTGTTGACATAGACGAGATCCTCGTAGACCCAGCAGTCGGCCTGGGGTCCGTCGGGATCGAAGGTCTGGCGGTAGGAGCCGCCCCCGATGTGCTCCATCTCTCCGATGCCGCGGCGCTCGGTCTTGGGGCCGCGGTCCTTGAAACGGGCCGGCAGCCAGGTGTCCCACAGGTGGGAGGGCTCCACCAGGTGGTCGTCCACGCTGATGATTCTCGGGAGGGGCGTCGTGCTCCCGAGCCGGGGTGCGGAGTCATCGAAAAGGTCGGTCATGACGGTCCCAGTGTGGCAGCGAACGGGACGAGGGCCGTCAGCGACTCCAGCTCGTCCCGCACCGACGCGGTGTCGCCGGCTCGAACACGCAGCACGACCTCGGTGATCCCCAGGCGGGCGAAGTGCTCGAGCTTGCCTTTCCCGGCGATGGTGCCGAACGGCACGACCTCGAGTTCGGCCGGGTCTCGGCCCGCTTCCTCAGCCAGCGCGTGCAGCCGCGGTATGGCCTCAGTCAGGCCGCTGCCGCCGATGGGGATCCAGCCGTCGGCGCTTCCCGCGACGGCCGAGAACACCGTATCGGTGGCACCACCGCCGATCAGCGTGCGCACCCGCGGCTGTTGCCGGGGCTTGGGCCAGGACCATGTCGAGTCGAAATCGACGAATTCGCCGTGGTATTCGGCCTCGTCGGTCGACCAGATGGCCTCCATGGCTGCGAGGTGCTCGCGCACGATCTCGTGGCGACGGGCGAAGTCGACACCATGGTCCTCCGCCTCGGCGCGGTTCCACCCGAAGCCGACGCCCAGGGTGAAGCGCCCGCCGGAGAGGTGATCGAGCGTGGCCACCTGCTTGGCCAACACGATCGGATCGTGCTGCGCCGCGAGCAGGATGCCGGTCCCGAGACCAAGGCACGTCGTGACGGCTGAAGCGGTGGACAACGCGACGAGGGGGTCGAGGCAGCGCTTGTAGTCGTCACGGCGTACGCCTTCGACCAGCGCCGGCGGGGTGTCCTCCCGCAGGGGAAGGTGGGTGTGTTCAGGGAGCCAGAGCGAATCGAAGCCGAGCTCTTCCGTCGTGGTGGCGAGCGCGGCGGGCGTCACGTCGAGATCGGTGAGCGCTGCGGTGATGCCAAGTCGCACGGTCAGGACGCAGGGGGGGTTTTGGCGGCGAAGTCGGCCAGGGCGCCCCCGCTCACCGCGGCGCCGAGCAGCGAGGCGAAGGCCGCTTGTTCACGCCGATTCGCCTCGAAGATGGCGTCGCGCCGTCCAGCCCGCAGCAAGGCGATGGTGGCGCGGGTGGCACGACGCGGATGCGCGGCGACGCGCGCGGCGAGGGACACCGTCTTATCGAGGGTGGTGCCCGGCTCACAGACCCCCAGCGCGAGGCCGAGCCCGACCAGTTCGTCGGGCGTGACCCAGTCCGAGGTCAACAGCACCCGTGCCGCCTGTTGCCAGCCCATCGCGGCCGGGAAGAGGACGCTGCTCGCCGCCTCGGGCGGAACGCCGAGCTCGGCGAAGGGCACGCGCAGGCGTGCTCCGGCGTCGACAAGGACCAGGTCACAGTGGGCCAGCAGGGTGAAGCCCAACCCGACGGCCACGCCGTTCACCGCGGCCAAGAGGGGAACGGGGAGGTCGACGACGCAGTCGAGGAGGCCCATGAAGCCCTGTCCGGCCCCTTCGACGGCCGAACCGGTGGCGATGGCGGCCATCTCGGCCAGGTCCTGGCCCGAGGTGAAGGCGCTGCCACGACCGGTCAGTACGACGGCACCGACCGTCTCGTCGGCGGCGGCGGCGCGGTAAGGCCTCGGTGACCTCGAGGTACATGGCAGTGTCGAAGGCATTGCGTACGTCAGGCCGGTTGAAGGCGATCACCCGGACGCCAGGCGCCGCGTCCTCCTTCTCGACCTTGCTCACGGATGCTCGACCTGTTGCCCGCCGCTGTCCGCCGTACCGGACGGGCGGGCGAGGTCCCCTGGCGCGCTCATGCAGGCTCCTTTCGCCGGCGCGACCCTACCGAGCCCTGTCCTCGGGGGCCGGATTGGACTTCGTCCGCTTCAGTCGTTGCTGGCGGGACGGTCGGCGTGGTGGCCGGGGGAGTCCCCGAATGGTGAACGATCGCGTCAGGGGGGTCGTGTCACTGTGGTCCCGATGATCGGGAGGTCTCGGGCCGCGACGAGGCTGCTCCTCGCAGGGTCGGCGGCGCTGCTGGCCGTGGGGTGCGGGCGCCTTCCCGGGTCGCCGGCTGCCCCGGCGCAGGCGGCGCGCCACGCGGCCACCAAAACCAGCACGAGCACGTCCACGACGCTGGGCACGACCTCGTCCACGACGCAGCCGCCGGTGACGCCGATCTCGTGGTCGCCGTGCAACGGGGACCTGCAGTGCGGCACCTTGTTGGTGCCGTTGGACTACGCGGACCCGACGGGGCCCATGATCTCCATCGCCGTGGCCCGCCACCTTGCCGAGGACCCCGCCGCCCGGATCGGGTCACTCGTGATCGATCCGGGGGGGCCGGGGGTGTCGGGCATCGACGACATGTCGAACGAGCTTGCTTCGCTCACGCCGCAGCTTCTCGACGACTTCGACATCGTGCTGTTCGACCCCCGAGGCGTGGAGCGGAGCGATCCCGTCACCTGTGGGGAGGCGCCCGGCGCGTCGACCGCTACGCCCCTGCCGGACCCGGTCCCGGCGACGCCGAGCCAGCAGACGGCGGCCATCGCGGGTTTGAAGCAGTTCGCGGCCGCCTGCGAGAAGGCGAGTGCCAGCGTGCTTCCGTACGTCGGGTCCGTCGACGTGGCGCGGGACATGGACCGGCTCCGCAGCGCGCTGGGCGACGCCGGTCTCACCTACATGGGGCAGTCGTACGGCACGCTGCTGGGATTGACGTACGCCTCGATGTTCCCCACTCACGTCCGCGCCATGGTGCTCGACAGCGTCATCGATCCCGCGCTGACCTTCACCCAGATCACGCAGGGGCAGGCGCAGGGGTTCGAGGCGCTCCTGCAGTCGTTCTTCGCGTGGTGCGCCGCCAGCTCCTCCTGCCCGTGGCGACCGACCGGTGACCCCACGGCGGCACTGCTGGCGCAGATCCAAGCCGCCACGTCCTCACCGGCACCGGCGGGGGGCGGCGGTCAGGTGGCCGGGGCGGGTGAGCTGTACGACGCGCTCCTCGACGGCTTGTACGCCCAGTCGGACTGGCCCCAACTCGGTGCCGCACTGGCCGCGGACGCCGGCGGCAACGGTGGCCCGGTGGTCACCATGTCCGACCACTACAACCAGAACGGGTCCACCAACCAAGACGATGTCGCCTTGGCCGTGGACTGCCTCGACCACCCGGTTTCCCACGATCTGCGCGTCTACGGCTACTTGGCCGATCTGCTCAAACTCTCGGCACCGGTCTTCGGGCCGCTTCTGGCCTGGGGAGAGGCGGCCTGCGCGGTGTGGCCGGTGCCGCCCACACGACCGGTTGGGCCGGTGGCCGCACCGGGGGCGCCACCCATCCTCGTCATCGGGACGACCAACGACCCGGCGACGCCGTACGCCTGGGCGGTGAACGTGTCGAAGGAACTCCAGCGCGGCGTGCTGCTCACGCGTGACGGCGATGACCACGTTGCCTACTTCTACAGCGCCTGCGTGCGCGGGTACGTGCAGGCGTATCTCGTCGGCGGGGTCACGCCACCCCCGGGCACCGTCTGCACCTCGTGATGCCGGCCGGTTGGTGAAACGGTAGGCCCCACTTCCCACCGAGACCACGGCCGTCTCTCCCCCGGATGGAAGAGACGGCCACCCCCGGGGCCATTGCCGCCGCGAGACCGCTCTCCCGCACACTCGAGATCCGAGGCCGGCAGGTGTACCAAAGCTGAGGCGTTGGCGGGCACGACAATGTCCAGTGCCACTCCTGCTCCCCGCCGCTGGCACGACACCGCGACAGGTCCGGCGATCGTCGGCATCGAGCCCCTGGCGCGGGCCAGCTCCGCCGACAGTGGCGCAACCACGACCCGGACCGTGTCTTCGGGGTTGGGTTCCATGAGCGACAGGCCAAGCAGTGTCTCTTGCATCGCGACCAGTGCGGACGACCCCCACCCGTGCGACATGGAGTCCCCGACCAGGTCGCTCGCGTCCAGGTCTCCCAGGTGAAGGTGCCCCCCTTGGCAGGGACCTGGGCCTATAGCCCGGGACCGAGGCGTCCGTCGGAATCCGCACCAGGTCGGTGGGCCGTCCCGACGTGGCCAGCGCACACAGCAGCTCGAGTCCGTGGTTCGGCCCGACGTCGATCCCGAGGGACGCCACGGACGCACCGGTTCGTCATGCCGGTTGTGGTCGCAGCAGGTACTGGCGGCGCGCCATAGTGGGCGGCGCGGCGACCCGCGCCGCGGCCAACGGACTCGAGGAAAGAAGGAGGCATCCGGTGCCCGTACCCGAAGAAGCACTCAGCGCCCGCAACGTGATGTTCACGGGCCACGAGGGGGCTCAGATCAACGCCTACCAGGCGCTCCCGGCAGGTGATGGACCCTTCGGCGGCGTCCTCGTCATCCATCATCTCCCCGGGTGGGACTCGCCCACCAAGGAGATCACGCGGCGCTTCGCGGCCAACGGCTACAACGCGATCTGCCCCAACCTCTACGCACGGCAGGGGTTCGACGTCGACCCCGACGACGCCGCCGCCGCGACGCGCGAGGCCGGTGGCGTACCTGACGACCAATTCGTCGGCGACGCCGACGGCGCCGTCAAGACGTTGCGTGCCTTGCCGACCTCTAACGGCAATGTCGGGGTCATCGGCTACTGCTCCGGCGGACGGCATTCCTTCCTCACAGCGGTGAGCCTGCCCGTCGATGCCGCGATCGACTGCTACGGGGCCTTCGTGACCGGCACTCCGCCCGAAGGCTTCCCACTGAAGGTGACGCCGCTGGTCGACCGGACGCCCCAGCTGGACTGCCCGCTGCTCGGGTTGTTCGGCAACGAGGACCAGTTCCCCAGCCCCGAACAGGTGGACGAGCTCGAGGCGGCGTTGCAGGCGGCCGGCAAGACCTATGCGTTCCAACGGTATGACGGCGCAGGCCACGCCTTCTTCGCGGTAGACCGACCGGCCTACCGTCCCGAGGCCGCAGTGGACGGATGGCGGCGCATTTTCGAGTGGTTCGGCCGCTACCTGGCGGGGGACTGATCATGTGCTCATACCTCACCGTCGCCACGGACGTGGCGGGGAGCGCCAAAGGGCCGCTGGGGTGGTTCTCCGTCACCTCCGCCAGCGTCTACTTCGATCATCCGTACCACGCGCCGTTCGACCACACGCTGAACATCGACTTCGCCGACCCCGCACGAGGACCGGCCGCCCGCGTCGCGGTGGAGCTCAGTGCGGAGTCGGCCCGGCGCCTGGTGCTGAGCATCGAGGCGGCGCTCGCTGCGGCTGGGGCCGCCGCGTCGTGACCGCTCACGCGTGACCACCCCCACCGCTCCGGCCGCGGGCGTCCACCTCCCGTGGGCCCGCGTGCCCGAGGCGGTACGGACCTGGGCGGACGGCCTCGGCGGCGGCCGTCCCGAGCTGGTGCGCGACGTCGCCGGCGGGTTCTCGCCGGGGGCGACCAGCATCTTGGAGTGGCCCGAGCGCTCCGTGTTCGTGAAGGCGGTCGGCGCCGAGCTCAATCCGGACTCGCCGTCGATGCACCGACGCGAGGCCGTGATCTCGGCCGCGCTGCCCGCCTCGCCACGCTTCCCTCGGCTGCTCGCGACCTACGACGACGGCCACTGGGTGGCGCTCGCCTTCGAGGCCGTCGAGGGGCGCCCGCCGCAACACCCATGGGGCGCGGCGGAGCTCGCGGCGGTTGCCTCCGCACTTTCCGCCCTGCACGAGGACCTCACGCCGAGCCCGGTGCCGTCGCTGCAATCGCTCGCCGTCTACGCCCGGCGTCTCTTCGGCGGCTGGAGCGCGCTCGCCGCGGCGGGTGCCCCCCGGGGACTCGACCCCTGGGCTGCCGGCAACCTGGACCGATTGGCCGAGCTGGAGTCGGGCTGGGCCGAGGCCTGCGCGGGGAGCACCTTGGTCCACGGCGATGTGCGGGCCGACAACGTGCTGGTGGCAGGGAGCGACGTGGTGTTCGTGGACTGGCCCCACGGCTCGGTGGGGAACCCCGCGTTCGACGTCGTGGGCTGGGCACCTTCCGTCGTTCTCGAGGGCGGGCCGCCGCCCGAGGACCTGCTGTCCCTCTACGGGCCATTGCGCCGGGCCGAGCCCGACGCGGTCACGGTCCTGCTCGCCGCGATCAGCGGCTTCTTCGTGTCGCACTCATTGGAACCGGCGCCGCCGGGGTTGCCGACGCTGCGGGACTTCCAAGCCGCCCAGGGCGGAGTGGCGCTCGCCTGGCTGCGCCGGCGCACGGGTTGGTGACGCTCGCCGCGCCGCGCTCGGTGCCCCGGTAGGTTTTTGCACCATGCGCTTCGGACTGCAGATTCCCAACTTCACCCCGAACGAGCCACCCGGCGTCCTCTTCGACGGCGTTGTCGACATGGCGATGGCGGCCGAGGAATCGGGCTTCGACTCGGTGTGGGTGATGGACCACTTCTACCAGCTGCCACCGTTGGGTGGCCCGAGCCAACCGATCCTCGAGGCCTACACCCTCCTCGGTGCGCTGGCGGCCCGCACCGCAAAGGTGAAGCTGGGCACCATGGTGACGGGCGTCACGTACCGCAACCCGGCGCACCTGGCGAAGATCGTCACGACCCTCGATGTGATCAGTTCCGGCCGCGCCATCCTTGGCATCGGAGCGGCCTGGTACGACGTCGAGCACGACGGGTTGGGCTTCGAGTTCCCCCCGGCCCGTGAGCGGCTCGACCGCCTCGAGGAGGCGCTGCAGATCTGTCGCGCGATGTTCACCGAGGAGGCACCTAGCTTCTCGGGTCGCTATTACCGAATCCGCGAGGCGCGCAACGTGCCGCGGCCCGTCCGGTCCAGTGGCCCCCCCATCCTGGTCGGCGGTGGTGGAGAAAGGCGGACGCTGCAGCTGGTGGCGCGCTACGCCGACATGTGCAACCTGACGGGCGACGCGGGGACGATCGCGCACAAGGTCGACGTACTGCGGGGGCATTGCAAGGCGATTGGACGTGAGCCCTCCGAGGTGACGGTCAGCCGGCTCAGCACCCTCGTGCTCACGGGAAGCGATGAGGAGACGGTCGCGACCAAGGACTTCTTGCGCCAGGCGACCGGCGAGGAGCCGACGGGATCGGACGTCGGCACGCCCGACCAGCTGGTCTCCCGGGTCGAGGACCTCGCGGCGGTCGGGGTCGAGTACTTCGTCTTCAACGTCCCCACCGGAACCCCCGAGACCGTACGTCGGGTCGGCGAGGTGTTGGTCGGCGCGTTCGGCGGCTGACGGAGCTGAGGTGGTTGGCGCCGGTCGGTGGTTCACGCGGCGGGTGCGGGGACCAGAGAGAACGTTCCCCCCGGGTGGGACGGGCCGGCGAGACCGTTGCCGGTTCCGATGGTGGCGGGATTCAGTGGATTGCCGGTGGCCGGGTTCAGTTGCGGGACTTCCTCGGAGTAGAAGTACAGCGGCTTACCGTCGTAGGTGAGCTGCCGGGTGCCGTCGGCCCGGTTGATTTCGCCCAGCGAGCTTGCAGCAAATCCCGTCGCATGAGGTGGTGCAGTCGTCAGGACGGGCGGCCACTTCAGGGCGCATGTCCCGGTGCACACGCTGTGATCCTTCTTGTCCTTGCTGTACGTGTAGACGACGATCGGCGTCGCGCCCATTCCCTGGAACATCTCGGCCGCCAGCACGGTGGCTCCATTCGGTGTCGTCTCGGTGGTGACCGTGCTGGGCCCCGTTGCGGGCTTGCCGTCCTTTGCCGACACCAGGTACCAGTACCCGTGCCACGGTGGGAGCGGCAGGACCGTCTCAACGAAGTTCTCCCCCGAGAACTGGTGGGGTGCAATGTCGAAGAGGTAGAGCAGCTTTCCGGCGTAGGTGACCTGCTCCGCGCCAATGTCCTTGCGCTTGACCTCTCCGAGGAGGTCCTTGTTGACCCCCGGCCCGGCGACGGGCTTCCCCACCGTGGTGAACGCCGGCCAGTCGGCCGACTTGTCCGTTTCCGGACCGGTGCACGAGAGCGGCATCTTCCCCACCATGACGACCGTGGTCGTGCAGGCATTCGGCGTGTTCAGGTCGAAGGCATAGAGCGAGTAGCCGGCGAACTGACCGGAGTCCGCCATGAGCACCGTGCCGAACGGGCTCGACTCCGCCGAGATGACGGACCCCGTTGGGGCGGTCTTCGTCGTGGCCGCCGACGCCGCGGCCGGAGGGGCAGTGCCCGCCCCCACGAAGACGAGAAGCGATGCCAAGAAGAGCACACGGCACGCCGTCACACCCGCAGATCGCGAGTTGTGCGTCATGTTCGGAAGATGCCGCCTGTGCATGTACATGCTGCCATTCACGCAGACTGGTGGAGCCGGCGACAGGGTGCGACCACTCCCGAACCCGATGGTGCCAACACCCCGCGCCGGGTGGGGCGATTATGAGGCATCGGGGATCCGGGCACTATTCGACGCGCAGGAGTTGTGAGGTGGTCGTACGGGCGGCGATGCGCCCGGGAATCGTGGCAACCAGTACCGCAAGTGCGATGGCCGCGATCCCGATGGCGGCGATGGATCCCGTGGGGACGGTGGGGTAGGGGACGGCGCTGATCTCGCCGGCGAAGAGGTCCCACAACACCCGGCCGAGTGCGATCTCGGCCGGGATCCCGATGGCGCTTCCGATGACGGCGGCCACTCCGGCCTGCACGGCGACGGCGGTGCCGCATCACGACACCGGCGGGTCGGTTTCCCTCTCGCCCAGGTCGTGGAGGGCGGCACGGGCCGCCCCGAGCCCGCACATGCCGTGAACGCCGCCGCCGGGTGGAGTCGCGGCGGAGCAGAGGTAGACGCCCTTCAGGGCGGTGCGGTAGGGGTTCCACCGCACGGTCGGCCGGAAGACCATCTGCCGGAGCGTGGCGGCGCCTGCGTTGATGTCGCCCCCGACGTAGCTCGGATTGCGCTCCTCCTCGGCCACGGCGGTGACGGTCGACCGGGCAAGAATGAGGTCGCGGAAGCCGGGCGCGAACCGCTCGATCTGCGCCTCGATCCTCTCGGTCATGTCGACTGCCGAGCCGTTGGGGACATGGCAGTAGGCCCACAGCGTGTGCCGGCCCTCGGGCGCCCGCTGCGGGTCGACGACACACGGCTGGGTCACCAGGCAGTAGGGGCGCTCGGGATGCCGCCCCGCGTTCACGTCGGCCTCGCTCCGGGCGATCTCCTCGAAGGTCCCGCCCACGTGCACGGTGACGGTCTCCCGGCAGCCCTCGGCGCGCCACGGAACCGGCCCGCCCAGCGCCCAATCCACCTTGCAGACCCCGGGCCCGTAGCGATAGCGGGAGAGCGCCCGGCCGTACGCGGCGGGCACGGCGTCGCCCGCCATCTCGAGGAGCTGGCGCGGGGTCACGTCGAGCACGATGGCCCCGGCGGGTGGCAGGTCTTCGAGCCGCTTGACCAGGCGGCCGGTCTCGATCCGCCCGCCCCGAGCCGAGAGCTCCGACACCAGGGCGTCGACGACCGCGCCGCTGCCGCCCTGGACCACGGGCCAGCCGTAGCGGTGCGCCAGCGCGGTGAAGAGGCGAGGAAAGACGCCCGACAGCGGCGCCGTAAGGGGCAGCATGGAATGTGCGGCGGTCCCCGCCACGAGCGCGCGCCCCTCCTCGGTCTTGAAGGCGCGGGCCATGTGCCGGGCCGAGGGGAGCCCGCGGAGGCCGAAGCCGGCGGCGGCCAGTGGGTGCGCCGGAGGTGAGCGCATGGAGCCGAGGAAGGCGGGCAGGATCTTGTCCACGTTTCTGACGAGAGGCTCGAAGATGCGCCCGTAGACCGCAGCGTCCTCGCCGAGCGTCGCGGCCACGTCGCTGACGCTGCCGCCGACGCAAACGGCGCGCCCGTCGTCGAGCGGATGAGCGAAGGCGAGCACCGGGGCCGAGAGCCGCACTCCGTGGGCCGACAGGTCGATGTCGTGGAAAGCGGGAGAGGCCACCAGGAGCGGGTGGACCGCCGAGCAGACGTCGTGGTGGTACCCGGGCAAGGTCAGCTCAGCGGTTCGGCAGCCTCCGCCCGCTTCGTCCGACGCCTCGTAGACGTCGACCGCCAGCCCCGCCCGGGCCAGGATGAGCGCCGCGATGAGACCATTGGGCCCGGCGCCCACGACGACGGCGTCCGGTCGTCTCACCGCTTCGTCACAGTGCCAGTGTCGTCGCTTCCTGGGCCCCGATGACCGGCACGGGACTCTCGGCGAAGCGGGACAGGGTCCGCTCGACCTCCGCATCGCTCCGCTCCGGTCGGTGGTGGAAGAGCGCCACTCGGCGGACACCCGCTTTGGTGCCGAGTTCCACCGCGTACTCCGCCGCCGCATGGCCGAAGGAGCTCTCCGCCTCCACCTCCTCGGCGCGCAGATGGGAGTCGTGAATCAGCACGTCGACGCCGCGCGCCAGTTCCAGCGCAGCCTCGTGGTACTCGCCGATCCCGTCGGGACCCGGTCCGAGCGCAGTCGGGCAGTGGTCCGGGATGTACGTCACCGACGAGTGTCCGTCGCTGACCCGGAAGCCCACCGTGCGCCCGCCCTTGTGGGGAACGTCGACGGCCGTGACGTGGAAGCCCTCGACTTCGAACGTGCCCCGTGGTAGCAGGCCGAAACTCCAGTCACCGCGTAGCTGTGAGGGCCCGATGGGGAAGAAGGGCGGCGACATCATCCGCTCGAGCAGCGCCGCCGCGTCGGTCTGGTCGTCGTCCGCCGGCAGGAGCAGCGCCACCGTGGCGTCGTCGCGATCGCCGCTGGCGAAGAACGGCAACCCCTGCACGTGGTCCCAGTGCAGGTGGGTCAGGAGCAGGGTGCCGCGGAACGGCTGGTCACCCAGGAGTTCGGGTAGTCGGCGTAGGCCCGTCCCGGCATCGAGGAGGAGCCGCGGCGCCTCGGCTCCCCCCCCGTCGTGGGACAGCGCGACGCACGAGGTGTGCCCGCCGTAGCGGTAATAGTCGGGACCCGGTGCGGGCGTCGACCCACGGGTCCCGCAGAATGTGACGCGCACCGCTTCAGTCTCGCGCCTGATCCTCGCGGCGATGGCCCACGGACAGCTCCTCGAGATGCGAGCGGTCGATGAGATTGGCCTCGAACATGGCCACCCGGCACGGCGTCACCGCGATGTTGCTCGAGGTGCGGATGCCGCCTTCGAGGTGGGCCCGCTCCCCGAGCAGCGCGCCGGGTCCGTACTCGGCCAGCCGTTCCCCTTCGCGCTCGACCCGCACGATCCCGTCGAGAATGAGAAGGACCTCGGTGCCGGGCTCTCCCTCCTTGAAGAGGACCGTCCCCGCGGGGTAGCGCTCGATGCGCCGCTTGCCCCCACCCTGCATGAGCTGTGCCGACAGGGAGGTCTCGAGGGCCGACTCGACGGCGGACACCAAGGCCTCGGAGTCCTCGTCCCCCCACGGACTGTGTTTGCCGAACGACTTGCGGTACCAGTCCTTGAAGTCGGTGAGGCCCGACTTGTGCGAGAGCCTGTTCTCGGCGTCGTAGACCCAGTGACGGGGGAACCTGCTTGCGCCGGTCAGCGCCTGCTCGGTGCGCCCGTCCGCATGCAGCGTCAGCGAGAGCGTGGTCCACACGAGGGGCGCCTGCCACTGCACAAAGGGCCGCCGGCGCACCCGCCGAGGTGCCGGGACTCCAGTGCGGCCGCCGCACGTCTGCACGAAGCGGACCCATGTGTCCCCCCGCTCGGGCGGCCGTTGGATGTCAGGCAGCTGGACCGCCTGGAAGCGGTGCTTGACCGCGCCCAGGTTCACCATCGTCGATCCCATCAGGCCGCCTCCCTCGTAAGCGCAGTCGACGATGCGTCCGGCACCGTCGACCGTGATGTAGGCGCCCAGCCGGTTGGCGAAGCGGAAGCGGTCCTCGTCGCGCAGCTTCTCCACGTCCATTCCCTCGGTCGGCGGCGGCGGGTCGTAGTGCGTGATCCCCGAGTCGAAGGCCAGTCGCTGAGCACCTTCGATCGCCTCGGTGGGGATCCACGACAATGAGGTGACGAGCCCAGCGTGCCGGATCAGCGGTTCTGTAGTCATGGATCCCAGCGTCTACCGGCCGCACGGGATTGACGAGTGTGGTGACAGGCATCTGGAGGTGTGCCTAGTACCACCGTTGCAGGGATGGTCCCCACCTGTTGTCAGCGCACTGGGTGTGTGACAACTACATCAATGGATGACGCAGCGGGGACCGGCGCCGGCACGATTTCGGTGTTCCTGGCCGACGACAATCTCATCGTCCGCGAAGGAGTCAGGGCACTGATTGAGCGGCACAAGGACCTCCGAATCGTCGGAGTGGCCGCAGACTACGACGAGGTCGTGGAGGGAGCCACCTCGCTCGCGCCCCAGGTGCTAGTCACCGACATCCGGATGCCTCCGGCCTTCAACCGCGAGGGCATCGACGCGGCCAAGGAGGTGCGTAAGCGGCATCCGGGGACCGGCGTGGTGATTCTCTCCCAGTACGACGACCCCGAATACGCCGTGTCGTTGCTCGCCGAGGGATCCGCCGGTTACGGCTACCTCTTGAAGGACCACATCGCCCAAGGCGATCAGCTCGTCGACGCGATCCGCGCGGTGGCGACCGGGGGAAATGCACTCGACCCCAGCATCGTCGACGCGCTGGTTCGCCCGGTGACGTCGGACGGTGGCCTCATGCCCGCCGAGGAGGAGCTCCTCGGCATGGTCGCCGAGGGCAAGCCCATCAAGGCCATCGCGGCCTCGAAGCGGCTGCCGCCCGAGGCCGTCGACGCCGCCGTCGAGGCCGTCTTCGTCAAGCTGGCGGAAGGGGTGTCGGCCGGCACCGAGGGCGCGCTCCAGCGGCTGCGGCTGTTGCACAAGGCGATCGTCGACCGCGAGGAACAGGGGGAGACGCTGTCACGCCTCCTCCCCGGTGGCCTGGCGGAGAAGCTCCGCCGGGACGGTCGCCGCATCGGCGAGACCGAACGGGTCGTCTGTACCGTCCTCATGAGCGACATTCGCTCGTACTCCACCATCGCTGAGCATGCGGACCCGAGCCAGCTCGCGAGCCAGCTCAACGTGCACCGCGCCGCCATGAACGAGGCGATACTCGGTGAGAACGGCACCGTGATGCAGTTCGTGGGGGATGCCGTGATGGCGGTGTTCGGCGCCCCCTTCGAGCAGGAGGACCATGCCGACCGGGCGGTCGCGGCCGCATTGGGTATGCACGAGAAGCAGACGCACATCAACCGCCAATGGGAGGTAGAGGGCCTGCCACCCTTCGGACTGGGCCTCGGCCTGTCGACGGGCGAGGCTGCCGCGGCACTCCTGGGCTCGGAGGAGCGTCTGGAATACACGCTGGTCGGAGACACGGTCAACATGTCCCAGCGTCTTCAGCAGCTGGCGGAGGCCGGTGAGACCGTGGTCTCCCAAGGCACGGTCGAGGCTTGGAAGTGGCCCCGGGAAACGGTCGCGCTGACGCCCCAATTGGTGAAAGGACGCGAGACCCCAGTGATCGCATACAGACTGGTGGACGACGGATGCAGGTCCGAGGACCGTGCAACGAAGGAGAGAAGCTGACATGGACGCCTTGGTAGTGGAGAAAGTTCGCAAGACGTTCGAGGCGGAGAACGCACCGGTACGCGCACTGCGCGGGGTGAATTTGGTCGTTCCGTCCGGGGACTTCGTGGCTCTGATGGGTCCGTCCGGATGTGGCAAGTCGACACTGCTCAACTTGATCGCGGGGCTCGATGTCGCCGACGAGGGAACGATCAAGGTGGCCGACGAGTTCGTGACCGGTCGGACCGAGGACGAGCTGTCACAGCTGCGTCGGCGTCACATCGGCATCGTGTTCCAGTTCTTCAACCTCTTGGAGGGGATGACCGTTCTCGAGAACGTGGCGCTGCCCGCCGTCATTGCCGGTCGGAAGCGCAAGATGGCCGAGAGCCGCGCCCGTGATCTCCTCGACCTGCTGGGTATCGGTGACAAGGCGGGGACGGTGCCGGGCATGCTCTCGGGCGGTCAGCGCCAACGGCTCGCCATCGCACGCGCCCTGGCCAACGAGCCGACGCTGCTGTTGGCCGACGAGCCCACGGGTGCGCTGGACTCCGAGGGAGGCCAGGAGGTCATTGAGCTCCTGAGCCGGCTGCACAGCGGCGGCCAGACGATCGTGCTCGTGACCCACGACGCCGGTGTGGCGTCGGCGGCCGACCGGATCGTGCGCATGCGGGACGGGCGGATCGCCGTCGACGAGGACCTCGACCTCCCGCTCGCCGTCCAGTCCTAGCGGGACCGATCCATGACGGTCAGAGGTGACGTGAAGCTCGAGGTGGGCGATCGGCCCAGCGTGGCCGCCGCGGCGCCCGGGTCGACCGTCTTCGGCTCGTTCCGGCTCCTGCAGGTCCTGATCCTGGGACTCACGATCGCCGGTGTCGTGATCGGCCTGCGGATCACCGTCCCGGGCGGGATCGCGCCGGTCACCGCGGTGGCGTTCGGCTTGACCCTCGTCTGGGCGCTGGTCGGATTCGTCGACACCCGGGCGCGGGAGCGAGCCGGATCCAAGGTGTCCCCCTTCCATCTGCTGGCGGGGGTGGACGCGATCGTGGCGGCGGTGGCGCTGACGGCGGGGCGCAAGGCGGACACCCTGCACGCGTCGGCCAGCGCACGGGACATCGCGACCTTGGCCGCCATCGTCGTGACCGCGATCTCGTTCCACTTCCTCCTGGCCTTGCCGGACGGGCGCCTGCACGATTCGATCCGGCGTGTCGCAGTCGGGACGGCTTACGTCGCTGCAGTCGCCGTCGGGTTGGTGCTCGTCGTGGAGCATCAACCCTTCACCATCGTGGACGGGGCCATCAGCTGGGCCGTCGCGGGTGCCCTCGCCGTCGCACCGATGCGAGCACGCTACATCGCTTCCATCGGCTACCACCGCGAGCGGATGGAATGGTTCGGCATCGGAGTGACCCTCGCGGCGACGGTGGCGTTGGCGGTCACGGTGCTGCACCTCCTGGTGGGGTGGCCGGGCCCCTTGGGTGCGGTCGCGGCCGGGACAACGGTCCTCATCCCGTTGGGCCTCCTCGCTGCGGAGAGCAGAAAGCTGGGGCCGCACGCCAGCAGGGTGCTCGTCCAGGTGCTGGCGGTGTTCGGGTTCGTCGTCGTGGTGTCGGCCATTTACCTTGTCGTGGTGCTGGGTCTCGGGCACGCGCCCAAGACGACCGGTGACAAGGAGGTTCTGGCGCTCTCAATGGTCGCCTCGGGAGTGGCCGCCCTCATCTTCGTGCCCGTGCGCGAGCGCTTCCTCGGGTCCGCCACGCGCTTCGTGTACGGCTCGCGGGAGGCACCCGACGAGGTGTTGCGAACCTTCGGGAGCAGGTTGACCCGAGCCATCCCGATGGACGAGCTGCTTCTGCAACTCGCCGAGTCCCTCCGGAAGACCATGAGCCTCACCAGCGCCGAGGTCTTCACCGGGACGGGCGAGGTCCTGGAGCGCACCGCATCGGTTCCCGACCTGGGACGTGGGTCCATCGTCGTCTCCCCCCGGGAGCGGCCGGTCGTCACCCGCGCCGGTGTCTCGGGCACGGCCTGGGCGTCCGTCTGGTTGCCCGCCCTGCTCAAGGAGCGCGAGCAGGAGCAGATCCGGGTTGCGCCGGTCAGCCACGCAGGCGAGCTGTTAGGTCTGATCGTCGTCGAACGGTCATCGATGGCGAGCGCGTTCTCCGAGGACGACGATCGCGTGCTCGCCGACCTGGCCCGTCAGGTCGGGTTGGCCCTCCACAACTCCCAGCTCGACACGGCTTTGCAGACCACGCTGGACGAGGTCCGCAAGCAAGCGGACGCCCTGCGCGAATCCCGGGCAAGGATCGTCGCCAGCGGCGACGCCGAGCGACGGCGGGTCGAACGCAACCTCCACGACGGCGCGCAGCAGCACCTGGTCGCCCTGGCCGTGAACCTGCGTCTCGCCAAGGACATCATCGTCGACGATCAGGAGGCGGGACTCGAGATGCTGGACCAGCTGGCTGGTGAGGTCCAGGAGACCATCCAGGAGCTCCGCGAGCTGGCGCACGGCATCTATCCTCCGCTCCTGGTGGACAGCGGGCTGGTCGAGGCCCTGCGCGCGGCCGGAAGCCGGAGCCCACTTCCGGTCACGATCGTCGCTGACGGCATCGGCCGCTATCCCTCGGAGACGGAGGCAGCGGTCTACTTCTGCTGCTTGGAGGCGTTACAGAACGCCGCCAAGCATGCCCCCGAGGCGCGCCTGGAGGTCCGACTGTGGGAGGAGTCGGGCGGCTTGCTCTTCACCGTGGCCGACGACGGGCCCGGGTTTGACCCGGCGAAGGCGCAGCGGGGGCACGGCTATGCCAACATGGCCGACCGGCTGGGTGCCATCGGCGGAACGGTGCACTGGGATTCCGAGATCGGGAAAGGCTCCCAGGTGCGCGGCTCGGTCCCTCTCGTGTGAAGAGTCAGGCGGAGATGAACGACTGCGCGTCGCGCTCGTCCCAGAGCCGCCGCAGGGTGTCGGCGCCGAGGTGCTCCTTGTTGAGGTACGCCCGCGCCCCGCTGGTGGCCACCTCAGGCGGCAGGTCACCGGCGTCGTAGGTCGAGCACAGGATCACCACGACCTCCGGATGCCGGGACACAATCGTGCGGGTGGCCTCGATCCCGTTCATCTCGGGCATGTTGATGTCCATGAGGACGAGGGCCGGGCTCAGCTCCTGCTCCATGGACACCGCCTCGCTCCCGTTGGCGGCCTCGCCGACCAGTTCGAACTCGGCGGTCCGCTTGAGGACCGCCTTCATGGCGGCCCGAAACGGTGCCTGGTCATCGACGATGAGGACGGGGAGCCTCTCGCTCATGTGGCCATTCTCGCGCCGCGACACCATCGACACGGTGGTGCTGGCACGTACGCACGAGTAGTGGTGTCACCCTCCTGCGGGGTCGCTCAGGTAGACGAGGACGGCCTTGACCCGCCGGTTGACGTCGCGCTCCTCGGTGAGGCCAAGCTTGGAGAAGATGGAGTTGGTGTGCTTCTCCACCGCCCGCTCCGACACCTGCAGGGAGGCTGCGATCGCCGCGTTGCTCTTGCCCTTGGCCATCTCGCCCAGGATCTCGGACTCCCTCGGTGTGAGCCAGGACAGGTCCGACTTCCGCCGCGACGACTTGGCCTCGATCAGCTCGTCGACGATCTGCGGGTCGATCATGGAACCCGCCTGGGCGACTGTGCGGATGGCCTGGGCCAGTTCGTCGGGACCCGCGACCTGCTCCTTCAGCAAATAGGCCCGGCCGGCGGAACCGGTCTCGAGGAGGGCCAACGCGTAGGACGGCGTCTTGTACTGGCTGAGCACCACCACGCCGACCTCGGGTTTGTTCTCCCTCAGCCACGACGCCGCCTGGATTCCCTCGTCCGTGCCCGTGGGAGGCATCCGGATGTCGGTCACAACCACCTGGGGCGATTCCCTCTCGATCAGGTCCAGGAGCTGGGGGAGGTCGGCCGCCCGCCCGACGAGCTCAAAGTCGGGCTCGCCGTCGATGATGCGCGAGATGCCCTCTCGGAGGAGGGCATTGTCCTCGGCCAGGGCCACCCGGATGCTCGCCATGCCCAGCGACCGTAGCGCGTACGTCCAAAGTGGCCCGGCCGGACCACCCGAGCCGTGGTGGTGGCACCCCACCGGGGCAGGAGGTGGCACCCTTGGTGAAGCCGGGCCAGCTGGCGACACTGCATGGCGGTGGAGCAGACCATCGCGAGAGAATGCGCGCCGTGATCGAACACGGGTTCGGTGTGGCGCAGTACCGGATCCGCTGCACCTTCGGGCGCCGCTGGGCCGGCTACCTCTCGCTGGTCCTGCTGGTCGGGCTCGTGGGTGGCCTCGGTCTCGGCAGCCTCGCCGCGGCACGGCGCACGCAGTCGTCCTTTTCGACCTTCCTCGCCGGGACCAATCCCTCCGATCTGCTGGTGTCGGTGTACAGCGGAAACTTGGGGGGCTCGAGCAACCCCAATTACAACCCACGCCTCACGCAGGCCATCGCACGGCTTCCCGGCGTCCTCCACGTCGCACCCGGACTCGAACTGACCGGTGCGCCGCTCACCTCCGACGGTTCGCCGAGGCTGAGGGTCGCTGGCCTCGCCTACCCCGTGGCCAGCGTCAACGGCCTCTTCTACACCCAGGACCGCATGGCGGTCACCGAGGGCCGCATGGCGTCCCCGCAGCGGCCCGACGAGATCGTGGTGGCGCCGGTGGTGGCCAAGCTCCTGGGGTTCCACGTGGGCCAGGTGATCCCCTTCGGGTTCTACTCCAACAGGCAACAGGGTCTGCCGGGCTTCGGCACCAAGGCCGTCCCGCCGGCGATGCGTGTCAACCTGAGGCTGGTCGGCCTGGCGTCCTTGAACTCGGAAATCGTGGAGGACGACGTCGACGTCCTTCCGACCTTCATCCCCCTCACACCCGCGTTCACGACGGAGCTCCTGGCCCACAAGGGCGAGTCGTTCACCGGGGCCCTGACCTTCGGGATCCAAACCCGCGGTGGGACCGCCGGGGTTCCTGCGGTTGAGCGCGAGGTGGCGCATCTGATCCCGCCGGGCGTGATCTCCAGCGACCACCTGCTGGCGCCGGTCGTGGACAAGGCCGATCGCTCGCTCAAGCCGATCTCCATCGCGCTCGGGGTGTTCGGAGGCGTTGCCCTCCTGGCTGCGCTGCTCATCGCGGGCCAATTGATCGTGCGCCGACTCCGTGCGGAGGGCGATGACGTCACGGTCCTGCGGGCGTTGGGTGCAGGGCCGGCCGATACGATCCTCGACGGTTTGATCGGCCTCGAAGCCGCGATCCTTCTCGGAACGCTGCTGGCCGGCGCACTCGCGGTGGCGCTGTCGCCGCTCGCGCCCCTGGGACCCGTGCGTTCGGTCTATCCCGCCCGCGGCATCGCCTTCGACTGGACGGTGCTGGGGTTCGGCATGCTGGTCATGGTGGTGTTGCTGAGTACCGTGGCCATCCTGCTGGCCTACGCGGCAGCCGCACATCGCGTCGCGCTGCGGCCCCGTGTCCAATCGACCACGGGTGCGCAGGTGGTGGCCGCGGTGGCGCGGGCGGGCCTGTCTGCCCCCGGGGTGGTCGGGGTGCGAATGGCCCTGCAGCCGGGCCAGGGACGCTCCGCCGTGCCCGTCCGCTCCATGCTGCTCGGATCGTCCCTGGCCGTCGCCCTCGTGGTGACCACGCTGACCTTCGGGAACAGCCTGCAGACCCTGGTCTCGACCCCCTCTTTGTACGGGTGGAACTGGACCTACATCCTCAACCCGGTGGGAGAGGGCGGGGGCAACGTCCCCCAGGTTGCGCTCTCGATGCTGAAACGCGACAAGGACGTGGCGGCCTACGCGGGGATCTCCTACAACGACATGGAGATGGACGGACAGGAAGTGCCCTTCCTCATCGGCAACGAGAACGCCCCTGTCGCCCCCCCCATCCTCACCGGCCACAGCGTCGACGGCGCCCATCAGGTCGTCCTCGGCGCGGCGACGATGGCACAGCTCCACAAGCGCCTCGGCCAGCACATCACCGTCTCCTACGGAGCGCCGGCGAACGCGCCGATCTACCTGCCCCCCACCCGGCTCCTCATCGTCGGCACCGCCACCTTCCCGGCCATCGGCTTTGCCAGCACCGTCTCCGACCACACGTCCATGGGGACTGGGGCGCTCTTGGCCCTCCAGGTGCTTCCCAAGCCGTTCGCGGCGGCGTTCAACAGTGGCCCGAACCCGGCTCTCGACGGGCCCAACCTCGCGCTGATCCGCATGCGGCCCGGTGTATCGGCGACGGTGGCGCTCGCCAACCTCCAGCGCATCGCCGTCGCGTCGGACCGGGTCTACGCCTCGGTGGAGGGGGGCGCAGGCGGCAACAGCATGGTCGTCCAGGGTGTCCAACGCCCCGCCGAGATCGTGAACTACAAGACGATCGGCCTCACACCCACACTCCTGGTCTCCGGGCTCGCGCTGGGCGCCGTCGTGGCTCTCGCCCTGACGCTGATCGCTTCGGTCCGCCAGCGTCGCCGGGACCTTGCGCTCCTGAAGACGATCGGGTTCGTCCGCGGACAGCTGGCCGCTGCCGTGGCCTGGCAGGCGACGGTCGCCGCGGTCGTGGGGATCGCGGTGGGCGTCCCGCTCGGGGTCATCGCGGGCCGGTGGATGTGGGACCTCTTCGCGGATCAGATCTACGCCGTGCCCTACCCGACGGTGTCGGTGCTGTCGATCTTTCTGGTTGCGCTCGGCACGCTCGTGCTGGCCAACGTCGTCGCGGCGGTGCCGGCCCGGACCGCGGCACGCACGCCGACGGCGGTCATGCTCCGGGCGGAGTAGGGGACAGGGCGAGTGCGCCCTGGTTCACCTCGCGCCCTGCGTGGGGGTGACCGCCGCCTTCAAGTCCCGCAGCGCCGCGTCGAGCTCGGCTGACCGGTTCCGCCGGGCGGCATCGGCGGCGGCCAGCTGGTCCCCGGTGGGATGCCCGCCGCCGGAACGCAAGAGGTAATCGGCCTCCACCGCGAACGCGAGGCCGCGCAGGCCCTCTGCACACCGAGTGCAGAGGGCGCGGCTCACCTCGTCGGGAGCGGAGGCTGCCGCTCGTTCGAGCGCCGCCACCGCCTCGTCGACCTGCACGCCGACGTCAGCTCGGTGTTGGGGATCGTCGGCGGGTGTCAAGGATGCCACGAGCTCCCGGGCGAGCTCAGCTGCCGTCACCGCGGGCAGCATCGAGCGCCGCCATTGGGCCGCACGCGCCTGTCTGCGGTTGCGCGCGATCAGGTAGCCCACGAGGATCGCCGCCAGGGCGATGGCCACAGCCAGGAGGACCCAGCCCACGACCTTCGAGCTCGACGAAGTCTTCGCGACAGTTGTCGTCGTGGTCGTCGTGCTGGTGGTGGACGGATGCGCTCGGGTCGTCGTCGTCGTCGGCAGCGTCGTCGTGGTGGTCGGTGTGGTGGTCGTCGTGGCGGGCAGCGTGGTGGTTGTGGTGGTCGGCGCCGTGGTCGTCGTGACCGGGGCCGTCGTGGTGGTCGTGTCCTGCGCCGCCGCACTCGCACCAATGAGGAGGCCGAGGATGAGTGGCGTCGCGGCCAACGCGCCCAGGATCGTCCCGGCCAGCCTGAAGGCCCTCGAGTGCATTGGGCACAGCCTACGGTCGCCGCCCGCCGCCCAATGAGACCCTGGGCGCTTCAGGCTCGTTCCGACCGCTCCATGCGTGCGAGGCTCCTTCCGACTGCTCACCTTCAGCGGAACCGGCCGAGACAGTCCTAGGTTTGCCCCGTGCGACGAGCCTGGGGTCCAGGCGCGGGTCCTCTTTACACGGCGATTGAATCGGCGCCGTGACGAGCCCCCGCCAACGCGCCCGAGAGACGGCAAGTGACGGTGATGTTCACCGACCTGGCCGGGTCCACCGAACTGGTGTCCACGCTCGATCCCGAGGACTGGCACGACGTCCTCAATGCCTACCAGCACCGCGTCGCGACGATCGTCACTGCGCACCGTGGCGTGATCGCCCTGTTCCAAGGTAACGGGGCCGTTGCGTATTTCGGCTATCCCGAGGCACAGGAATCGGCGAGCCGCGATGCCCTCGAGGCGGGTTTGGCCATCATTGAGGATTTGGCGTGGCTCGGTCGTGAGCTCTCTGCCGAGCCGGGCATCGACGACCTGCAGGCGCGGGCGGGAATTCACACGGGCGAGGTGCTGGTCGCCGCCACTACCGCCGGGGGCCAAGAACGCCTGCCCGATGTCTGGGGGCAGGTCCCCAACATGGCGGCCCGCCTGCAGGCGGCAGGGGCGCCGGGCCACATCGTGATCAGCGGCGACACGGCCGATCTGGTGACAGGTTTCTTCGAGTTGGAATGGCTCGGCCTGCTGAGCTGAAAGGCATCGCCCAACCGATCGCGGCCTGCCGCGTCCTGCAGCGTGGCCGCGCTCGGCACCGACTGGAAGCCCGGCCCCTGACGGGGTTCCTGCCACGCCACGAAGCCGCGGCGTGGCTCGAGGCACACTGGAGTCAGGTCGCGGGCGGCCCAGGGCGGCCTCCTCCTCGTGTCGGGAGAGCCGGGAATCGGCAAGTCGCGCCTGCTGCTCGAATTCAGCCCGGGGTGGCGTCGCATGGATTCGCCGTTGCGACCATCCTGTGCAGCCGGCGCGGCTTTCTCAGCCCGCTACGGCCCTTCGGAGAGGCGATGGGTCGGGTTCCCGCCACGCCACAAGAGGCTGTCGCTTGGGTCGAGGACGTGACGCGCTCGACACGGGTCCATCTCGTGGTGGAGGACGCGCATTGGGCGGATCCCAGCACCTTGGAGGCGATGCACGCCATTGGACGCGGTGACTCACCCGTTCTCGTGGCCATGAGCGCGCGATCCGAGATGGACGACCCGCATGTGCAACCCGACGCGCAGCTCACATTGGACCGGCTGAACACCGACGAGGCGCACCGGCTGCTCGAGCAGCTTCCTGAGACGGCACGCTTGAGCGGGGACGAGCGTGAGGCATTGGTGCGACGAGCTGACGGTGTACCCCTCTTCCTCGAGGAGCTGGCCCGCGCCATGGCCGATGGCTCGGAGGTCGACGGATGCGTTTTGCCGACAACCCTCTTGGAAGTGATCACCGCTCGCCTCGACCGCGTGAGCGTGGCGAAGCGCGTCGCGCAGGCCGCCGCCGTGCCCCGGAGGTGCTCGATGAGTCATGCCCTGCCACATTCGGGTCGTCGCCTCGTAGTCAGCAAGCAGTTGGCCCACCTATGTCCGCACAACTTCATCGAACCGGGAGCCCGCGGCCGGTGGACGCGTGCACGGTCGGCGAGGGACGAGCCGAGTACCTTTATCAGCAGCTCGTGCCCTGGCCGACGCGTACCCCTCGACTCGCAGGCCCGCGGTACCCTCGTCGTGAGCGACCGGAGGATCACATGCACGTCGACATCCATGTGCCACGTTTCACCTGGCCCGGCGGGCCCGGGGCCATCGGCCCGACGTTCGCTTCCCTGGCCCAGACAGCCGAGGCAATCGGGGTGCGGACACTCTCCGTGATGGACCACTGGTTCCAGATGGACATGATGTGGCCGGCCGAGGAACCGATGCTCGAGGGGTACACCACACTGTCCTTTGCCGCGGCCAAGACGGAGCGCCTGCGGTTCCGCCTCCTCGTAGGCGGCGTGACGTACCGCTATCCGGGATTGCT
Source organism: uncultured Acidimicrobiaceae bacterium (assembly GCA_963838835.1). Classification (GTDB taxonomy): domain Bacteria; phylum Actinomycetota; class Acidimicrobiia; order Acidimicrobiales; family RAAP-2; genus Bog-473. The sequence goes on from CAWITA010000016.1 coordinate 702,529, forward strand.
GGCCAAGACCGTGACCACGCTCGACGTCCTGTCGGGTGGCCGGGCTGAGCTCGGGCTGGGAGCCGCCTGGTACGAGCGGGAGCATCGCGGGCTCGGCGTCCCCTTTCCGCCCCTAAAGGAGCGGTACGAACGACTCGAAGAAACGCTCCAGATCTGCTTCCAGATGTGGAGCGACGACAACGGGCCCTATGTGGGCAGGCACTTCCAGTTGGCCGAGACCCTTTGTTCGCCGCCGCCCGTCAGCTCGCCCCGGCCGCGGGTCTTGATCGGCGGGGGCGGGGAGCGCAAGACGCTGCGGATCGTCGCGACCTACGCAGACGCGTGCAACATCATCGGCAATGCGGAGATCGTCGCTCACAAGGTGGATGTGCTCCGTGGCCATTGCGATCTTGTCGGCCGCGACCCGGCCGAGATCGAGGTGACGGCGCTGATCATGGTTGCCGAGGACGCCGCTCCCGATGGCATCTTGCAGGAGGCGGAAGCCTTCGCAGCGGTCGGCACCGACGCGATTGTCATTCGCTCGACGGGCCCAGAGCCGTCGCGGTGGCTCGAGGAGACGTGGGCACCCGTGATGCCGAAGCTGGCCGAGATCGCATAGGCACTCACGGCTGGTCCGTTATCTTGCAGTCCGGGCCGCTAGCTCATCCGGAAGAGCAGGGGACTTTTAATCCCAAGGTGCCGGGATCGAGACCCGGGCGGCCCACCCACAAAATGCGAGGCCAGCGAACGCTTACTGGCGACGACCTTCGAGTGGCAATGCCCTCAATGAGCGCTCGCCGGGGCGAGCTATACGCGCTGCGATGGTCCGACGTCGACTTCGGCGACAGGACAGTGCTCATAGCCCGTTCCCTGGTCGAGGGCCGGGGATCGGACTCGTCGTCACCGGTCACAGATACTCCAGAACGGTGAACACCACGTCAGCCTGTGGCGTGCCAGCAAAGCCCTGCTCATCGGTGCCCCGGCCCTCGGTGCCAGTGGGTTTCTGCGCCGGGCCGTCTTCCCGTCCCGCACGGTGACCGGTCATTCCACCATCTTCCGTTACCGGTCGGCCGGAGGACATCACGTGTGAGCCAACGTGTCGCGCTCTTTCACGCCCTGTCCTCGACCGACAAAGCGGCCCTTCGAACGTGCTGCGTGAAGGCTGACACTGAATATGGCTACGAAGACTGCTTCCGCCGGAGCGGCGGCGGCGCGGGATGGCGCCGGCCGGCTGGAGTCCGGATGCGCAGGGCCGCCGGGAGCGACTCGAATCGGAGCGGTGGCTCGAGCCTCATGGCCTCGCCGTCCAATCCAACGTCGATCGTGGCCCCGGAATCGATCTCGAAGCGAACGGTGGTCCATTCCCGCAAGCGGGCCAACGACGGTCCGTCAGGCACCACCACCACGCCGAGCGTCCCCCCGTCCATCGTCCCCCGGGTGCCCTGAGCGGCGAGCGGGTCGAGTTGGTAGCGGTTGTTGGACACCAAGACGAGCTGAGCCCTCTCGTATTCCGTTCCCTCCGGGTCGCTGAAGCGCAGGTCGAAGGGCACTGCGCCGGGGCCGAGCAGGTCGGGCAGCATCTCGATGACGGTGCGCAGCTTGGCATCGCGGTACTCGGGCGACTGAACGACCTTGCCGTAGAAGCCGATCGACGCGTTGTTCACGAAGACCCGACCGTTGACCTGGGCTAGGTCGATGCGGCGCTCGGAACCGTCGTGGAAGGCGTCGAGGGCACCGATCACGTCCTCCCGGTCGACGCCGATGTCGAGTGCGAAGTGGTTGCGCGTGCCGGCCGGTATGCAGACGTACGGGATGTCGTGCCTGGAGGCGACGCCGGCCACGATCGCTTGGGAACCGTCGCCGCCGGCCATGCCGATGACGTCGGCGCCCGACGACACGGCGGCGGCGGCCAGTGACGCCAGGTCGTCGCCCTCATTCATCACGACCGGCTCGATCCCGCGGGCGCGGCACCGAGCGACGAGGTCGTAACGCTGGGCCTTCCCGCCGCCGGACCTCGGGTTGACGAAGAGGACCGGGCGCACCTGCCCGGTGCTCGCTGAATCCGTCATCTCGCCCCTCCCTCTCGCGACGTCGGCTGGACCACTTGACACTCTATCATCGATTCTGTAATCTATCATCAGTTCTGTGGTACCGTAACAATAACTGGTCTCCACAGCTACCAGAACCACCGAAAGGAGCTGTCATGTTGAAGTCATTGAGTACATCCCTCATAGTCCGGGGCCTTCTGGCTGTCGCCGTCGGCATCGTGGCGTTGGCGTGGCCGGGGGTCACCGTCCTGGCGCTGGTCATTCTGTTCGCCATCTACGCGTTCATCGCCGCCGGCATGGAGGCCGTCAAGGCCTTCAGCAGCGAAAGGGCCGGTCCCGTGATGGGTCATCTGCTGCTCGGTCTGGTCGATGTCGGCGCCGGGGTGATCGCCCTGGCCTGGCCGGGGCCAACCGCGCTGGTGCTGGTGTTGCTCGTCGGCGCGTGGGCGATGGTGGCCGGTCTGGTCGAGATCTACGCCGGCCTCGAAGTCGGTGAGTCAGCCGGAACCCGCGCCCTCTTCTTCGTGAGCGGGCTGATCTCAATCGCCTTCGGGATCGTCCTCTTCGCCCGTCCCGGCGTCGGCGCGGTGACCCTGGCCTTGCTGTTCGGCCTGTTCAACCTGGTCTACGGGTTCTGGGCGCTCATCGAGGGCATCAACCTGCGCCGGGCCCACCGCACAGTGGACTCGTTGGTCGACGAGCAGCCCCGGCAGCGCGACAAGCTAGCGTCAGTTATGTAGTGATCCCTCAGTAGTGATCGGGGTTCCCACCCTGGCGGATCCGCCCGAGTTTCGGCCGAGCGGAACCGCCGGGGTGAAACCCGTCTATGACGTCGAGAGAAGGAGATTGATGTGAGCTCGGTATCCGCGAGCACAAACGGGGGCCCGACCCGGCTGGACCGGCGCAAGGCCCGGACCCGGCAGGCACTGATTGACGCGGCGGTCCGATTGATCGCAGAAGGGCGCGGGGAACGGGCCAGCATCCAAGAGATCACCGAGGAAGCCGACATCGGCTTCGGGTCGTTCTACAACCACTTCGAGAGCAAGGACCAGCTGTTCGAGACCGCGTCGAGCGAGGTCCTCGAGCGCTGGGGTCGCATGATCGACGGGGCCACCGCCGGCATCACCGACCCGGCGGAGGTCTTCTCGATATCGCTGCGGCTGTCCGCCTGCCTCAGCTGGACCCATCCCGAAGTGGCCCGGTTCATCACCGGCGCCGGCCTCGACCTCCTGGACGCTCCGGGCGGCCTGGCCCCCCGCGCCCTGCGGGACATCGAGGCCGGGCACGCCGCGGGTCAGTTCAGCGTGGCTGACCCCGAGGTCGCTCTCAGCGCCGTCGCGGGTGGCCTCATCGGGTTGCTGCGCCTTCACCAGCGGCAGCCCGAACGCGAGGAGAGCTCGGTCGATGAGCTCGCCGAAGCCTGCCTCCGCCTGCTCGGCTTGCCCGCCGCCAAGGCCAGACGCGTGGCCCGGCTGCCGCTGCCCGCCACCGATCCCTGGTGATCATGTCCCATGAGTCCTCCCAACGGCGTGTCGATGACTCGTGCGGAGATGCTCGAAGCG
>CAWITA010000017.1:0-75805 GCA_963838835.1 uncultured Acidimicrobiaceae bacterium
CTTCGTAGGGTGCGTCGGTCGGTTCTTCTGGCTTGACTGATTTGGGGTCGGAGCGAGCGCGAGCTCGACTCCTCAGCGGTGATCGTCGACTTGACGAGCGTCCCGGCGCACGTGCATCCCTGTTCTGGAACTCGGCGGCCGACGATGGGGTCGGACCCCTCTTCTGAATGTCTGGATGGACACTACCCTGCGGAACGTGCACCGGCGACGACGGAGAGCGAGTGAACTGTGAGCGAAGGGACCACGCCATGAAGGAGGTCCGGTTGGGGATCGACGTCGCGTGTCGGGCCGATCACCGGGCGAGCCTGGCCGACGAGCGAGGTGAGTTCATGTGGTCGTCGTGGCGGTTCCGGACGACGACGGTCGATCTGGAGCGACTGTGGGCGAAGATCCCCGACGCCACTTCGTGATCGTGGTCCTCGAGCAGACCCGCAACGCTTGGGTGCCGCTTCGTCCGCCTGGCTTCGGGCCCGGGGCGGCAAGGTGGTGCTGGTGCCGCCGGAGCAGTCGGCGGACCTGCGGGACTACTAAACAAGCACACCAAGACCGACCGGCTCGATTCACGGGTGCTGCTCGTCTCCCGCTGCTGCACCCAGAGGGCCTGCGGGGTATCGACAACCTCGGTCCGGCGGAGTCGCTGCGCCGTGCCGTCCGTCACCGCTTCAGTTTGGTCAAGCGTCGCAGCGCCGCCAGCCTGCGCCTCGATGCACTCGTCGAGCTGCTCGGGCCGGGGTGGGCCGATTCCCTCGGATCGGCGACCGCGTCCAAGACCGCCCTGGTCATATTGGAGAAATACGCCGATCCACGGGCGCTCAAGCGCCTCGGGCGCGCCCGGCTGGCCGCGTTCGTCATCTGCTCGAGCGCTGGGGTCTGCGCGAAGACAAGGCCGACGAGCTCTTGGCCATGGCGAACGAGACCCTGGCCCTGTGGTCAGGTGGGGGCATCGACTTCACCGAGTTGGCCCACGACATCGCCTCAGAAGTCCGGGTGCTCCGCCAGCTCGACGAGGAGATCGCCGCGGCCGACAAGCGGATCGCCGTTCTCTATGACGAGGCCGATCCCAAGGGCATCGTCGCTTCGGCCCCGGGACTCGGGCCCGTCCTCTCGGCGGCCATCTTGGGCAACGCCGGCGACTTCAACCGCTTCGCCAACCTGGCCGGCGTCCGCTCCTTCACTGGCTTTGTGCCCAAGATCGACCAGTCCGGACTGGTGGCGGCGCACAAGGGCATCACCGAAGGCGGGTGAAGCCGGCCTGCGCCAGGCCCTCTACCTGGCCGCCGACCACGCTCGGCATATTGACCCGACGTTGGCCCAGCGTTACTACCGACTGGTCATGGTCGAGGGCAAGCACCACAACTCGGCGCTGTGCTCGGTCTCGGCCGTCCTCATCACCCGGATCGCCGCCTGTTGGCGCAAGGGCGAGCTTTATCAACTGCGAGATGAAGACGGCGAAGTGATCACCGAGGCCGAGGGCGAAGCTGCCTGCGCGGATCGCTTGAAGATCGATCCCAAAGTCCGGGCGACTCGTCGTCGCAACACCCCAGCCAAAGTCCTCAAGAACAGGGCGGCGGGTCGAGGCAGAAAGGAGTCGACCCAGAAGGTCGCTCCGGCCACCGACCCGCCACGGGAAGAAACTAGTGAAAATGTGGCCTGAGGGGCTTGACTGCCGTTAGGAACCCGTCCAGACGAAGACAAAGTGCGACATGCAGCCCCGAAATGCGAACCGAGAAAAGCCGCCTCTTTGGACCCAGCACCGACCGTGCTCCGACGCTTATCGCCTCGTGTCGCCGACGGCCAGCGTGTAGAAGTTCCGAACGTTCCCGTCGACAGGCGCCTGCTTCAGGAAGCCGAACTCGAGCTTCCGGCAGACGTTTTGGGAGGCATGGTTGTCTGGGTCGATTATCGCAAGCACTTCGCCCGAAAACGTCTGGCGAGCGCGGGCAAGTAGGGCTTGGCTTGCCTCGGTCGCGTACCCCAATCCGCGGGACTCAGGCACCAGCCGGTACCCCCATTCCAGACGCTCCTCACCTTCGAAGGTGAAGTAATCGACGCCCGTATAGCCCACGACGACGCCTGATGCCCGCTCAATGATCGGCTGCTTCGAGAAGGGAATGATCTCGCACATGGCGAGCATGTGATCGAAACGCCTGTTGGCCGCTTCCTTGGTCGCTGCTCCGGACGAGAACACCATGAATGCGTCGTTGCGGAGGAGTTCGGTAAAGCGGACGCGGTCCGTCTCACGGGGCGGCCGCACCTCTAAGCGTGTCGTGACGAGCGTTTTCTCGAAGCCCAAGGTGACCTCCTCGGCGGCCCATCATGCCGCTGGTTGGATCGCCCCTCCGACACGCACCTCAGTCCATGGGTCGCGGGTCACAGATTGCCCCGGACAGAGCATCACCGAGGGTGCTCGGGTTTTCGCGAATGGCCTGTTGACCGGATACGTGCGGACCCCACGACCTCGCCGGAAGAGCCCGGCCGGAGTTCGAGTCCCGCTCCGGGCAGGACTGTGTTCGCTGGTCAGAGCGATTTGCCCTCTGGGGTGGTCAGGAGGTTGGGACGGTCGCTCGACATCGCCCGCGGATTGGCCCCCACGCATCCATCGTCGACCTCCGGATGCTCCAGCGAGCGCTGCCTAACCCTTGGTTCCGTTCAGCAGCGCCCCCTTCAGCGCGCTGATGGCGCCAACGAACTTCCCGCCGTCGATGAGGGTCTGGGTGTTGGTTGCTGAGCCGCTCGACGGTGGGGTTGACGCCAACACCGCCTCCTGAAGGGAGACGTCCCTTCGGAACGTCCTCGCAGTGGTGACCGTCGCGTGAACGTATTTGTTGTACGCGCTGGGCCACGGTAGTCCGGCCACCTGGCCGATAAACGTGCTGAGCGCCGACTCATATGTGGTGGCTGTGGCCGTGTATTGCCGAAAGTCGGCCTGGACCTGTGCCTCCACAGCCGCCGCATCGCTTCTGGCGTACGCCGCTGTCTGGTCTTCGCTTGCCACGCAGGCTGAGTAGGTAGATGGATCTGCCTCGTTGCAACCTTGTCCGAACCCAATGTGTTGGATCGTGTTGTTGTCGAGAGTCAACTTCTGCTCTTGCATGGTGATGTCGGTCGTGGCCGTGTTGAACGCGGTCAAATAGGCCGTGTTGGCGGTGCTCTCGCTCGCCAGGTCGGCGGTGAACGAGTTGGCCAGGTACGCATGGCTGACCCACGTGGTCGTCGGCGCGGCCGCCGAGGACCCGAGCCCGCTGGACTTACAGCCCGACAGTGCGGCGAGCATCGTGCCCGCCAAGAGCACGAGGACGTGCGGTCGTCTGAGCCTCATTGGGGGATCAGGCTAGGCACAGCGATTGCAGAGGTGGGGGTCGGTGGTGACCCACGATGTCGGATCAGCCCGAACGGGCCGTCGTGCCGCGGTCGCCGCCGTCCGCCGAGGGTGCCGCTCACCAGGGCCGTTGCTGGACTGGCCGGACTGAGCCCGGCGAGGTCTTTGGGTTCACCGTGGATGGGGCCGCCGTTCGTCCGGACGGTCGACCACCCAGTGCGAGCGGAGGTCTTCGAGCCACTCGGGAAGTTCGATCTCGGGATCGGGGAGCGCCGTCGCCCCTCGTTGCGCTAAAGCCCGCTCGAATGCCCGGGGGTCGTCGCCCCAGGAACGGGGGTCCCCCATCATGACTTCGAGCAGCACGGTGCCGTCCTGGCCGGCCACGAAGGGCCCGAAGGCGGCGCCCAACGGCAGCTCGATGTGCGTCCCCGCCGGGCAGTGTCGGTCACCGCACCACATGTCACCTTCGAGCACGAACAGCACATGCGGGCTGTTGTGGCCGTGACGCCGGACGACGACGCCCGGGTCCCACCGGGCATACAAGGAGAGGTACTGCGGATCGGACGAGAACGCCAGCCACTTCTCCCACACAGAGGCCGTCGTCCCGTCCGCCCTGCGGATGGCCTTCACCTGCTGCCAACGCACATCTTGATCCTCGAGGTGGCGAAACACGGGGTCCACGTCAGCCCACCTCGCCGCGCAACTGAAAGGTGTTGCAGTAGAAAAGCCTGCCGCCACCGGCGCGCCAATCCGCCCATGCGGTGTACGCCTCGCTGTCGACCCCTCCGAGCCGCGGCGCCACGTGTGGGGTCATCGTCGAGAACGTCGCCTCCGAGTCCTCGGCGTCGAATTCGTAGAAATGCATGAACATGGGGTCAACGGGCGCCACGTTCTCGTAGACCGAGATCTGGGTGAAGCCGGGTATGCCGGCCTCGGCGATGTGCCGGATGTGGACGAAGTCGCCCCAGTCGCGCAGAGCCTGTGCCAGCTCGGGCCGTCGCGGGCTGATCCAGACCAGCAGGAGACCGGTGGTGGGTCGTCCGGTGAGGACGCCCTGGCTGGGACGCCGATGACGGCGGAAGCGGTGCGCCGTCGCCGAGGCCGGCGCCTCGGGGGTCGAGAAGCCCGCGGTCACCTCCGCCACCAACAGCATCGATCCGTCGGTGATCCGCATGGGGAGGTCCTGTCGACCTGGCCGGCAGTTCTGCCACCACGTGACCCGGTCCACGCCAGCACCCTCGGCCAGCGCTTCGGCACGCCGGCGGAATCCGTCCGGGCTGCCGTCGCCGAGCTCGAGATACAGGCCGGCGGTGGTTCGGTCTTCCACGTCGCTCAGGATCCTGGTTCCACGGCCGTCCAGCGCCCGCCCGAGGCGGCCGAGGTCGTGATGGCGTCGAGCACGGCCATCTGCGCCACGCCGTCGACGAACGTTGCCGGCTCGGGTCCGGGGACAGGTTGGCCGTGGATGCGGTCGCGAAAGGCCGCCGCGAGGCGTACGTAGGGCCCGTACTCGACCCCGAAAGTGGTCATCTTCTCGTAAGCGGTGGTCGCCGCCCCTTCCGGCAACGGCGGCGGCGAATCCAGCTGCAGGTCCTCCGGGTTCGGCAGGGCGCGCACCCCCTTGGCGTCCGCCACCTTGACCGTGGACCCCACACCTTCGATCCACGCCGTCCCGGTAGACCCGGTGACCCGGGTCTGGACGAGGACGCCCCGGTCGCCGGCCGTCGACTGCATCACGCCGACGGCACCGTTGCGCATCCGGAAGTGCACGACGAATCCGTCGTCCGCGCTCATCCATGGCCGGTCGACGACGTGGGCCAAGGAGGCGCTCGCGCCCTCGAACTCGCCAAGCGTGACGCGGATCTGGTCGATCAATTGCGAGCCGTGCGCCCACAGCCAGCCGCCGCCAGAGCCGGCATCGGCCCACCATTCGGGCACGATGGCAGCGGGATCGGCCAGGACGGGGACGTGCATGAGCCAGGTGGCCAGACGCGGCTCCCCCACGAGGCCGGCGGCCACGGCGCGGGCCAGGCCGGCCTGGCCGGGGTCCCAGCGGAACTCGGTGCCGAGCACGTGGACGACGCCCGCCGACTCGGCCGCGGCCAAAACGACCTTTGCCTCCTCCGTGTTGGCCGCGAACGGCTTCTCGCAGAGGACGTGGCGACCGGCGGCGATGGCCTGCAGCGCCAGCGCCGCGTGGGTGTGCGGGGGCGTGGCGATGGTGACGGCGTCGACCCCCGGCAGCGCCAGCGCCTCGTCGAGCGAGGTCAGCGCCCCAGGGACCTCGAAGAGGGCGGCACGCTCGGCCGTCTTGGCGGGATCGCGCCCGACGACCGCGAGAACATCGAAACCGGCGGCACGCAGGGCGCGGACGTGGGTGTAACAGCCGAAGCCCGTACCGACCACCACGACGCCGCTCACGACGCCACCTCGGGGGAGTCGATGTCGTCGGAGCGCGTCCCGAGGACGGTACGCGTCGCCACCGCGGCACGTTGCGCAGCCTCCGTGGGACCGAGGGCGTGGAGCTCGTCGGAGAAGACCTCAACCCCGATGGGTGCCACGGCGCCGACGTCACCGAGGGCTCCGAGGTAGCCGGCGAGGTCGAAGTCGCCCGCCCCGGGCAGGCGGCGGCGGTGCAGTGTCGCCTCCACGAGGTCGACCTCCGCCTCGGCGGGGCCGTCGTCGAGCTGGATCGCCAGCACCCGCTCTCCCGGGACGCTACGCAGGTCCTGGACCGTCGTTCCCGCCCGGGCGCAGTGCCAGGTGTCGACGTTCAGGCCGCCGTTGGGCCGGTCCGCCAGACGCACGACCTCCCAGGCCGTGACGAAGTCGGGAATCTGTGACCACGCCAGCCATTCGAGGTGCACCAGCAGACCGTGGTCCGCGGCGCGGTCGCACAGCGCGGCAAAAGCGGCCGCGGCCTCCTCGACGCCCCAGCTGCCGCCGAGCACGTCGGCCGCATTGAGCGACCGTGCCCCGACCAGCTCGCCGATCCGGAAGAGCTCGCGCTCGTCGAAACGAAAGACATCGATCGGGTCCATCTCGGGCGGGATCGTGAAAGCCGCCGCTCCCGGCGTCCACCACCAGGCAGGGTCCAACTCGGCCACGGCGAGGCCGTAGTCGGCCAGCATGGCGACGATGTCCCCGTCGCCGTACCCTTCCGCGCGCGCCGCGGCGTAATCGCGGCCCCACAGGGACACGCCTGCGTACCCGGCCGCGTGCGCCGCCTCCAGGCGCAGGCGGAAAGGCGTGGCGCGGGGCAGGGTGCCCGAGCACAACACCAGGTCGCCCGGCCCGAGGGTCACGTCAGTACCCTGCCGCGGGGTCCACGATGCCCTGGAGTGCCGCGCCCGAGCGGTACCGCCCGAGGTTCTCGACGAAAAGGTCCACGGTGCGCACCATCGTGTCAGGCGAGCTCCAGCTGATGTGCGGGGTGAGGCGGACCGCAGGGTGGGTATACAGCCAGTGGCCCGCCGGCAGGGGCTCGGGCTCGACGGTGTCGAGTGTCGCCCGTGCCACCGTGCCGCCGTCGAGGGCTTGCCGCAGCGCCTCCTGGTCGACGAGCGAGCCTCGGGCGATGTTGACGAGGTGCGCGCCCGGCTTCATGGCGGCAAACGCGGCTGCGTCGACCAGGTGGCGGGTCTGGGCGGTGGCCGGTGCGGCGACGACGACGTGGTCGGCGCGACCCATCAGCGTGGCGAGCTCCGGCACCATCGCTATCTCCGCGAACGGTGGCGCGACGGTCGTGCGCCGGACGGCCATCACCTCCATGTCGAAGGTCAGGGCCCGCCGGGCAATCGCGCTGCCGATGGTCCCGAGGCCGACCAGTCCCAGCGTGGAGCCCGAGAGCGTCCCCAGCGTTGCGGCATTCCACCGCTGCGGCGGTGCGTGGATCCACGATTCGGGCAGCGCTTTGGCAAACGCCAGCATGGCGGCCATCACCCATTCCGCGATGGCCGACGCCGCCGCACCGCGCGAGCACGTGAGAGGGCGGTCTTCGAGGGCATCGAAGGGGAACCCATCCACACCAGCACCGAGGACGTGGACCCACTCGACGGAGGGCACGAGGCGATCTCGGATGGTGTCGGGGTCGTCGAGCAGCGTGACGAGGACTCGGGCGTCGTCGGGGACCTCGTCTCGGTCGCCACAGGCCACGATCAGCTCGCCCGGGAGCACCTTCCCTAGGCCTTCGGCCAGCCAGGCGCCGTGGTGGCGGGCATTGACCACGATGGAGCCCGACGCGCACGCGCTCATCGAGCCGACCCGTCGTCGCCCCGGATGTCCTTCAAGACACCGGAGAAGTGGACGGCGCCGAGTCGCTCGGCAAGGTACCGGGGGGCTTCTGCCGTCTCGACGAACCACCCGGTCGGGCACATGGTCAGGATCTCGACGAAGCTGAACCCCGCTCCCGCGCGCTGGGTATCGAGCGCGCGCAGGAGCGCCTTGCGGGTGCGAGCCACCGTGCCGGCCGCGTTCACGGCGCAACGTGCCACGAAGGCGGCGCCGTCGAGACGCGCCACCAGATCGGCGAGCAGGATGGGGCGGCCGTGCGCCACCGGGTCCCGGCCTTCGAGGCTGGTCTTGGTGCGCTGGCCCAGCACGGTGGCGGCGCTCATGTGGCCCCCCGTCTCGCCGAAAACCCCGTTGTTCAACATGACGCAGGTGATGTTCTCGCCCCGCGCCGCGGCGTGGAGCACCTCCTGGAGGCCTTCGCTCGCCATGTCGCCGTCCCCCTGCACCGTGACGACGATGGTGTCGGGGCGGGCGCGCTTGACCCCGGTGGCCAAGGAGGGGGCGCGTCCGTGCAACGCCTGGAGGACCTCGACGTCGAGGTTGTTCGAGAAGGCCGTGTAGCAGCCGATTCCGAAAACGGCGATAGTCCGATCGACGAGCTCCAGCTCGTCGATTGCCTCCATCAGGCTGCGGACGGCGACGGGCTCCCCGCACCCCGGGCAGAGCTGATGGGTCCCGACGTCGACCAGGGCTGGCGTGAAGTCGTCGACCAGCCGGGCCGGCGCAGTCGGCGGCCGGTCGGTGGGCACGATCGGCGGGTGTTGCGACTCCGTCACTCGTGCCGCTCCACAACGTCGAGGATGCGCCGGCGCAGCAGGCCGACGTCGAGGTCAGGCGCGATGCCGAAGCCCGAAGGGTCCAGACTCAGGCCGCCGATGAACTCCACGGGTGCCGCCCCGAGGACGGCGAGGCGGACGTCATCGATCATCTGGCCGGCGTTGTTCTCGTAGACGGCGACGGCCTTGGCCCGACGGCCTGCGGCGGCGACCTGGGCGCTCGGGAACGGAACCAGCGTCACCGGGCGCACCCAGCCGACCTTGTGCCCCTCCTCCCGCAAGGACCGCACTGCGGCCCGCACGTACGCGCCCGGCGTACCGAACGCCACCACGACAACGTCGGCGTCATCGACGAGACCCCGTTCGACGAGCGGCGGCACCGCGCGGAGCATGGCGGCGGTGTGCGCAGCGCACGCGCCGTAGTGCGCGGCCAAGTCATAGCCCACATCGTCACGTTGTTTCACCGAGCCGAGGAACGACACGAGCTTGGCCCGGCCCGAGCCGCCGCTCTTGCCGGTCAGGGCCCAGTCGGTCGGCGGAGCTGGTCCGAGATCGAGCGGGGCGACCTCCACCGCGCGCGCGGTGTGCGCCAGGTAGTAGTCGCCCAACACGACCACCGGAGTGCGCCACGTCGCCGCCAGGCGGAAGGCCCGCTGGACCAGTTCGACGGCCTCGACGACGTCGACGGGGGCCAGCACGGGGTGGCGATAGTCGCCATGGCCCCCGCCACGCGTGGCCTGCCAGTAGTCGCCCTGTCCCCGGGCCATGTTGAGGACGACGAGGGGGAGGCGGGCGAGGGTGATCTCCGCGAGCGACTCCTGCATGAGCGAGAGCCCCTGGCCCGTTGAACCCGTGGCCGCGGGGGTCCCGGTGGCCGCCGCGCCCCATGCCATGCCAACCGCCTCGATCTCGCTCTCCGCGTTCATGCACGTCCCCCCGACGGCGGGGAGCTTGCGTGCCATCTGCTCGAGCACCTCGGTGAACGGTGTCATGGGATACCCGGCGAAGAAGCGGCAACCCGCCGTGATCATCGCCTGCGCGATCGCCTCGCTCCCGTGCATGAGCCGGCGCCCCGCGCCTGCCGGCACCGACGAGGACAGCACGCCGAGTCCACTCATGACTGCTCAGCCCCGCCTGGCCGCGCGGCTCCCGTCTCGCCCAGGGGCAGTTCGACCGGCGTGTCGTACTTGTACACCTGGAACACGAAATCGGGGCAGATCTGCGAACACGCCTTGCATCCGGTGCACCCCGGCAAGAGCTGTGGGTAGCGGTATCCCCGCTGGTTGACATTATGGGTAGTCATGACCAGGACGCCCGGCGGGCAGGCGTCGATGCACAGGTCGCAGCCCTTACAGGCATCGATGTCGATCACCAGTGTGCCGCGGGTCAGGGCGGTGGGTGTCGCCATCCGATCGCTCGCCTTCGTCATCAACCCGCCTGGGCCCGCGCCGACGGAACCGGCCACGCCGCGAACGTGCCGGCCGGGACAGCACGGGCGCCAGCAGCCAGGGCCAGCGTGTTGGCCTCGATGTGCTGGCGCCGATAGGAGGGCACACATCGGGTCACCGCCTCCTCCAACGCGTCGAGCGACACCAGACCGGTGACAGCGGCCAGGGCGCCGAGCATGACCATCGCAGCGGTGAGTAAGTTGCCGATCTCGACGGCCTGATCGGTGGCCGCCACCTCGATCACGTCGAAGCGCTCACGATCCGTCGGACCGCCCCACACACTCGTGTTGACCAGCACCACCCCGCCCGATCGAACCCGGCACAGGACCGGATCGGCATAGTCGGGGTGCATGACGAGTGCCGCCCAGGCGGACCCGGCAGTCGGCGGCGCTTCGATCGACCCATCCGACAGCACGAGCGTCGCCTCGGTGCTCCCACCTCGCATCATGCCCCCGTAGGCGCCGAAGAGCTGAACGTCCCGTCCCTCGTCCAACGCGGCCTCGGCCAACACCCGTGCGGCGAGTTGAATGCCTTGGCCCCCGATGCCCGTCAGCAACACCTCGCGCTCCACGTCGCCCCCATTGTCGCCCCGCCCGTTTCCAGATCAGTGATCCTAAGATCTAAGAACGCTGTTTTGCAACTATCCCCCGCCACCGCCAGCCGCGTCGGCGCCGCGGAGGAGCACGCGCTCGATGACCAGCCGCCGCTGGATCTGCCCGGTGGCGGCGGTGCGAGGAATTTCCTCGACGACCTCCAGGCGGCGGGGGTGCTTGTAGGGGGCCAGCCGGCCCGCGCAGAGGGTCCGGAGGCCGGCAAGGTCGGGAACGGTCTCGCCCGGAGCGACGACCACGGCGGCGCACACCACCTCTCCCCAGGCCGGATCGGGCAATCCGACGACGGCGACGTCGGCCACCCCCGGATGGTCCAGCAGCACCGCCTCGACATCGACCGGGGCCACTGCCTCGCCGCCCGTGCGGATGACCTCACCGGCGCGGCCGACGATCGAGTAGTAGCCCTCGCGGTCGACATCGACCAGGTCGCCGGTGTCGTACCAGCCGTCGAGCAGCGCACCCCGCGTGGCAAGCTGATCGTCGAGGTAGCCGTCGAAGAGGAGGGGACCGCGGACCCACAGGCGACCGTCCTCGTCGACCCGCACCTTTACCAGCGGTCCCGGGACACCACAGCTCCCCGGCTTGGCCTCGATGTCGGCGTGCTCGAGAACGGTGACGCCCCCGGCCTCGGTCGAACCGTAGAAGACGCGCACCCGCGCCCTGGGCAGGGTCTCGGCGATGGCGCGGAGCAACTCGGGAGGAGTGGCCGACGTGCCGGTGTCGGCGAAGCGGATGGACGAAAGATCCGGGGCGCCAGGCGCCGACGAGGCGTCGAGCAGCCGCCGCCAGACGGCGGGGACGCAGTTGATGCGGGTGGCCCGATGGCGCTCGACCGCGGTCCCGATCTCGTCCGCCGTGGCGGAGCCCACGAACACGACCGCGTCGCGCGCCTGCCATTGCTGCAATGCGATGGTCCACGCCCCCATGTGGAACAGGGGATACGGACACACCATCGCTCCCCGCGGTTCGAGGAGCGCTCCGGGAAGGGACCGCAGCACGTTGGCCCGATGAGAAAGCACCGCCCCCTTGGGTGGCCCCGACGACCCGCTCGTAAAGAAGACGACGTGCGGGTCCGACTCGGCGACGACGACATCGATGTCGTCGGCGGGCTCCACGGTGCCGGCCTGCACAAGCGCGTCGAGGGCCATGACCTCCAAGCCCAGGCGCCGGCCCAATGCCGCGCCGGCATCGGCGCGGGGCCCATCGACAAGGACGAGCGAGGGCCGGAGGCGATCGAGCACGCCCGCAGCCTCATCCTCCCCCCATCGCCCGCTCAGCGGGCAGAACAGGGCGCCAAGTTTGGAAAGAGCGGCGAAGAGCGGGGCGCCTTCCAGGCTGGTGTCGGCCCACATCGCCACCCGCGCGCCGTGGCCGACACGGCGATCGAGCAGGGTACGTGCCAGTCGGTTGGCCGACTGGTCGAGCTCGGCAAAGGTGAGCAGCCGATCGCCGAGGGCTGCCGCTGTCCGGTGCGGGGTGGCGCGTGCCCCCGCCCGAAAGACGTCCCCAATGACGAGTGGCTCGACCACGATGGAGTCTCCTTCCTCGAACTCGAGTCGGCGATCACGGCGCCTGTTCCTTGTGTCGCCAGATCGCGGATCTTAGATTGGGAGAACGCTGTGCTGGCTGAGACGGGAGACTGCTGAGGATGGTGAAGGCGTCGATCACGGAACGACTCGCCGGCCGAGCCGTCGAACGAACAGTGGCAGGACGCCGCACCGAGTTCGAGACCGAGATGCGTCGGATCGTCGAGAGCACGTTCTCGCTCATCCAGCGGACCGGGTCTTTGGACCCTTCGATGCGTGACATCCTGGCCGAAGCGGGGATCTCGACCCAGGCGTTCTACCGGTACTTCGCTTCCAAGGACGAGCTGATGCTGGTCCTTCTCGACGAGGGACGCCGCCGGCTCATGGACACGCTCGAGCGGCGGATGCGCCGAGCGGACACTCCGGCTGATCGGCTCCGAGCCTGGATCGAAGGCGTGCTCGCCCAGGCGACCAACCCGGCGGCGTCGGCCCGCACGCGCCCGTGGGTCCTGAGCGAACGGCATCTCAGCGCGTCGTTCCCCGAGGAACAGCAGTCGTCGGTCGATCTACTCGTTGCCCTGCTCCACGAGCCCATTCGCGGGCTCCGACGAGGATCGGACGAGCAAGTCGCTGCGCTCGCCACCATGGTGTACCGCTTGACGTTCGCGACCCTCGGAGCACACCTCGTGGCCGGCACGAAGCCGACGAAGGACGGGGTCTCCCAGCTCGTGTCCTTCTGTCTCCGGGGCGCAACAGCACGGGACACGGTCGGCAACGGGAAGCGATGATGGAGGGCGGCGGCGGCGAGCGGGTACTGGGCGACATCGGGTCGAACGTCGTCTACGAAGACGACGCGGTCCGTGTCTGGCGACTCAAGCTGGCTCCTGGTGAGGAAAGCGCAGTTCACCGCCACGACCTCGATCATCTCCTGATCCAGGTTCGCGGTGATCGCATCGCGGTCATCCCCGAGCCCGACTCCGAGGGGCCGTTCAGGGAGGAACTGGCGGCCGACGTGGTTCCAGGGGCCGTCGTGCACGTCCGTCGCGGCGGCGTCGAACGTGCCCGCAACGTGGGCAACGAGCCGTACCTCGAGATGATCGTGGAGTTGAAGCACTCCTCGTCCTCGACGCAGGAGGCGCCCTCGGGCCCGTGACGAAGGCACCCCCGTTCTTCGTGGGTGGGACACCGAGACGCTCACTGCGAGTCCGGGGTGGGCCGCTCCTTCGTCGTCACAACGCGGTCACAATACGACCCCGACACCCTGGTCGGCTCCGGCAAAGACCGCGTCGGCCACCACGGCGTGTCGCTTTTTCGTCACCTGGTGGTCACGATCGACTCCCCCGAATGCGCTGCTGAGCCGTCTGCGGGCAGGCACGGGCGGCTCCAACGACCGTGCAATTCGCCGCTACATGTTCAAGAGTCAGGCCCGAGTGTCGATAGGTCGAATGCACCACTCGAACGGGAGGTGCCAAGCTTGAGCGGTTTGGCGAACCCGCTTTGGACCTAGAGTTCTGGACTCCGAGCCCCTCAAGGCCGAGGAGCCAGCCTTGTGAGACATCCCATGCCACGCTTGACCTCGAGGGTACGTATTGCTCTGGTCCTTGCGATAGCCGGGCTGGGTTGCGGCGCGCTCTCGTCCGCCTCGGGCGCGGCTCCTTCGGCGGTGGTGGCGGCTCCGGGCGACACGATGCTGCCGGCCGGCTGGGAACTGTGCGTGCTGCAGGGAGCGACCGCACCGGCGACACAGGCGAACATCGACGATCTGGACGAATGGCAGGCCGCCGAAGGTGGATCGACGAACAACTCCGCGGCCTACAACCCCTTCAACACGCGTCGGACGACCGACGTCAACAACGCGCCGCTTCCGGAAACGATCTCTTCGAACGGATTCCCCGCCTTCTCCACCTGGTTGGCGGGCTGCGGTGCGACCGTGGCCACGCTGCTCCAACCGAACATGTGGTCGATCACGGCGGCCTTGCGGGCAGGGAACGTCGCGCCGCCGGGGGTGTTTTTGGCCGACGTCGACCAGAGTCAATGGTGCGCCCCGTCGGCCGACGGGACGCCGTGCTACGCCAACAAGATCGTCGGGGCGACCGATGATTTCGCCGCGGCATTACTCGGCACGTCCGCTGCGCTCAGCGTGTACACCAACGTGAAGTCCGATGTCAGCGCTTACCAACAGGCCGTTGCGGCGTCGGCGGTCGACCAGAGTGTCTTGACCTCGCGGAACGAGGAGCTCGCGGCGGCCCAAGCCGTCGTCTCAACCACGCAGGGGAACCTCGCCGCAGTGGGCCGTACCTTGCGGCGATTCGCGGTCGCAGAGTACGTGAGCGGCGGGCTGTACGTGGGCGCTTCGCTCACCAACCTGAGCGGCAGGCCCACGCCGTTCGGGCCGCCCGACGCCGACGGCGTTGCCGCCCAGCAATACCAAAGCGTCGCCGCGTCGGACTTGTTGTCGCGCTGATCGAGATGCAACGGCAGCCTTGTCGGCGGCGCGGTCGGGGCGCGCCGCCGCGGCGGCGGCGCTGGGCCAGGCCAACTCGACCCTGGCGTCGGACACCTCGACCGAGAACCGGGACCTCGCTCGGCTCGTCAACGACGTTGCGACCCTGCAGACGGCCGGGGCGTGCACGACGGTGAAACTCAGCGTGCCCATGGCCAGCGCCGGCACCCCGGCGGCGGCAACCACAACGACCACTTTGGGGACGACGGCTCCCACCACAACGGTGCCCACGACGACGACGCCGACGACGGTCCCGGCCACGACAGTGCCCCCCACCACGACCCCGATCGTGTCGGCGATGCCCGCCCGGGCGACGACGACAACCACAACGACGACGACCACTCTGGCGCCGACGGTCACGTCGACGACGGTCGAACCCGCCACGACCGTGCCAACCACCGTGCCCTCCCAGACGAGGGCCCCCACCACGACGGCGCCTCCGAGCACGACCGTGCCCGCGACGCCGGCCACCCAGGCACCGGCGACCCCGACCCCCACGGGGCTCGGGGCTCTCCAAGGCTGCATCGCCGTGTTCGCGCCCCCCGCGGCCGCCTGATCTGCCCGGCCCGTCCTGGCCGGGCGACGGGGCGACCGCGATCTGAGCCGACGGTCCGTCGCTCCCCGCCGCCTCGGTCGTACCATGGTTCGTACCGGGTTTCCACCCGGTAACCAGCACTGGGCTCCCCGAACCCTTCGCGGATCGCACCGGTGGTGCGATCTCGCCGTCCGGAAGCCGGTCGTCGCGCCGCGGCGTGCCACACTGTGGGTTCTTCCGCCCGCCGTCGATGGGAGCCGTCGGACACGTGTTGGTTTTCACCTTCCCCGGACAGGGGTCACAGCGGGCCGGGATGGGTCAGCCGTGGGTCGATCACCCCTCGTGGGAGGTGGTCGAGGAGGCCGCCGCCGCCGCCGACTGCGACCTGGCCCGCCTCCTCCTCCTCGCCCCAATTGAGGAGCTGACCCAAACCGAGAACGCGCAGCTTGCCACCACGGTGCTGAGCCTGGTCGTGCTCGATGCGGTCGAGCGCATCGGCCTCACACCGGCCGCCTGCGCGGGGCACAGCTTGGGCGAATACACCGCGCTGGTGGCCAGCGGCGCCCTCGCTTTCGAGCACGGAATCCAGCTGGTGGTCGCCCGGGGCGAGGCGATGGCGCGCGCCGGCGAGGAAGCACCGGGGACCATGGCCGCGCTCCTCGGCATCGCGGACGGCGACGCCGAGGCGGCTTGCATGCGGGCCGAGGGCGACGTCTGGGTGGCCAACTACAACGCGCCCGGCCAAGTCGTGATCGCCGGGACGCCCGACGCGGTCGCCCGGGCGAGCGAGCTGGCCAAGGGACTGGGCGCAAAGCGGGTGCTCCCGATCCAAGTGTCCGGCGCCTTCCACACGCCTTTGATGCAGGGCGCGCGAGCCGACCTGCGCAAGGCGCTGGCCGAGGTCACTTTCTTGACGCCCGAAGTCCGCGTCGTGGCCAACGTGGACGCGCACGTGCACGACGACCCGGCCGAGTGGCCCGGGCTGCTCTCCGCCCAGCTGTGCAGCCCGGTGCGTTGGCGCCAGACGCTCGAGACCTTCGCCGGCTTGGGCCTCACCTCGCTCGTCGAGCTCGGGCCTGGTGGCGTCCTGAGCGGCCTGGCCAAGCGGAGCCTGCCCGAGATCCAGTCCCTGGCCGTCTCCAAGCCGGAGGACCTCGACACCTTGATGGACCAGATCGCCGCCGCGGGGACCTGGCGGGCCGAACCGGCGCTCCACCAGGGCGAACACCTGTACATGTCCGAGCGCGTCGTCGTGAGCCCGTCGAGCGGGATCTTCAGCCCCGAGTCGTCCCTTCAGGCGCCCGGGACGGGCCTCCTGCCCGGAACGGCTGACGACTTGGACCCGGCCTCGGCCGTCGAGGTCGGGGACCTGATCGGCCGGGTCGGTGTCTCCGACGTGCGCACGCCTTTCGCCGGTCAGGTGATCCGCTGGCTGGCGGCCCAGGGTGAGCGCGTCCAAGAAGGCCAACCGCTCGTCTGGCTCCGCGTGCCCGACACCAGCTGATGGCGGTCGTCTTCGTCACCGGCGGGGCCCGGGGCATCGGCGCGGCTTGTGTTGAGTGGTTCCTGGCCAACGGCGACCAGGTCGCCGCGACCTTCCGCTCGGACGACCCGCCCGATCCGCCGCCGGGCACCGACTCGGACCGCTACCTGGCCGTGCGCTGCGACGTGCGCAACCCGGAGGAGGTCGAAGCCGCCTTCGAAGCCGTCGAGGAGCACTGGGGCCCGGTCCGCGTCCTGGTGGCCAACGCCGGCATCACCATGGACTCGCTGCTGCTCCGCATGAGCGACCAGGCCTTCTTGGAGGTCATCGACGCCAACCTGACGGGGTCGTTCAGGGTCGCCAAGCGGGCCGTGGCCAAGATGCTGCGCCTGCATGCCGGCCGGCTCATCTTCGTCTCGTCGGTGGGCGCCTTCGTCGGCCTGCCGGGGCAGTCCAACTACGCCGCCTCGAAGGCCGGCCTGGTCGGCATGGCCCGGGCCATCGCCCGTGAGGTGGGCAGCCGGCAGATCACGGTGAACGTGGTGGCCCCCGGGCTGATCGAGACGGACATGACCGCGGCCCTGGGTGCCGACCGGGTGGCGCTGATGACGGGTCAGGTCCCCCTCGGGCACGCAGGCAGCGTGCACGACGTCGCCGCCGTGGTGGGCTTCTTGGCCTCCGACGCCGCAGGCTACGTGACCGGGGCGGTGGTGCCGGTCGACGGCGGGCTCGGCATGGGCCTGTAGCGTTCAAGGAATCGTCAGACAAAGGAGCAGATTGTGGACAGCGACGCAGCCTTCGAGAAGTTTCGCGAGTGCGCCGTGGAAGTACTGCAGGTGCCGGCGGACAAGATCACCAAAGAGGCCAAGTTCGCCGACGATCTCGACGCCGACAGCCTCGATCTGGTCGAGCTCGTGATGGCGCTCGAGGAGGCGTTCGATATCACCGTCGAAGAGACCGAGCTCGAGGACATCACGACGGTCGGGCAGGCCTTCGACCTGATCTCCGCCAAGCTCTGATGCAGGTCGGGACCGGCGCCGACGGCCCGATCCGGGGACGGCGGGTCGCCGTCACCGGCCTGGGCGCCATCACGTGCTGCGGGGTCGGCGTGGACGCCCTGTGGGACGGGTTGCTCCATCCCTGCGTCGTGGGCGGTACGGTGCGCGACTACGAGCCGAAGGACTGGTTCGGTCCCAAGGAGGTACGTCAGCTCGACCGCTTCGCGCAATTCTCCATGGTCGCGTCCGACATGGCCGTCGCGGACGCCGGTGACCTTGCCGTCGATCCGGCGAAGGCCGGTGTCGTCTTCGCCACGGGCGTCGGCGGGTTGGAGACGCTGGCCGACCAGGTCGGGGTGTACAACGCGAAGGGGGCGGACCGGGTCTCACCACGGCTGGTGCCGATGATGATGGCCAACGCGGGCGCGGCGGGCATCTCCATGCGGCTGGGTTGGCGCGGCCCGTCCGAGGTCATCTGCACCGCGTGCGCCGCCGGCACGCACGCCATCACCGCCGCCGCCCGCCTGGTGGCAACGGGACGCTGCGAGGTGGCCGTGGGTGGCGGCTCGGAGGCCAGCATGCATCCGGTGGCCCTGGCGGCCTTCGCCAACATGACGGCACTGTCCACATCGGGCAACTCGCGCCCCTTCGACGCACGGCGTGATGGCTTCGTGATGACCGAAGGCGCGGCGGCGCTCGTGCTGGAGGGATGGGATCGGGCCGTGGCGCGTGGCGCCACCATCTACGCCGAGCTGGCCGGGGGGGCGAGCACCGCCGACGCGTACCACATCACCGCCCCCTCCCCCGACGGCTCCGGTGCCGTGGCCTGTATGGAGCTCGCGCTGGCCGACGCCGGGATCGAGGCAGCCGACGTCGGCCACATCAACGCCCACGGCACCTCGACGCCGCTGAACGACCTGGCCGAGGCGCGCGCCATCACGAAGGTTTTCGGCGAGCCCGGGCCGCCGGTCACTTCGACCAAGGGCGTCACGGGCCACGGACTGGCCGCGGCCGGCGCGATCGAGGCGGTGGCGGGCGTGCTCACGATCCACCGCGCCACCATTCCGCCGACCGCCGGCTACGCGGAGCCCGATCCCGAGATCACGATCGAGGTCGTGCACGGCGAGCCCCGGCCCTGGGAGGCGGCCGCCGTCCTCTCGAACTCCTTCGGCTTCGGCGGCCACAACGGCTGCCTGGTCCTGCTGCCGCCGGGCTGAACCCAGCCGGTAAGGTCCCACCTCCGCTGCCGTCCGGCCGCGGCTCGTGAGGTCCGTCTATGGGAAGGCTGCCAACCTGGGGCGCCGCGGCGCGCCGCTCCCCTGTCGTCTGGGCAGTGACGGCCGTGGTGGTGGTGGTGGCCCTGGTCGCAGGCGGCGTCGTGCTGGCGACCCGCAGCAGCCAGCCGCCCACCACCCCGTCCCCGTCGACCCGGGCGGTGGCCCTCGGTGATTCGGTCCCCTACGGACACGGGCTGGCCAATCCCTACCTCACCCCGCAGCAGGGTCTCCCCGCCGACGCGGTCTCTCAAGGCCCTTCGCGCGCGGCCTACCCGAGCCTGGTGGCCCGCGCCCTCGGGCTGCGCATGACCGTGCGACCCACCAACTGCCATCTCACCGGCGACCAGCTCGCCATCAGCGGCGCGGTGGCCGACGCGGCGGACAACACAAACCGGGACGGGCAGTGTCCGGTGCCGCCCCAGCAGGCCCGCAACCTCGGTGACGAGCTGGCGGCGGCCGGCCTGGCGACGCACCCCGCCCGGCTCGTGCTGCTGCAGGACGGAGCAGACGACATCGACTACGCCGGCTGCCTCGAGTACGAGCTCGGCCGCGTCCTTGGCTCGAGCATCGGGCTCGGGTCGAACTGCCTGGCCAACGGAGCGGTGGCGCCGCCGGTGGCGGTCCACCTGTCGCTCGTCCGCGCCAGCCTGGCCCGCGCCATCGAGGCCGTTGCGCCCCACGCCGGGACGATCGCGGTGCTCGACTACTACCAACCCATCCCCACGCCGGGCGAGATCGCGGACGACACCGGGCTCTCGGGCCTCGGCACCAATCTCGTGTGCACGGGCCTCAAGGCCAACGCTGCCGCAACGTCCGCCGGGGCCCAGGTGGTGCTGGCGGCGTTGAACCAGGCCATCGGGGGTGCCGTGGCCGATGCCCGGGCCGACCACGTCACCAACGTCATGCTCGTCAACGTCTCGACGGCGATCGACGGTCACGGCATCTGCACGCATGATCCTTGGGTCTTTTCGGGCGAGCCGGTGCCGGACGCGACCTTGGCGGCGGACGTCGAGCACGTCCTCGCCGCCAAGGTCTGCCGCGACACGGACGCCCTCCACGGTGCGTCGTCGTGCACCTCGCTCGACGCCGAGGCCGAGCAGGCCAGGCGCACCCTCAAGGGGTACGTCTGGCGGGCGGTGCACCCGACGGCCGCCGGACAGCGTGCCATCGCCGCCCTGGTCGAGCGCGAGCTGCGGGGGCGGGTCTAGTCGATCGCCTCGCGCAGCGATCCGACAAAGGCGGCGGCTCCGTCGGGCCCCTCACCCTCGAGCAGGCGACGCACCAGGGCAGAACCGACGATGACGCCGTCGGCCACCTCGCACGCCTCGGCCGCCTGGGCCGGTGTCGACACGCCCACGCCGACGCAGACGGGCATGTCGGTGCAGGTCCGGATGCGCTCGACCACCTTGGCCGCGTCGCTTCCCAGCTCGCCGCGCTCACCCGTGACCCCCATACGCGCCACCGCGTAGACGAAGCCGCGCGCCCGAGCGCAGATGCGCTCGACCCGTTGGGGAGGGCTCGATGGGGCGACCAACAGGACGGTATCGATCCCCGCCGCATCGGCCTCGCCGGCCCACGGCCCGATCTCCTCAATGGGCAGATCCGGGATGATGGCGCCACTCACGCCGGCGGCCGCCAACGAACGGGCCATGCGCTTGTGCCCGGCGCGGTAGACGATGTTGTAGTAGGTCATCACGGCCACCGGGACCGGTGCCTCCGTCCGGGCGATCCCGTCGAGCACCTCGTCGGGCACGGTGCCGCGGTTCAGGGCGCGCAGCGCCGCCTCTTGAATCACCGGCCCGTCAATCATCGGGTCCGAGAACGGGATGCCCATCTCCACTGCATCGGCGCCGGCGGCGACGACCGCGGCCAGCGACTGGGCCCAGTCCCCGGTCATGCCCCCCATCAGGTACGGGATCAGCAGTTTGCGCCCGCGCTCGCGGCGGGCCCGCAGCTCCTTCTCAAGATGAGGCATCGCGCTCGTGCCCGACGATCTCGCGCACCTGGGCCACGTCCTTGTCCCCCCGGCCCGAGAGGGTGATCAGGACCGCGGAGCCGGCAGGCAACGCATCGCTGCCGGCGCTCTTGGACACCCAGGCCACGGCGTGGGCCGACTCAAGCGCCGGGATGATGCCCTCGGTCTGGCTCAAGAGACGGAAGGCCTCGAGCACCTCGGCGTCGCTCGCCATGGAGTACTCGGCTCGCCCGATGGCGGCCAGATAGGCGTGCTCCGGCCCGAGGCCAGGGTAGTCGAGCCCGGCCGAGATCGACTCCGCCTCCTGGATCTGCCCCGCCTCGTCTTGGAGGAGGCGTGAGTGCATGCCGTGCAGCACACCCGGTATTCCGTTGGTCAGGGCGGCCCCCCCGGCGGCTTCGACGCCCACCAGCCGGGCGCCCGTGTCGACGAAGCCGGCGAACGTCCCCGCCGCGTTGGAGCCGCCACCGATGCAGGCGACCACGACATCGGGATCGGCGCCGCCGAGCAGCGCTCGACACTGTTCACGCGCCTCGTCACCCACCACCCGCTGCAGCTGCCGCACCATGTAGGGGAACGGGTGGGGCCCCATGACGGAGCCCAGGCAGTAGTGCGTGGTCCCCACGGTCGCCACCCACTCGCGCATGGCCTCGTTCACCGCGTCTTTCAGCGTGCGGCTGCCCGACGTCACCGAGCGCACCTCGGCGCCGAGCAACTCCATCCGGAAGACGTTGAGCTCCTGGCGCTTCGTGTCCACCTCGCCCATGAACACCGTGCACTCGAGCCCGAAGAGCGCGGCGGCCGTGGCGGCCGCCACGCCGTGCTGCCCTGCCCCGGTCTCCGCGATCATGCGCGTCTTGCCCATCCGCTGGGTGAGCAGCGCTTGGCCCACCACGTTGTTGAGCTTGTGCGAGCCCGTGTGGGCCAGGTCCTCCCGCTTGAGCAAAACTCGGACCCCCAACAGCTGCGAGAGGCGCGCGCACTCGGTCACCGGCGTCGGACGGCCCCCGTAGTGGCGCAGCAACCCGTCGAGCTCGGCGCGGAACTCCGGATCGGCCCAGGCATCGTCGAACCACTTCTCGAGCTCGAGGCAAGCCGGCATCAACGACTCGGGGACGAAGCGGCCACCGAACTCGCCGAAGCGTCCATCGGGTCCCGGCCGTGTCATCAGGCCTTCGCCGCTCATCCGTCTCTCCAGTCATAGGGTTCCGCGGCGACCGGGTCCGCCAGGGGGTCGCGGGCCGCCGCATCGGCGTGGGCCTGGCGCGCGGAGAGGATGAAGTCGCGCACCAGCAGGGGATCCTTCCGGCCCGGCGCCGACTCGACGCCGCTGGACACGTCGACTCCGGCCGGCCGCAGGTGCACCACCGCCTGCGCGACGTTGTCGGGACGCAGGCCACCAGAGACGATGAGGCGGTCCGGGTTCGCCACCCCCTCCGCGAGCCGCCAATCGAACATCTGACCCGAACCCGGGTTTTCCCCGTCCACGAGGAGGAAGTCTGCGCCGAATTCCTCGAAGCGCGCGATGGCGCTCTCGCCGGCTCGGAACGCCTTGATGACACTGGGCACCCGGGCCCGTACCCACTTCGTCTCGTGGACCGTCTCGTGCCCGTGCAGCTGGGCCGAACCGAGCCCAGCGACGCGGATCGCGTCCACGACGCGCTCGGGGTGCCTCGTCACGAAAGACGCCCACGGTGAGCACATGCTCGGGCAGCCGCTTTGCGATGTCGCCGGCGAGCTGGACCGAGACCTGCCGGGCCGAGGGTGCGAAGATGAACCCCACGGCCGACGCCCCGAGGCTGACGGCCAGGAGCGCGTCCGCCTCAGAGGTGATGCCACAGATCTTGACGAAGAGGTCCTCGGTCATCGCGTCCCGACGGGATGGCCCACCAGCTCCTTGAGCTGGCCCACCCGGTCCTCCGCGCGCACCAGCGTCTCGCCGACCAAGATGGCGTCATAGCCGGCCTCGGCCAGCCGCCGGGCGTCTGCCGCGTCCCGGATGCCCGACTCGGCGACGGCGACGATCCCAGTCGGTATGCGCGCCACCAAGGCCAAGGCGCGCTCGTGATCGACGCGAAAGGTGCGCAGGTCACGCTGGTTCACGCCGACCACGGAGGACCCCACGGCGAGCGCGCGCTCGAGCTCCGCCGCGTCATGCACCTCGACGAGCGCGACCAGGCCCAACCGTTCGGCGAGAGCCGCACAGGCGCGCAGCTCGTCGTCGTCGAGGGCGGCCGCGATCAGGAGCACGGCGTCCGCGCCCATGATGCGGGCGTCGGCGACGTCCGCCTGTTGCACCGTGAAGTCCTTGCGCAGCACGGGCAGGCCCGAGGCCTGGCGCGCCGACGCCAGGTCGTCCGCCGACCCGCCGAAGAAGTCCGCATCGGTGAGCACGGAGAGGCAGGCAGCCCCGCCGGCCGCGTAATCCTTGGCCACCAGGTCGGGCTGGAGCGCTGGATCGAGGTCGCCTTTGGACGGGGAACGACGTTTGATCTCGGCGATGCACGTGAGCCCACCCGAGCGCAGCGCGCCGGCAAAGTCCCGCGGCGGAGGCGCGCTCGCCGCCTGCTCGACCAGGTCACCGAGCGGGCGGGGATCAGCTTTGGCCCGGGACCGGTGGGAGGCGAGGATGTCCGCCAGGTAGGTGGGCATGACCCGCCAGCGTAGCGGCGTGCCTTTCGGCCACGGTCCACCGGCGGTGCAGCGCGTCAGGTCCCGTCCATGTCCCCCGGGGCGTGAGCCCGTCTCGAGGCCGCTGGAACGGATCCGCGCCGTCGATCAGGTTCCGGCACGGCGCCGGCGGCCTGGGCGCGGTACTCAGTCGCGGAGGCGGCTCAGGATCTTCTCGCGGCGCTGGCGCGCCTCACGCGGGAGGTCGCCGAGCGTCTCCGCCACGGGCTCGTTCGATGCCGCGGCCTGACGGAGCAGCTCGGCGATGCCCGAATAGATGACCTCGATCGTGAAGTCGTCGACTTCGATCGCGGCCATCTCGGTGCCGTCGTCCGCGAGGTGGATCACCTTGACCATCAGTCCACCGATAACCGGGCTCGAGACTCTGCACCTTGGCGTTCGATGGCGACGCACGCCCCATCTCGGAAGATCCATCCGACCTCGCGCCAGGGCTCCAGCTCGGGCAGCGCCTCGGCTGTCTCTGGTGTCGCCTCCGGCTCGTGCTCTCCCGCGCCCGTCATGCCCCGAGCGTGCTCCGCCGTTGTCTCAGGCTCGGTGACGTCCGGTTGCAGTCACGGTGCTGGCGGTCGCAGGCAGTCCAGACGGCAGACGGCGCCGGTCTGCGAGCGCTGAGCGCTCCCCCACCGCCTCAGCGGGCGAAGCAGTGCCAGCCGGTGAACATCCACCATCCGACGAGGGCCACCCGCAGCAGCGGGCCCGTCGCGAGCCGCTCCACGACGACCGCCGGGCGAGCGACCGTCGACCGCGCCGAGCGGGAACGGGCCCACAGGCCGACCAGTGCGGCGCCGGCCAGTGCCCACACGGCGTACGAGACCGCGGCACTCATGGCGTCTCGGCCGGGGTGCTCGACGGCGCGTGGGTCCTGCTGCCCTTGAGGACGATCAACGCGCCCAAGGTGAGCCATCCGAAGAAGACCAACGCCTTCAGGAAGTAGTGGCGGTCGAGCGCGTCGGCCATGGAGCTCAGGGTCGGGTGGGCACCCCGGCTGCCCCGGGCGAAGTACTGGGCCAGCTCCCAGGCGACGATCGCCGCCAACAGTGCGCCCCAGGCGCGGTAGCGATGGGTCCCGCGAGCGCCCGGCGCCAGCTTCAGCGGTCGTGGACGCAAGGGCCAGCGCGCCACGACGAGGACGGCCAGCGCGACGATCGGAAGCCCGGTCATCACGTCGGCGGGCAGGGTGAACGGGGTCGTCGCAGCCACTCCCAGCGCATAGGCCGCGCCGGCGGCCAGGAGCGCCCTCGTGCGCCAGGCGCCCTGGTGCTCCGTTGCAGGCGCCACGCGGCAACCCTCAGCCTGGTTCGGGGTCGGCCGCGCCGATGAGCGGGAGGGCCTCGACCCGCGCCGGGCGCGAGCCCCCGAGGCCGTCGCCCGAGCGCACCCTGACCGGGCCCGGCGCCACGACCGTCCGGTGCAGGTACCCGAGCGCCACCCACGCTCCTCGTTCGATGCTCCAGGCCGCGGACGTGATCGTCCCGACGATCTTGTCGGCGGCCGCACCGTCACCCGGAGGGGCCTGCCCCGCGTGCAGGGTCATGCCCGCCGCCAGGTCGTTGCCCTCGGGCGGGCCGGAGGGCGCCACGATCCCGACGAGGCGGCGCGCCACGTTGGAGCCACGCGAGTCGATCCGCGCCACGAGCTCCTGCCCGGTGTAGCAGCCCTTGGTGAAACTGACGGTCCGCGCCACCAATCCGGCCTCCGCGGCGATGGTCTTGCCCGTCAACTCGCTGCCCATGGCCGGGATCCCCGAGGTGATGCGGCAGGCCTCCACCGCCTCGGCGCCGCAGGCCACCACGCCGCGGGGGAGCGCCACGGTGTCCGGCCCGAGCACGACGTCCTCGGAGCCCAGCAGGTCCACCCCCGTCCACTCGTTCCACGCGAAGGGCAGTGCGAGCACGCCACGCTCGGCCAGCACCGCCAGCAGCCCGGCCGCCGCCTCACCGACCGCCGCTCCCCGGAGCGAGAGGCAGCGCCAGGCGAGCTCCTCTATCTCCACCTTGGAGCGCAACAAGAAGCGACCGAGCCGCGACCTCACGGCCCCGCCGTAACCGCCTTCGACGTCGAGCACGAAGCCTTGCCCGTCGGTACGGGTCACCCGCAGCAGCGCCGAGAGCTTCCCGTCGGGCTCGAGGAGGAGCGCGTCCGCCGACGCACCGACGGCGAGCGCCGCCACGTCCTGGCTCAGCTGGCCCTGGAGGTACGCCTCGGCGTCGGGCCCGCGCACGACCACCACGTCACGGGCCGCCCGGAACGCACCGGCCCCCTGGCGCAGCGCGGTGGTCTCCACCCCCAGCCGGTCCACCGTCACGCCGGCCCCCCAGAGGGGCCGCGCGCCGCACCCATGCGGCGCGCCGCCGTGACCGCCACCAGGAGCGCACCCGCCTTGTTGGCGCACTCCTCGTCCTCACGGGCGGGGTCGCTGTCGGCCACGATCCCCGCGCCCGCCTGCACGCTGGCCCGTCCGTCGGCCGTCACCACCATGGTCCGGATGGCGATGGCCGTATCGAGATTGCCGGAGAAGTCGATGTAGCCGACAACGCCCCCGTACACGCCCCGCTTGGTGGGCTCGAGCTCGTCGATGATCTCCATGGCTCGGACCTTGGGCGCGCCCGACAGTGTGCCGGCCGGGAGCGTCGCCCGGAGCACGTCGATGGGCCCCTTTCCTTCGGCCAGCTCGCCCGACACCTGTGAGGTGATGTGCATGATGTGGCTGTAACGCTCGATCGTCATGAGCTCGTCGACCTTCTCGGTGCCGAAGCGCACCACACGGCCGACGTCGTTGCGGGCCAGGTCGACCAGCATGATGTGCTCGGCCAGCTCCTTGGGGTCCTCCGCCAGTTCGCCCTCGAGGAGCCGGTCGTGCTGCTCGTTCTCGCCGCGGGGCCGCGAGCCCGCGATCGGCCGGGAGATGACGACGCCGTCGCGCAGTCGCACCATTGGCTCGGGCGATGCCCCGACGACCGTGAGTTCGGGAAAGCGCAGGAAGTACAGATAGGGACTGGGGTTGAGCAGGCGCAGGGCCCGGTAGACGTCGAAGGGTTCGGCCTCGAGCACGAGGTCGTAGCGCTGCGACAACACGACCTGGAAGATGTCCCCCGCTTGGATGTACTCCTTGGCCGCACCGATGGCTGCCTCGTACTCCTCCGACGTCATGGTCCGGGTCGCCGCGGCCTGCTCGAGCCCCGCGGGAGGGGCGGCCACCATCTGCCCCGAGCGCGACACCCGTCCCGGCGAGGCGCAGTCCGCCGCCAGCTCGACAAGCCGCGCGCAGGCGCCCTCGTAGGCACGCCCGACCGCCTCGTTGTCGACGACGCCGTCGGGGGCCTCGGGCACCACGACGTTGTCCACCAGGACGATGCGCTGGCGCCAGTGGTCGAAGGCGCAGAACTGCCCGATCACCACGAGCGCGCC
The DNA here is from genome assembly GCA_963838835.1 of uncultured Acidimicrobiaceae bacterium. Taxonomy (GTDB): domain Bacteria; phylum Actinomycetota; class Acidimicrobiia; order Acidimicrobiales; family RAAP-2; genus Bog-473. Next base: position 26,844 of record CAWITA010000017.1, read on the forward strand.
GTCGGGGTGCCCCAGGTCGTCGACCGGCGGGCACGGGAGCCGCTCGACCTCGCGCACCACGTCGTAGCCGAGATACCCCACCAGACCGCCGTGCAGCGGGGGCAGACCGGCGAGCACCGGCGATTGGAAGCACGCGACCAGAGCTTCCACCGCGGCCAAGATGCCGTCGTGGGTGCGCCCCAGACCGAGTCGGCCCGTCGTCTCCACCGTGCGGCCCCGCGCCGTCAGGGTGGCGAGCGGCCGCCGTCCGACGAACGAGTAGCGGCCCCAGCGCTCGCCGCCCTCGACCGACTCGAAGAGGAACCCGTCCTCCTCCCCCACCACGTTGGCGAAGCACGCCACCGGGGTCAACGTGTCGGCCACCACTTCGCACCAGACGGGCACGATGGCGTGCTCCTTGGCCAGCGCCGCGAACTCGGCGGGGTCGGGACGGAAGCCGAGCGCGCCGCCCGGGCCCGGCGTCGGGCTCGGGGCGCCTCGGGGCGTCACGGCGCCGGCACCCCCGGGCCTGTCCCGATGGTCCGGTGGAAGCACGTGCGCTCACCCGTGTGGCAGGCGCCGCGGCCGTGCTGGTCGACCAGCACCACGAGCGCGTCGCCGTCGCAGTCCAGGCGCACCTCGCGGACGTACTGGCGATCCCCGGACGTCTCGCCCTTCTGCCAGTACTCCCGCCGGCTGCGGCTGTAGAACCACGAGCGCCCCGAGGCCAGGGTGCGGCGCAGCGCCTCGGCGTCCATGTAGGCCATGGTCAGCACCGTGCCGTCGGTGGCGTCCTGCACGATGGCCGGCACGAGGCCGTCGCCCTTGTCGAAGTCCACCGCGCCCAGGAGGTCGTCGTCGACCCCCAGCGGCATCCCGTCGGGAACGGCGGCCGCCGCGGCCGCTGGTCCGGGCCCGCTCAAAGGTAGAGCCCCGTCCCGCTGTCGTTACGGGGGGACGCGAGGGCGTGGATGTCGCGCTCGCGCAAGATCACGAACTCCTCACCGTGCACCTCGACCTCGAAGCGGTCCTCGGGGTTGAACAGGACGGTGTCCCCGACCTTGACCGTTCGCACGTGAGGCCCCACCGCCACGACGTCGGCCCAGGTGAGTCGGCGGGTGATCTGCGCCGTGGCCGGGATCAAGATGCCGGCGCGCGAGCGGCGCTCACCGTCGGTCGGCGAGATCTGCACCATCACCCGGTCAAAGAGCACCGAGATGGGCTGCTTGTCCTGACTTTTGGCGTCCGAACCGGCCTTCTTTTGGTTCGTCCCGTTCTTCGTCGTCGACGTGGGCACCCTGGCACGGTACCGCACGAGGGCGCCCTTCCAGGTCAGCGCCACGAGGGGCACGAGGGGCCACGGGGAGCCCGGGCGCGTCAGGCGGGACGGACGGTGACCCCGCGCGCCGCCATGTAGGCCTTGGCTTCGCCGATCGTGAACTCGCCGCGGTGGAAGATGGAAGCCGCCAGCACGGCGTCGGCGCCGCCGTCGAGCGCGCCGTCGACCAGGTCCTGGAGCCGCCCCACCCCGCCCGAAGCCACCACGGGGATCTCCACGGCGTCAACGACCGCGCGCGTCAAGGCCAGGTCGAAGCCGTCGCGCGTCCCGTCGCGGTCCATCGAGGTGAGGAGGATCTCGCCGGCGCCGTTGGCCGCGCACTCGACGGCCCAGGCCACGGTGTCCTTGCCCGTCGGGGTCCGGCCGCCGTGGGTGTGCACCTCCCACCCGGCCCCGTCGGCTCGGGCGCGCGCGTCGATCGCCACCACGGCGCACTGGCCGCCGAACTCGTCGGCGATCTCCCGCACCAGCTCCGGTCGCTCCACCGCGGCGGTGTTCACCGCGACCTTGTCCGCCCCGGCCCGGAGGAGGCGACGTGCATCCTCGGCCAACCGCACACCGCCGCCGACCGTCAAGGGGATGAAGACCTGTTCGGCGGTGCGGGCGACCACCGAGACCATGGTGGCGCGCCCGTCGAAGGACGCCGTGATGTCGAGGAACGTGACCTCGTCCGCCCCTTCTGCGTCGTAGCGGGCGGCCAGCTCCACCGGGTCCCCCTCGTCGGTGAGGTCCACGAAGCGGACGCCCTTGACCACCCGGCCCGCGGTGACGTCGAGGCAGGGGATCAGGCGGACACTGCGCACGCGGCCAGCCCCTCCTGCACGCTGAAGCGCCCCTCCACGATCGCCTTGCCCACGATCGCACCGGCCAGCGTGCGGCCCAAAATCTCGAGCCGGGCCAGGGCGACCAGGTCGTCGGTGCCCGACACGCCACCCGACGCCACCACCGGCAACGAGGTGCCAGCCACGATCGACCCGAGCCCGCCCAGGTCGGGACCGGCCAGCGTGCCGTCCCGCGCCACCGACGTGGCGACGACGGCAGCGAGCGGCACTCCCTCCCACGAACCGAGGAGGTCCGTCACGGCGCGGCCGGAGCCAGCGAGCCATCCCTGCGCCTGTGCCTCGGCGACCCCATCGTCTCTGACCCGGTAGTCCAGACCGACGGCGATGCGCCCGGGCCAGCGGCGGGCACAGCGCGCCGCCAGCGCCGGCTCCGCGACGGCGGCGGTGCCGAGGACGACTCGGGTCACGCCGCACTCGAGTAACTCCGCCGCGGCAGCCTCGGTGCGGATGCCTCCCCCGGCCTGGACGTCCACCGAGGCCGTCGTGGCCAGGCGGACGATCTCGCGCAGCGCGGCCCGCTCGTGGGGCACGCCCGTGCGCGCCGCCTCGAGATCGACGACGTGGATCCAGCGCGCCCCGCCGGCGATGTAGCGCGCCGCCAACTCCGAGGGATCGCCGTAGCGCGCTTCGCGATCGAAGTCGCCCTGGGTCAGGCGGACCGCCGTCCCGCCGCGCAGGTCGATGGCCGGGAGCAGCTCCATCACGCCGGCGCCAACGTCGCCTGGTTGACGAAGTTGGCCAGCAGCGCGAGCCCGGCCGCGCCCGACTTCTCGGGGTGGAACTGTGCGCCCCAGAGCGGACCCCGGACCGCCAGTGCGGCCACCGGTCCCCCGTAGTCGCAGACCGCCACGGTCTCGTCCCCGATCGGCGGCGCGAAGGAGTGCACGAAGTAGACCCACGGGTGTGTCCCCAGTCCGCGCAGCGGGGCCGGCACCGCGGCCCCGCGCACCTCCAGCGTGTTCCATTGCATCTGCGGGTGCTTCACGGCGGGAGGGAGCAGCGCGACCGTGCCGGGGAAGACACCCAGGCCCGGCGCCCCCGGGCTCTCGACCGAACCCTCGTAGAGCAGCTGGAAGCCGACGCAGACGCCGAAGAACGGCACTCCGGCCGCGAGCGCGGCGCGCGCGGGCGCCTCGAGCCCGCTCTCGCGCAGCGCACGGGCGCAGGCACCGAACGCGCCGACCCCCGGGAGGACGATGGCGTCGGCCGCCTCCACCGACGCGGCATCGTCGACCAGGCGCGCCGCCGCACCAACGTGCTGGAGCGCCTTCTCGGCCGAGCGGAGGTTGCCGATGCCGTAGTCGAGGACGGCGATGCGCGGCCCGCCGGTCACAGGCTGCCCTTGGTGGAGGGGATGCCGCCCCCCTCGAGGCGCACCGCATCGCGCAGGCAGCGGGCCACCCCCTTGAAGCTGGCCTCGAGCATGTGGTGCGTGTTCTTGCCCGCGACGCCCCGGATGTGCAGGGTGAGCCCGGCCGCGGTGGCGAAGGCACGCCAGAACTCTTCGGCCAGCTGTGGGTTGAAGGACGGCGTGCCCAGGCCCGGGGTGTCCGGCGCGAAGTCGAGCCCATAGGCCAGGTAGGGGCGCCCCGACAGATCGAGGGCCACCTCGACGAGCGCCTCGTCGAGGGGCAGCGCCATGGAGGCGAAGCGGCGGATGCCCGCCTTGTCGCCCAGGGCCTCGGCCAGGCAGCCGCCGAGGACGATGCCCACGTCCTCCACGGTGTGGTGCGCGTCCACGTGAAGGTCGCCCGTGGCCTGCACCCTGAGGTCGAAGGCGGCGTGCCGGCCCAACTGGTCGACCATGTGGTCGAAGAACGGCAGCCCGGTCGAAACCTCCGTCGTCCCCGAGCCATCGACCACCAGCGCGGCATCGATGGTGGTCTCCTTCGTGACGCGTTCCTTCTCGGCGTGGCGGGCGGAGGTGGTCACAGGCTCTCCTTCAAGGCGTGGAGGAAGCGGTCGTTCTCCTCGGCGGTCCCGACGGTGACGCGCAGGCAACCGCGCAAACCCTCCCAGCTCGCGCAGTTGCGGATGAGCACCGAGTGGGCCAGCAGTGACCGCCACACCTCCTCGGCATCGCGGTCACGGGGCCGGAAGAGGATGAAGTTGGCATCGGAGGGCCAGCTGTCCACCGGCAGGTCGCCCAGGGCGGCGGCCACCCGGCCCCGTTCTTCGGCGATCCGGGCCACGCGCGCCTCCATCTCCGGGACGTGACGCAGCGCGAGCAGGCCGGCCAGTTGCGTCTGAGCGGAGAGGTGGTAGGGCAGCACGACGGCCTCGCAGGCCGCCACGACGATGGGGTCCGCCACGAGATAGCCGAGGCGCGCCCCCGCCATCGCCCAGGTCTTGGAGAACGTGCGCGTCACCACCAACCCGGGCTGCGCCGGCCCCCGCAGCGAGAGCGCCGAGGACGGAGAGAACTGACCGTAGGCCTCGTCGACGACGACGAGGCCCGGCGCCGCCGCGCAGACGTCGGCGACGGTCGGGCGCGGTTCGGCTCGCCCGGTCGGGTTGTTCGGCGAGCAGACGAAGGTGACGTCGGGGCGGTGGGTGGCGAGCAGGTCCACCGCTTGGCGCGGGTCGATCAGGAAGTCGTCGTCACGTGCGCCCGCGAGCAGCTCGGTGCCGGTGATGCGAGCGATGTGCGCGTGCAGCGCGTAGGTCGGCTCGAAGAGGAGGGCGCGCCGCCCCGGCCCGCCGAAGGCCAACAGCAGGCACTGCAGGACCTCGTTCGAGCCGTTGGCGCAGAAGACCTCCTCCGAGGAGACCCCGTGCAGGTCGGCGACGGCCTGCCGCAGCTCGGTGGCCGGGCGGTCCGGGTAACGGTGGAACGAGACGGCCTCCAGTGCGGCGAGGAGCTCCTCGCGCCAGGCGTCCGGCGGCGCGAAGGGTGACTCGTTCGTGTTCAGGCGTACCTCCGCCTCGACCTGCGGCGAGTGGTAGCCCTCAACCAGCGCGAGGTCGGGGCGCACGGGTGGGACGCTGCTCACCGCGTTCCCTGCTCGTCCAGCGCGGCCAGTCGCCGCCGCACAGAGTCGGCGTGGGCCGGCAGGCCTTCGGTCTCCGCCAGCGTGACGACGTGGGGGCCGAGGCGGCGCAGCGCGTCCGGCGTCACCTGCACCGCGTGCAGGTGCTTGCGGAAGTCGTCCGCCCGGAGGGCGGACGCGAAGCGCGCCGTCCGGTTCGTCGGCAGGACGTGGTTCGGTCCGGCGACGTAGTCGCCCATGCTCGCCGGCGACCAGTCGCCGATGAAGACGGCACCCGCGTTCTGCACGAGTGCGAGCAACGCCGCCCCCTCCGCCTCGGGCACCATGAGCTGGAGGTGCTCGGGGGCGATCGCGTTGGCGACGGCCAAGGCGTGGGCGGGGCCGTCGACCAGGCAGGTGATGCCCGCCGTGGCAAGCGTCGACTCCAGGTCGGCCCTCCGGCTCGACGCGGCGACGATGCACTCGACCTGACGCGCGATCTCATCGGCGAGGGATGCATCCCACGTCACCAACCAGGCCAGCCCGTCGGGCCCGTGCTCGGCCTGCACCACCAGATCGATCGCTGCGAACGCCGGGGGCGCGTCGGGGCCGGCGACGACCACGATCTCGGACGGCCCCGCGAAGGCGGAAGCGACGCCCACGAGGCCCGACACCTGGCGCTTGGCCTCGGCCACGTAGGAGTTACCGGGGCCGGCGATCACGTCCACCGCGGGCACGCTGCGTGTCCCGTAGGCCATGGCGGCGATCGCCTGGGCCCCACCGATGCGGTAGATCTCGTCCACCCCGGCGATGGAGGCGGCGCAGAGCGTGGCGGGGTCGATCCTGCCGTCGGTGCCCGGGGGCACACACAGGGCGATGCTCGTGACGCCCGCCACGCGCGCCGGTGCCGCACACATGAGAACCGTCGAGGGATAGCGCGCCCGCCCACCCGGCGCGTAGATGCCGGCCCGCTCCACGGGGCGGGTCAGCTGGCGGAGGCGGATGCCACCCTCGACCAGTTCGTCGGGCGGGAGCCCCTCGTGGCCGTGGTACGCCAGGATGCGGCCGAAGGCCACCTCGAGCGCCCGTCGCAGGGCGGGGTCGGCGGCGGCGGCGGCCTCCTCGATCTCCCGCGCCGGCACGCGCAGCCCCTCGGACACGTCGACCTGGTCGAGTTCGGCCGTGTAGCGCACGACGGCTCGGTCGCCCTCACGGCGCACGTCGCCCAGAATGTTCGCCACCACGTCGTGGACCTGTGCCCCCGGCGCGGCCGGCCGCGGCAGCGCCGCCTCGAAGGGCGGCTCGGTGCCGCGGAGATCCAAGATGCGAAGGGGCATGAGGTCACAAGGCTACCGGGGGGTTCACGCCCCTCCCCACGATCGGCCATCATCGGGGGATGTCATCCGCCGCCGAGATCTCCTCCCTCTCCTCCACGCTGGCCGAACTGCACGAGCGGGTCACCGCCATGGCGGAGAGCGCGTTGGCCAGCGGAGACGAGGACATGGCACACGAACTGGTGTCGGTGGAACGCTCGCTGGGCGGCGCGTTGCGCCGCCTGCGCCGCTTCGCACAGGGGTCGTCCCCGGGCTGAGTCCGGGCGCGCCCGGCGCCGGCGCCGCTCAGACGGCGTAGAGGACCAGCTCGTGCCCGAGCAGCGCCGCAGCCGTGCGCAGCACGGTCTGACGCTGCGTCACCACGGCGCAGTTCCGGCGCTCGGCCAGCTCGACGACGGCCACCACGCTCAGGTCCGACGTGTCGCAGCGGGCCGCGATCTCGCCCGAGCGGCGAGCGGCCTCGCTGGTGAAGGGCTCGACCTCGGTGCCGGCCAAGAGTTCATCGATTCTGTCGCTGCGCGCCTCGCTGCGGTACCCCTCGGCCACGGCGACGGCCGGGATGACCGGCACGATCCCGTTCGACAGCGCGGCGCGGTGCAAGGCCCACATCATCCGGTCGCCGCGGGCGGCGGCATGGATCGCGCCGAGCCCGTAGGCGAGACCTTCTCGACGGTTGGCGCTCACCGCCGACGGACACGCGACGCAACACCGGACACACCCGAGCGCAGACGGGCCAGGAGCGCCTCGCCCGCCGCGAGCTCCTCCGCGCTGAGCGATCCCGTCTCACCCTCCCAGGCGGCCACGCCGCGCAGGCCCTGGCGGACCCGCAACTGTTTCTCCGCCGCCGAGGAGAGCCAGCCGCTAAAGGACACGCCGTCCTGGCGGGCCGCCTCTTCGACCGCGGCCGCCACCTCGTCGTCGAGCGAGACGGAACGCTTGGTCACCATGGCTCTCGAGGGTAACACCTCAAGTACTACCACGGGCCCATCCTCGCTCCCGGGCCCCTGGGGAACACCAATGCCGGCCCGAAGGCCGGCATTGGTCGAGTCGGCCAGGAGGCGGATCCCAGCATCGACCCTTTGGAACCAGGTGGCGGGAACCGGTTCCGCCCGCCATGGTAGCGCCTGTTCATTTCGATTTCACCAAGGGAAACCCGAATTGCCTAAAAAGGTGCCAAAAGGCCTCTCGGCTGCCCTCACCGCGCCGAGGGACAGAAATCGGCCAACGGGCACACATCGCAGCGCGGCGTGCGGGCGATGCACGTCTCCCGCCCGTGCAAGATCATGCGAAGGCTGAAGGCACCCCATTCGGCGGCGGGGATCAGCGCGTTCAGCTCGTGCTCGACCTTCACCGGATCGCGCCGTTGCGCCGGTGGCAGCCCGTCGGTCAGGCCGAGCCGCGCGCTGACGCGCAGCACATGGGTGTCGACCGGAAGGCCGGGCAGGCCGAAGGCGACGCTGCGCACCACGTTGCCCGTCTTACGCCCGACACCGGGGATGGTCACGAGCTCGTCGAGTGCCGAGGGAACCTCACCACCGTGGCATTGCACCACGGCGGCCGCCATGCCGATGAGGCTCTTGGTCTTCGACCGGAAGAAGCCCGTGGAGCGGACGATCTCCTCGACGTCCTCGGGGTTCGCCGCCGCCAGCGCTTCGGCGTCGGGATAGGCGGCGAACAGCACCGGCGTCACCATGTTGACGCGCGCGTCGGTGCTCTGGGCCGACAGGATCGTGGCCGCCAGGAGCTGAAATGGGTTCTCGTGGTTCAGCGCGCACAGTTGCTTGGCGGTGCCGGGGTAGCGCTCGGCCAGGCGCTCGACGGTCAGCCGCGCCCGACCCTTGGGTGTCCTGGGCTTCGCCACCGACTCACGGTACCGGGTTAGGTTGATCGGAGTGGACGACCTCGTGGACATGGCGGTCGTCGACCTGGCCGAGCTGAGCGGACCGGACCGAGCTGCGCTCTCCCAACTCCTCGCACACGCCGGCGCGGCCGACGGCCACCCGCCCCTGCCGGATCCCGAGCTGCTCGCCGTCACCGGTCCGCGCGAGATACGGATCGAAGGACGCCTCGTGCTCGCCCGCTCGGTTGCCGGGCTGGCCGGATGCGCCTTCCTCTTCCCGGCGCGCGACGGATCGATCGTGCTCCGCCTCGTCGTCGACCCCGCGGTCCAGTCCCGCGGCGGCGAGCCCGCACTGGCCTCCGCCTTGATCGGGCGCGCCGTGTCCGAAGCACCGTCGCGCGCCGACCCTCCACCTGTGGGCGATGCAGGCGGGGCCGGACGACGACGACATCGCCCGCGCGCTGGGCTTCGACCCCGAGCGCGATGTGCTCCAAATGCGGATCACCCTCCCTCTGGCCGAGGAGGTCGTCGCGGCGACGCGGCCGCTCGCCACCCGGCCGTTCCAGCTGGGCCGCGACGAGGACGCCTGGGTCCGGACGAACAACCGCGCCTTCGCGGGCCATCCCGAACAGGGGGCGTGGACCGTCGCACAACTGCGCGCCCGCATGGCTGCCGATTGGGTCGAGCTCGACGGCTTCTTGGTGGCGGACGACCCTGACGGCGACGGTCTCATCGGATCGTGCTGGACCAAGATCCACCGCGACCGCACGCCGGTCCTGGGTGAGATCTACGTGATCGCCGTCGATCCCCGGCACCACGGCGAAGGGTGGGGGCGCTCCCTGACGGTGGCGGGTCTGGAGTCACTGGCCCGACGCGGCGTCACCGTCGGGATGCTCTACACCGACGCCACCAACGTGGCCGCTGTCGCCTTGTACCGCTCGCTCGGTTTCGCCGTCGACCACGTCGACCGCTCGTATCGACGCGATCCCGTCGGCAACGCCTGAGCCCGCAGCGGACGGCGCCGGACGGCGCCGAACGGCGCGGCGCGGCGCGGCGCCTCAGTGCACGCCGGTCCCGATCGCCCGTCCGACCGCGAAGGTGACTCCGGCGGCGATCGCGGTCACGGCCAGTTGGCGCACGGCGGAGAGGAGGGCCGGCCGCTCGGTGAACCGGGCCAGCACGACCCCCGCGACGAGCGCAGCCACCGCACTCAGGACGACGGAGAGCACGATCGCCGCCGTCCCGGAGGTGAACAGCCACGGAGCCAGCGGGATGAAGGCGCCCGTGGCGAAGGTGACGAAGGAGGCGGCGGCGGCCTGCCAGGGCGAGCCGAGACTGTGCACGGTGATCCCCAGCTCCTCGCGGGCGTGCGTCTCGAGCGCGAGCTCGGGGTCCTGCATCACCTCGTTGACCATGTCGGTGGCGACGGCGGGGTCGATCCCCCGCCGCACGTACATGTCCGTCAGCTCCGCCGCCTCGCCCTCCGGGCTGCGGCGCAGGGACCGGCGCTCCACCTCGAGCTCGCGCTCCATCAGCTCGCGCTGGGCGGTCATGGACAGGTATTCGCCGGCCGCCATGGAGAAGGATCCCGCGATCAGCCCGGCCACCCCGGCCAGCCGCACGATGGACGCCCCCGGGTTGGCGCCCGCCATGCCCAGGACCAGGGAGACGTTGGTGATCAGGCCGTCACTGATCCCGAACACGGCCGCCCGGGCGCCGCCGCCCCGGACATCTCGATGGGTGTGGTGCGGCGGGGAATCGTGCTCGTGCGCGTAGCTCACCACGGCCAGCGTAGTGAGGGTGCCCCCGGCGGGTAGCGTCCCTCAGCGAAAGCGGACCCTGACCAGCGAGGAGCACATCATGAACACCATCGTCGACGGCGTCGACGCCTTCCACGAGCTCGTCGGCAAGGATCTCGGCCACTCCGAGTGGCAGCCGATCACCCAGGACCAGGTGAACCTGTTTGCGGACGCGACCGGTGACCACCAGTGGATCCACGTCGACCCCGAGCGCGCCAAGGAGGGGCCCTTCGGGGTGGCCATCGCACACGGGTACCTGACCCTGTCTCTGGCCCCGGTCCTGCTGAACAAGATCATCCGCGTCGACAACCTGAAGTTCGGTGTGAACTACGGCTGCAACAAGGTCCGGTTTCCGGCGCCGGTCCCGGTCGGCTCCGACCTGCGGATGGGTGTCACGGTGGCCGGGGTCGAGGACGTCGACGGCGGCGTCCAGGTGGTCTACGACCTCGTCATGGAGGTCAAGGACACGGCCAAGCCGGCCTGCGTGGCCCAAGTGGTCTACCGGTACTACCGCTGACACGGCGCGCCACCGTGGCCCGCCGCCGGCGGCCGGCCTCCGGCCGCCCCGCGTCGTCGTCGCTGCTGCCATCCGGGGAAGAGAAGACGGCGCGCGTGCGCGCCATGTTCGACACCATCGCGCCCCGCTACGACCTGATGAACCGGTTGATGACGCTCGGGCTCGACCAGGCGTGGCGCCGGGGCACCGTGGCCGCGCTCGCCTTGCCCGAAGCCTCGCTGGTGCTCGACCTGGCCTGCGGCACCGGTGACCTGTCGCGTCTCGCGCTGCGCCGTGGTTACCGCGTCGTCGGGGCGGATCTCAGCGCCGGCATGTTGGCGGCCAACGGGGCCGCCACCCCGCTCGTCGAGGCGGACGGCAGCCGCCTCCCCTTCGTCGACGGTGCGTTCGACGGGCTGGTCTGCGGTTACGCCCTGCGCAACTTCACCGCTCTGGCCGACACGCTGGGCGAGGCCGCCCGGGTGCTGCGCGGGGGCGGCCGTCTCGCCGTGCTCGAGGTCGACGCGCCCCGGTCGCGGCTCTGGCGCGCCGGCTACGACGTGTGGTTCACCAAGGCGGTCCCGGTCCTCGGCGGCGCCCTGTCCGACAAGGAGGCCTACCGCTACCTCCCCCGCTCGGTGGCGTACCTCCCCCCCGCCCCGGTCCTGCGCCGGATGCTGCTCGAGGCGGGGTTCTCCGGGGTCAGGATCCGTCCCCTCGCGGGCGGCCTCAGCCAGCTGGTGGTCGCCACCCGCGCCGGCACACCGTGAAGGCCTCCCTCCACGCACGCACCGTGCCGCTCGAATACGGGCCCGACGCCCTGCAATTCGACGGCAGCCCCACCGTGCTCTTCGACCGCCCCGGCCTGACCCTGGTCGGCTGGGGCACGGCGCGCTTGGTCGAGGCCAACGATGCCGCCGCGGCACTGGCGGCCATCCCCTGCGACGACGCGGTGCGCTGCCCGGGGTCAGGCGCCGTGGCGCTCGGCGCGCTGCCCTTCGTCGACGCCATGTCCGGGCACCTCGTGATCCCCCGCTTCACCATGGGGATCGCCCACGACGCCGACGGCGTGACCCGGCGCTGGGCCACCGCCGTGGGGCCCTCCGAGGTGGCGCTCCCGCAGACCCACGAGCTCTTCGACTCGGTGATCTGGCAGTACGGCGCCACGCCCGACGTCGCCGCCGACCCCGCCGTCGTGGGTCTCGCGACGGCCATGGACGCCTCGGCCTACGCCGCCCTGGTGGCCCGTGCCGTGGCGCACATGGGCGAGCCCGGCGCCACCCTGCGCAAGGTGGTCCTCTCCCGCCCCGTCACCGTCCAGCTCGCCGGGCCCCTCCATCTCGCGGCGGTGCTCCGCCGCCTGCGAGCGGGCGAGCCGAGCTGCACCATCTTCTCCATGCCCGTGCCCGACGGCGCCTTCTTCGGTGCCAGCCCCGAGCTCCTGGTGGCCTGCCACGGCGGCCGGGTGTCGTGCCACCCCTTGGCCGGCACCGTCGCGCGGGGGGACACCGCGCGCAGCGACGCCGACGCGCAGCGGGACCTGGCCCGGTCCGCCAAGAACCGCGAGGAGCACCGCTACGTGGTCGAGGAGATCGCGACGGCCCTCGCGCCCTGTTGCGACGAGCTGTCCGTGCCCGACGAGCCATCGCTCGTGGCCTTCCGCTCGGTGGCCCACCTCGGCACGAGGATCGACGGCCGGTTGGCCCGCCCGATCGCGGTGCTCGAGCTCCTCGAACGGCTGCACCCGACCCCCGCGGTCGGCGGCACCCCGCGCGCCGAGGCGCTGGAGTTCATCGCGCGCAACGAAGCCGGCGCGCGCGGCTACTGGGCCGGACCGGTCGGCTGGGTCGGCGCCGCCGGCGAGGGGGAATGGGTGATCGGCATCCGCAGCGCGCGCCGGCACGACGACGGCACGTCGGTCACGCTGCGCGCCGGCTCCGGCGTCGTCGCCGGCTCGGAGCCCGAGGCCGAGGCGGTCGAGACCGACGTCAAGCTGGCGACGGTCCTCGAGGCCGTCGTCCCCGGAGCGTCAGCGCAGCTGCGGTGAGTGGACGGGGGTCGGCCCGCCGACGCCCGCCGCGACGTGGATCGCCGCGAGCGGGACCTTGACCACCAGGGTCGCCCCGCCGGCCGGGGTCGAGCGCACCTCGGCGCTTCCGTGCAGCGCTTCGGCGATGGCCTGCACGATGGCGAGCCCCAGACCGGTCCCCGCGGCCGAGCGGGACGGGTCGCCCTGGTAGAAGCGGTCGAAGACGCGGGCGGCCTCGCCGGACGCGATCCCCGGGCCGTTGTCGGACACCTGGATGTAGCCCATTTTGCCGACCACGCCGGTCGACACGGAGACGTCGGTGCCCGACGGCGTGTGCGCCAGCGCGTTGCGGACGAGGTTGTGGGCCACCTGCGCCAGGCGCTCCGCGTCCCCGAGCACGATCACCGGGCCACCGGCCTCGAGCGTCAGGTGGTGGCCGTGCGGAACCGCATTCGAGTCGCCCACCGCGTCGGCGCAGATGCGGTGCAGGTCGACCGGCTTCGCCAGGAGCGGCCGCCCCCGGTCCAGCTCGGCCAGCAGGAGCAGGTCCTCGACCAACCCGCCCATGCGGGTCGCCTCCTCCTCGATCCGCTTCAGGGCCCTGCGCCGCCCCGCCTCGTCGGAGAAGCCGCCGCGGCCCAGCAGCTCGGCGTACCCGCGTATGGAGGTGAGCGGCGTCCGCAGCTCGTGCGACGCGTCGGCCACGAACTGGCGCAAGCGCTCCTCGGAGGCGGACTTCTCGGAGAAGGCCCCCTCGATCTGGGCCAACATCTCGTTCAGGGCCGAGCCGAGCCGCCCCACCTCCGTGTTGGAGCGTCCTTCGGGGACACGTCGGGTCAGGTCTCCCGACGCGATGGCGTCGGCGGTTCCCGCCATCTGGCGCAACGGCCGCAGGCCTCGGCTCACCACGAGCAAGGCCAGCACGCCCATGGCGAGCAGCACGGCCAGGCTGGCGATCAGTTCCACCTTGCGCAGCGAGGCGAGCGTGTCGTTGGTCGGGTTGAGCGAGATCGACGTCACCAGCGTCCCCTGGGGAACCGTGACGGCCACGGTACGGTACGCGCCGTCGGGGTCGCCGGTGCTGCCGAGGATCACTGCGTCGGGGTCGGGGACGAAGGTCCCGGAGTAGCGCCCGACCTTGACGTGGCGGTAGATGTCGGGCACCTGCTGGACGGGAATGTCCTTGGTCAAGATGGGCGCCGGATCGGGGTGGGTGGGCGACCCGGAGGGGCGGCGCAGGATCACCTGCCCACTGCGGTCGAGGAGGGTGAGGAACACATCGGAGGAAACCCGCCGAGAGAGGGCCGTCTTGTTGACCGGCGCGCCCCGGTGCTCGGCCGCCGCGAAGGTGAGGTAGTTGAAGCCGAGCGCCTCGTTCTGGGCCAGGGTGTTGTCGGCCTGCCCGAAGAGGAACGAGCGCACCGAGGCGTAGGTCACCACGTCGGCCACCAGCAGGCCGGCCACCAGCAGCAACGCCATGACGGCGACGAGCCGCTTTTGAAGGCTCATCCTTCTCGGGGCAGCCGGAGGGTGTAGCCCACGCGTCGGATGGTGTGGATCAGCGCCGGATCACGGTCGTCGATCTTCTTGCGCAGGTAGCTGATGTAGGTCTCGACGATGTTCGGGTCACCGTGGAACTCGAAGCCCCAGACGTTGTCGAGCAGCTCTGATTTGGAGATGACGCGGCGCGCGTTCTCGAGCAGGTAGCGCAACAGGTTGAACTCGGTCGCCGTCAGCTCGATGGCCTGGTCGCTGCGCCACACCTCGTGGGTGTCCACGTTCATGGTCAGGTCGGCGAACTGCACGGTCGACGTGTCCGCCGCGGCCACCTCCCCGGCCCGGCGCAGGATGGCCCCGACGCGCGCCATCAGCTCTTCCACGCTGAAGGGCTTCGTCACGTAGTCGTCACCCATGCTGAGGCCTTCGACCTTTTCCTGGGTGGTGTCCCGCGCGGTGAGGAAGACGATGGGCATCTGCTCGCCCTGATTGCGCAGGCGCCGGCAGACCTCGGTGCCGTCGAAGTCGGGAAGCATCACGTCGAGCATCACCAGGTTGGGCCGGAAGGAGCGCACCTGCTCGATGGCCTGCGGCGCCGGTGGCCGCCACGCCAACCTGATAGCCCTCGAAGGACAGCGCGGCCGACAGCAGCTCGGCGATGTTCGGCTCGTCGTCGACGACAAGGATGCGGGCCGGGGGCGGCTCGATCGTCACGTCACCGCGTTGCCGCGTCCGCTCGCGTTCATCTCGACCGGACGGGAGCCTCGGCGCTGGTGGTGTCGGTACTCGAGACGCCGCCGACCTCCGGGGTCCGGGCCGACGGGAGGGATTCCTGCCCGCGCGTGCCGGCCAGGGCGTGGGCGACGCGGCCCAAGCCCCACCAGGTGACCAGACCGAGCGCCTCGATGACGATGATCGACGACATCTTCGAGTCACCAGCCGCTCGGTCGACGAAGCTGATCGGCACCTCGGTGATGGCGGCGCCGTGTTGGCTGGCCCGGTACGTCATCTCGATCTGGAAGCCGTAGCCTTCGGCCCTGACCGCTTCGAGGTCGAGCCGGCGCAGGATCCGCGCCGAGTAGGCCCGGTAGCCCGCCGTCGAGTCGGCCACGCCGAGCCCGAGCACCTTGGAGGCGTAGATGTTGCCGCCGCGCGACAACAAGTGGCGGTGCCAGGCCCAGTTGGGGATCGACCCGCCCTCGACGTAGCGACTACCGATGGAGACGTCGAAGCCGTTCTCGAGTGGCTCCACCAGCGACGGCAGCGCGGCCGGATCGTGGGAGAAGTCGGCGTCGATCTCGACGAAGGCGTCGTAGCCCCGCTCGAGGCCCCAGGCGAAGCCCGCCCGGTACGCGCTGCCCAGGCCCGACTTCCCGGCGCGGGCGAGCAGGTGCAGGTCGGGCAGCTCGGCGGCGGCCGCGCGCACGAGGTCGGCCGTGCCGTCGGGACTGCCGTCGTCGACCACGAGCACGCCGGCGCTGGGAAGGCACTCGTGGATCCGGCGCAGCATCCGCTCGATGTTCTCGGACTCGTTATAGGTCGGGATGACCACCAGCGGTCGCATGAACCGGCATTCTAGGGGTACCCGCCGCGCCCGCTCTGGCGGCCGTCGTTCCGGCGGCCGGCCCTGGTTCTGCGCCCCCTGGTCGGTCGTCATGCGACCCAGGTTCCCCGGGATCCCTGCGCCGCTCAAATGTCGGCGGGTTCCGTGGCGGTCAGCGGTCCGTGCAGCTCCGACGGGTCCACCACGGCGTCGGGCCCCTTGCGGAGCTCCCGGACGATCACCTGGACCGCGCCGCCGATGGGGATGCCCACCAGTGCCCCGACGAAGGTGCCCAACCCGCCGGCGATCCGGCCGCCGAGCGTGGCACCGACCAGCACGGCGACGAGCACCCAGAACGGATTCAGCCGGACCGTCCTGCTCATGATGACCGGGTTGAGCACGTGGTTCTCGACCTGCTGGTACACGAGGAAGACGATCAGCATGACGATCCCGGCCGTGACGGAGTGGATGGCGGCGATGACGACGACGGGGACGCCGGCCAGGAGGCCGCCCACCAGCGGCAACAGGTCGACCAGGGCCACGAAGACGCCCAGGAGCAGCGCGAAGGGGACGCCGAGGATGGCCAGCGTGACACCCACGACGACGCCGGCGATCACCGAGGTGAGCCCGTTCCCCAGCATGTAGCCGGTCACCGACCTGATCGACTCGTCGACGACCCGGCGCAAGCGGTCCGCCGTGGTCGGTCGGAAGAGGCCGAGGAACCCGGACCACAGGCGCGGCGCCTCGAGCATGGTGAAGAAGGTGAGGATGGCGATGGTCGCGATGGCGACGAGCGTCGAGACGGCGGCCGCACCGACAGAGAACGCCGTGGCCGGCTTCAGCACCTTGGTGATCTGGGAGGTGAGCTTGGTCGAGCCCTCCGAGAGGTACTTCTGGAGATGCAGGCGAAAGACGAGCCGGCCCAGCGGACCGTGACCCTTCTTGGCCTCACGCACGAGGGTGGGGACTTGTTGGCCGAAATGGACGGCGGCCGTGACGAGCGGTTCCGTGAACAGGTAGACCAGCCCGATCAGCACCAGCGCTCCGAGCAAGAAGACCAAGAGGACGGCCCCGCCGTGGCTCATGCCCCTGTGGTGCAGGAAACGGGTGGCGGGGGTCAACAGGAGCGTGATGAAGAAGGCGATGACGGCGTAGACCACGATGGTGCGCAGCGCCCAGAGCCCGAGGATCAACGCGGCGTTCAGGTCGACGAGCCCGATGACGACCGCGACCGTCACGACGATGTTCGTGAGCGGGATCCCCCGGCGGTCGGCGCTGCCCGACAGCTTCGAGCGCCAGGTGTCGTGGGCCTCCTCGGGCATGAGGCCAGCTTGGCAGCTTTGACCTCCGAAGAGGCGCTTTATCGGGCGGCCGACGTGCAAGCATGAGGGCGATGGACCAGGAGGAGCCCGGGGAGGCCGCGCCGCAACCCCAGGACGAGGCGCAACCCCCTGCTCCGCCGAGGGCCGGGCGCCACATCCTGCCCCGCAACGTGAAGATCACGCTGATGATCGTGCTGCTCTTCTTCGTCGGCGAGTACATCCTCCTCCCCGAGCTCGCCAGCGCACGCAAGGAGTTCCACGCGCTCAGCCACCTCAACTTCCTCTGGCTCATCCTGGGCGCCCTGCTCGAGGTGGGGGCCCTGGCCGCCTACGCGGAGTTGACCCACACCGTGCTCTCTCCCGGCGCACCCGACCGCTTTCGCATCTTTCGCATCAACATGTGGGCTCTGGCCATCAGCCACACACTGCCGGGTGGCACCGTGCCGGGCACCGCCGCCAGTTACCGCTTGCTGACCGACTCCGGCGTGTCGGGCAGCACCGCCGCCTTTGGGCTCGCCACCCAGGGCATCGGCTCGGCCGTCGTGCTCAACGTGATCTTCTGGCTGTCCCTCCTGATCTCGATCCCGTTGCAGGGCTACAACCCGCTCTACGGCTTTGCCGCCATCCTCGGCGTGCTCCTGCTGGCGATCTTCGCCGCCTTGGTCTTCCTCCTCACCCGTGGGGAGAAGCAGGCCGGCGTCTTCGTGAAGAAGGTGGCCGACCGGCTCCCTTTCGTGCGGGCCGAGACCGTGACCTCGCTCGTCCAGAAGGTGGCGGACCGCATGAAGATCCTGTTCTCGAGCTCGGAGCTGCTCACGCGTGCCGGCATCTGGGCGACGGCCAACTGGCTGCTTGACGCCGCCTCCCTCTGGGTCTTCCTGCTGGCGTTCGGGGCCCGCATCTCGCCCATCGACGTGCTCGTGGCCTACGGCCTGGCCAACATCCTGGCCATCATCCCGCTCACCCCGAGCGGTCTCGGGGTCATCGAGCTGACGATCGTGGCGGTGCTCAAGGGGTTCGGGGTCCCGAGCGGCGTGGCGGCGGCCGGCGTCCTCAGCTGGCGCCTCGTGAACTTCTGGCTGCCCATCCCCTTCGGGGGGGCCTCCTACCTCTCGCTGCGCCTGGGCCACGCCGGAACGGCGACGGCCGAGGCCCTTCCCTCCTGACCGGGTTGGGGTGACCGGTACCGGACGGCCCTCGGTCAGCGCGCGCTGGCTCGCCGCACAGCGGGACCGTCTCGCGCCCACGCGCCCGTCGACGCCCAGCGGCGACGTGGCGGCCGAGCACCGGCTCTACCACGACGTCGCCGGCGTGTTCGTCGTGCCGGTCGGCCCTTCCGCCGGGGTGACGGCCCGGACGCGGATCGTCGACGCCGAGGTCGCCCGCGCCCTCGGCCGTGGCGCGGACCAGATCGTCCTCGTCGGGGCCGGGTACGACGGCCGGGCCCTGCGCTTCGGCGGCCGGTCGGAGCGCTGGCTCGAAGTCGATCTTCCCACCACGCAGGCCGACAAACGGCGCCGGCTCGCCGCGCTCGGCATCGAGCCGGCCGGCGTCGACTACGCCGCGGTCGACCTCGTCACCGGAGATCTCGACGCCGCCCTCGACGGAGCCGGCCACGACCCGGCCGCACCCTCGCTCTTCGTCTGCGAGAGGGTGCTGGCGTCCCTCACGCTCGAAGCCACGGTGTCGCTCTGCGAGACGCTGCGCGCGCGTGGGCCGCGCCGGCCAGTGTGCTGGTGGCCTGCTTCGCGGTCGCCCCCGCGGCCAGCGCCGCCGTGCGAGCCATGCGGAAGGCCGCCGACGCGTGCCGCCGCGTCGGCGGAGAACCGAGGCGCAACGAGTTCCGCCCCGGAGACCCCGAGAAGCTCATGGTGGTGACCGGTTGGCGGGTCACCCAAGCGGAGTCGTCGGGAGGGAGCAGGCTCGACCCCGGTTCCCACGTGCTCGCCCTCGTGGGCGAGCCCGGTCCCCTCCGTCAGCGGTGAGTGACGTCGGGCCCGGTCAGCTGCCGGCGCCCGAGGGCGCCAGCGCCCTGCGCCCGGCCCGCACCGGTCGCTCGACCGTCGAGCGCACGGTCCGGATCCCCGCCCCGATCACCAGGGCGACACACAAGAGCACATAGCAGTCCGAGAGCGGGATGAGCCAACCCCGTCCAGCGAAGGCCACGCCCGGCCCGTGCGGCGCCCACCAGTACGGCGCCGCCCAGAAGAGCACGGCCACCCCCAGGGCGTACCACTCGCCGTGACGCGGCCGGTCCGGGGCCAGCGCCAGCCAGGCCACCAAGAGCACCACCCAGATGAAGTGGTGCGACCACGACACCGGGCTGGCGAGGGACTCGGTGGCCTCGACGACGAGGAGCCCCAGCACCGGCGAGGAGCGGCGGTAGGCGCCGGCCGCAACGGCCAGGCCCAGCGCGACGACCGTCACCACGAGCACGACGGTGGTCGTGGTCGTGAAGGTCTGGCCCAGCATGCGCTCGAGCGCGCCGAACAGGCCCTGGTTGCCGATCCACGCCAGGTCTCCCGCCCGCTGTGGGTCGCGGATGTAGTGCGTCCAGTACGCCCAGGAGGTGGAGGAATTGACGGCGGCGGCAAACAGGGCCGCCCCGCAGAAGGACGCCGCGGCGCGAGCACCCGCGCGACCTTGGCGCGTCAGGAACAGGTAAGGGATCAAGATGACGGGGGTCACCTTGATCGCGGCCGCCAACCCGACCAGGATGCCTCGGGGCAGCGGCAGGTCCAAAGTGAGGTCGGCCACCACCAGGAGGGCCAAGATGATGTTGACCTGGCCGAGCAGGAAGGTCTGGCGTACCGGGTCGAACAAGCACACGGGGAGGAGGAGGGCGAGGGCCCACCACAGCACCGTCCTCCGGTCGAGGGCGGCACTCACGGCACGCAGGCTCACGGCGATCAACGCGCCCAGCGCGCCCAGGTTCACCCAGGAGAACGCCACCTCGCAGACGCGGGGCGGGAAGTGCGCCAAGGGCGCGAACAGGAGCGCCGAGAACGGCGGGTAGGTGAAACCGAGATGATCGGTGGGGTAGGTCACGGTGAAGAGGTCGTTCGACGCGGCGTGCCCCCCGCCGAGCAGATAGGTGCTCAGGTCGAGCTGCTGGTGGACGAGGGCGAGGATCGTGACGCCGATCCCCGCCGTGGCGCACGAAAGGACCGGCCAGGCCCAGCCCCGGGACGACGCGACCGCCCGCATCCGTGGGGCCAGTCCGTCCCTCGGTGTGGCGTAGGGCGCTACCGGCGCCCGGTGGTGCTCACGCATCTTTCCGCACCCGAGATGACTACCCAGATGCCTTCGTCTCTTCACCCTCTCCGACGCGCAGGTCGGATTCGAGGCGACGACGGGTCCGCTCCCGCGCCAGCTCCTTCAGCCGCTCCTGAGAGCTCAGACCGTGCCGGTTGGGCACGCGACGCCACCGCCGGTCCGAGCCGAGCTCCCACGCGTTGGTCTCGTCGGCGAAGACCAGGTCCAGCACCTCGAAGAGCCGTGCCTGCAGATCCGGGTCGTGCACCGGGACGACCACCTCAATCCGTCGGTCCAGGTTGCGCCCCATGAGGTCCGCCGAGCCGATGTAGAGCTTCAGGGGAAGGCCGGGTCCGGCCGCCGGATCGGCTGGCGGGCCGCCGAAGCGGTAGATCCTCGAATGCTCGAGGAAGCTGCCCACGATGGAACGCACGCGGATGCGCTCGGACAGCTCGGGGATGCCTGGTCGCAACCGGCACAAGCCGCGCACGGCGAGGTCGATCTCGACGCCGGCACCCGACGCCCGGTAGAGGGCGTCGATCATCTCGGCGTCGGTGAGGCCGTTCAGCTTCATGACGATGCGCCCGGAGGGACCCGCCTCCGCCTGCTCCTCGATCATGGCCTTGATCCGCTTGCGCACCGTGACCGGCGACACGAGGATTTGGCGGTAGGCGGCGTGCTTCGAGAAGCCCGTCAGGTAGTTGAACAGCTCGCCGACGTCGGCACCGATGTCGGGGTCCGACGTCAACAGCCCGATGTCCTCGTAGATCCGTGCGGTCTTGGAGTTGTAGTTGCCGGTGCCCACGTGGCAGTAGGAACGGACGCCGTCCTCCTCCCTGCGCAGCACCAGCGCAGTCTTGGAGTGGGTCTTGAGCCCGACGATCCCGTACACGACGTGGACGCCGACCTCCTCGAGCGCGCGGGCCCACCCGATGTTGGCCTCCTCGTCGAAGCGTGCCTTGAGCTCGACGATGGCCGCCACCTGCTTGCCGTTCTCGGCCGCTCGGATCAGCGAGGCCACGATCGGGCTGTCGCCGCCGGTGCGATAGAGGGTCTGCTTGATCCCGAGCACGGCAGGATCCTCCGACGCCTGGGCGACGAAGGCCTCCACCGAGGTGGCGAACGAGTCGTAGGGGTGGTGGACCAGCACGTCCCGCTCGCGCAGCAGCGCGAAGAACTCGGCCGGTTCGTCCCCCACATTGGCCAGCCGAGGCGACGTCATCGGGGTCCAGGTCTCGCCGTGCAGGTCGGGACGGTCCAACGCGTAGAGACCCCACAGCCCGCTCAAGTCGAGGGGAGCCGAGACCCGGAAGACGCCGTCGGGGCCGATCTCGAGCTCGGTCGACAAGAGGTCCGCCAGGTCCTGCCCCATGTCGGCTTCCACCTCGAGGCGGAGGGCCTTGCCGAAGCGGCGGCGGCGCAGCTCCATCTCGATCGCGACGAGGAGGTCGTCCGCCTCGTCCTCCTCGAGCGCGAGGTCGGCGTTGCGGGTGACCCTGAAGGCGTGGTGGTGCCCGATGACCATGCCGGGAAACAGCGACTCGAGGTGGGCCGAGATGACCTGCTCGAGCGGGACGAAGCGCTCGCCGTCGGGCATGACCACGAAGCGGGGCAACGTCGGAGGGACCTTGACCCGGGCGATCCTGCCCTCGCCCGAGGCGGGGTCCTGGACCTCGACGACCAAGTTGAGCGACAGGTTCGAGATGTAGGGAAAGGGGTGGCCGGGGTCGACGGCCAGCGGGGTGAGGACCGGGTAGATCTGGCGCTGGAACACCTCGACCATGTACTCCCGGTCGTCGTCATCGAGCGAAGACCAGTCCGAGAAGCGGACGCCGGCCTGGGCGAGCGCCGGCACGATGAGGTCGAGGAAGATGTGGTCCTGGCGGCGGACCAGCTGCTCGACCCGCCCCCGGATCATGGTCAGCTGCTCGCCGGGACGGAGCCCGTCGACGCTGCGCGTGCGCACCCCCGCGGCGACCTGATCCTCCAGCGCGGCGACCCGGATCTGGTAGAACTCGTCGAGCAGCTCCGAGAAGATGGCGAGGAACTTCACCCGTTCGAGCAGCGGCAACCCGTCGTCCTCGGCCAGGTCGAGCAGCCGGGCGCCGAAGTCGAGGCGTGACTGCTCGCGGTTGGTGAAGCGCTGGTACCCGAAGGCCTCGATCTGCTGGTACGTGGGCGTGACCGGGCGTTCGGCGGCCGGCGCCGCGACGACGTCGGCGCCCGCCACCTGGGGCGCCGCGGGCGAAGGGGGCTGCGCCTGCGGTTGCTGATGCGGATGGGTCTGGGTCATGGATGGAGGGTGCGCGACAGGTCGCCCGAGGCGGATGCCGCTCTGATCCTACCCCTCACCAGTACGATTCGCCCGGTGCCGTCACGAACCCGTCGCTCGCCGTTGCCGCGCTACGTCTGGGGTCCCAAGCCAAAGCGGCGCACCGAATTGGGCCTGCTGATCTTCGGCTCGCTCCTGATCGTTGCGCTCTACGTGATCGCCGAGCTGGGAGTGAAATCCAAGATCCCGGCGAACATCGGGCCGTTTCTCGGCATCGTGCTGGGGCTGGCCCTCATCGCCCACATGGCGAACCGATGGCTCGTCCCCGATGCCAACGCGGTCATCCTGCCCCTGGCCGCGCTGCTGAACGGCATCGGCTATGTCGTCATCGCCCGCTGGAACCCGCCCTACGCGCGCCAACAGGCCGGCTGGGTCGCGTTGGGCGTCGCGCTCTACGTCCTGACCCTCTTGTTGGTCCGCTACACCCGCGACCTGGAGCGCTACCGCTACCTCTTGTTGTTGCTGGCCGGCGTCCTCCTCGTGGCCCCGCTCTTCTTCAGCCCCGTCAACGGAGCCCGGCTGTGGGTGCACGTCGGTGTGCTGCGCTTTCAGCCGATCGAGTTCTCCAAGATCTTGTTGTGCATCTTCTTCGCCTCGTACTTCGCCGAGAACAAGGAGATGCTCTCCATCCCGACGGCCCGCCTCGGGAACCGACTCGTCCTCGACCCGCGCCCGCTCATCCCGCTCCTCGTGGCCTGGGGCGCCGCGATGGCGGTCATCGGGTTGGAAGGGGACATCGGCTTTGCTGCGCTCCTCTTCGTCCTCTTCATCGGCCTGCTCTGGATCACGACCGGGCGCCTGGGTTACCTCGTGCTCGGCCTGGTGCTCTTCGGCGTGGGCGCCTACATCGCCGCCCGCTATTTCGGTCAGGTCCACGCCAGGGTCGACGAGTGGCTCAACCCGTGGGAGACCTCGACCAACCTCAATTCGGGTGGGGCGCAGTTGCGCCTCGGCTGGTACGGCTTCGGCACCGGGGGGGTCGGCGGCACCGGGCTCGGATTCGACATCCAGGCCGGGAACATCCCGTTCCTCACCACCGACATGATCTTCGCGGCGATCGGCACCGAGATGGGCCTCGTCGGCGCGGCGGCCGTCGTGTTCGCCTACGTCCTGATCGTCGGGTCGGGCCTCCGTATCGCCCAGACGGCCCGCTCGGACTTCTCGCGGCTGATGGCGGCCGGTTTCACGATCATCATCGGCTTCCAGGCTTTCTTCATCATGGCGGGGGTGGTGCGGCTGTTGCCCTTCACCGGGATCACCCTCCCTTTCGTGGCCTACGGCGGCTCGTCACTGCTCGCCAACTACATCCTCATCGCGTTGCTCTTGCGCACCTCCGACGAGGGCGCGAAGACGCAGGCGGCCATGCTCGCCGCCGGGAAGGCCGGCGGCCCGGGCGAGCGCCCGATGGTGCCGGCGCGCTCGAGGCGGACGGCCGGCCCTCAGCGCGACAGGGGCAGCGCGCCGCCCTCGGCGGCCTCCTCCTCGGCCGCATCCGGACGGCCGCGCACGGCGACAATGATCATCACCGCGATGGCCGCCCCGACGAGGGGCCCGACGATGTAGATCCACCACCCCGTGAAGTCCCAGGACACGATGTCGGGGCCAAGGGTGCGGGCCGGGTTCATCGAGGCGCCGCTGATGGGGCTGGCGAAGAGGCCGAGGAGGGCGACCGTGGACCCGACGGCGAGCGCCGCATTGTGCCCGATGCTGCGATAGCCCGTCGCCGTGTTCAGGATGACGGTCACCAGGATGGCGGTGAGGATGGTCTCCATGACCAGCGAGCGCCACTCCCCGCCCGGCTTGGCGATCGGGTAGTTGCCACCCGCGGCCACGTGGGTGTACATGGCTTGGAGGAAGAGGGCGGCGCAGATCGCCCCCGCGAACTGGACGACGAGGTAGGGCAGCACCCAGGCCACCTTGAACACGCGCCGCGCCGTGAAGGCGAGGGTGACGGCGGGGTTGATGTGCAACCCTGACAATGGCCCCAGGGCATAGATCATCGCCATCACCACCGCGCCGGGCGCGATCACCGCGGCCGTGCGGCTGATCGGGTCGGTGCCCACGTAGTGGTTGATGACGCCCGCACCGGCGGCGACGGTCACCAAGATGAAGGTCCCGAGGAATTCGATGATCAAGCGGATCCACAGCGGCCGGTGCCGCAGCGTGTCCTCGGAGAAGCGGAGCATGAAGCGGTCGCCGAGTATCGAGTCCCGGGCGAGGTCGGCCTCCTGGGTGGTCACCGGCAGGGCCGACCGGTCGTCGGCTGTGGTCATGGCATCCCTCCTTTGTCGTTCCTTGTGTCCTTCACTCGTGGGGTGGGTCACTCCCTCCCCCGCCGCCCAGGATGGGGCGCTCGGCCCGGTCTGGCCGTGAGCTCGGCCCGAGCACCGGGTGCTCAGCCCGAGTCTGGCCGCGATCCCCCCGCCACCTCGTAGGACCACACTTCCGATGCCACCGACACGGGACCGCCGTGGGGCGAGGGCCGGTCGGCGCCGGCGTGGCCATGGGCAAAGGCCGGCGACGCGACCCACTGTTGGAAGGATTCCTCGTCCCGCCAGCGGGTCACCACAAGCCACTGGCGCCGATCGTCGGTCGGGCGCAACAGCTCGAACCCTTCGAAACCATCTTGGTCGTCGACGGCGCCGGCGCGCGCGGCGAAGCGGCGGGCCAGCTCGTCGCCGGCGTCCTCGGGCACGGTGATGGCGTTGATCTTGATGATCGTCATGGCCCGATCTGATCAGATCCGGCGGCGCGGCGCGGCATCACCTCACCGGGCTCGTCGAGCAAGCGCTCATCGACCAGGATCGGGGAGGGCACCGCCATGCGCAACGCGAGCACGATGCCGTCGGAAGGCCGGCAGTCGAGCACCTCGCGCCCGCCCGGCGTCATCAAGTCGAGCTCGGCCAGGAGATTGCCCTGCTCGCGTCCCACCAGTCGCACGGCGATCACGTCGATACGGGCGCGCTGGAGTACCTCAAGGAACAGCTCGTGGGTCATCGGCCTGCGCCCGCCCATGCGGCGCAGGGCCTGCGCCATGGCGGTGCCCTCGGGGAGCCCAACCGGGAAGACGAGCACGCGCCCTGGTGGCTCCGACTCCACCAGCGTCACGGCCGGGTATTGCGAGGGCAGATCGAGCGACACCTCCTCGACGTCCATGACGCGGAACACCGGATACGACGACGGCTCCGCCACGGCCGGGCCCGGCTCGTCCTCCGCCGCCGCGGGCTGAAGGTCGGTCACCGGTGCCTCCGTCGAGCCCCCACGCTTAACGCCAGGCCCACCGCGGCGAAGAAGACCAGGACCGCCGTCCCGCCGTAGCTGACGAACGGGAGCGGGATCCCCGTGATGGGCATGATGCCCATCGTCATCCCCGCGTTCTGGAACACGCTGAACGCGATGAACGCGAACAACCCGGCGCAGATCAAGCGCCCGAAGGTGTCGCGCGCCACTACCGCGGCGTGCAGCACGCGCCAGGCGATGATGCCGAGGAGGGACAACACCCCGACGGCGCCGACGAAGCCCAGCTGCTCCCCGACGGCTGTAAAGATGAAGTCGGTCTGCTGTTCGGGCACGTACCCGAGGTTCGTCTGCGCTCCGTGCCCGATCCCCGAGCCGAAGAGGCCGCCCGAGCCAATGGCGTTCTTGGCTTCCTGGAGGTTGTAGATGGCCGACTGCACGTAGGGATTGGTGCTCTTGTTGTTCGGGTTCAAAAAGGTGGTCAGCCGCGCGATCTGGTAATGATGCAGCAAACCACCTTCGACCGCGGCCAACGCCACCAGGATCGTGCCCACCAGCAGCATGACGAGGATCCTGATCGGCAGGCCCGCCACGGCCAGCATGACCAGCAGCACGATCACCATGATCATCGCGGTGCCGAGGTCGGGCTGCAGCAGCACGAGCACGATCGGGATGCCCGACATGATGAGCAAGCGGAAGACGTCGCGCCAGGCCAACCCTTCTTCGTCGCGGCGCGCGCAATACGTGGCCACCGCGAGGATCAAGGCCAAGACGGCGAATTCGGAGGGCTGCAATTGTAACGGGCCAAGGTTGAACCAGCGCGCCGCGCCCTGGGCGCTGCTTCCAACCGCGAACACGCCGATCAGCGCCAGCACGATCAGCCAGTACAAGACGGTGGCCAGCGGTTCGAGACGCCGATAGTCGAAGAGGGCCACGATCACCATCGTGAGAACCCCGAGCACGACGAAGAGGCCCTGCTTCTTCAGAAAGGTCTTCGGGTCCTCCCCTTGCGCCAGCAGTGAGCCACGGGTTGCGGTGTAGACCATCACCACCCCGATCGCCGAGACCAGCAGCGTGGCGATGACCAGGATGAAATCGAACGGTGGCACGCTGCGCCGAGCGGCAACGTGTGTTCGGGCGAGTGTGGTCATATGGCGGATTCGGGGACAGAATACCGGCCGTGACCACTCACTCCCTGGCGGCAGCCCGTGCCCTGGTGAGCCAGGGCGCGACGGGCGCGAGCTCGTCCCCTCCAGTCGACCAGGGCGGGGGCTGGCTCTACCACCTCCTGACCAAGCTCGGCGTGAGCCCGGATACCGCGTCCACCATCACCGACCTCGTCATCCGGCCACTGGGCATCCTCCTCGTCATCGTCGTGGCGCTGATTGCGGCTCGGTACGGCGCCAAGGTCATCCGCCGTCTCCTCGAACGGGTGGCCAACCAGACGGCGGCCCGCTCCGGCTCCCAACGGGCCGCGGCCCGCGTGACGACGATGGCAGGTGTCGTCGCGAACGTCTGGCGCTTCTTCGTCTTCGTGGTGGCCGGCGCCATCGTGCTGGGCATGCTGGGCATCAACCTCACGCCACTCCTGGCCAGCGCCACCATCATCGGCGCCACGCTCGGGTTCGGGGCCCAGCAGATCGTGCGCGACTACTTCTCGGGCATCCTCATGACCATGGAGGATCAGTACAACGTGGGCGACTCGGTCATCGTCGGCGGAGTGACCGGCGTGGTCGAGGACGTCACCATGCGTCTCACGCGCTTCCGTGGCGTCGACGGCACCACCTACATCATTCCCAACGGCGACATCCGCCTGATTGGCAACCTCTCGCGCGGCTGGGCGCGCGCCGTCGTGGACTTGGCGCTGCCCGGTGCCGCCGCCGCCGACCTCGAGACCGTGCGACGCGTCATCACGGACGCCGCGCACGAGGTGGCCACCGCCGCCGAGTTCTCGACCCACTCGACCGAGCCACCGAACGTCGTCGGCCTGCTCGCGGCGGACGCGACGACCATCACGATGCGCGTGACGATCCTCACCGTCCCCTCACAGCGCGACGCGCTCACGCGCGCACTACGCGAGGCGGTGGTCTCCGCCTTGGCGAAAGCCGGCCTGTGGCCGTCCGAGGCCTCGCCCCCGGCGGCACCGGCACCCCCCACCCACTGAGGCGCCACCGCCTCCTCGTCCCTCGTCCTGTTCAGTCGTCAGTCGTCAGTCGTCAGTCGTCAGTCGTCCGGTGGACGGGCCGCCGCGGCCGCGGATCAGCCGGGCTCTCGTCCCCGTCGCAGCTGATGTCGGAGAGCGACGCTACGGATGTGAGGATGGCCTCGATGGAGCTTCGGTAGGCCAGTTCTTCTTCATCTTGAGGCGGGAGTGCAATGACTGAGATGGAACCAGGACCAACTGAATCAGCCGACTCCGACTCCGTGCCCAAGGAAACGTCTGCGCCGGCGCTCCGTCGATTGAGGCGCATATCGGGGTGCGCGTTGGCTGGGTCCATTGATGATCTTCGGGTTTCGATCGGTATTCCTGGATCGCTGCTCCGACGTCAAAATCCCGCTACCGGGCAAACGCCATCGGTTGGGGTTCGAGTCGCGTAACGCCCACTCGCGGCAGGGGGGAGAGGGGATAGGGCCGCGTGAAACGTCCCGCCCGCCATACACGCTCCCACCGACCCTCTGGTGGTCCGGCGGCCAAGCCTCAGACCTCGGGGGGGTGCCCCAGTCCGAAGCAGGCACAACGGGGATAGGGCGGCTCCCGGTCATGAGGTCCTCAGATTCGAGTCGCCACCGCGAGAACGTGTCCGCAGTACGGCTTTAGCTCGGTCGTCACTGTCGCCTCCATGAACGTTGCCGCCGCTGCCGCTTCACCGAGTTCGGATTCAAGAGTGTCTCGCTGGGCGAGGATCGCACCGAAGCCCGCCGCGACTTGGTCTTCCCAGTGGGGGATTTGGCCGTACTGATTGACCTCGAAGCCGACTTGTTCGAGCAGCGGCCGGTAGTCCGATATGGCGTCTTCCCAAAACGGCAGCCCGGCAACCCGATCAGGGTCAAGCTCAAAGGCCACGAATGCGAAGCGTCCACGAGGACGGAGAATCCTGGCGACCTCAACCAGTGCAGCCGACTTGTCGGGGACATATTGGAGGGCATCAACGCTCATCACTGCATCGGCCGAGGCTGTTTCGAGGCCGGTTGCCTCGAACGTACCTTGGCCAAAAGTCGCCCTTCCACCCATCCCGAGCGGACCCGCACGCTTGAATGCTTGGGTCGCAGCCATCACGGAGATGTCGATGCCAATCAGGCGAGCACCGGCTTCTTTTGCGGCCCACAAGCCCGGACCCCCTGCTCCGCACGCCACATCGACAAGCAGTTGATCAGGGATCAGGGTCAAGCCTTCGGTCAGCGACCTCAGTTGTGCGAGGGGAAGGAAGCTGATGTGAGCAAACTCCTCCGGATAGTCCGGCCCGGTCACATGTTCTCGCCAGATGCGACGTAGGGTCGGACTTTCACCCCAGCTGGCGTAGAACGCGTCATACCCGCTGGCTACCAAATCGCTGCTGTCTGACACAGCGGAAGCGTAGAACCTCGCTCGCCCCGGACTGCCCCCGTTCGCCATCGGGTAGGTGGGACAGTTCGGCACGCCGGAGGCAGGCTTTCGTATCCTCGGTCACGATGACGGTGGTGAGCAGACGTGCCCGATGAGTGGCTAGACGAGGAGACAGCGCTCGCACTTCTTGACAGCCCTGGTCCCTGGCCCGCACGGTCTGCAAGTTCCGATGCCGCCTTCGTACCGTTGGACGTGGATTCATACGACCGCTTCACGATGGTCCTGTGCTTCGGAGACGAGGAAGTCCTCAGGAGCAAGGTCGTGGGTTTCGGTGTCTTCGAGGACACAGGGGCCAGGCGACTGCGCCGCGTCTATGGAGGCGCAGGTGGGCGGGATGGCATGGACCTATTGGATCGCCAGAGGCTTCACGGCGACGAGCGACAGCGTCTGCATCTTCGGCAGCACGACGCTTGGGAGGGGTCCCAGGCCAGGACGCACCCGCTCGTCTGGCTCTGTGGTCCAGACGTGGCCAGCGTGGAGATTCGTCGCCACCATGGCACTCGGGTCGCCGACGTGAGCGACGGACCAGGCTGGCTAGCGGTGCTGTGGGTCCCTGATAATCCGCTCGAAGTCGTCGCCTTCGCCTCAGACGGGACTCAGACCTTCCGCTGGACTGCACCAGCCTGAGGATTGCTTCGAGGGCGTGCGAAGCCCCCCGCTTGACCCCGCTGCGCCCTGCGCCCTGCGCCCTGCCCCCATACGCCGGTCGTGGGACGCATCGACACTTTGGCGACGCGATCCTAAACTCCGATTGCAAGGCGTGACGAACCCCCCTAGGGTTCCCGAAGGAACAGCCAGAGGAGATCGAGCGATGAGCAACGTCCAGGTGATTCGAGATGCGTATGACTGCTTCGGTCGAGGTGACATTCCCACCCTGGTCGGCATGATGGACCCCGACATCGAGTGGAGCGAGGCAGAGGGGAATCCGTACCAGCCGAGCGGCAAGGCTTGGAGGGGACCAGATGCCATCGTGCAGAACCTGTTCGTGAAGATCGGAGCAGACTTCGACGGCACCTTCGTCGTTCATCCCAAGGACTTCTACGATGCAGGCGACACGGTCATCGTCGAAGGACGCTACACGGGAACCTTCAAGGCTACGGGCAAGAGTTTGGACGCGCAGGTCTGCCACGTATTCAAGGTTCGTGACGGCAAAGTGACGAGCTTCCAGCAGTTCGTAGACACGGCGCAGATGCAAGATGTGATGGGCGCCCGCTAGCGACAAGGGCGAAGCCAAAACTTCTGGGACTGTCCCCTGTATAACGCTCGGATTGTGTGAGTTTCGGTTAGGACCTGAGGTTCGCAAGTCGGCCACGAAGCTCCCACGTATGGCCCGAATCATTTGAGGTGTACAGGAAGCTCTCAATCTCGCCGCCCTTGAGTTGTCTACCCAGTGCGACCGTACGAAGAGTGCCATGGCTGGCGGTGACGCGGTTGACTCCATATGAAAATCCGGTCAGCCACCAACGACTGCCACCATCGGTTGTGACCCATACGACGTTGCCGCCTCGACCCCAGTAGTACGCCCCGTCGGTACCGAGCGAGCCTACGTTGGTAATCACGCTCGCACCCTGCAAAGCGTCAACGTGGAACAGGGGCCCATCGATCCTCCAGATGATTCCCGCATCGGTGCTGATGGCTGGATACGCGGCATCCCCGGCAGACGAGTACGTGGCGAGGCCGAATCGCAGCTGACGATTGTCGGCTGCAATCACTACGACATCAGAAGTGGGTACGAGTGTGCCCACGGGTTGAGGGTTGGCGATGACCGACGATTCAGTTGATTGAGTCACCTGCCTCGCGTGCAGTGTCTCTTGAAGATAAGGCGGAAGGTCTCGTCCAGCGAGGAGCGACTCCTGCCCCGAGCTGGCGGGGGCTTCAACCCCTCCGCCCACCATGGCGCACAAGATCAAGACGGCGAGGCTCAGCATCGTCATCGCGATCCGTCGCATGGTCACATTGCATTTTCACCTATACGGACCATCTTTGATATGCCAGGAGTGACCCCCCGTACGCCGGGCTGGGGTCGGGTCAGACCGAGCAGCGATGCTGGTCCCGCCTCGTTCCTTCAGCTCGTCCTCTAGGCAAGCTGGCGATAACGGCGGCTCCAAGCGCGCAGTCCTCTTGGAGGTGCTGTGTCGTCTTCCCGTCGACGCTGATGCTCACGATGCCTGGGGTAGGGCAGTCGGTTTCGGTGGCCACATATTTCGGCCGTCCCCCCTGGTGCGTCAGAAAACTGATCTTGAAGGCAGGGACGCCCTCCATGCAGTCCGGCAAAGAGGATGTGGCCGATAGCCCTGCCAGAGCAGACCGGATCGCAGCTGCCCTCTTGCCCTTGACGACCACGGTCACGGGTCCGACCGATCCGCCGTAAAGGGTGACCTGCGTGTAGCCCGTTACTTCAACGACGCCACCAGTGGGAGCGACCTGTGCGGCGACCGGCTCGGCCAGTGTGGTCGCCATGAGGGCGAGCACGCACAGCCCAAGGGCAGCCACACGTATCAGCCCCTGAATAGTCACGATCGGCCCCAACCTCTTGACGCCCGGAGAATATGACCCTTTTGGCGGTCAAATGGTTCACCTCCATCGCCGAGGGGTGCCCCCGTCACGCCGGCTCGGAGGCCACCCGCAAATCGGACCGAGTTGCCGACACGGACATAACCTCAAACGAGCGATGAGCTTCTTCGAGCCTTTACCACAACCCCCGGAACCCCCTGAACCCTCTGAGCGTCGATGGTTCCCTCCGGCGTGGGACCGGCCGTCCGAGGGTACGTTGCCCGCCACCTTGGCGGTCGATGCTGTGCTCCAGCAGGACGAGGGCATCGTCGTGGCCGCGCCGCACCTAGACGTGTTCCCGAACGGATTCCGCATCAATCTGCTTTTCCTCCTGGATCCCCATCGGGCCCAGGAGTTACGAGCTCTGCACCGAGGACCAACGATGATGCCGAGAGTCGGGGTCCGATTCGCTGACGGGCGCGTCGGCGGTCAGAGTTCCATGCCAGGCCTGTTCAATCTGTCCAAGGATGCAGAGGGCTTTCCGACCCAGCCCTACGTGGGCCTTGCCGGAGCTGGAGGAGGCGGCAGCGGGTGGACGCTCAGCGTCTGGGTATATCCACTCCCACCCGATGGCCCGCTGGAGATCCACATCGCACTTCCTCCACCCGCCACGCAAGAACTCAGCACTGTGTTGGATGGATCTGCCGTTCGAGCCGCCGCTGAGCGGGCCAGGATCATCTGGACGTAGACATACCTGTTGGACGTGCGGTCCCTATCACCAGTCGACACTGCTCAAACCCCTGCCCCCGATCGCCGGGCTGGCGGCACTTTTGTACCTCCGTGAACGCTTGATCAACCTTCTCAGGCCAGACTGGTTCCGTGCCGCTCGAATCGTGGGACAGGCGTTCTGACAAGTGGATCGCTTGGGCCCGTGCACCGGGCCACGACTCGTATTGGCGCTTCCACCGAGATGCCTTCCTACGGTTGGTTCCGCCACCGGGTCGTCTTACCCTGGAGATCGGCTGCGGCGAAGGCAGGATGCTGCGTGACCTGGTCCAAACGGGCCATCACGCCGTGGGCGTTGACCTCTCAACTGTGCTCGCCCAAGCGGTGACCACCCACCCCGAAGCCGCAGGCGAGATTGTGGTGGCTGATGCTGGTTCGCTCCCATTCCCCGACGCCGTTGCCGACTGTGTGATCGCGTTCATGAGCCTCCAGGACATAGAGCGATTCGAGCACGCGGTGATGGAGGCAGGCCGGGTTGTGACCCGTCGGGGGCATTTCGTCTTGGCAATAACCCATCCACTCAACACCGCGGGGACGTTCGCGCCAGCCCCAATGGATCGGGACCGCCCATTCGTGATCCGTGAGTCCTGGTTCGAGCGCCGCCGTCTCATTCGGGAGGCTGATCGCAACGGATATTCAATGACATTCGAGCTGGAGCACCGCCCACTGCAGGTCTACACCGATGCCCTCGCTGCGGCCGGGTTCCTGATTGAGCGGATCCAAGAAGTCGGGGAGCCAGACCCCGAAGATAAATGGAGCCGTATTCCCCTGTTCCTCCATGTACGCGCCTTGCGTCCGTGATGTCTTAGCTTTTTGATCTCGATTCATGCCCCTCTAGTCGGCAGTTCTTTGATCGGATCGACTTGCGTTCCTGGATGCCCCCGTCCGGCTATGGGAGCCCTTGCCAGCTCCGTCAGGAGCTGCCAACGCGCACAAACTCGAGTTCCGGTGCATCTATCCCGGAACCAAGGGTTTCGACCCTGGATCGTCCCGTCGCTCTGAAGCCGCTCTTGACGTAGAAGGACTGAGCACGGCCCGCGCCGGGGTGTGTCCACACCACGACGGGATCGAGACCCAGATTCGCCAAGCCTCTCAAGGAGGCCGCCATCAGCTGGGTCGCCGCTCCCTGCCCCCACGCGGCGGGATGTAGGTAGAAGCCGAAGATCTCGCCTCGACCAGTGTCCTCTCGATCTTTGCCGAACTCGCAGAACCCGACCACACGCCCGCCCTGGTCGGCGACCAAGAGGCTGGCGAAGTCGAAGTCGCTACTCGCCAGCCTTTGGCTCCACATCGTCCGCCTAAGTGCTGCTGCCTGACGGAGAACATCGGGCTCAAAGAGGTCGACGTAAGCAACCTCCCACGCCGAAGCATGGGCTTCCCCAATCTCTTCTCCATCAGCGACAGTTGCCTGACGGACGACGATCACACTCTCGGACACCTGAGATATTGCTCCCAGGCGTGTGCCTGGGCAAAACCACTCGGGAATCGTTGCAGTGACACCGAACGCCGGGAATGGGTGCCCACCCTGCGGCACGACTGGGACAGGCAAACCGGCGTGTTCGGCGCGTCATTGGGACGTGTCACTCCGCTCGGATGGGGGAATCTCGGGGCTCGCTCTACTCGATCCGTTCGAGCAGGGCGCGGGCGTGGCGTTTGATTTAGTCGTAGCCGCCCGCAATCGCGAAGGGTAAGGCCGCGCCGAGGAGCATCCGCGCTAATGGCATGCACGTGGGCCCGGCGTGGTTGCACTCCTCGCGAGCGCTCGAGCGGATCGTCTCGCTGCTCGACCGACGCGTAGCACGCATCGAGATCAGCGTGAAGAATGGTGGCATTGCCCGCCACGATCACATGTTCGTATGCTCGTGCGTCACTCGGCATCATACGCGCGTGTGTCGGGGAATCCTCCAAGGATTCCCCGACACACGGTTCGGGCGATCAGTGCAGGGCCGGCTCCAGGTGCTCCGTCTCCGACAGATCCACCGCCGGAGCGGCCGTTCCCCGTGAGGCGGCCCGCTCGGTTCCCCGGGAGGCGGCCCGCTCGGTCCAGATGTCGAGCACGAGCAGGCTCAGGTTCGACACGACCGCCGCACCGATGATCGCCGTGATCAACGCCATGAGCCCGCTGGTCACGTGGAAACCGAGTGCGGCTCCGACCACCGCACCGACACCCGCGGCACCGATGCCCTTGGCCCGCATCGCCTTCGGCGTGTCGGTGCGGACCCAGCCGGCGTAGACCCCGAGCCAGATCGGCACCGCGATCGAGACCACTGCCAGCAGCTGGTCGTCGAGCGGCCGGCTCGGCCAGAACCGCAGTACCAACAGTGCGCCGAGGAACCATCCGCCGAGTCCGAACACGATCGGACCGGCCGAGCGGATCCATGCGCCCGTCTTGCGGCCGGTACCGCCTCGGCGGCGGATCCGGATCGCCAACACCACGAGCCAGATCACTGCCAACAAGGCGAAGCCGACCATTGACCCAAGGATGTCCTTGGCAATCGCTGTCTGCGTTTGCGATGTGGTGAAGCTGACCACGTTCGGGGTGTAGCGGGACGTGTCGACGCGGCCGGTGGCGTAGAACGTGGTCAGCAGCTGCGTGCTGGCGCTCGGCTCGTAGGACTCGAAGTCGTCCACGTGCCCGAGCCCGGACAGGATGACCTGATGCCCGTTGGAAAGGTGCGGCAGCAGCTCCTTCGTGGCGTTCTGGGCCGGTGTCTCGAAGTCGAGCGTCCCGCCGATGAGCAGCGTCGGGACGTTCGAGTTCTGCACGCTGGTGTACTGGTTCTCACCCGGGTTGGCCGGCCAGGCGTGCACAAGGCCTCCTGCCCCCCACAAGAACTCCCCGAGGGGATTGCCGATGATCGAGCCCCGGTCCGCGCCGGAGCTGAAGTAGCGCTCGACGGGCTGCGCGTCGGCCATCCCGATGCTTGCAAACTCGCCCCAGGTGAACGACTGGGGGAGGGTGAGATTGGCCATCGTCGATAGCAGCCACAGGCCGCTCGGGTCGCCCTGCGCGGCGGAGATCCACGAGTCGAGGGTCATCGGCCCGGACAGTGGCGAATCCACCGAGGTCGCCTCCGTGAGCCCGAGGAACGTCCCGACCAGGGCGTTGCCCGGCTTGATCGGCAGGGAGTAACCAACTGCTCGGCATGTGTGCCGCCGTGTGCTGCATGCTCGCGGCGAGGTTGCCGGTGCGGGCGCGGCAGGCAGGCTGCTCCGCGCACAGCGCCGAATAACGCTCGATCCCTTGATCGATCTCGGCTCCGCTGTAAATGAAGTTCCCGGGCGGGTTGACCCCGATCATCACCGAGCGGTCGACACTGTTCGGGTACCGCCACTGGTAGATCATCGCGAGACGAGTCCCGGCGCTCTCGCTGAGCAGGTCGATGCGCTTGTAGCCGATCGCGACGCGAGCGGCCTCGATGTCGTCGGCCTGCTCCGCCAGCGTGTAGCCAGCGAGGTCAACGCCGGATCGCTCAAGCCGCTGCGCGCACGAGGCGAAGGCCTGGGAGTACGCGCTCAGCGACGCTTTGGTGAGGTAGTCTGAGTTCTCCAGCGCCGCCGTCACCTCGGGACAGTTCAGCACCGAAGAGCCGTCGACGCCGCGGTAGCCGACCATGACGACATCGTGCTGGGCGGCCAGGCGGTTCGCTTGGGGAAACGTCATGTTGGTCTCGCCCGGGCCGCCGTTGAGATGGAAGATTGGCGCCAAGGGGTGGGATGAGCGAGCCAGGATCCGGGTCACTGGCAGCGCGATCAGCCGCGACTTCGAGCTCGCTCGGTTCTCCGGCACGACCAACGTGCCGCAGTCCGCGGGCATCGCACCCTTCTCGGTCGCGTAAGTGCACACGTGCATGGTCAGGTCGCCGGCCTTGGCTCCGGCGGGCACCGAGACCGTTTCCGGGCTGGACGAGACTCCCATGTAGGTAAGTCCCGTCAATAGGACGATGGTCACCAGCAGGGCAACGATTCGTGCCCAGGTGAATGCCCGTGGTCTTTGGGCCAGCGGTACTGGTTGATCGACTGCCACGGTCTTGCCGTAGCGCTTGGTCAGGTGGTTTTTCTCGATCATTGTTCTTCCTTTCGTCGACCCTCGTTGTGCCATATGGCGAACCTAAGGTGCGATCGCGAGATCGGCATCGTCGGGAGGCTGTGTTGCGGCTCCTACCATCCGACGATTTCGACTCCTACGTAGGTAGGAGGCGGGAACGGAGGGAGCGGAGTACGTTCAGCGCGTGAGCCGAATCGAACATCTCGCCCGCACGTACTGGTTCGACCTGCTGATCGCGCTGCTGGCGATCGTGGCGATCCTTGACGTGGTGCTCGGACGCGGCTCGTCCGGAGCCCCGACAACGACGCTGTGGTTCTGCATCCCCGCTCGCGATCCTGGTGCTACCGTGTTCGCCGGCGATGGTTTCCGTTTGCCGGACCGGCGGCGTACTGGCTTTTGGCCGCGGGAATCTCGTTCGTCGACCCGCTGTTGATCCCGTACCCCGAGTCCCTCTTCCTGATCGGGCTCGCGACCGCATTCCTGCTCGGGAACCTTCGGGACGTCCGGCGGGCCGGCCTCGGACTGGCGATCGTGGTCGGCGCTACGGCGACCCTCGTCTACAACATCCCCGGACACTCGGTCGACCAGCTCGTCTTCATTCCCGTCGACTTCGCCGTCGCCTGGGTTGCAGGCCTTGCCGTCCACGCGGGCCGAGCAGGCCGAGGTGGCGGAGTCACATGCGACACAGGCCGAGCAGGAGCGGGATGCAGCGACACGCGTCGCCGTGGCCGAGGAGCGGGCGCGCGGTCGCGAGGCGAGCTGCACGACATCGTCGCGCACGCCGTCAGCGTGATGGTGCTGCAAGTCGGCGCTGTCAGGCACCAGCTCCCCGACGCGATGGCCGAGGATCGCGATGCCCTCAGGGGTGTCGAGCAGGCCGGGCGCGGCGCGCTGGCGGAGATGCGCCGTCTGGGGCGCGCTGGGTGTGGCGAAGACGAGCCGCAATAAGATGCTGGCGGCGCCGTTCCGCTCGGCGTGCGATAAGCCGCCTGCCCGGTTCCCCCCGGTCCTTGTCCGCCGCCTCGCGTCTGTACAATAGCCACCGTGGCGGAAATCAAGGTTGACCACGCTCAGACGCTGGCGAAGGTCCAGATCTTCTCTGGGCTCACGGAATCGGAACTAGCTTTCCTGGCCCAGCGTGCGGTGCCTCGCCGTTTTTCTCCGGGCGAAACCGTTTTCGGCGAGGGCGAGCCGTGCGCGGGACTGTATGTCGTCGAGTCCGGACACGTCCGCATCTTCAAAAGTTCCGCCAGTGGACGTGAACAGGTTCTCAGTATCGATGGGCCGGGCAGCTCCATCGCAGAGCTGCCGGTCTTCGATGGGGGAAACTACCCGGCCTCGGTGACCGCGGTCGACGACGCCACACTTCTGTTTGTCAGTAAACAAGACTTTCAGGCACTCTGCCTGGCTC
This sequence comes from uncultured Acidimicrobiaceae bacterium, assembly GCA_963838835.1. GTDB lineage: Bacteria > Actinomycetota > Acidimicrobiia > Acidimicrobiales > RAAP-2 > Bog-473. The sequence goes on from CAWITA010000017.1 coordinate 64,999, forward strand.
ATCCTCAAGTTGCGCTCAAGGTGCTGCGCGTGGTCGGTGCTCGGCTGCGGCGGCTGGTGGGAATCATCGAGGAGCTTTCGTTTACCACCGTGCGGCACCGGCTGGCTTCGTTCCTGTTGCGCCTCGCCCGAACTGAAGGCAAGCACGCGGCTGACGGAGTGGAAGTCACTTTGCCGGTCAGCAACCAGGAATTGGCATCGCAGATCGGGACCGTCCGCGAGCTGATTTCCCGCAATCTTTCCCGCTTCCAATCCGAAGGATTGGTAAGGATCGATGGACGCAGCGTGATCATTCTCGATCTGAAGGCTTTAGAAGCTGAACTCCGGTCTGCCGAATAGCTCCTCCGAGACCTCCCAACCCCAAGTCTGACGTCTTCTTGCGGTCGCCGTGACAAAAGTCATCGGCACGCTACCGATATTCCTCTAACTTCAAAGTCAAGCGCACCACAAGGATGTGGAGATGCGCTGCCGAGGAGGATGCGATGAGCATGACCACCGAAAAAACCGTACGGGAATTGGCCCTGGAAAACCCTGCCGCAACCCGAGTTTTTGAGAAGCTGGGCATCGACTACTGTTGTGGCGGAAATCAGTCGTTGGAACAAGCCTGCCACGCGGCCAATCTGCCGGTGGATCAGGTACTGGATTCCCTCGAAATGGCCGAGCAGGCAACGCGAGCGGAACAGAAGGTCCATGACTGGCAAAAGGAGATGCTCGGCGATCTGGTTGCGCACATCAAGAGTACTCATCACAAGTACACGCGCGAGGAGATTGCCCGCCTCGGTCCTTTGTTCGTCAAGGTCTGCTCTGTGCATGGCCAAAACCATCCTGAACTGGTGGAGATCCGCACAACCTTCGCGGGGCTGGCACAGGAACTGACCATGCACATGATGAAGGAAGAGATGGTGCTGTTCCCTTACATCGTAAGGATGGAGGAGGCGGTCATCCAGAATGAGCCGGTGCTGCCGCCGCCTTTCGGCAGCGTGCAAAACCCGGTTTCGATGATGGAGCACGAGCACGACTCCGCAGGGAACGCCTTGCGCGCGATGCGTCAGGCAAGCGTCGGTTACACGCCGCCGGGCGATGCCTGCATCAGCTTCCAGACCTTGTACAAAGCCTGGCGGACTTCGAAGCCGATCTGCACCAGCACATTCATCTGGAAAACAACATTCTGTTTCCGCGAGCGATCGCGATGGAAAAGGCGCATTAACCGGAGATTCGAGCCATGTCGGCCTTAGCAACGCGTATTGAGAAAGAGGCTGGCCGGCCGCTTACACCGCTGGAAATTTTCGATATCACCGCGGCCCACGAGAGCTCGTTGTCCCGCCTGCTGATGCTCTACATCAGCACCGGCCTCGTATTCATGCTGCTCCCGGGGACTTTCCTCGGTGTCTGGAACCTGATGGCGATCAGTAGCCGTCGTTCGGCGGATTCCGTGTCTCCGGCATGGATTCAGGCGCACGGCCACGCGCAGATCTTTGGCTGGATTGGCACATTTATCCTCGGTATCGGTTTCTATTCCATACCCAAGATTGCGCAGGATGAAGTCGTTTGCGCTATCGACAGTGTGGTCGTCCTGGGCGCTATGGACCTCCGGTGTCACGCTGCGCTGGCTGACCAGCGTCTACCAGTGGCACTGGCGAGTGCTTCTTCCGCTCTCGGCGACACTCGAAGTGGCTGCGTTTGCGATTTTCTTTCGCACCGTTTCTGGCCACCGTCCTCAAGACTCCGGCAAGGAAAAGCTGGACGAATGGGTGTTGGTGGTGATCACTGGATCGGTGGGTCTGCTGCTCACACTGCTCATCAACTTCGGAGCTACCTTGTTTCTCGCTTCGCGGGGCACGTCCCCAGAACTGCCGCCGGATTTCGACCAGCGCTTCCTCGTGCTCCAGACCTGGGGATTCCTCGTCGTGTTCGTCTGGGGATTCAGCGCGAAGTGGCTTCCGGTATTTCTGGGATTGCGGCCTATTCACGGTCGTGTTTTGTTGTCGGCCGTCGGACTAAATTCCACGGGAGTCCTGACAGCACTTGGCGGCTTGATGGTAACGGCAGCGTTCCTCCTGTTCGCGGGGATAGTCACCGCCGTGTATGCGCTCAGACTCTTCGAGTTGCCTCCGCGTCCAGCCAAAATCAAGGGTGTGCACGCGAGCTTCCCGGTTTTTGTGAGATTGGCGTATGGGTGGGCGCTAATTGCCGCATCCCTCGGCATCTGGGCCTCCTCGGTCGCCAACTCGCATGGAATTTGGGGAGCTTCCCGTCACGCGCTTACCGTTGGCTTCTTGGCGATGATGGTATTTGCGGTGGGTCAGCGAGTGCTCCCGGCATTTTCCGGAATGCGATTGCTCTTCAGCACCAAGCTTATGTTTCTCGCGATGCTGACTCTGACGGTCGGATGCCTGCTGCGCGTCAGTTCTGAAATTCTGGCTTACCAGGGATTCGCTCGTTGGGCGTGGTCGTGGCTTCCTGTATCCGCGCTTACAGAAATGACAGCTGTTACACTGTTTGCAGTGAATTTATTCGCTACCTTTATCGCAGCCCGCGCGGTCAGGAGGCTGAGAACATGCCTGTTCAAATCGGAGCCAAGGCTCACAACTTCACGGATCCCACCGGCCTGCTTTCGGACTGCCACCGCCGCGTTGAGATGTTCCTCGGCACGCTTGGAGGCGGTGGCACAAACGATAGATAGTTCTCCTACGGGGGAAACTAGCCGAGCGCTGGAGTCCGCCTTGCGCTACTTCGAGCAAGCCGCGCCGAAGCACACAGCTGACGAGGAGGAGTCGTTGTTTCCCCGGTTGCGTCAGATCCAGCATCCAGAAGTTCAGTCCGCCTTCTCACGACTGGAGCAACTGGAGGAGGAGCATCGGTGGGCAGCCCCGTTGCACGCAAGGGTGGCACGCCTGGGAGCACAGTATCTCGCTGCGGGAAGTCTCTCCAGTCCTGAGGTTGCGGAATTTCGCAAAGCTGTTGCGAGTCTTGCGTCGATGTACAAGGAACACATTCGCTTCGAGGACCAACTTGTGTTTCCTTTGGCAGTCCGGATGTTGTCTGACGCCGACAAATCGGCCATCGCAGAGGAGATGGCGGACCGCAGAGACATCAGGATCGTGGCAGGGCCAAGATGAAGGCGCGCAAGTGGCAGGGAACAGTTGCTTCGACCAAACGCGAAAGAACTGATTCCCCCGCTGGCGTCATTCATGCCAATCAACTCCAAGTATTTCTGACCGTGACTTAGGTCACAGCCAGCGGCAACTTCTGCACATAAAGTTGGCAGTCGGTGTGTTCTAGGTGAGAACCGTGGACGAACCACGCTACAGCGTCCGAGTGGCGGACAACGGGTACTGGCGCGAACAGATCAAGTGCCAGTATGCCTGTCCAGTTCATACCGACGCTCGCGGATATGTGCGGGCAATTGCAGCGGGGGATTACGAACAGGCGTACCTGATTGCTCGTGGGCCCAATCCTTTAGCGTCCCTTTGCGGCCGCATTTGTGGTGCGCCATGCGAAGCGGCCTGCCGTAGGGGAACCATCGATCAGCCGATCTCGATCCGGGCCCTGAAGCGGTTTGTCTGTGAGAAGTTCGGAAGCGATGCCCGCAGGGATGCTGGGCGCGAACTGTTCCCCTACCTGAAGAACAAGACGGAAACGCGCCAGTGTGACGATATTGAAGAACTCAGCCACGTGCTTGAGTTCCTTGCGAATGCCAGCTTTCCCAAACCCACCGGGGAACGAGTCGCGATCATCGGCTCAGGGCCAGCGGGGCTGGCTGCCGGACACGATCTCGCCCTGATGGGATTCCGCCCCACGATCTTTGAGATGGAACCGCAGCCTGCCGGAATGCTGTACACCGGTGTCCCCGGATATCGCCTGCCGCGGGAATTGATCCGGGCAGAGGTCGCGGTAATTCAGTCCCTTGGCGTCGAAATCCGTTGCAGCACACAGGTCGGGAAGGATGTCAGCTTTGTAGATCTTAGGCGCGACTTTGCCGCCGTCATCATCGCCTGTGGCGCGAAGCGCTCGCGGGCGCTCCCCATTCCCAACGCCGACGCTATTGGTGTGATGGGTGGAGTGGACTTCCTGCGCGATGTGTCACTGGGCAAAGAAGTTTCGCTGGGACAGCGGGTTGTTGTGATCGGCGGCGGCAATGTTGCTTACGACGTCGCCCGGACGGTCCTGCGGCAGGAAGAATATGACGTGTCGCGCACGGCGGCCCGTATGGCGGGAGTGCGGCAGGTGAATCTGGTCTGCCTGGAATCTCTCGAAGAGATGCCTGCCGACACGGTGGAAATCCTGGAGGGCCAGGAAGAGGGCGTGAGCCGCCACAACGGTTGGGGGCCGAGAGAGGTTCTGGTCGAGGAGAGGAACGGACAGAGATTTGTGCGTGGCGTGAAGTTCGCGCGATGCACGCAAGTGTATGACGAGAACAAACGCTTTGCGCCGAAGTTCGATGAGTCGACGACAACTGAAATCGAAGCTGACACGGTCCTCCTTTCAGTCGGGCAGTCGGCGGACCTCAGTTTTATCGATGCGCAACGCGATGGGATCGAGATGCGCTCGCCGCAGCAGATCGTCAACGACCCGGTGACCTGTGCGACTTCAGCGCCTAGCATATTCATCGCGGGCGACATTGCCTACGGACCCCGGCTCATGATCCATGCCATTGCCAGTGGCAAGCAGGCGGCTCGTTCGGTCTATCGTTACCTACGCGGTAGGGAAATCGCGCCCGAAGAAGTCCAGTGCCATTTCCCCATCGAGCACTATCGCCGCGAAAAACATTACGAGCGGCGGGCACGGCTGCACATTCCTACACGCTCCGCGGAAGAACGCCTGAAGCGTCCGACCGCACTCGTCGAGATCGGATACAACGAGGAACAGGCGTGCGCCGAAGCCGGCCGCTGCCTCGATTGCGGCATCAACACCATCTTCGACGGAGAACGTTGCATTTTGTGCGGCGGCTGCGTGGATGTCTGCCCCACTGTATGTCTGAAGCTGGTGACCTTCGACCGTTTAACACTTACACCCGAACTTGAGACCGCCACGCGCGAGTTGAACCTCGATCCTACCGATCTCTCCGCCATCATCAAGGATGAAGAACGCTGCATCCGCTGCGGATTGTGTGCGCAGCGCTGTCCAACCACCGCCATCACCATGGAACAGTTCAGTTTTGCCAAGGAGTGGAAGCCATGTCCCGTCTAGATCCACCCCGTGTTAGCCGGCGCAGCTTTTTGAGCTTGGCGTCGCTGGGAAGCTTCTTTGCCGCAATGGGCACAGCGGCTGTCGGTTTGCTCCGCCTGCCGAACCCGGCGGTGCTGCCCGGACCTGTGCGTCGTTTCAAACTCGGGCCGCCGGAGCAGTTTTCCGCTGGAAGTGAAACTCTCTTTGCCGAGCAGAACCTCGTGCTCTTTCGCGACGACGAAGGCTTCTACGCGATTTCGAGCACGTGCACGCACCTGGGCTGCACCGTGGCGCGATCAAAGGATGGGTTTGCTTGCCCTTGCCACGGTTCCCGTTTTAACAGCAAGGGCAACGTGGTGGGTGGGCCGGCGCCGCGCCCGCTGCCCTGGCTCGAAGTCAGCCGCGCGGCCAACGGCGACTTGGTCGTCAACGCTGACAACGAAGTCCCGGAGGGCACGCGCTACCGCGTGTAGGAGGCACACCGTGGCAGAGACCGCAACCAAAGAATTTCTGCACAACCTGCGCGAACTCCCCCAGACGGTGAAGGACTCCTGCTTCCGCCTGGGGAAAGAGCCCGAATCGGAGCGCGAAGAATCGCAGGCCACATTTCATAACCTTTTTCTGCACATCCACAGCGTCCGGGTCCACGTGCGCACGCTTAAACCTACGCTTACCTTCGGACTCGGCTTGGTGGCCACGGCCAGTTTCCTGATCACCCTCATCACCGGCGTTCTGCTGATGGTCTACTACAAGCCCTCGACCGACCTTGCCTATCAATCGATCAAAGATATTCACTTCACGGTTTCCACGGGACGCTTCATCCGCAATATTCATCGCTGGTCGGCGCAGTTGATGGTGCTGGTGGTCCTGCTGCACATGGCGCGGGTCTTCTTTACCGCGAGTTACAAGAAGCCGCGCGAATTCAACTGGCTGATCGGGCTGGGGCTGCTAGTGATCACTCTGGCGCTGAGCTTCACCGGCTACCTACTGCCTTGGGATCAACTGGCGTACTGGGCGATTACGATCGGCTCGAACATCGCCAACTCTCCGCGCGAACTGACCGACGCAATCGGCATTACGAAGTTCTTTGACCCGGGCGGCTTCCAGAAGCGACTCCTGCTGGGCGCGAACTACGTCGGGCAGGACGCGCTGATTCGTTTCTACGTTCTGCATGTCTTCGTTCTTCCGCTCGCACTGGTTACGTTGCTCGGTGTGCACTTCTGGCGTATCCGCAAAGATGGCGGCCTCGCCAAGCCCGAGGATCCGCCCGGCGGACTGGCCGAGTGGGGCGGAGAAAGGCGCCCGGTATTCCAGCCGCTGGCCACGAAAACCTATGGCCTGATGGCGTTGGTGAAAGGCAAGCGTCCACCGGTTAATCGCGGGCCCGAGAACACGGTGATGAGTTGGCCGCACTTATTCTGGGCGGAACTCTCCGTCTTCATGGTGACGGTGGCGGTCACGCTGATCCTGGCTTTCTATAGCGATGCGCCGCTGAAAGAACTAGCGAACGCAGCCATTCCGGAAAATCCGGCGAAGGCGCCTTGGTACTTCCTGGGGCTTCAGGAACTGGTCTCCTATTCGGCGTTCATGGGAGGCATGTTGATTCCCATGATCGTCCTAGTCGGACTTGCGCTGATTCCGTTTCTGGATCGCCGTCCTGGAGGCGAAGGCACGTGGTTCGGCACCAGCCACGAGCGCTCGGTGTTCTGGCAATCCTTGTTCTTTGCTTGTGCCGTGACCGTCGGCATGCTCGCCTTTACGGTCAACTACGGTTGGCTGCGAAACTGGTTCCCCAACATTCACCAGCTCTGGATCATCGCGATTAACCCCGGTTCGCTGTTTGTCCTGATCTTTGCTGCCTGGTCGCTCTTCATTCTGAAGCGCAAAGATTCGGTGCGCCTGGCAGCAGTCTCGTTATTCACCTGTTTTCTGGTCGGGTTCACTCTGCTGACCTACTTTGCGACGGTCCATCGCGGGCCCAACTGGCACTTTTACTGGTGGCCCTCGCAATGGCCGGTGCACTGAGGAGAATGCGATGAAAGACCCATCCCGGATTTATCGCTGGCTCCTGCTGGTGGCGAGCGTCGTCACCATCGTCTATCTGGTGGGCGCAGCGGTACGCGAAAACTATCTGGCGCAGTGGCGGACCGTGCAACAGGAGTACCGCAACATTCTTCGCGAGAAAGCCACCGACGATCGCGGCCGAGAACTGCTCGCCAAGTTCCGCGTGGAGATGAAGCAGGCCAGCATCCCCGCGCTCGGCACGGTGGATCGCTGCGTCACCTGCCATAACGGCGTCGACGATCCGCGCATGACGGATGTCCCACAGCCGCATCGTACCCATCCCGGTCATATCCTCGACAAGCATCCCGTGGATCGCTTCGGCTGCACGGTATGTCACCACGGGCAGGGCGCGGCCATGACGTTCAACGAAGCCAAGGCCGAAGACGTGTTCTGGGACTACCCGCTGCTGCCTCCGGAGATGACTGAGTCGACCTGCGTCACCTGTCACGACGCGGAGAAACTGCCGCCCGATCAGATTCCGCTGCTCACTGCGGGCATGAAGCTCTATCGGGAGAAAAGTTGCGGGTCCTGCCACAAGCTTGGAGGACGCGGCGGGGCGCTCGGTCCAGCCCTCGACAATGAAGGCGCGAAGACCAAGCACCAGCTCATCATGACGAACCTGAAGCCGCCGCACACCACCTGGGGTTGGCAGAATGCGCACTTTCGCGATCCCGGCGGAGTGGTTCCCGACAGCCTGATGCGCAATCCAACCGTCACACGGACGGAAGCGCTGGCGTTGACCGCGTACATGCTCTCGCAGTGGAAGCGTGATGTGCCGGAAAGCTATCTCGCGCCCGACAAGATCGAGCAGAAATACCGCGCGCTCCATCCCGTGCCCCTGACCGGAGAGCAGGTTTACGGGCAGTACTGCACTGCCTGCCACGGCAACGGCACCTACACTCGGTGGGACAAGAAATTCAACCGCTTTATTCCGGCGATTCGCGGCGTCTCTTTGATCTCAACCGCAACTCCCGAGTATTTCCAAAGCAACATCGAGCAAGGACGTCCCGGCACGCAGATGCCGGCTTGGGGTCTGCATGCGGGCGGATTGCTTCCCGAAGAAATCACGGGAGTGATCGAGTATCTCCGCGCGGGCGCTCCGGCAACTCCCGCGATGACGGCGCTGACGCATCACGGGGACGCCAGCAACGGTCTTTCTCTTTTCCTGAGAAACTGCGCTGGTTGCCACGGCATGAATGGCCGCGGTGGAATGGCGCCCGAGGTGGGCAATCCGGTATTCCAACAAGCTGCCACCGACGGATTCATCATCCGCACCATCCGGAACGGCCGCATCGGAACCGCGATGCCTGCCTTCCAGCGTACCGAGGCGCCGGCGTTCAGCGATCAGGACATCGCCGACGTGCTCGCTTATTTGCGGACACTCGGAGAAGCAAAAGGTCAGAAAGCGATGGCGCAGAACGCAACTTCAGGAACTCCTCCGGCAGGCAAGCCATGAGCGACAAGAACAAACCTCAGAAACCTTTCACGCGGCGCAACTTCATTCAGACCGCCGCCATGACGGCCGCCACCCTCGCCTTACCCGGTTGCTCGCGCAAAGAGAAGCCTGTCTTGACTACGTTGACGGGAGACTTTGATCCTCTGCGCAGTTATCCCTATCGCGGATGGGAGGACTTCTACCGGAAGATCTGGACATGGGACAAAGTGGTTCGTTCTACACATTCCGCGAACTGTACGGGTTCCTGTTCGTGGAAGGTGTACGTGCGCAATGGCGTGATGGTCCGGGAAGAGCAGGCCGCCGACTATCCCCGAATCAATACCGAACTTCCCGACTACAACCCCCGCGGCTGCCAGAAGGGCGGCTGCTTCACCGAGTATGTATACAGCCCGCAGCGCCTGCGCTATCCACTCATTCGCACCGGAGAACGCGGCGAAGGCAAGTGGCGCCGCGCCACCTGGGATGAGGCGCTTACGCTCGTCGCCGAAAAACTGCTCGACAACATCTACAACTACGGCCCGGATACCAATTCCTTCTTCAGCGTCATTCCCGCAATGAGCCCGGTCAGTTTCTGCGCCGGTTCCCGCCTTGCGCACTACATTGGCGGTGTCTTCCTTTCTTTCTACGACTGGTATTGCGACCTGCCGCCCGGAGAACCCCTGACTTGGGGTGTTCAGACCGAGGCGTGCGAATGCGCTGACTGGTTCAACTCGAAATACATCGTGCTCTGGGGGTCGAACATCTCGCAGACCCGCATCCCCGACGCGCATTTCGCCTACGAAGCTCGTTACAACGGGGCCAAGATCGTATGCATCTCTCCCGACTACAACGCAAGCGCGACACATGCCGATCTGTATTTCCGCATCAATCCCGGCACCGACGGCATTCTCGCGCTGGGCGCGGCCAAGCTGCTCATCGATCAAAACCTCATCGATGCGCCGTACGTGAAAGAACAAACCGACATGCCCCTGCTCGTGCTTTCGGGCACGAACCGCTTCCTCCGTGAGTCCGACCTCAAGAACGGCGGCAAGGAAGACATCTTCTATTTCTGGGACACGAAGCAGCAGCGCACCGTTCCTACGCCGGGTTCGATGGGGTCGGAGCAAAAGACTATCCAACTCAATGGTGCGGATCCTGCGCTGACGGGCACCTTTCACGTGCAACTCGCCGATGGCAAGACCGCCGAAGTCACGACGGTCTTCGATCTTCTGAAGAAAGAAATCTCCGGATACACAGTGGACAAAGTCGCCGCGCGCACCGGCCTTCCTGCCCATGAGATCGAACTCTTTGCCAAGGAACTGGGCACGCGCAAGCCGGCGATGATCATCCACGGCGCAGGAACCAACCATTGGTTCCACAACGATCTGAGCAACCGTTCGCTCATCCTGTTGGTAGCCTTAACTGGGAATACCGGCAAAAACGGCGGTGGATTCAATCACTATGTCGGGCAGGAACGCCTCTGGCCGGAGCAGGGCTTCTTCAAGCTTGCCTTCCCCGAAACCCGTAAGAAGCAACGCTTCCAGAACACTACGCTGTGGAGCTACGTCCATTCCACCAACAAAGATCCGCACCTCTACAACGGAAAGCCGATTGAGTGGTACATCCAGGAATCGGTCAAGAACGGATGGATGCCGCTCTGGCCGAAGGACGGCAAAAAGCCGCGCGCGTTCATCGTGTGGCGCGCAAACTACCTGAACCAGGCCAAAGGCAACGAGATTCTGGAATCGTCACTCTGGAAAGATCTCGACCTGATCGTCGATATCAACTACCGCATGGACACCACGGCGCTGTACTCCGACGTGGTGCTGCCCGCGGCCAGCTACTACGAGAAGGTAGACATCAACTCCACCGACTGCCACAGCTACATTCATCCCTTCGGCAAGGCCTGCGAGCCGTTGTTCGAGAGCAAGACCGATTGGGACATTTTTCGCGCACTGGCTGAGAAGATGGCCGAAGTCGCGACCAAGAAGAGTCTGAAGCCCTTCCACGACGAGGCCTTTGACTGGAACCGCGACTTCACGCAACTGGGCCACGACTGGACGGGCAAGGGCGCGATTCAAAGTGATGAGCAGGCCGTCAACTTCATCCTCGGCAATGCGGAAGAAACCAAGGGCATGAC
>CAWITA010000018.1:0-285773 GCA_963838835.1 uncultured Acidimicrobiaceae bacterium
CACCCAATCTCCTGGATGCACTCCCCATACGCCGGGACCGGGTGCCCCCGTGCGGCCCGACTGGGGCAGGCCCTCATGGTGCCAGACATCCCGGCTAACCGAGCCCACCAAAGCCTGCAGACTCGCAAAGGGGACTCTCAGTTCAGACCGGAGGGACCTTCGTCTCTAGTGCGGTTGGTTGGCTTCGGCGCATGCTCGTAGGAGACGTGACAAACTCCGCCACTGGCCTTTGTGAGGAAGTGTCTGGGAGAGGCAACCCTTGAATGATCCCGATTCCTGTTGACCCTTGAATGGCGGAGCCGGTCGCGGGATCTACCTTTCGGCCCGCGGCCCGCGCTCGCCCCTCGACCGGGGAGTAATCTTTTGAGATGGCAATGACACTCACCGATGTCCAGGAACACGCAGTCAAGGCTGGACTAGCGAAACTTCACAATCGGCTAAGGGAGCTTGACGGTGCCGTAGAACAGGAAGTGACATCGCCCGGTAGGTTAGCTTTGACGGGAGCCGTGGATGACTTCAACGACGTTGCGGAAGTCATTGAACCGACATTGATGTACATACCGCACGCGAATGGTTAGGTCTGGCAGCCCACCCCGTTCCGAGGATCTCTACTCAACTTTGATGAAATCGTCTATGGGCGAGAGCAGTGCGGTAGTTCGTCAGCGTGCCCCTCATACGACCACACTTTGACCCACTCACCATTGGCCCAACGGCGCCCCGTCCAACACACCGGCTCTCGCAGTACGCCGGGTGGCGCATTTTGGCGGGTCCGTATGGCACGATTATCCGCCAGCATTGGCCCTCAATGGCAGGACGACGTTGGCGTAGTGATCCAGGGCGGCACGGTACCGAGGGGTAACCATCCCCCCGTTGGCCGGACACCTCGAATAGGAGGTAGTCATGCCAACGGTGACAGAGAAGCAGCCCGAATCGGCCAAGCGCCGGGGTAGGTATCCAAAGGAGTTCCGCCGAGACGCGGCGTCCCTGGTCATCGACCAGCACCGCACGATCGCGGACGTGGCCCGAGAGCTGGGCGTCGTCGAGCAGACGCTCGGCAACTGGGTGCGCCAGGAACGCATCGACCGCGGGAGCGCGAGGGGACGACGACCGAGATCCGCGAGGAGAACGCCAGGCTGCGCCGGGAGGTCAAGCGCCTGACCATCGAGCGGGACCTGCTGAAAAAAGCAACGGCCTTTTGGGTGAGGGAGTCGGACCGGTGAGCCGCTACCGCTGGATCGATGCCCGGAAGGCCGAGCTCTTCCCTGTCGCAACTGCCTGTGCGGTGGCCGGAGTCTCGGCGTCGGCCTATTACGACTGGACCGAGCGCTCGGCCGGGCCGACCGAGGCTGACTGGGACGAGGCCACCTTGGTCAACGAGATCTACGAGATCCACGACGGCCACGACGACACCTATGGGAGCCCGCGCATGACCGACGAGCTCGCTCGCCGGGGCCACTGCGTCAACCACAAGCGCGTCGAGCGCTTGATGGCCCTCTACGGCCTCTACGCCCAAGACGGCCGGCGGAAGAAGTGTCGCACCACCATCCCCGACGTCAGCGCCCCGCCGCTACCCGACCTGGTCAAGCGGGACTTCTCCGTCGGTGCACCGGGCCAGCGGTCCTGTGGGGACATCACCTATGTCCCGACCGATGAAGGCTGGCTCTACGTGGCCGACGTCGAGGACATCGGCTCTCGTCGCATCGTCGGCTTCGCCATGGCCGAGCACATGCGCACCGAGCTGGTGGCCTCGGCCATGGACATGGCCATCGCGATCACGGGATGGAGACGTCGAGGGCATGGTCTTCCACCACGACCGCGGCGCCCAGGGTGTACACCTCGATCGAAAGATCAGCTCGGGTTTGGGCAGCGTCCACAGCGGTCATGGATTCGTCTTTCTCACTCATCGATTTAGGAGGATCTCCATCCTCCACATGCGAAATGAGGATGACAGATATACTCTTGTTGGTCAAGGGGACCAAGGTGGAGCTGGAGGATCGACTGTGGGCACGTCTCAAGCGGCAAAGGCGGCGAGCCATGACCGCATCCTCGAAGTCGCTGCAGCACGGATCCGCCGCGACGGCATGGACAGACTCACAGTCGCCGAGCTCATGAGCGAGGCGGGACTGACCAACGGCGGCTTCTACCGGCACTTCGATTCGCGGGAGCAGCTCGTGGCCGAAGCGACGCAGAGAGCCATGGCCGAGGGCAGCGCATGGACGGTCCAGTCCGGCCAACTGGGGGGTCGGCGGGGATACACCCGGCTCGTCAATGGATACCTCAGCGCGCAGCACCGTGACCATCCCGAGTCCGGTTGCGGGGTCGCCGGCATGGCCGCGGACGTCGCCCGTAACGGTGGCTCCGCCCGAGCGGCCTATACCGACCAGGTGGAGCAATGCCTCTCTGTGCTCGCCGAACTCGTCGAAGACCCCGACCCTGAGAGCGCTGACTGCAAGGCGGCACTTCTCCTCAGCACTCTTGTCGGAGCGATATCCATCGCCCGTGCGGTTGACGATCCTGATCTCTCAGCACAGATATTGACTCGAGTTGCTACCGCGTTGAAAGAGCACAATCCGACTTAGCTGGCTCCAGGGTGGAGATGCGGTTTCCATTCGAGAGTTCGATGCAGTCTGAGCTGGCGACAGCCGACACCCACGTTTCGAAGGAGTAGAGGTCGAGAGTGATGGCCCGTCACGATGAAGGTCCACTTCGTTCGGAGTCGATCGACTCATATCTGCGCGAGACCCGGATCGTTGCCATAGTGGGGCTACTCGCCCTCGTCGCTGGCATCGTGTCGGACGAGTTCGAGTCCCAGTTCTGGGGTCGCCACGCCCTTCTCGCTGGGCTGACGGCAAGTGTGATCACCGTCGTGCTCACGGTCGCGCTCGTGAACGAGGCGGTCGAACGTCGAAAGCGGCAGCGATGGAGTGTGCTCGCGCAGTTCGTCATGCTCCAACTCGTGCGGGACGCTCGTCTGGTTTGGACGGGACTTGCGCAACTCGCGGGCCTGATGCCAACAGATCTTCATCCGGCAGCTGCGATCGATATCGGCGCCGTCGCTGTGCGTGATTCCGCGCTTTTGGGGCCAGCGATTCAGGAACTGATGAAGGACAAGGACCGCCGGCAACATCTGCGCGATCGACCACCTGGTGACCCAGAGCAACGAGATGCTCGGTCGATGGGCTCCCGCTCGGGAGAGGCTATGAGGTCTCTAAAGCCGCCGCTAGTCGGCCACAAACTCGCTACGTACCGCGCTCCGGAGCCAGGGAACGACGGTGACCGCACTGCACGTGGCCTACATCGACACCGACATGGCCGCCCGCTTCGACACCCCCAAGGCCGACCCACGCGAGATCGCCCGTCAGACCGTGGACGCGATCATCGCCGGGTACCTCGAAGTCCTCGCGGACGACACGACGCGCTCCGTCAGATCACGGCTGTTCGGGGACGTCACCGCTCTGTACCCGCAGCTCTCCTCTCCATGAGCAGTGGTTCCTGGGAGTTCCCTCTGCCGCAGGCAACCGAGGCGGTGGCTCCCTTCCGGGTCCACGTCCCAGAACAGGCCATAACGGACTTGCACAGTCGGCTTCGGTCCACCCGGTGGCCGGAGAAGGAGCCGGTGGCGGACTGGAGCCAGGGGGTGCCGCTGTCAGCGTCGCGGGGCCTCGTCGAGTACTGGTTGCACCAATACGACTGGCGTCGCTTCGAAGCACAGATCAACTCTTTCGGAAATTTTCGGACGCTGGTGGACGGTCTTGGAATCCATTTCATCCACGTCGAGTCCCCACACGCCGACGCTCTGCCGTTGATTCTGACTCATGGCTGGCCTGGGTCGATCGTGGAGTTCTTGGACCTGATCGGACCCCTCGTCGACCCAGTCAGGTACGGCGGCACGGCCAAGGACGCGTTTCACGTGGTCGTTCCCTCGCTGCCCGGGTTCGGATTCTCGGACAAACCACGCGAACCGGGCTGGAACTATCTCCGAATTGCGGACGCCTGGTCTCAGTTGATGGACCGGCTCGGGTACGGCAACGGATGGGTTGCGCAAGGTGGAGACTGGGGCTCGGTCGTCGTTCACGTGCTCGCCAAGCTGAGATCAACCGGACTGCGGGCAGTTCACACCAATTGGCCCCAGGTGGTGCCGCTGCAGAAGCCGGATCACATGAGCACCGAAGAGCAGCAGGCATGGGCGCAGGCCTTCGAGTTCCAGACCGTGAACAACGGCTACTGGCGAGAGCAGGCGACTCGACCACAGACGCTCGGTTACGCGTTGGGGGACTCGCCGGTGGGACTGGCAGCGTGGATCTTCGAGAAGTTCCAGGCCTGGACGGACAATGCTGGTAATCCCGAGGAGGCACTCAGCTTCGACAAGATGCTGGACAATGTCTCGCTCTATTGGTTCACCGGAACCATTACATCGTCCATCAGGCTGTACTTGGAGTGCGCACCGGCAGGTCCCGGCCCGTTCAACGCCGGGATGATCGATTTTCCGATAGCGGCGAGTATCTTTCCCCGGGAGATCTTCAAGGCACCGAGGTCGTGGGCCGAACGCTTGTGGTCCGACATCGTGTACTGGGACGAAGTCGAACACGGTGGACACTTTGCAGCCATGGAACAGCCTGTGATCTTTGTCGATGAGCTGCGCAAGGCATTTCGCGGAATCCGGTCGTGACTCCCAGCCGCAACGGGATGCGAGCCCAACGGGACTCGGGCCCGTGTCGCCTCCCTAGGAGAGCCGCCGGGCATATCCACTGCATAGTCGCCGATGAGAAAGAGCCGATCTCTCAGACCACCTGCGATGACCTTCAGAACGCACTGCTGCGCAGACCCGTCAGGCGTGCCGAAAGATGAAGTACGAGGACGGCCCCTCCATCGAGGTCGATATCCTCATTGATGCTCCGATCGAGCGCGTCTGGCAACTCGCGGCCGATGTCAACGTTCCCGCGCAATTCTCCACAGAGTTCCTCGGTGCCGAATGGATCGATGACGTCCCCTGCGTCGGAGCCCGCTTCCAGGGCCGCAACCACCATGCGGCGCTGGGAGGATGGGAGACCACCTCGTTCGTGACTCGGTACGAGCCACCCCGGGCCTTTGGCTGGGCCGTCACGGATCCCGCCAACCCGTCCTCGACCTGGTGGTTCGAACTGGAGCACGAACCGGGTGGCGTCAGGCTCCGTCAGGGCACTCGCATGGGACCGGCACCCTCGGGGCTGTCGATTGCGATTGCGGCCATGCCCGAAAAGGAGGAGCGGATCGTCGTTCGCCGCCTCCAGGAGTTCGAGACCAACATGCGCGCCACCGTCGAGGGAATCAAGCGGCTGGCCGAGGACCCGTAATGACCCTGCGCGTCGGTATCGGCGCCATGCCCTTGACGCCTCAGGGAGTCGAGCTGATCCGCCAAGCAGAGCGGCTCGGCGTCGACTCCGTCTGGGTCCCGGAGTTCTGGGCGGCAGACGCCCTGACCCCGCTGGCCTACCTCGCCGCCTGCACGTCCCGCATCCGGTTGGCAACGGGCATCCTGCAGCTCGGCGCCCGTTCGCCGGCGATGCTGGCCATGTCCGCGCTCTCACTGCACTCCTTGTCGGGAGGTCGGTTCGTGCTCGGCGTCGGAACCAGCGGACCTCAGGTCATGGAGGGTTGGCACGGTGTTCGCTTCGATAGACCACTGCGTCGCACCCGCGAGACCATAGAGATCATCCGTTTGATCACGGCCGGTGAGCGCCTCGAATACCACGGCGAGATCTACGAGCTGCCAATGCCAGGTCGTGAAGGGCGTCCCATCCGCTCGCTGTTGCCGCCTGCCCATATTCCCATCTACGTCGCCTCGCTCGGTCCGGCGAACCTCCGGCTCACCGGAGAACTCGCCGACGGGTGGATCGGCAATTCGTTCTTCCCCGAAACCGCCGAAATGTTCCTCGGGCCAATCCGCGAGGGCGCCGAGGCGGCCGGCCGTGCGCTGGACGACATCGACCTCACTGTCTCGGTTGGCGTCGAGTTCACCGACGACGTGGACGCCGCCGGCCGCCGCCACGCCGAGGGCTACGCATTTACCTTCGGGGCGATGGGATCGGCAGCCACGAACTTCTACAACAACGCCTTCGAACGTCAGGGTTACGGTGAGGACGTTCGCGCCGTTCAGCGCCTTTGGCTGGCTGGTGACAAGGACGCCGCCCGCAGGCGCGTCCCCACTGCCATCGGACTTGGCACCAACCTGATCGGAAACGACGACCTCGTCCGCCAGCGGCTCCGCCTCTACCGGGACGCTGGCGTGAATACCCTCCGGGCTACCTTCCAAGGCACACCGAACGGTGATGACCTCGACCACCAGCTCGATGACATCGGCCGGCTCCTTGACCTTGTCCGGAGCGTTAACGATGAAGCGGGGAAAGGGTAACGGTGGTCGGCGCCGTCGAACACACAGGACGCTGTCGCCCGCGCCACGTGTGCGTCCATCGGACTCGTTCCCGCTGCGTGTCGGCTGTTCGCGGTCGGATGCCACCGGTGAGAGCTCCTATTCGCTCCTCAGGAATTCTCCCCCAAAGTCTCAGCATGCTTCCGAAACCATCTCCATGAGCGCTCGGCGACGACCTCGAACGGCTCGCGGCTTCGCCCGGGGGTCGAGCCATACCCTTGTACGACGTGTGACAACCGAGAGATAAGGCACCGACCATGACCGACACCGTTTCGTCCATTTCACTCGAACTTCGCTCGCTCGTGACCGAGCAAGGCACGCTCGAACTCTCGTTGATCGACGTGGCTGTGCCGACTCCCACTTCGGGCCAGGTCCTCCTACGGGTGGAGGCGGCGCCGATCAATCCGTCCGACTTGGGGCTGCTGCTCGCCGGTGCGGACATGGACTCGGCATCGATCGGCGGCACGCCCGATCACCCGGTGGTCAGCGCGCCACTCGCGGAGGGGGCGCTCCGGGCACTGGCCGCTCGAGTCGGGCGGTCGTTGCCGGTCGGCAACGAGGGAGCGGGCACCGTCGTGGCAACCGGAGGTTCCCCCGACGCACAGGCGCTCCTGGGACGGACCGTCGCCGTCGCTGGTGGCTCGATGTATGCCCAGTACCGGCTGGCCGATGCGTCGGCGTGTCTGTTGCTTCCTGAAGGCACGTCGGCGAGGGAAGGGGCGTCGTCGTTCGTCAACCCGCTCACCGCTCTCGGGATGATCGAGACGATGCGTCGTGATGGCCACAGCGGCCTCGTCCACACCGCGGCGGCGTCGAACCTGGGGCAGATGCTCGTCAAGCTGTGTCTCGAGGAGAACATTCCGCTCGTGAACATCGTGCGCAAACCTGAGCAGGAGTCACTGCTGCGGTCGATCGGAGCGGTTCATGTGTGCAACTCCGACTCCCCATCCTTCAGGAGCGATCTCACCGAGGCGCTGACGGTGACCTCCGCCACACTCGCCTTCGACGCCACCGGTGGTGGGAAGCTGGCAAGTCAGATACTGTCTGCCATGGAAGCGGCCGCCTCGGCCACAGCCACGGCCGCGGAGTATTCGAGGTACGGGTCGACCGTTCGTAAGCAGGTGTACATCTACGGAGGCCTCGACCCCAGCCCGACGGTCTTGACGAGGAACTTCGGCTTCGCTTGGAACGTGGGCGGGTGGCTGCTCACCCCGTTCCTCCAGAGCATCGGTCCCGAATCGTTCGGGGAGCTCCGTTCCCGCGTGGCGGCGGGACTGACGACGACGTTCGCCAGTCGCTACACCAGCGAAATCTCCCTCGCCGACGTCCTCGATCCGAGGGTGTTCTCGCGCTACCGCAAGCAGGCCACGGGGGAGAAGTTTCTCGTGAATCCGCAGCTCGGTCGCTAGGTGGCAGTCTCCGTATTGGGATTCCCTCCGCGGGCAGCAGAAGGGCCGACCCTCTCGGATCGGCCCTGACCTGCGAACGACTTGGTGGCGGGGGGAGGATTTGAACCTGTGGGTGCCGAGAATGCCGTCCGGGCCGCTCATCTGGGCTTTCGTCAAAACGATCTAGCGACGAAGCTGGACCATGGCGCTGTCGTTTCTCTACCTTACGTTCGTCCGAATCCTCCAGTCCGGCTCATCCGGCGTGACACCGAAGAACTGGCGATCGGGGGACGGGGCACGGGAATGGCAGGCCCGACCCCGGCTGCCGTTGGCGTGCGACGTGGGTTGAGAGGCTCACCCCCGGGCCAGGTGCTCTTCGACTGAGGCGACCTTCGCGGCCAGAGCGCCCTCGGCCACTCCGGGTCGGTGGTCGATCTTGAGCACGACGCTCACCCTCCCGGCCTGTGCGGAGACGGCCTCAATGCAGGAGTGGATGAGTCCCATCACCTCGTCCCACTCCCCCTCGACGTTCGTGAACATGGCGTTTGTCTCGTTCGGGAGTCCGCTGGCCCGCACCAAGCGGACCGCCTCGGCTACGGCGGCGCCGACGGATTCGCCTGAACCGACAGGGGTAATCGAAAACGCAGTGATCATCCCGGAACGGTATCGGCGCCAAGCTTGGTTTCCCCCGTCCGAAGCTTTCCCCCGGGGGCCGAGACCATCAACTTGATGAGCTCCTCGGTGATCCGGGGCTCCAGTCCCTCGGTGTGGCCTTTGTCCACCCTGACCACGTCGGCGATGACCCGGCCGTCCTTGGCGTTGGGGAACACGTACACCTGAGCCGTGCCCGGGGCGGGCTTGCGCCCCCAGCTCTTGGTCGGGTTCTCGTCGAAGCGACCATCGTGGATCTTGCCCGGCTGAGTGTCGACGACGTCCGCCATCTCGACCCTGGCCTCGGCGCCGTAGCGCTCGGCCCAAGGAGAGGTCTCGGGAAGCGAAGCGATCTCGTTCTCGCCGGTGGCGTAGATGAACGAGAAGTCGGCGGTGGGCGGCGGTGGCGGCTCGAAGATCCGGCGACGGGCGAACACCTCCTCCATGTTGGCCCTCTCCGCCGCGCTGCGGGGAGGACCGGCGTTGGCGGCGCGCTCGGCGGGAAGTCCGAGACGGCCCCCAGAGAGGCTCAACCAGCCGTCCACGCGATTGGCGAAGTACTGGTTCGTCGACAGCAGCCGGTTGGAGGTCATCCCGCCCTGCGAGTGGCCGACCAGCCAGAAGGAGCCGATGTTCCGGGCACCGAAGCGCTCGACCACCGCCTGGACCAGATCAGCGAGGTACGCATCGTCGGCCTCGGCCGCCCAATGGCGGATGGGCTCCTTGGTGGCGGCCGATGGGGTGGCGATGACCAGCCGGTAGGCATCGACATAGTCATAGGCGGGGAAGTACTCGCGCTGCCAGGCTCCGACCGACCCACCGCCATGGAGGTTGAGGATGAAGGTCACCTCCTCGCCGTCGGAGAGATCGGACGGGAAGTCGAGGTAGCACTTCCGTCCGGTCTTCTGATCTACGAGCGTCTCGTGCTCCACGTCGTGCCCCCCAAAGTTCGGTCCGGACGCCCTGCGCTCCGGCTCCCCGGGCCGGAATATACGCCGGGCCGATCTCCTCGACGCCAGCGCGATCGGGCCGCCTGTGACGCTGAAGGTGTCGCTGTCCGCGTTGGGGTGGGTCCCGGCGTCCTCCTCCATGCCCGCGGTGTCAGCTGGCCTAGGCGCGCGTCACTGCCACCGATTGGGACCCCCTCTCCGCTCTCGGTCGGGTCGGGCCAGATGGCCCGAAAAACGGCTCCAATTTTGTCGCCCTGACCTGGGCTTTTAGGACAGACACGCTGTAGGGCCGCAGGAGCCTCTGGGAAAGACTCCCAGGTCCTATGGGACCCCCTTTTTTTGCACTGTTCCAAGGACATATTCAAGCTGTTTTCCCTGGTCAGGGGGCTATCTGTAGCGGTTATCTTGCTTACGCCTTGAAGTGGGGGCGTGGTTCTTATCCTCGGATGTACCCGGCGGCGCCTGGGTCAGGTGACACCGCCGGGCGTGAGAGGCACCTGCGCCCGGGAGTGCACCTAGCCACGAAGGCCCCCTCCGGTGCGCTTGACCTCCTACATGTGCAGGTTGAGCCCCTCGGTGGCGGTCAAGAGTTCGTGCACCCGCGACGCGGACACCCCGACAGCGGCTACTGCCTACTCCGCCGCGAAGAGCCGGCAATCCGATGCCCCTCAGATTCAGCATGAACTTGTCGGTGCGCAGCACCGTCGAGTCATGGCGAGCTACTACCAAGGGATGAGACGCGAGAACGTCTGCTAACACCCGAAGGAGTAGCCATGGCTGCAGAACACAAGGAACTGTCCGACCAGGACGAGCTGATCGCTGATCGACTCTGCCCGGGATGGACGCATCGGATGATCGCCGAGACGGTAGAGAGTCTCGACCAAGACCGTCGAGCGACGGATGGCGGACCCGGCCGCCTCCTCGGTGGTCTCGAAGCGGCGCCCGGATCGGTTCGGCCAACTGAGTGGCTTTCGGACAAAATCTGCGCTTGCCTCCGCTGTCTAACTCCCGCCGCCTCCACCTAATAAGTGCCGGAGGCATAGTGAAAGTAGGACAGATGAATGTCAACTCAGAGGTAGAAGCAAACGAACCCGATGGAGGCCGGAGCGAGCAGGACGATCTCATCATCGCCTACTTGGCGGAAGGGTGCACCCACGGCCAAGTAGGTGAGCAGGTCGGGGTCTCGACCAAGACCATCCAGCGACGGCTCGCCGATCCAGGCTTCGGGGCCGCGGTAGCGGCCAGAAGGCGGGAACGGATCGGGCAGATAAGCGGTCAACTCATTTCGGCAACCGATGGAGCAATAGCCGTCCTGCGAAACGAACTCAACTCCGACGACCCAAAGGTGAGCCTGCGGGCCGCAACCTTGATCCTCGACAACGCCAACAAGTTCCATCGGGTCGAGGCGGAGGACGAGTTGGCCCGTCGACAGGATGAACTGGAACGACGAATCCAAGAGACGGTGGATGCATTCACCAGGGCGGATCAGGAGGCAGTGCGATGACTACGAAGAGTCAAGTGCGCCGCCTCGATCAACTCGAAGCGGCTCTCAGCGACTTCAGTCCGAAATCTTGGACCCTTGACGAACTGATTAGCGCCGTCAAAGACCGTACCGCCACACCGGCCCAGATGGAACGCATATGGGCCATTGCCGGCGAGGACATACGCTCTCAGATCGTTCGTGTGGCCAAGTACACCCGACTCCATGATGACGGCCAACCTATGGGCGGCAACCCTTACACTAGGCCGGTACTTTGGGCCATTGAGGTCCTGAGTCGCCCGGCTGACGTGCGGATCGAATCCCCACACCCATATATTCCGGCCTACCAACCTGAAACGTGGTGTGAGTCTGCATCTGGCCCAGAGCGCCGCCAGTTTACGATGTGGGCCCGATCCTTTCTCATACGGAAATTGCTTGGAGACGACGATGGGTTGAGCCTTCGGATTGGGATGGACCAGTGGCTCGCCGGCGGTGATCCACTGGTGGATGAGAACCGCTTTCCGCACGAAACGGTCTACGATCTGCTACTGCCCATCGACGGTGATCCGGCTCTCATGTTCGACGCACGGCTGTTGCGCCTACCCCACCGAGATCTCTATTTCCGGATCAGGGAATACCCGTGCGGTGATCCGCCCTGGGATGACCCAGAGGATGGACAATCGTGGGATGACCCAGAAGATGGACAATGGTGGACACCGGTGGACAATCGAGGAGTCGAACGACTCTAGAGCGTGCCTTCAGGACCACTACCAGGGAGCTGTGGAGACTCCCCTCCTTAACCTGTGGAGACACCACTCCCCCGCCGCCATACACCCTGGCAGCGGGGTTTCATGAACGCCCCACCAATTTCCTGATCAACGGCGCAATTCGCCGACGAGGATGGCGCTGTGCGATTCGTCCCCGCGCATCGGTCGCACGGACCAATCGGTCGAGACGGTCGAGACGTTGAAGTCCTCTGCCTCAGGCGACGGGAACCGAAGTGCGCCCGATCCGGCGGAGGTGGCGGAATACGTCGAGGTACGCGCTCCATGGACTCTGCTCGACGTAGTCGATGCGGCGATCGGCACAGAACGGGCGAACGAGGTGGCTCGCCCGCCGTAGGTTCGCCCGAGGCATCGTCGGGAACAGGTGATGTTCGATCTGGGTATCGAGCCCACCGAAGACGAATCCGCTGAAGGATGACCCTCGCAGGTTGCGTGAGGTCAGCAACTGACGGCGCAGGAACCCCAGATCGTCGTTACCGACCAGTGTTGGCATACCAACATGGTTGGTGACGAAGCTGGCGCCCAGGTAGAAGCCAAAGAGCGACTGAGTGACCACGATGAAAGTCACGGCTCGAATTGGGCTGAGAACCAGGAAGGGCGCCAAGAAGAAGAGTGCGGCGTGAGCGATCAGCAGGCCCACCTCCACGAACGCGCCGCGGTCTCGGCGTCGAACGAGAGCGACGGCGCTCGCCATGTGCATGTTGAGCGCCTCGAGAAACATGAGGGGAAGGAGCGTCACAGCCTGAGCCCGTGCCATCAAACGGCCCAACTGTCCACGCCCTTCGACATGTCCCGGCGTATAGGCGATTGCTCCTGGAGCGAGGTCGGGGTCCCGGTCTTGGCGGTTGGTGTGGGCGTGGTGCCGATTGTGCTTGGCCATCCACCACCCAAAGCTGAAGCCGGCCAGCAAATTGGCGTGCACGAGACCGATCAGGTCATTGCTCCTGCGATGCGAACTGATCTGCCGGTGTCCTGCATCGTGCCCGATGAATCCCAGTTGGGTCAGAACGAAAGCCAGGCCCACCGCGACGGCCAGGTTCCACCATGTGTTGCCGATCACTAGGCCAATGACGATCAGGGCGCCCAACGCGGCGATCGTCACGCTGATTTTGATGGCGTAGTAGCCGCGACGCGGAGTGAGCAGGCCTATGTCACGAACGAGGCGAGAAAGCTCGGCGAAATCGCGATTCGACGCCGCCGTGGGTCTTGCTTCGAGATGGACCACCATGGCGAGCTCCTCTTAGCTCAGGATTCAGAGCGGACGCGAGGCCCATCGGCGCGCGCCCATTCGACGGTGATGCCGTCCTGGCGCATCATCGCCATGAACCGGGTGATGGAGAAGAAGATTGCGATAGCCGTGAGCCCGTAGGTCACGGCGGAGCGCTCGAGGACGAAGGAGCGGAGCGACGAAGAAAGGAGAAGCCAGAACACGAGCCCCGCGTTGAGCATGAGCACGGTCGCCCACAGGACCGAGATCCGAATGAAGAATCGATGAACCAAAGGTCGCCGCAGAATCGCCGGGTCCATGGGGCAGAAGTCGTGGGCAAAGCGCTGAGTGAAGGGTCGCCTCACGACGGCCGAGCCGAACAGTACGAGAGAGATCAAAATGGTACCGGCTGTCGGTTGGAAGAAGTACACGAATGCGCTGCCCGTGATGAAGGCGATCACGGTGCGCAGCGTGATCAGGATCGTTCCGAGCAGCAACAGCATGGATACCCGCTCACCCTTGAACAACCGCCGGCCCAGTGCCAGATAGGACCAGGTGAGCGCCGCGATCAACGCTCCTCGGAAACCCGTGAAGACCAGCACCAGATAGAACAAGATGAGAGGACCCACGACACCCTCGAGCACGACGGGAAGCGCATGGCGAAGTGCTTTTCGCGGTGGTGGCAGCACGAGCACGGAACCTTCTTGCCCGTCGGGGTGAGAGGTCGGATCGAGATGCAGCAGGTGCCAGGGCTCGCGGGTGCCCGCCTTCTTTCTCGTACCCACGGAACTACCGCTCTTGCCGCCGTCAGCGGTGGCGCTTTGACCCAAGTTGAGGTGTTGTGATCTTACACTTGCTGGGACCGATTGCATTTGCACCGGTGCAGATCGGGCGACCAACTCCCCGAGCGGCTCCGGGTCGGCGGCGGCGAGGGGAATGGAAAGGCGGCCCGGCGGCGACCGACCAGGGAGGTCCAGGAGCCCGCCCAGAGAACCGAGAGATGGTTCGAATGCAAAGGCCACGTTGTCCAGATGCGACCCGTGGTGCCTCCAACCCTGGACTCAAGCATCCCGAGGCCGTGATGTCAGGGTGGCCGGGTAGGGTGCGTAGGTCGGGATGTTCGCACCGCTCGCGCCCATCGGTTGATTTGCAGTCAAGAAATGTGGCGCCCGTGGGGTCGGCCATCAAGGTGTGGCTCTGCCCGCCGATTCAGTTGTCTTGTCAACGGATTTGTCAACGCAACTCCGCGACACGAGACCCAACCGAACCTCACTGGACCTCACATGGAGGTTCCACCCGACCAACTCGACCTGCCTGAACCCACCTCAACCGCGCTAAACCCCACCATCTCCAGGAGCCTGGCAGTCAAGGGGTTCGTGGGTTCAAGTCCCATCGCCTCCGCCACACCATCCCCTCCACCATCGCCTCCACCAACCAACCAAACCAAAATTTTCCCTGGTCGGAGAAGCAGTTTTTCGGCCTGGACTTCGACTCTCCGGTTTCTCCCCGCGTTTTCCACGCGCTCCGGCGAGCTCAAGTGGTCGCCAGCGGCTTGTTCGTGGCTCTTCGGATTTCGGGCTGGGTGTGCGCGGCACGTCAGCCAACAGCGCGATCGCGAAAGTTGGCATGCCCCGTATGCGGGCACGACGTGGGACACCCTCTTCAGCATCGGTCGGGTGCACACTCGCCTTGCCCTGACCTACACGACCGAGTACGTGTTGCGTCGCTTACTTCGCCAGTTACTCGGCGCCGACCACCTTGAAGTCCTGGTTGACGAAGACGTGATGGGGCCAGTTGACGCCGATGTAGTGGACCTCGTATTCGCCGTTGCTCAGCTTCACAACACGGTCGACAATCCCGCCCGGGTAGGCGGCCAGCGCAGCTTCCGTCGCCTTGTTCGCTGTCGTTCCGCTGACGATCGTCCCTGACCCCTGGCTGTAACTGGCGGGGATCTCACCGACCTGCTTTGACGTTTCCTGCTCACCCCTCTGGAAGGGGACCACCGTTGCCGCCGTCGAGGGCTCCGAGCCGCCACCAGTCGTTTGCACGATGACTTGCGTGGCCTTGATGGTCGTTGAGCTGACCGTCCCCAGTACGAGGACGTGTTCGCCCTTGGCAAGGGTGCTCTTCGAGGTCGAACTCGTGCCCTTCTCGTATTTGGTCGAAGACGCCTCGTCAACTGTCACCTCCTGACCCGCTGACGTCGCCATGGTGAAACTCGATTTGGCCACGTTCCCGATCGTGCCCGATGATCCCCCGGCGGCTGGTCCAGATCGTGCATTCGACCCCAGGCCGCCGGATCCAAAATGTCCAGGGGAGCTGCTGGCGGCCACAGATTGCGCGGCCCCTGCCGAGGACGGCGTGCCGAGGCCGATGAATAATCCCGTCACCGAAGCCATCAGTGCGGCTGCCACGATCAGTCCCCGCCTCATGTTTGACAGCGATCGCCGGACCCTTGGCCGGTCTGTTCGCCCGGCCATGGTCGCGGGGACCGGCCGAGCGGGTGAAGACCCAGGTGCGAGAGGCGATGCAGAAGCTGGGTCCTTCAGACCTCCGACAGCCGCTGGCCTTGGCGTTTTGGCCGATTCTGGATCAGAGGAAACAGTCTCCCGGGGACTGGTCGGTTCGTAATCACTCATGACGGCGCTCCTAAACTCAGTAGCCAGAGTGCCAGCCGTTCATGTGAAGCCCCTGTAGGCCGCCTGCGTGACTGCTTCGAATCCACTCGGACACATCATTGAGGAAGCTCAGACGCCGATGCTGCTGGTGTCCCAGTTCGCATTGTGGGACAAAGCCGGCGAACCAGCTACAACTCATCGCAACTGCCATCATTTTTGTCTTGCGCAATCCTGTGCAGATAACGGTACTTATGTCGTTCGATGGTGCGCTCGACGACCAGACGGGCAGGTCTATGCGTACGCATGTTCTCGATCTCGGTATCAGATCCATCTTCCTGGACCTCTCAGGCCGGCGTAGACCGGCTCGACGCTACAGGCGTTTGTTGCCATCTGATCGAGACTCTGGATCATGCAAACGCTGTTGTCGGCGGCGTCGCTCTTCTCGAGGCAAGCGATGCACTCGCTTCTTTCTCCGTGACACTGAGTGGAAAGTTGATAGCAGAACTATTTCGTAAACGACTACAACTGGCTCAGAATTTCATCGATTCGCTCGCTCGGTTCCGTGTTGACCGACCGTTTCCGCACGAACGAAGTCCATTGCATCCGCGACGCCGACGTTCAGTTTGCCCTTCGGTCTCTGAGGCGCAGCGTCACCGGAGTCCAGGTGAACCGGCACCGTCCCGTCGTGCTGGCCACGTGGTGGATGCGACGTCTCAGCTAATTGATGCAACCTCTGCTGGCGCATTTGCTTTTCCACCCCTCCAAGGATCCAGGACCTTGAGCAATTGCCAGGCGGTGCAGCTAAGTTTGACCGGCCCAGGCTCAAGCTACGACTCTGCTGACTGTGTCATCTACAACTTTTCCCGAAACCACCTCCGGAGGAGCAACATGACGAAACCCACGCCTGACACACTGCCGGCACTCGGCATATGTCTCGAGGAATACACGTATCCCTATCCCGTGGGTTTCTTCCCGGTCACCAGTGACCTGCAACCGCTAAAGATGGCCTATATGGACGTGCCGCCAAGCACGGAATCTAACGGAATGACCACCATCTTGATGCACGGTAAGGCATTCGGTGGCTACTACTTCCTCAACGTCATTGAAGCTCTAAGTGCAGCTGGCTACCGCGTGGTGGCTCCGGATCAGTTCGGCTGGGGAAAGTCTCCAAAGCCGGACTTCCATTACAGCTTCCAGATGTTTGCTCATAACACCGTCGCCTTGCTGGACCATCTCGGCGTTAGCAAGGTCGCCGTCCTGGGTCACTCGACAGGCGGCATGACTGCCGTGCGTTTCACGCTCATGAACCCCGATCGTGTTACGCATCTCGTTTTGGAAGATCCACTTGGGCTTGCGGACTATCGCATAGGCATTCCCGCGCAGACCGATGAAACCCTATACGAGCACGAGGTCAATTGGACCGATCCAAAAGTCATACGAGCCTATGTTTCCGGGTACTTCGTGCATCCCGACCCGAAGGTGTGCGAGCCCCTCGCTGACATCCTCGTTCGTGTCACGCTGAGTCCCAACTATCCGCAATGGGCACGGTCTGCGGCGCTCACCTTTCAAATGATCTATCAACAGCCGGTTAGGCACGAATACCAACTGATCGTGCCGCCGACTTTGCTAATTGTTGGCGCCGAGGACCACGTTGTTCCGCTCGGCCAATACGCAAAACCAGAGGAGCTAGCTCGGCTCGGCGACTTCAAGACTCTTTCCGAGCAGGCTGTGAAGGACATCCCCAACGCCAAGCGAGTCGTGATCCCCGAATGTGGGCACATCCCACATCTCGAACAGCCTGAGCAGTTCCTGGCCGAGTTCCTGCCTTTCCTGGCCAGCTGACAATCAGCTGTGGTCCGGAGATCATCTCTCGATTCTTGGGTGTTGCCGACCTGTCGAGGAGATCACCGCCCAGTCGTTCTGCCACGACTTGACCCATACACGAAAGGACATTGAGGATGAACCCTGAGGCACCCGGACACCACGACGGCCCTGTTGAAATCGGTCCGCCCCCCTATTATCACCGGTCGGACTGAAACAGCAAGACGGTCTGAAAACGGGGCAGACCTCCTGGATTACCCCCGTCCTGGCGGCGACATCGTCGAGAGTGAGTACTTCCTCGTCGAGCATGCTCCGCTGCACGAATCCAGTGCAGGAACGGTCATTGTCGAGGCCAGGCGCCGTCTCTTCGACTCCGGTGAGATGACATCAACTGAGAGCAGCGAGCTCGGTGGAATCCTCCACCGGCTCGTTCCAGCGGTGAAGGTCGTCACGGATGTCCAACGCGTCTACTTCTTTGCATTGATGGAGCGCGCCCCCCTCGACGAGCACGACGTCGACTCGGGACTTGGCCAGATCCATGGGACCGTCTCAGATCGGGTGTCCCGGAAGCGCTGACACATCGTGTCCCAGGAACTATGGAACCTCAGACCTGAAGGTGAAGGGACTCGAAACCTCGGCCTCTACGTTGCGAATGTGCAAGTCATGCCCTCCCAAGCCGTCGTCCGGACCCATGCTCACAAAGAGTTCAGTTGTTGCTGCTGCTGTGCGGTCAGCTGGACGACGTTCTTGGGGTTGCAGTTCCAGATGGACTGCGTGGGATGGGTGAGCGCCTTGTCGTAGACGATCCCTTTGGCTGTCAACCTGAGCATGGCGAAACACGGAGAGGGCTGGGGGTTCTCGTTGGAGAGCGTCAATGTTGCAATGGGCGCCTGAATGCCTCCGGCGTCCCAGTTCTTTGTGGCCGCGGCGTGGTTCAGCACGCAGCTCACCGTGAGGCTGGCGCCGCAGGCCGAGGCCGACTTCGCCCACAGGAGCCACGCTTCTGCTCCCTCCTCGTCGTCGAAGTCGATGGGGTCGCCCTTGGCGTATTTGTGCATTGTGGTGACGAGCTCTTCGGTCGAGGGGTTCTTCGAGGCCATCGAGAGCGGCCACCACTGCGTCTCGACGTAGACCGGGGGCAGACTGGGGTTGGCGGCCACGGTTTGCTGCGTCTGGGAGTTGTCGAACTGTGTCCCCAATATGACGAAGGCGGGGTGGTAGGCGGCAGTCGTCATCGCCTGGGCGAAGGGAGTGAAGTTGGAATCGTCGGCGGGCCATAGCGCTTGGACCCCTTTGGTCTGGTAGTCCTCGACGTAGGGTGCCCAGTTCTCCACCGAAACCGGGGGCTCGAGGAAATCGATGACTTTCCAACCCTGCGCCTCGGCGCCGAACTCGTCCTTCGTTTCGGGTTGGAGGACGGAGGGGGTGTCGCCCGCGCCCATGCCGGCCAGCTTGACCGCGTTCGGGTAGGCCTTGGCCAGCGCCCCGAACCACCCCGAGGAAATCGAGTCCGTATTTGTGCCGCTCGGGTCGACCTGGTCGGTGGCCAGATCGGACGCGTTCGACACGACATAGCCGCTGATCTGTCCCAGCCCGCACTTCTCACGGATCGGGACGGATGGCTGGTCGAGGGCCATGCCGCCGCCGACCGCCATGAAGTCGCTCTGGCACGCCGCTGTCGCTTCCTGCGCTGCGTTGAACAGCGCGGCGTCTCGGTTATCGATCACGATCTTGCGCCCGTTGATGCCCCCCGCGGCGTTGCACCAGTCTGCGAACGCAGTGGCCTGCTGGACGAACTCCGCCTCGAGTCCCGGAGTAATGGTGTTGGCGGCGTCGTTGAACTCGGCGATGTTGATGGTCTTGGAGCCCACACCGCGGACCGAGGAGGCACCGCTGGATCCCGGTTCGCATATCTTGCCTACCCCGGGCCAGACGCCATTGGTGGTAACGCTCGACGACAACGTCCGACTCGCAGCGGCAGCAGTCGTCGACGAGAGTGCGCCGGATGTCCCGGCGAAAATAATTGTCGCGATAGCCATCGGCAGCGCCGACTTTCGAAGCTTGATTAATCCCGAGAACATCCTCACACCCTCCCCTTGTGATCGGATCTTCAACCATGGCCCCAATCGAAGCGGGGTGCCGCGCACAGGCTAGGCGGAACCGCACCGAAATGCATGGGAAGGGATCCTCAGCAGTTCGACCACGCCATACAGAGCCTTCTATGACCAGGGACATTTTGGGCGATCACTGGGGCGGGGTTTTCAGCACAGACCGCCTGAAGATCTTCGGCTGCTTGATCAAGGACCGCGACCGACTCGGTGTGCACCCCCAGCTTCTGGGTCAACGGTGGTCTTCGATTGCCGCCACCTCGAAGCGGTCCTCGCCGATTACCTCGACCACTGCATCGGCCAGCGGCCCCACCGATCCCTCAACCAGCTCACCGCTACAGGCGATGGAAGCTCCCGCAAGTCGGCGACGTCGACTCAAGCAAGCTCCCGAGAACTGATCGCCTCGGCGGACTCATCCATGAATACCGACGGTCGCATGATCTGCTCGGATGGAGTATTCGGCACCCGCACGTTGGGGCTAGCCATCAGTGCCCCTCGACGATGCTCATGGCGCTCTCGAGCAACAAGTCGGCCTGCTTACCGAAGAACTCGTGGACCGCCTTCTTCGATTCGCCGCGCAGGAATTTGGCATGGCTGCCCTCCAAAACGATGGCCAGCTTCCAGCGGGCGAACACGTGATACCAATCGATCCCGCCAACGTCGCGGCCGGAACGTTCCGCGTAACGCGCGATCAACAACGAGCTCGTCGGCATCTGCGACCGATCGAACCCGGGAGTCGACGCGACACCGAGGGGTATGGTCCCCTCCGGTCCGGGATGGAAAATCATGGCCCAAGCGAGATCGATCAATGGGTCCCCGATGGATGCCATTTCCCAGTCGACCACCGCGAGCAACTGCGGCGGCGCATCCGGCGCGAAGAGCACGTTGTCGAGTTTGTAGTCGCCGTGCGTAAGCGCACGTACCTGATCGACCGGCCGGTGATCGTCCAGCCATGATGCGACACGCGCGGCCGACGGAAGGGGGCGACCGTGGTACGAATCGAGCTGCGACATCCACCGGTCGACCTGCCGTGCGAGGTAGGGGCCGGAACGGGCGAGGTCGCCCAGCCCGCGCTGCAGCCAATCCACCGCGTGAATCGCCACGAGTGCGTCGACCAGTTGATCGAGCGCCTGCGACTGCTCGTGCGGGTTCGCTGTCCAGGCCGATGGGATCTCGGCGCGAACCGGCACACCGTCGATGCGTGCCATGACGTAGAAAGGCGCGCCGAAGACATCTGGATCGTCGCACGCCAAGACCGGCCGGGCGATCGAGACAGCCTCGTCCTTGATCGCATCGAGGATACGGAACTCGCGCAGGACGTCATGAGCCGTCGCCGAACTGGCGTGCCTCGGGGCGCGCCGCAAGACCCACCGCTCCCTCCCCCGCCGCAGGGCGAAGATGTCACAGGATCCACCCCCGACCATCGCCTCGACCTCGATGGCGCTCGAATCACCAAGCCAACCGTCGAGAAAGTCTCGCAACATGTCGACTGATTCGGTCATCCGACCAATTCCTGCTCGACGATCTCAACTACCTGCCCGAGGCGCTCGATGACGAAGTCGGGGGAGCAATCCTCGGTTCCGGGCTTGGCGTCGGCGACGAGAAGCGCCGTCAACATCCCCATCGCCTGAGGTCCACTGACGTCGTGCGCCGGACTGTCACCGACGAAAAGCACCTGTGCCGCCGTGCAGCGTGCCTTCTCAAGCGCGCACTCGTATATGCCAGGATCTGGTTTGCACGACCGTGCCGATTCCGAACTCGTGCAAGCGTTGATCTCGGACTCCAACCCCAGACGCCGGACAAGCTCTTCAAGTTGCTCTTCATCGATATTCGAGACAATCTGGACATGCAGACCACGCTCCCGAAGGCCGCGCAAGCAATCGAGACAGTCGGCTCGCAACTCGGCGGAATCGATCGTCGCTTCGTACTGGCGATCGACCGCGTTGCGGACCTGCTCGTGGTCCAATTCCCGGCCGAAAGTTCGCGCCATCTCGAGAAACGCCTGGCCGAAGAGCTCGCGGTGGAGATAGTAGGGACGCGATGCCACCGATCGGTAAGCGACTCCCAACCCCTCGCGATAACTCGCCCGCAGTTCGTCGTCGGGCACCTTCACCCCGATGGTGTCGCCCACGAACCGCAACTGGCGGAGGTGCACGTCACG
Organism: uncultured Acidimicrobiaceae bacterium; assembly: GCA_963838835.1. Classification (GTDB taxonomy): domain Bacteria; phylum Actinomycetota; class Acidimicrobiia; order Acidimicrobiales; family RAAP-2; genus Bog-473. The sequence goes on from CAWITA010000018.1 coordinate 21,579, forward strand.
CAGCATTCGACTGCTGAACAGCGTGTCGGCGAAATCGAAGAAGACCGCGTGAATCGGCTCCCGGCCGAACCACGCACCGGCGTGACGGGAGACGGACTCCCTTGTCATGGAGTGCCCCCTGCCATCTCGGCGACTGCTACGCCGGCTTGCATCACCAGCGTCGCTCTGGGATCACGATCCCTCCGGACTGACACGCACGTTTCGGTCAGCTCGGGCACGGATCTTCTGCGTTCTGTGCGGTCATGGCAGGCCCACCTCGGCGCGCAGCGATTCCCACTTCTTCTCGGCCGCTGGGCGACGGCTGGGGATGTGCTCTGTCGGCCATCCCTCAACCGGTGTGTAGCCCTTCAGAACCGTGCGCGCGAGCACCGACTTGTGTAGCTCGTCAGGCCCGTCACCAATTGGCCCGAACCTCGTCGAGCGGTACCACTCCTCCACCGGGAGATCGCTCGAGTACCCGAGCGCGCCGCAGACCTGGATCGTCCGGTCGAGCACCGCCAGCACCACCTTCGACACATGAGCCTTGACCATTCCCAGGTCCGCTCTCACCGCGCTGGCCCCGTGCTTGTCCATCTTCCAAGCGGTCTGGAAGGTGAGCAGCCGAGCTGCCTGGATCTCGGTATGGGACAAGGCGATGTAGTCCTGGACCATCTGGTGCTGCGCGAGTAACTTGCCATGCGACCTTCGCGACACGGCACGTTCGCACATGATGTCGAGCGATCGCTGCGCTTGACCGAGCCAACGCATGGCGTGGTGGATACGGCCCCCGCCGAGACGCTGTTGCGCCAGGACGAACCCATCGCCTGGCGCACCAATCAAATGGTCGGCAGGAACACGGCAGCCCCGAAACACGAGCTCGGCATGGTTCCCGATCTGACCGAATTCGACGTCGGGGTGGGCCATCGTCCCGATGTCGCGCACGATTTCCATGCCCGGCGTTCCGGTGGGAACCACGAGAATCGACGCGTGCCTGTGCGGCCGCCCTTCGGGGTTCGTCTCGGCGAGCACCAGGACGATGTCGGCGACTGACGCGTTCGTGATGAACCACTTATGACCCTCGATCACCCATTCATCGCCGTCCTTCGTTGCTGTCGTTCCGAGAACGGTCGGGTCGGAACCCGCGAGAAAGGGCTCTGTCAGTGCGAACACGCTCGAGATCTCGCCCCGGAGATTGGGCCAGAGCCAGCGATCCTTCTGGGCGTTCGTCGCACCGTGAGCGAGCAGCTCCATGTTTCCACTGTCGGGTGCTTGGACCCCGAAGATCGTCATCGACATCATGCAGCGTCCGATGATCTCCGACATCAGGGCGAGCTTCAGCTGTCCCAGTCCTGGGCCGCCGAGGCTCGGATCGAGAAATGCTCCCCACAGGCCGCGCTCCTTGACTTTGGCCTGAAGGTGCGCCTTCACCATGGCCCATTCTTCAGCCGGAAGGTCCCGCATAATGGGTTCGAGCGGGATCAGCTCGGTGTCGATGAATGAGCGCATCCACTGCAACTGCTCGTCGAACTCGGGTTCAGTCTCGAAATCCCAGGCCACGTCAGCCTCCTTCGCCTGGGAAGCCCTCGAGTATGCCGGCGAAGCGGGCCTCGACCGTCGGAGCTTCGCCGGGGTGAGTAATGATCCAGAATTCCCCGTTGCGAATGGCTTCGAGGACGCGGCCAGCGACCTGTGCGGGCGTCAAACCGGTCGGCCCTGTGAAGCCCTCGCGGATCATGAGGCGCACCGACTCAGCCATCTCCGTGCGGTGCTCGACACCCAACGCGGCCGGCCGCCCTCGTTCGGACTCCATCACCTTGGTATCGACCGAGCTCGGACAGAGGACACTCACGCCAATCGGTATCTGGTCGATCGCCAGCTCTTGAGCCAGGGTCTCGGAGATCGACACCACCGCCACCTTGGTGGCGCAGTATGGCCCTATGAAGGCGACGCCGCTGAGAAGTCCCGCTATCGAAGCGGTATTGACAATATGCGCGGGAGTGCCTTGGTCGCGCATGATCGGTACAAAGGTGTGCACCCCGTGCACAACGCCCCAGAAGTTGACGCCCACCACCCATCGCCAATCGTCGAGGGTCTGGTCGCTGATCAGGTTGAACGTGGAGACGCCGGCGTTGTTGCACAGCACGTCGACGCGCCCGAACCGTTCCAGCGTCGTCGCTGCGAGCCGATCGACTGCAGCGGCATCGGACACATCCACCTTGACGGCGAGAGCGACGCCGCCCCAGGTCTGGATACCCTGCGACACGACCTCCGCCTCGCCCTCGTCGAGGTCGGCGACGACGACGGCTGACCCCGCTGCCGCAAACGCCTCGGCGAGTGCGCGTCCAATACCGCTGGCGGCTCCGGTGATCACTGCCACCGTGCCAGGGCCGATCACGACGTTGTCCTGCCTCTCGGTCATGTCTCGCTCTCCCCGTGTGTTTCTCAACCGCCGTCGAGCATGATGAGCTCACCGGTCAGGTAGGACGATGCGTCGCTGGCGAGGTACAGCGCCGTCCCTACGATCTCTCTGGCGGAGGCGATTCGACCCAGGGCGACCTTCGACGCCATCTGCGCCTGCGCCTCCTCCGACGGCAGAGATGCGTGGAGGCTGTCGGTGTGGAACGTTCCGCACACAATCGAGTTGACCCGGATGCCGCGCGACCCGAACTCCTGCGCCGCCGCTTTCGTCAGCACGTTCAAACCGGCCTTCGCAGCGGCGTAGACGACGGTGAACGGCGAAGGGTACATGGACGCCTTGGAGCTGATGTTGACGACCGATCCGCCTGGGGGCATGTGATCGGCGCTGAGCGCCATGAGCCGGAGCGGACCCTTGAGATTGACTGCGATCGTCTTGTCGAACAGGTCGGAGGTGACGGCGAGCAGCGACGGCGGGACAGGCGCGATTCCGGCGTTGTTGACGAGCACGTCGATGCACCCGAACTCCGCGACGGTGACGTCGACGAGCGCTTCGCACTGCTCCCAATCACCGACATGGCAACTCACCGCCAGGGCACGCCGGCCAATCCCCCGCACCTCCTCGGCCACGGTCTCACAGGGCCCGAGCTTGCGGCTGACCACGACGACGTCCGCGCCCGCCTCGGCAAACCCGAGCGCCATCTCGCGACCGAGACCCTTGCTGCCGCCGGTCACGATCACGACCTTCCCGGTCGCGTCGAGACTCGGGATCACGGCACCATCACGAGCTTGCCGACCACTCGACGGTCAGCTATGCGTTGAAGCGCTCCGGGCAGCTCATCGAACGAGACTTCGGCCGTCACCGCATTTGTCAACTGACCCCTGCTGACGAGGCGGGAGAGGTTCGCGTGAATGTCGTCGAGCTCATGGCGGGGATAACCACCTGCAAAGACGCCGACGAGCGACGTGTTGGTGACGACGAGGTCGAGAGTCGCAAGCTTCGGCCATTGACCGCTGGCGAAACCGACGGCGAGCAGTCGCCCGTGCCGGGAAAGTGCCGCGGCGGCGTCCTCGGCGAGGGAGCCGCCGACGGGGTCGAAGATCAGGTCAACCCCTCGTCCGCCCGTGATCTTCCGGAGTGCCGGAGCCACTGGACCCTCGGTGTGGTTGATCGTTTCGTCGGCCCCGAGCTTGCGGCAGAACGACGCTCGTGCTTCATCGCTCACCACGGCAACCACCTGGGCTCCGAGCGCCCGTCCTAACTGAACGGCGGCGATTCCGCTCCCACCCGCGGCTCCCAGCACGGCCAGCCACTCTCCTCGAGCGACGCCACCTCGATCGACCAGACCGATCCAGCCGGTGAGGTGCGGGATCCAGAACCCGGCCGCCTCGCGGTCGGTGAGACCGTCGGGTACGGCGAAGGCCGAATCAACTGGGACCAGGCACTCTTCGGCGAACGAACCGAACCCCTCGGTGAAGGCGGTCACGCACATGATGCGGGCGCCGATTGGGAGGTCGACTCCGTAACCGGTGGCGGTGATCGTACCTGTCGCCTCCTGGCCCGAGGTGAACGGCAGCGGTGGAGTCAGGGGGTAGGTGCCACGGCACATCAACACGTCAGGTAGCCCGATCCCGGCGGCCTCGATACGGATTCGGACCTGCCCGGGTTCCGGTTGCGGAGGCTCCAGCTCGACTAGGTGCAATACGTCGATGGGCTCTCCGGCGCTTTGTACCTGCCATGCGCGCATCAGGGGATCCGGACGGGAACAGCGGGTCTCGTCATGCCGCAACTCCCTTGTACAAGCTCGTGCCAGTCCAGTCGACCGCTGAAAATACAGCGTAATCACGGACCGATCACTCACGTCAAGATCCCCAACGGGGTCATGACGTGGAGCCGAGCGGGCTCTGCGCCCACGAGCAGCCAGGTCAGCTCCGATGCGGAGTTCAGAGCTTGTCCGAAGCCCTACCGGCTGGCCGACCCCCCCTTAACTTGTGGAGCACCACTCCCCCACTCGTACAGGTCCTAGATGCCGGGTTTCGTGAACACCTCACCAACCAAAGAACTCACCGACTCACTCCTCACTCCCAACCAACTCAGCAACCGACCACCAACTGTGATGTTTCAGATTCTCTGGGACAACGGAACCGTCAGACGACAATCCCGGATCCGCCCTGGTAGTTGACAGAGGGTCCAGCTCGAGGTGACGGATCAAGACGCCCTCGTCGTCGATAGCCCCGACGACGAGGGCGGCAACCTTAATCGCCAAAACCGCTCGAGGCCTCGACGCGTGATCCACCAAGACACCCGCCAACCCCGCCTTCGCCGCGCGCTTCGTCGGCACCATCCGTCGAGAGTGTCTCGATCATGCTGATCTTCCACAGGCGTCAGCACAAAGGCGTGCTCGCGGAGTACGCCGATCACTACAACGGACATCGACCGCCTGGTTCACTCGAGCAGGCGCCACCGCTCTGGTGAGGTGGGCGGCGAAAACTGGCTGCGTGAAGCCCTCAGATGACGTTCTTGGCACCCACGGGATCACTCACGTCTTCTGGTGGGCGACCAGACCAGCGGCGACATACGCGGCGTGCACGGCATCACGCTGGGCGTCAGAGAGCGGAGGCTGCGGAGGCCTCGACCGGGGATAGTCACCGGCGGGCAGGCCGAGCTCGGATGCAGCAGCTTTGAACGCGGAGCCCCAGTGGGTGTATGCCGCGTCGACGTTGGACGCTCCGAACGCACGATGCAAGTTCGCGATGAGGTCGTCGAGCCCCGAGTCGTACCAGTGGTCGATCGCCTCGGACAGCTTGTCGGACACCAGGAGCTCCCACTGCTGGCGGTACATGGGGTTGTCCGGGCGCTCGTAGAGGTACCCGGTGCCACCCAGGATCCCGGGGGCGCTGATGCCCCGTCGCAAGAATCCGCCCCGATAGGCCAGCATGTCGCACTCCCAGATGACGAGCTCGGGCGCGATCCGGTGGAGCTCGGCGGAGTGGGAGGGACGGAACATCCCGTTCTTCACGGCGCAGATGGCCGGGAACTCCCGCGCCAGGTCCGCACACTGGGCCGGCGTCAGGATCCACCCCGCGGCGTGGGTGTTGAACAATCCGAGGGCGATGTCGGTCCTCTCGGTGACATAGCGGAAGGTCTCCCGGACGGCCTCGTAGGTCCGGGCCTCGAAGTACGGAGGGATCAGGAAGCAGATGTCGGCACCGATCACGGCCGCATGCTGAGCCAGCTCGACGGTCTCGAGGACGTTCGTGCTGGCCGGGCAGGCCTCGATCAACGCCGCGGGCTTGAGCGCACGAGTCGCATCGACCGCGACCTCCAAGAGCCGCTTGCGCTCCTGGGTGCTCAACGCCCAGCACTCGCCGACGAGGCCACCGACCCAGACCCCATCGTGGTCCAACGCGCCGATGCAATGGGCGATCAGGCCCCGCAGTGCCTCCTCGTCCACGCGCTCGCCGCCGGGACCGCTGAACGGGGTGTAGAGGGAGTCGACGATGCCCCGAAGCGCGCCGGGAGCCCATTCACGAGCGTCTGCTGCGCTGGCCATGGTTGAACCTCCTTCTGCCGGACGCGAGCGCCCGCGCTCATGCCTTGGGCCGGCTGCGTGGCAGGCCGAGTGACTGCTCGGAGATGAGGCTACGCAACACCTCGCTGGAGCCGCCGTAGATGGTGCTGGCTACCGCACTCCGAAAGTGATATTCGAACACGCCCCCCGCCACGCACTCGGGGTCGGTCCAGTCGGCGGTGCCGAGAGGGCCGACCATATCGAGCACCTCCTTGGACCAGGCGACGTACGTCTCGGGCCCGAACAGTGCCGCGTGCGGCCCCGGCTTGCCACCGAGTTGCTCGAGGAAGGCCACGCGGATTCCGAGTAGGTCCGCCACCTCAGCGTCGATCGACAGACGGGCCAGGCGCGCCCGGACCGTCGGATCCGCGGCAACCGGACGGCCGATCGAATCGGTCGCCGTAGCCACCCAGGCGCGCGCCGACTCGTACAGCTGACGGGTGCGTGAGGACGGCGCCACGCTCTGCTCGGCCTCGAGCGCGGCACGGATCACGCTCAGCCCGTGATCGGGCTCCCCCACCACCAAATCCTTGGAGACACGGACCTCGTTGTAGAAGACGATGTTCGTTCGCTCGTAGCCCATGGTGTGGACGGGTTGGATCTCGATGCCGGGGGTGTCCAAGGGGACGAGGAACATGGTCAGGCCGGTGGGGCCGGTCGATCCAGGCACGCTCCGCGTCAACAAGAAGCAATAGTCGGCCCGGTGCGCGTACGTCGTGAACATCTTCTGCCCGTTGATCACCCATTCCTCGCCGTCACGGACGGCGCGGGTCTGGCAAGCGAAGACGTCGGAACCCCCTTCGGGTTCGCTGAAACCGAGGCAGATGAGGGTCTTGCCGGCGGCCACGCCCGGAAGAATCCTGGCCTTGAGGTCCTCGGACGCCAGGGCGCGGACGGCGTTGGCGGCCAGCATGGTGGTGCCAGCGCCGATCGTCGGACCACCGGCGGCACGTATGGCGCCCAGCACGGACGCCGCTTCAAATGGGTCGAGGCCGGCACCGCCCTGTTCGGGCGGCCAGGTCAGCGCCACCCAACCCCGAGCGCCCATCGCCTCCATGAGGGGCCGGTTCACGCCGTCTCCCGAGCGGAGCTCCTCCTCGACGACGGCCGGCGTGACGTGCTCCGCCGCGAACGCCTCGGCCTCCGCCCGGATGCGTGCGATGTGGGCGGGTTCCTCAAAGTCCACGAGCGCCTCTATCGGGTTCCGTCGCGGCTCCCGACAGGATCCCGTCGGCCAGGGCCAGGAGCTCGCGCCCGGGGTCGGCCACCGTCGCCGCCCAGGCCTGCGACCTCCGGTAGTAGAGCTGGATGTCGCACTCCTCGGTGAAGCCGTAGCCACCGTGGATGTGCAAGCTGTGTTGCGCCGCGTGAGAGGCCAGCTCCGCGGCGAAGATGAAGGCCTGGCGGGCGAGCACGTGCGCCTCGGGATCATCGGTTTCGAGGGCCCAGGTCGCCTTCCAGGCCAAGAGCTGCGCTCCGTCCTTGGCGACCAAAGCGTCAGCCAAGGGATGGGCCACGGCCTGGTAAGCGCCAATGGGGATCCCGAAGGCGCACCGCTCCCGGGCATAGGCGGCGCCCAGCTCGATGGCCTCGGCGGCCAGGCCGACCAGGGCGGCGGCCCGCAGCACCCGGACCTCGCACAGGGCGCGGAAAAAGGCCTGCGCCGCGCCCGGCCCGTCGGCAAGCACCTCCACGTCGGAGGCGCCGCCCCAGCGGGCCAGGGGAAGTGAGCCCACGTTCGAGATGAGCCGGGCATCCGTTGGCCGGGAGACGGTGACCAGGCGCCCGTCGACGAGCCCGACCACCATGTCAGCCACGGCCCCGTCCGCCAGCACCTGGGTGCGCACGGGGCCTGGTGCCGGCGGCAACGAGACGAGGCGCGCGCCCTCGAGCGCCAGTCGAAGGAGGTTCTTCGCTCCGCACGCCCCCACGAGTCGGGTGGCGGCGACCGTCTCGGCCAGGGGAACGGGGGCAAGTCGCCGACCCGCCTCTTCGGCCACCAGGACGAGTTCGAAGAGGCCGGCGCCGGGTCCGCCGAGATCTTCGGCCACACCGATGTGGAGCAGGCCGATGTCCGACATGCGCGCCCATAGTGAGGCGTCGTGACCGAGCGGTTCGGCGGCGCGGACGACGTCTGGTGTGCACTCCTTGGCAAACAAGGCGGCAAAGGTCTCCCTCAGCGCCTGCTGCTCTTCTGTGAGCCGGAGGTTCACTGGTCGCCCGGTCCCCGATGCCTCGGGCGACCGTCGCCCGTGAGGGCACCATTGGCCCCACGGAGTCGGATGGGATTGTCGGGCACTCTGTTCCCCCCAGCGGATGGACAGCGTCGTTTTGACGTGCTGGCCTGGGGAGAATATGCTTCTACTAGAAAGAAAGTCAAGACTGCGCTTGGCTCACTTGGATCCGTGACCTCTCCTCGCCCAATGCCAAGACCGCTGGCCGTCGAGGCCCTCGCTGCTGAGCTGACCTTGCTGCCGGCCACGGTCCCGGACCTCTTGCAGGCACGCGCCACACGGGCCGACGATGCCGTGCTCATCGCGCCCGGAAGTGGAATGTCTTTCGGCGAGGCAGACCGGGAGAGCGCCCGCCTGGCGGCGCGCCTCTTGGCCGCGGGGGTCGGGAAGGGGACCCGGCTCGGTGTGCTCTATCCGAACGGCTGTCCATGGCTCATCGCTTGGCTGGCGGCAGCGCGCATCGGCGCCCTCACCGTTCCCCTCTCCACGTTCGCTCCCGGCCCCGAGCTCGCACGCGCGTTGCGACACACCGACGTGCACGCCGTCTTGATGGCCGGTTCGTTCGGTGGCGACTTTCTGACCGCCCGGCTCGAGGCCAGCCTTCCGGGGCTCGCCGAGTCAGGCCCAGACCTCTTTCTCGAGGCGGCGCCGCACCTTCGCTGGGTGTGCGTTGATGGGGGCACTCCCCGCTGGTCGCGGGAGCTCCCGGCTCCTGCTCCGACTTCGCTGGTGGAAGAGGCCGAGCGCGAGGTGGTGCCAGCGGACCGGTTGGCGGTGGTCACGACGTCGGGCGCGACCGCAGCGCCCAAGGCGGTCGTCCACACCCACGGATCACTGGTCCGGCATGCCGCCCTCCTGGCGGCACGGCGAGCGCTCGGTCCCGACGACCGCATCTACTCGCCCATGCCGTTCTTCTGGGTCGGCGGACTCACCATGGTCGTGCTCGCCGCCTACTGCTCCGGCGCCGGCGCCGTGGTCCAAGAGCGCTTCGAGCCGGGCGAAGCCCTTGACCTCATCGAGCGCGAGCGGGTGACCCAGGTCTCGTGTTGGCCTAACGCCGCCCACCAGCTGGCCGAACACCCGACCTTCCCCCGCCGGGACCTGAGCGCCGTGCGCGGCGGCACGCTGCTCGAGGCGCTCCCGCCCGATTCCCGAGCGTCCTCGCCGGATCTCGCCCCCAACGTCTTGGGCATGACCGAGACCGGGGGACCGCACACCGGATCCGACGACCCGTACCGGCCGCTGCCCGAGCATCTTCGCGGCACCATCGGCCGCGGCCTCCCCGGCATGGAGCACATCATCGTGTCTCGCGAGACGGGGCTCCCCCAACCTCTCGGGGAAAAAGGTGAGCTCTTCGTCCGGGGCGCCTTCGTCATGGACGGGATCTACAAGCGCGAGCGCCATGAAGTATTCACGCCGGACGGGTGGTATCCGACAGGGGACCTCGGGTGGTTCGGCGCCGACGGGCACCTCCGCTTCGCCGGCCGAGGGGGCACCATGATCAAGACTGGGGGCTCCAACGTGTCGCCGGCCGAGGTGGAGATGGCGCTCCTCGAGCTGCCCCAAGTGAGTGCCGCCTTCGTGTTCGGGATCCCCGCCGGTGACCGGGGTGAGGACGTGGCGGCTGTCATCGTCCCCCAAGGGCCGGACCGGCTCGACGTCGACCAGCTCAGAGCCGGCGCACGCTCGCGCCTCTCGGGCTACAAGGTGCCCCGGCGCATCGAGGTGCTCGACAATGCCGACGTACCCGTGCTCCCGACCGGCAAGGTCGACCTCGCGGCGCTCCGGGAGCTCTTCGGGTCGCGGCGGTTGGGCTCCGAGCCCGGTTAAGAGTCGTGGCGAGCACCGTCCCCCACTGCGCCGGTGAGGTGCTCGAGCGGGCGCTCAAAGAGCGGCCGACACGCGAGGCCTTGGTGGCGATCGACCGCCGGTTCACGTACGAAGAGCTCGACGAGGAGATCGAACGGGCGGCCGCGGCCATCGGGGCTCTGGGCATCGGGGCCGGTGACGTGGTGGCAGTCAGCCTCCCGAACGCCAGTGACGTCGTCGTGACCTTCCACGCGGTCATGCGGCTCGGCGCCGTGTGGCTGGGGGTCAACGGCAATCTGGCGCCACCCGAAAAGCGCTACGTCCTCGATGACGCAGGTGCGCAGCTGATGCTGGCGGACGCAGAGGTCGCCGGTGCACTGGCTCGGTCGCCCGCGCCAGCGGACCCACCGGTCGTCGTGATCTCCGGTGCCGGGGAAGTCGAGTGGCGAGAGCGCCTCTGGGGACACCGGGGCTCCTATCGGCGGATCCGGCGAGACCCGACAGACCTGGCCGCCATCGCCTACACCAGCGGCACCACCGGGCGGCCCAAGGGCGTGCTCCATTCGCAGCGCAACCTCCTGCTTCCGGGCGCCGTCCTGGTGGCGGCCCGCGTGTTCGGACCCGAGCTGCGCAAGGGCGACTGCGCCGCGTTGACGATTCTCAACATGCAGGTGACGAGCACGCTGCTCGTCGCGCAGGCCGGAGGGACACAGATCGTCATGGACCGCTCCGACCCGCTGGCTGTGGCGCAATGGATCTGGTCCGAGAGGGTCAACGTCTTCTTCGGTGTCCCCACCCTGCTGCAGGGCCTGGCCCGCTCCGACCAACTCGCACCCGAGGACCTCGCTTCCCTCTCCGACGTGTGGACCGGTGGCACCTTCCTCCCCTCGCCAACCCGGGTCGAGTTCGAGACCCGGTTCGGCCGTCGGCCGCACGCAACCTATGGACTCACCGAGATCCCGACCATCGCAACGATCGAGGACCGGGACGATGCGCCGTGCGAGGGATCGAGCGGGAGGGCCCTCCCCCACCTTGTCGTCGAGGTGCGTGACGACGAGGAGAATGTGCTCCCGGCGGGTCAAGTGGGGACGATCACCGTCCGGGCCGCCAACTCCGGTCCGTGGGCCGGGCTCTACCATCCCATGCTCGGGTACCTGGGCAACGAAAAAGCCACGTCGGATGCACTGCGCGACGACACGCTCGTGACCGGGGACGTCGGGTTCCTCGACGAGTCCGGTCGGCTCTTCGTCACCGACCGACGCGATGCCCTCATCTTGCGCGGCGGCGCCAACGTGTACCCCGCCGAGGTCGAGCGGGTCCTCCTGCTGATTCCCGGGGTCAAGGGGGCGGCGGTGGTGGGAGTGCCCGACGACCGCCTCGGGCACCGGGTGGCCGCGGCCGTGGAGCTCGATCCCGACGCTCGGATCGACGAGGCGACACTGGCCGAGTTCTGCGACCGCGAGCTGGCCCGCTACAAGATCCCGGAACGTTGGGCCTTCGCGGAGCTTCCCCGCAACGCCATGGGCAAGGTCGTCAGGGACCAGGTCGAAGGTTGGTTTCGCTCACCCTGAGCGGGTCGTGGGCCTCAGGGCAGACTCGGGTCGTCGTAGGCGACGCCGATGCCCGCTGCGCAGAAGCGCCAGAGGTCCTGAGCCGACAGGGCGTCGCTGCCCAGGATCCGGGCGTGCACTGCGGCCAGGACGGTGTGGTGCATCAGCAGCCCGGCAGCTTCAGGAGCGAGGTCTGACTTCAGCCGCCCAGTCTGCGCCGCTCCGCGCACGAGCTCCACGACGAGTTCGATCTGTGGGCGCATGGTCTGCTCGAGGTCGCTGGGCCGGGTCTCGGCCAAGCGGCTCCTGAAGGTGCTGAGCGCGCGCGAGGCGGGATTCCGATCTGCAGTGAGGTCGTAGAGACCCTCGATGTAGGCCCGCACGCGTTCGACTGGGTCACTGGCGGCTTCACAACGCCGTCGCAGCCGGGGTACGACCTCCGTGGCGAGGATGGTGTCGTGCACCGCGACGAGGAGGTCGTCCTTGCTGGCGAAGAACTTGTAAAAGGTCCGAATGGACATGCGCGAGCGGTCGATGACTTCTTGCACTGTGAAGTCCGTCGTGCCGCGCTCTTGCATGAGCTCCATGGCGGCGGCTACAAACCGATCGCTCCGATCCTGCGCCCGCTCACGGGCGCTGGTCAACGAGCGCTCGACGCTGTTCTTCTTCCATGCCGGCATGTTCTCTGCATCGAGCACACGTCGCTTCGCCTTCTGTCCGTCGGGCATGTCCTCGCCTTTCAGCCCGTTGCACTTAGACCACCGGCAGCAGGCTGGCCGAGGAAACTGCGAAGGATCTCGGCCACCTCGTCGGGGTGACTCTTGTGCACCGCGTGGGTTGCTCCATCGACGACCACCAATCGGGAGCGTTCGTGGTGCTCCTCCATCACCTGTGCCTGACGGATGCGGCGAGGGTCGTCCTCGCTTCCGGCCACCAGCAGCACCGGACATCGTATGGCGGCGATCTGCGCCAGATCCGCTTTGGGGCGCGCCGAAGCGCGTTGGCACAGTTCAAGCATGACCTCGAGCCAGTGATCCTCGCCATGCGTCTCTGCGTGCAGTCGTCGCAGCGACTCGGGCCAGGTAGCGACGAGGCCTGCACGGGTGGGAACGCTCGACTTCGGATCGCCCAGGCCCGGGCTCAGCAGGACGAGGCTGCGACAGGTACCCGGATGGGTGAGCTCGAGATCGAGGGCGACCTCGGCACCGAAGGAAAAACCCATCACGTGCGGACGCCCGAGATCGAGCGCATCTACGAGGGCGAGGAGATCGCTCACCACATACTCGATGCCCACGGCACCAGGGCGGTGCTCCGACCTGCGGTGACTCCTCAGGTCGGGCATCACGAGCTGGAAGCTGTCCGAGAGCCGGCCGGCAAGCTTGCTCCACTCATGCATTCCAGCACCGGTCGCGCCGTGGACACAGAGGATCGGCTCGCCGCTCCCGATCATCTCGTAGTGAAGGGTGAGGCCATCGCTGACGTAGGTCGCCATGGTGTGCAGCTTCAAGACCGGGGTTGGATCATTAGATTCTCCTAGAAAGCAATGGCTATTCTAGCTGGTAGCGGGTGGTCGACGTCGCCTCCGGCTCCGAGTATCCAGCCGGAGGTCCCGCCTCGTTCCCCGCCGCCAGCACGACGATCGCCCTCGGTTGACGCCTATTGCCGCTTCGTCGCCCGGGTCTGGCGCGATCCACCGGTCGAGGCGGTGCCGGCTCCTCGATTTCTGGGCCAGGCCGCGTGTGAATCGTTCGTGACTCGGCCGAGCTACGGCGAGCTCGCCGTCGAGGTCCCTGAGATGTCCATCCCGCAGACCGGCTGCGACGACACGGGGACGAAGCCGTTCTTCTCTGCTTGCATGACCCACGAGCATTGACGTGGCAGGTCGTGCCCAAAGATCGTGGAGTAGTCGATGGGCTCGGGGAGGAGCCCGTTCGCGGTGTAGGACTTCAGACCCCGGAGATCGTGGATGACGGCGGCCCGCGTCGGGTTCTTGCCGGCCAGTTCCAGGCCCTTGATCATGAGGTCGGCCCCCGCCCACGCCTCGTACTGGCTGAAGCTCGGGAAGTCGCTCTTGGTGAAGTGCGCGTACTTCTCCATCGCGGCCTGCATCTGTTCGGTACCCGCGTTCGGGAGGACCCAGGGACGGTACAGAGAGTCGAAGTAGTCGCCTTGGACGGCGCTCCAGGCCGGCGAGTCGATGACGTCCGGCTCGTACCCGGTGGCGAAGAGCACCGCCTTCAGCTTCACTCCGGCCTGCTTCATCGCCTCCGCCAGGGCGTAGTTCGAGTTGTTGTCGAGCGATGGCACCAGCGCGTTCACGTGGTCCTCCTTCGCTACGAGGGCATCAGTGGTGAACGCCACGCTTCCGAAGGGAACGGTGGTGTTCAGCACGCCTACCTTGAGGCCGAGATGGGTTGCCGCTTCTGCGTCACCTTCTGCGGCCCGAGTGGAGGTCGGCGAGATGCCGTACCCGTAGGCACCGAGCACGGTGCCGCCATGCGCCTTCAAGATGGAGTCGATCGTCGTGTTGGCGGGGTACTGCGGGTCCACGCTGCCTTCGTCGGAGGCGAACATGTTCGTGTAGGGCTGCGTACCCCACTCGGGGCCGTCGGTGTAGGCACCCGTCACGGGCATGCCCGCCTCTTGCGGGTATTTCGCGGCAAGGAAGAACACCGGGCTCTGGGCGACGATGCCGAACGCCTTCGAGTCCGCGTCCTGCACGGCCGTCGTGATTTCCGAAGGACTCGTCTGGTCGTCAATAACCAGGGGAACGAGCTTGTGCCCGTTCACGCCGCCCAGAGCGTTCTGCATGTCGATCCGTGCCTCGAACCCAGCCGGTGACGCCGAATTCTCTGCCGCGCCTTCGCCGGTCAGGTCGGTGATGTAGGCGATGGTGATCGGCGCCGGAGACGCCGTCGCAGTGGTTGCCGCCGCCCCGAATACGACGAACGGCAAGCTTGCAATGGCCACCAGTAGTGAGGCGCGCACAGCGCGGCGTAGGCACACCTTTCCTCCCGGGTTCTGCCGTACGTGGGTCTTCATTCGACTCAACGGGCCTGGAGCCGCACGGGCAGCTCCTGGTGACGTCTCACCAAGAGGCTGTCGACCCAACGCGGCGGAGAGTCGGGTGCGAGGGAGATGCTCCTGGTGCGATCGAGCAGCGCGGAGAGCACGTTGCGGGCCTCGATTCTGGCGAGGGGTGCACCGACGCAGTGGTGGATCCCTCGCCCGAACGCCACATGGCGACGCGGGACCCGCCGGCTCAAGTCGACCTCGTCGGGCCGCTCGAATTCCTCTTCGTCACGATTGCCGGCGGCCCAGAGCAACAAGACCGTGGCCCCGGCTGGAATCTCGCCGCCGCCGAGCGACGTGTCCGCCGGCACGGTGCGCATCATGTAGCGAAACGGGGACTCGAGACGGAGAGCTTCTTCGACGAAGACTGGTACGAGATCGAGGTTCTGACGGAGGTGCTCTTGAAGCTGAGGGTCCTCGGCAAGCATGCGCACCGCGTTGCCGAGCAGACTCGTGGTGGACTCTCCGCCCGCGCTCAACAGGATCGTCAAAATGCCGGCGGCCTCGGACGCGGTGAGGATTCCGTCAACGACGCTGCGTGCCACAGCACCGAGAATGTCCTCGCTCGGTTCATTGACGGCGACAGCCAACTGATCGGCGATCCAGGCTTGGACCAGGTCACCACGGCTCGCGGCATCCACCAGCTCGTCGAACGTCAGCGTCGACCCAACCAACCTGGTCATCTGCACTGCCGAGCGCCAGAGCTCGTCGAGGTTGCTGTCGCGAAACCCGATGAGTCGGCTGATCATCGTGATCGGCACGACATTGCCAATGGCGTTCATGAACTCGGCCGTCCCGCTTTGCAAGGCACGAGTCACGAGCCCGTCTGCGAGCTCGCGGATCTCGGGATCGAGCGCCTCCATGCGCTTGGTCACTAGCTCGGGAAAGACGGCTCGGCGATGGATCTCGTGCAAGGGCGGATCGGCCGTGGCCAGCGCCTGACCACCGGCGTCACCGAACGTGAACCGGCCAGGAAGCCCGGCGTCGTCGCGATAGAGCAGGCACTTCATGTTCGACGAAAAATCCTCGACCCGAGCACTCGCCTCGACCAGGAGCTCGAACGTGCTGACCGTGAAGACCCCGGTGCCGGCCGCCTCCCACACCGGAGCCTGCTCCCGCAGCCGCCTGAAGAAGGGGTACGGGTCACCAAGCACCTCTGGGTCGAGCAGCAGCGTTCCGGGGATTTCCTGGTGCACCTGGGTCCTTTCCTCCGCCAGCCCTCGACGACAGTGTCCGATTCACTCGCAGGGGCCGACTCGGTGTATTCTCGTACGGCATACTAGAAATAACCAGAGGGACGAGCAAACGGTGACGAGTAGCCATGCACCCAGTGCTCGCTCGCGAGCAGCGGGGAGTAACACGCCTCGCCCGAGGGGGCGACCGCCGTCACTCAGCAAGGATGGAGTCGTCCAGGCAGCACTTCGTCTGACTCGCGAGGTCGGCCTCGAGAACCTCTCGATGCGAGCGCTGGCCCGAGAGCTCGGCGTTCCGCCGATGACGATCTATCACTACGCGCCGAGTCGGGAATATCTCCACGCGCTGGTCGTCGACGACATCCTGAGCGAAATTCGCGTACCGGGAACTGATGAGGGCAACTGGGAGGAACGGCTCCGGAAACTATTGCACCACGCCCGCCGGGTGTTCGCCGAGCACCCGGGGGTGTCGGCCCGCTTTGGGGACGGAGGATCAGATGAGGGCGCTCGACTGGCGGAAGGCGTGCTCACAATCCTGGCCGACGGCGGATTCAGCCCAGAGGGGGCTGTCATCTGCTTCACGACGCTGTTCACCTTCATGACGGGTCAGATCGACCTCGACGCAATGTCGCATTTCGTCGCCCACAGCGTTGCGACTGCGACGTTGGAAAACGTGACTCGCTCCGCGCCGTTCTCACGCGAGGAACTCTTCGAGCTTGGCTACGACGCTGTCATGGAGGGGCTGAAGGCAAAACTTCTGCCGCGGAAGAGGGGCCGCTGATGCTGCCAAAGGCGTAAATCCGTCCTCAGAGACGGAGCCGTCGGAGTCAGGCCTCGGCGGTAGCATCGGCCGATGCAGGTCCTCCTGACTGCAGTGGCCTATCAGTCCTTCGGTGCAGTGCTTTCCCGACCAGGGGTCGACTGGCTACTGATGAACGAAGACGGAAGTCTTTGTGATCCGCACGGCACACCGATAGCTCGAGAGGATGCGCGCCCCGACATCGCATGGGGGACCTCGGACCTGTTTCGAGAAGGGGCCCCCCTCGTGTCCTTCTTTGCGTTCATGCTCTCGAGTGCGGAGCTCGCCTGGTTCCAGTCCCCGGGTGCCGGCTACGAGAATCCGGCGTTTGGAGCCCTCGTGGCCAAGGGGGTTCGAGTCACCAACGCCCACGTCAACAGCCTGCCGATCGCCGAGTTCGTGATGCGCTCGGTGCTCGACGAGTTCCAAGACGCAGCGCAGTGGCGACACCAGGCGATAGAGCGCCGCTGGCAGATCCACGACTGGCGCGAGGTCTCGGGGTCGACCTGGGTGATCGTCGGGCTCGGGGGGATCGGGACCGAGGTCGCTCTTCGAGCGCGAGCTTTTGGCGTGCGGGTGATCGGGTGCCGGCGACACCCGTCGCCAACGGATCCGACCGTGCGAACCGTCACTCCTGACCAGCTCGACCAGGTGATCGGTCTCGCAGACGTGGTCGTCCTAGCGGCTCCGGCCACACCTGAGACGGAAAACCTCGTGGATGCCGACTTCCTCAGCCGGATGAAAGCCCGCAGCCTGCTCGTCAATGTGGCCCGAGGAACACTCGTCGATGACGACGCGCTTATCGTGAGCCTCGATTCCGGTCACCTGTCGGCTGCAGTGCTGGACGTGTTCCGGACCGAACCGCTTCCGGACGATCACCCGTTCTGGTTCCACCCCTCGATCCGCGTCACCCCGCATAACGCTGCGGGCGGTGTCGGGCGGTTCCAGAGGCAGGCCGAGCTCTTCAAGGAGAATCTCGATCGCTATCTCGACGGCCGTCCGCTGCTGAACGAGGTCACTGACGCGATCGCCGAAGACACGGAGCGTTCAAACGCCCGACCCCCGATCCCTCCTCGATAATTCAGGCTACTCATTTGTGAGTCGGCCTTGTATGCTGACGCTCCCGACAGCGACTGCCAAAAAGGGGAGCCATGACCGACACGGCAACTCGTCCCGACGTCCACCTGCACATCGCCGGCGAGCGCTTCGACACAGGAAGCGGTGGTATCCATGAGCACGTCGACCCGAGTACGGGCAAGGTCGATGCCAAGATCCCCCTTGCGGGACCGGGCGAGGTGGACAGGGCGGTCAACGCGGCCGACGCCGCCTTCGCCAGCTGGCGCCGCACCCCGCCGGAGGAGCGGCGACGGCTGCTGCTGCGGTTGGCCGACCTCATTGAGGCCAACGCCGAGGAGTTCGGGCGGCGTCGGGACCATGGACAACGGGACACCCGCATCCGTCGTAGGCGGCATGACGGGGCCGGCGGTGGAGTGGACCCGCTACTACGCGGGCTGGACGGACAAGATCGCCGGTGAGCTCTCCAGCAGCTTCGGGTCGGGCGTCGGCGAGCTCAACTACACGGTGCTCGAGCCCTACGGCGTCGTCGGCATCATCATCACCTGGAATGGCCCGCTCATCTCGCTCGCCATGAAGATCCCGGCCGCGCTGGCGGCAGGCTGCACGGTGGTGTGCAAACCCTCGGAGCTCACACCCTTCTCGGCCGAGCTGTTCATGGATCTCGTCGAAGAGGCCGGGTTCCCGACCGGCGTGTGCAGCATCTTGCCGGGTGACCCGGCAGCCGGCGAGGCACTCGTCGTCCACCCCAAGGTGCGCAAGGTCTCCTTCACCGGTGGGCCGGCCACGGCGAGCAAGATCCTCCACGCCTGTGCCGACACCATGAAGCCGGCGACGCTCGAACTCGGCGGAAAGTCGGCCAACATCATCTTCGACGACGCCGATCTCGACAGCGCCTGCGGGCTCGGCACCATGATGAGCGTCGGGATCCTGTCGGGCCAGGGGTGCGCGTTCCCCACCCGCATGCTGGTGCAGCAACCCGTCTACGAGGACGTGGTCGCCCGGGTGGCCATGGTGGCCAAGGGCATCCCGGTGGGCGACCCGTGGGATCCGGCCGTCATGGCAGGGCCGGTGGTCAACGAGGCGGCCCTCGAGCGCATCCTCGGCATGATCGAGCGGGCCAAGAAGGACGGTGCCCGCCTGGTGACGGGCGGATCTCGGATCGGCGACGACCTGGCCGGCGGCTACTTCATCGAGCCGACGGTGTTCGCCGACGTCGACCCCGACTCCGAGCTGGCCCAGAACGAGGTGTTCGGCCCTGTGCTGGCCATGACGCCCTTCGCCGACGACGAGGAGGCGATCCGCATCGCCAACAACACTCGCTACGGGCTGTCGGGCTACATCCAGACGAGGAATCTGTCCCGCGGGCTCCGCGTGGCCGAGGAGCTCGTCACCGGCGAAGTCCTCATCAACGGGGCCGCCAACCTGCGGGTCCAGCGCCCCTTCGGCGGCATCGGCATCTCGGGCATGGGCAAGGAGGGCGGCCGGCTCGGTGTCGAGGAGTTCCTCCGGGTCAAGTCCGTCGGTATCGCCTGAGATCCGAGCCGATCCCTGTCCAAGGCGACTACGAGAAGGAGAGGCCAGAGATGCCAGGACTCGAGGGCAAGGTCGCATTCATCACCGGTGCCGCGCGCGGGCAGGGCCGCTCACACGCAGTCCGACTGGCCCGAGACGGGGCCGACATCCTGGCCGTCGATATCTGCGCCGACACTCCGTCGATCGACTACCCCAACGCGACACGGGCCGAGCTCGACGAGACGGCACAGCTGGTGGAGGCGGAGGGCCGAAAGGTCGTCGCGCTGACGGCGGACGTGCGCGACTTGGCGGGACTGCAGAAGGCTCTCGACGAGGGCATCTCCTCGCTCGGCCGGTGCGACATCGTCCTCGCCAACGCCGGCATCGTGCGGCTCGGCGACGGCGGTGATCCCGCCGCGGTCTGGGGCGACATCATCGGGACCAACCTGACCGGGGCCTGGAACACGATCTCGGTGGCGCTCCCGGCCCTGCGTGCCGGCGGTGCCGGTGGCAGCATCGTCATCACCAGCTCCACGGCCGGGCTGCGGGCGAGCCCCGGATCGGGAATCGGGCAGATCGCCTACACGGCGGCCAAGACAGGCCTCGTCGGCCTCATGAAGCAGCTGGCGGTGACGCTCGCCCCCGAGTCCATCCGTGTGAACAGCGTGCACCCAACGGGCGTCAAGTCAGGCATGACGATGAACGAGGCCATGATGACCCTGGTAATGCAGGCCGCTGAGGGGGGCGACAACTCCGTCTCGGCCATGCAGAACGCCATGCCGATCGACATCCTCGAGCCCGAGGACATCTCCGACGCGGTGGCCTTCCTCGTCTCGGACCAGGCCAAGTGGATCACGGGGGTTGCCCTGCCCGTCGACGCAGGGTTTTGCGTGCGGTGAGCGTGAACGCGACACTGACCCAAGGCCCGACCCGGCCGGCCAGGGCTTGAAGGTCCTCGGCAGCACCACCCGGTCCCGACCCCGCGTTCGTTTCGGCGGACCACGACCGTCGACGTAGAACGAGATGCGACGACGCACCTAAATGACCATCCCACGCGACCACGTTCCGACACTCAATGCTGCGATCGCGGGCGACAGGCGTGACGACGCGACGGCCGGACTACGGTGACGCAACATGGCCTCTGAACCGGTGATCATCGAGGCGGCGATCAACGGAGCAACCACCAAGGAACGAAACCCCAACGTCCCGCGCACCCCCGACGAGATCGCGGCCGACGCACTCGCCTGCCTCCAGGCGGGCGCGGCCATCATCCACAACCACATCGACCTGATCGGGATCAGCGAGGCCGAGGCCGCCGAGCGATACCTCGAGGCTTGGCGGGTGGTGCTGGCAGTGCGGCCCGACGCCCTGTGGTACCCGACGGTGCACTTCGGTCGGTCGATGAGCTACGAGCATCTCATCCCGATCGCCGCGAGCGGACTCCTGCGCCTCGGGTTGACCGATCCCGGATCCCTCAACCTCGGTACGGTCGACGACCAGGGCGTACCCGTCGGCGGGCTGGTGTATGCCAACTCCTTCGACGCCATCGCCCGAGCGCTCGACATCTGCCGCGAACAGCGCCTCGGCCCGAGTCTGGCGATCTACGAACCGGGCTTTCTGCGCGCCACCCTGGCCTACTGGCGGGCCGGCCGCCTGCCGGCGGGCGCCATGGTGAAGCTCTACTTCTCCACCGAGCACGGCCTGCTCGGCGCCCCGTTTGGGCTCCCTCCGACGGCAACGGCCCTCGACGCATACCTTGAGATCCTGGGCGATTGTGACCTGTCATGGGCCGTGTCGGCCGTCGGCGGTGACGTCGTCGAAACCGAAGTCGCTCGGCTCGCGCTCGACCGCGGCGGGCATATTCACCTTGGCCTTGAGTTCTACCGCGGCGCCCGCAAACCGACCAACGTCGAGCTGGTCACCGAGGCGGTCGAGCTGTGCCAGAAAGCAAAGAGGCCGGTGGCCACACCCGATGAGGCCGCGGCAATCCTGCGGCTCCCCCGCCCGCGCCCGTCGGGCAGCATCCCGGGCGGCCCGACGTGAGCCAGGGGCGTCAATCGGGAATTGCGCTTGTCGAGCAGTAACCCGTCATCCTTCGGATCCTCGCCGGCTAGACGTCGCGTCATTCAGGGCCCGCAGATCGGAACTCTGACGAATGAGTGTGCGGACATCGGCTGCTGTGGTTGGTCCATCGAAAGAGGACGGCCCAAGAGTCGGGTTCTAAGGGCTCTGTCTCGTTGCCGTCGAGGCCCGACCAGCCATCGCCCACCTCCCGGCATCCGACGAAGAGCAAGGGGTGCTTCGCTACTTAATGACCACCAACCAAACCAACCAACCAACTTTCCTGGTCACGAAGCAAATTATCGTGGGGGGGAACGGCACGGGTGCCCGCCTGTGCAGCTACGCGCCGGCGGGTCGTTACTTGACACGTTACTGGACCTTGTTAGTGGACCTCGGGCTAGAGCTTGCCTGCGGCGGTACCGGCGATGCTCCTGCCGAATGGCAGAGAGCACGTCAGGCCGGGACTCACCGCGTTCAGCACATGGACCGCGTGATCGCTCTCGCGTACGACGATGTCATCGACGAGCTTCCCCTCCCGGTCGACCAGCTGCGCACGGTTGCCGGCGAACGACCTCGAGAGCTCGCTCTCGTGGATGTCCGGGACCAACTCCATCGCCTCTCGGGCAATGTGGCGCACGGCGAGGGACTTCTTGACCTCCCTCCGCAGCAGATCCTGGAACTCATGCCTGCGCATCATCCGGTAGAAGCCAGGCCAGCGCAGTGTTGAGCCCAACATTCCTCCCTTCAGACTGGAGAATGAATACGCCTCGCGACCGAACGCCAACATGGCACCGGGTCCAACGATGACGCGGCCATCGGTCCGCTTCGAGAGGTGAACCCCGAGAAAGGGAAAATCGAGATCCGGCGTGGCGTAGAGGTGACTACGCACCAGGGCTGTTCGTTCCGGTCTGAGCTCCGCGTAGTAGCCCCGGAACGGGATCACTCGCAGATCGCCGGCGAGATCCCCCGCCACCACGTCTGCGTAGAGGCCTGCAGCGTTCACGGCGACTCGTGCCCTCAGGTGACCCTGGTTCGTCTCGATCTCCACCCCACGCTCGCTGTCGACCACAGAACGGACCCGATGATCGAAGAAGAACCTGGCCCCCATCCGCGTGGCATCACCGGCCAGCGCATGAACGAATGAGCGGGCGTCGAAGGAGGCGCCCTGGGGGGCGTGGAGCGCCCCCAACCCCCGCGCGTGCGGCTCCACGTCCTTGATTTCGTCTTCGTTGAGGAGCGCGACGAGCACACCATTGGACTCACCCCGAGCGAGAAGCTCTCGGAGGACATCCATCTCTTGATCGGATCGCGCGACGACAAGGATTCCGCCCTCCCTGACCGGTACGCCTCGCTCGGCGCAGTAGTTGCGCAATTCTCGATTGCCCTGCACGCAGTACTGGGCCTTCAACGACCCGGGCTTGAGGTTGTACCCGGCATGGATGACCCCGGAGTTACGACCACTCTGATGCGTGGCCGGGCCCGACTCCTTCTCCAGAACGAGGACATCCACGCCCCGCTGCGCGAGGTGGAACGCGACGCTCGCGCCGACCGCGCCGGCCCCGATGACCGCCACCTCGGCCTCCATGGCTAGATCTCTCCCTGGGGCCGCGAACTCTCAGCCGTCACGCCGGAGCGACGCGAACGAACCCCATCGGTTCTGCAGTGCGCCGCGCCGAGTCCCCAGGATGATTCGACCGGTCCTTCCATAGTGTCTAACAGAGTCGCACGGGAGGCCGCTGATGCCGAACCGGTCCTACCAATCGAATCTGGATCGGAGCTCATTTGTCAACGCAACTCCACCTCGTGTGCGCCATCGCCTCCACCAACCAACCAAATTTGCGCAGGTCAGACGCTTAACGCGCTCTGATGACAAGCGATGACAAAGCCATTTGTCACCGACGCGTTTTTATTGCGGTCTGAGAGCTTGCGACAGCGTCGCCGTAGGTTGGCTGCATGGTCGATTTCGGACGACAGTCTTTGAACTGAAATTGGCGCAGCTGGCAGACAGCTTCACAATCCGCGGCCCCAACGCTCCCTGGGTCACCCAGGTCCGCAACTTCGCCTCGAGGCCGTGGCGCGTCCAGAGTGCCGTGACATGGCAGCTCGGGGGCCGCCGCCGACAACTGCCGGATATGCGCGGCGCGCCAACGAACTGTTACATGCCGGCAGATCTTGACGCCAGTATCGCCCACGATCGCCGGGAGGGCGGAACTCCGCGGCGCGAGTCAGACGGGCGACGCCCTCGGCCATCGATCCCCAACGGACTTCGACACAGATGACGGCGCACCGGCTGGGACCTAGGCTCGGTCACACCAAGCGGTACCGAGTGGGGAGAACCTGCTGATGAAGACACGCGGCGCAATTATCAGGCGGGCACCCGGAAAGTTCGAGGTCGTTGACCTGGAACTGGACGATCCCATCGAGGACGAGATCCAAGTTGCGATGGTCGCATCAGGCCTTTGCCACTCCGACGACCACATTGCAACGGGTGACTTGCCAGTGGGCTTCTATCCCGTCTGCGCCGGTCACGAGGGGGCCGGAATCGTCGAGAAGGTTGGGCCGAACACGCGGGGCTGGGATGTAGGCGACCACGTAGTCTTCACGTTTCTTGCCACCTGTGGTCGGTGTCGTTGGTGCGCGACTGGTCAACAGAACCTCTGCGACAACGGTGCGCTCACACTCGGTGGTTCGAGGCCGCAGGACCCAACCAGCTTCCGCCTCCATTTAGGGGATGGCACAAACGTCGGGCAGGCAGCTGGTATCAGCACCTTCGCCGCGCACACGACAGTCCACGTGAACTCAGCGATCAAAGTCGACAAGGAGCTCCCGCTCGAGAAGCTGTGTCTCCTCGGCTGCGGCGTCGGGACCGGATGGGGCTCAGCAGCCAACTCGGCTGAGGTCCGCCCAAATGACACCGTCATCATCATGGGTGTCGGTGGAATCGGCATCAACGCCGTGCAGGGCGCTATCCACTGCGGAGCTGCAAACATTATTGCGGTCGACCCGGTAGCCTTCAAACGGGAGACGGCCCTGAAGCTCGGCGCCACCAACGCCTTCGCAGACATCGCGGAAGCCGACGCCTTCGCCAAGAGCGTCACCAACGGCCAAGGCGCAGACAGTGCGATCGTCACCGTCGGCGTTGTCCACGGTGAACACATCGCACAAGCGTTCGATGCAATCCGGAAAGCCGGCACCGTGGTCGTCACCGGCGTTGCTCCGATGACGGAGGTCGGAATCCCCGTCTCACCCGCGATCCTGACACTGTTCCAGAAGCGGATCCAAGGCTCACTCTATGGAGCCTCTAACGCCACTTTCGACATCCCTCGCCAAGTTCAGATGTACCGCGACGGCAATCTGAAGCTGGACGAACTAATTACGCGGGAGTACGACCTCGACGAGATCGCCCAAGGCTACGAGGACATGCACGCCGGGATGAACATCCGCGGCATTATTCGATACTGAGCAAACCGGTGTTGTAGGCACAGCGGGCGCATGTCTCGAAGTGGTAGGGCAAATCCGGAGACGGACTGTCCCATATCAGACGGATATGTGGTCACGGTCCGCCACTAAGATCGTTAGATCTCCCAGTTATGGCGTGCGTTGAACAGGAGGTCCCGGAGCTGCGGCGTACTGGCGTACTGGGACGGTGTTCGGTTATTGCGGATTGAGGGAGCAGACGAAGTCAGCCTGCTCGGGAGTCTCTATGGCCTGTGAGCAGTAATTGGCCCTGACCCAGGGCACAGCTTCTTGCGGCGACTGTCCCCCGAGCACGGCCAGGCAGGCCAGGGCGGTTCCGGTACGACCGTGACCGCCGACACAGCCGAGTTCGACGTGCTGACCGGCGCGAGCGCGTGCTTGCACCGCCTTGAGCGCCACAAGCACGCAACCGACATCGTCTGGAACGCCGAAATCCGGCCAATCGAGGTGGTCGTGGTCCCAGGGTGGCTGCCACTGCTGGTCGAGATAGAGGCCGTAGTCCGGTGGCCGTTCACGCCTGTAGGGCTCGGCGGTGTCGAATGATGCAGCGGTGATCGTGACGCCGTCGGGAAAGACGACGGTGTCAAGGTGGCGATGCACTTCAAAGAGTTGATGGTCATGCGCGTCGTCTTCGCATTTGGTCGGTTCAGATTCCTTGTCCCAGTGCAATCCGCACTGAGTGCAGAACAGGATCAGCCTCTGTTCGACCACCCTTGAGACCTTAGAAGGTCGCCCCGTCCCGGCGAAACTGGGCTACTCGGAACACACGCGGCATCGGCACGTTGAGAAGGGCTACCCCAGACCAGAGGGCCACCGCCGTTCGCTAATTAATGTAAGAAAGAGCCTCAGTCTTGTCGTCGAACCCGACAATGTCCACGACTTTGCCACTCCGGACGGTCAGCACCTGAAACCGAAGGGCAGCTCCACCACGCTCCCTTGCGTTCTCGGTACCTCGCACACTCATAGTGACGAGAAGTCGATCACCGAGGGCCTCCACGTCATATACGCTCCCCCGGACGCCAGCATCTCGACCCCGCTGATACCAGGCCAGCACCTGGTTGCGGTTCTTGCAGCTGGGATTGCGAGCGCCAGGCGCTCCCCAAGTCACGGCCGGGTCAAGCAGTTCGGTGAAGGCTGACAGGTCCTCAGCTGCCAGCGCATTTTTGACAAGCATCGCCATTTCGTCCATGCCATTTGTCATCGATCCAATCGTGCCACCTCACCTGCTGCGAGGCCACCCGTGGCATGGGAAGGTCAGTCCGTGGACCTCAGCGGTTACACGACCGCGTCCCAAGGCAGAGTCACATAGACCCGACGAACGTGCAGGCGCTCGACGAATGGACCTGGGGCAGGTAGGCCCGGCAACCCTCGAAGGTCAATGTGTCGGCTCCGATGTTGATCCGCAGGGTGTTGGGCACCGTGGAGACCGTCCGAGTCGCCGAGCCGGGAGCCGCCATGTTGGTCCGCCTCGCCGCCGCGCTCTGACCGATATTGCCGCTGAAATCGAAGACCTGTGACGTTGTTCCGTCCTGATCACTCCACGACCGTTTCTGCCATTGGTATTGACTCGGCGCAGGGTGAGTACGCGTTCGGCGTGGCGTTCGCCCACGCCCCGGTCGGCGGAGTGGTCCTGCTCGGCGCCGCCGTCGGCGTCGCCAGCGGTCTCGGCGCCTGGGTCATGACCCAGGCCGTCTACCGCTTCGAGGATCTCTTCAAGAAGCTCACCGATCACTCCGACCTTGGGTACAGATGACCGATGTCATCAGTTCGAGTTTCTAATCCCTCGCTCCGTCCACATCGCTTTGGGTCACCCGAATCGAACGTGGCCAGCCCTGGGCAAATGAGAGCCGGACCCAATAGGCGTCCCCGTCGAAGGAGATCCATGACACCGTGGGGGGCGATACCTCGGGTCCGGATTTGGCGAGAGGATTGGACCGGTACTTTGGGTCGATTCGATAGCCGCGAATCGGGTGGTCAACTTCGGCGGTGCAAGTTCCACCAGCGCGACCCCGAGCCCGCCACGACAACTTCGCCAGTCTCTTCACGGAACCTTCTTCCGGTTTGGCACCTCTGGTTGCGAGTCTACGCCTTCGTCCCTACATGTTGCGTCCGAGAAGGCCTGAAGTGGGTGTCCCCGGCCGCTGGCTTGGAGGGACGCCGGCACGAGTGGGGACTACCTGCAGGTCGCCCGTGCGAGCCCGCACCGCTCTCCGGGCTATTTATGAGCCAGCTTCAGCGCGGCCAGTCGGTCACCGATCAGGCGTTCGCCTGCCCAAATGAGCAGTGAACCCACCCGCTGCCGTGAACGTCCGAACCGCGGTGAACGGTTTCTGAGTCGGACTCTTGGCTGCCCTCGGGCTCGATGCACATTGAGGAGATCCTCATGTCTGGCCTTTCCGAGGGCCCGTAGCAATTCGGGGTGCATTGGTTCTCCTTGGAGATTCTGAGAGGAAGTATTGACGAGGGGTGTGACAACGGGCGCGGCGACGCAGCGCCGGTGGCCCGAAGGAGCGTGACGGCGCCGTCGGCGCTCGCCCCGCGAGCCCGATGCCGGTCAGCCCAATCGCAGGGGAAGTCCGTGCACATCTCTTCGGAACCCCGACGGAGCCTGAACCGACCCCAAGGTCCTAGCGCCCACATCGAGCCCACAGCCTGTGTCGGGAGCCACATACGCCGGAACGCCCGGATCGACATCTCGTTCCAGGGATACGCAATTTTTGTCTCCTCGAGCTTGTCCGGTGCGGCGGCCCAACTATTCGATTCGTCTGAGCCCGCGGTACTCGAACAAGTCGGAGGCGGTCGATTTCTAACCAGCTGCCCCTATGAGGATGGATTCGGCGTGTGGGACTTTGATGGACTCACCCACGATGGAGTTCCAACACGGCTGCTCACCAGGAGGCTCCTGAATCGAGCCACGTAAGCGTCGCCGTCCCGATTGGCGAAGTGGGGCGCCCATACCGTCCGGTTCCTCACCTTGCGAGCGATGAAATCAGCCAGGTTGGCGTTGGCGCCAACATTTGTCCCAGGGGTCCCAGATGACCGTGCCCTCGGTCAAGTTACGAAAGGCCGACAGAACGGCCTCGGAGATCGCCCGGGTCCCGTTCTCGTTCGTGTAAACGAACTCGTCGCCGAACTGTTCGGCGATATGAGCCACCGCCATATCCTGATACAGGAACCCCTCGACCTCGACCTCGCTCGCCATCCAGTCGGCAATCTCACTCACGTCGACCATACGAATCAGTTTGCCACGCCCCTGCCTTCGTGAGTCCCGCGTATCCGGCGACGGGGGTACCCCGAAAGCGTCAATGTTCTCGGCCCCACTACTCCCTTCGCAGAAGGCCACTCGAATACCAGGCATTGACTTAGCGAGAGTCCGCCCCACTGATCGAGGGCTCGACTGAGGGCTTCTGCGACTGGCGACGCCTCCCCAGCCTTCCAACGCTGTAGATATTCTCCCACCAGTCTCTCTGCGCCGGCACGTTCATGTCGAGTTCTGAAATCACGGCGCGGCCTGGCGTGGACCTCCGGCGACCGGTGCTCTTGAAACGTCGCTCCTTTCGAAATTAAGTCCCAGAAGCCACCTCGGTAGCCCGGTTGGTGCCTCCATGACGTACTGCGCAAGATCGTGAGGGATCGATTTCCCACCCGCGATCGTCGACCTTGGTGAACAAAGACGGCCGCTCTCATCTCCGAAGGTACAACGGCTTGACTAGGAACAACTAAGCAACGAAGACGGCTACCGGATGGCTGGTGCGAGCACACGCGGGCCCGGTGCGGGCTACAGCTCGGTTGCGGTCGCCTCGGAGACGCGACCTCACGGGCGCTGCAGTATGACCCCCGTGCGGCTGGCCGACACGAGAACCGTGTCGGGGCTCCCAACCTGATTGCAGGACTCGCCACGCAACTGGCGCACCGCCTCGGTCGTGAGGTTGAGCCCATGTATGTAGCCCTCGCCGATCAAGCCGCCATTGGTGTTGCAGGGCAGCTTTCCCTCCGGCCCCAGGTGTCCATCGCCAATGAAGTCTTTGGCCTCACCGAATCCACAAAATCCCAACCCCTCGAGCTGCATAAGCAGGATGGGAGAGAAGGCGTCATAGATCATGGCGACGTCAATGTCAGCTCGGCTGATACCACTGGAGTCGAACAACTGCGAAGCCAGTGCGGCGGAACCATCCATGAACGCCAGTTCAGGCCGATAGTGGTTCGACGCAATCTCCTCCTCGAAGAGTCCCGAACTGCCCGCCGCCGCAATCGTCACCGGCGCCGCTGCGTCAGACGCACGCGTGGTGTTGGTAATCACGAGAGCTACGGCTCCGTCGGTTTCTTGGCAGCAATCGAACAACCGGATGCATGGTTCGGCGATCCACCGAGACGACTGATGGTCTTCCAATGTGATGGGACGTCCGAAGAAGTTGGCGTTGGGGTTTGTCGCGGCGTAGGAGCGCATCTGCACCACTGCCCGTCCGAAGTCTGCGCTGGTAGCTCCTGAAAGGTGCATGTAGCGCGTTGCATTGAGGGCCATCCATGAGGCAGGCGTGAGGACCCCATAGGGAGAACACCACTGCCCAGCAGTCGACCCAGAGTGCGACGAAACAGCACGACCCGACACCTCAGCCCGCCCGAACCTCGCTCCCGAGCGGGCTTTGATCGCCCGGTATGCCACCACGACGTCCGCCATCTCCGAGGCGACCGCCGCCGCGGCGTGCAAGATCACTCCCTGGGAACCACCGCCCCCATAGGGCACCCGGCTCGACCAGCGGACCTCAGGAATCCCAACCGACCGAACCAGCTCGGTCTCCTCGACGGGGTCGATGGTGTAACTGACCAACCCGTCGACGTCCCCAATCCTCACACCCGCTTCGGTTACTGCGGCCAAGATGGCCTCCGAAGCGAGCTGCGTCTCACTACGACCTGCCTCCTTGGAGAACTCGGTCTGCCCGATGCCAATGATCGACGCCTTCCCTCGCAAACTCGACGACATGGCGCCTAGGCCGCCTCTGGTCGAGGTCGGAATACCGGTACTGCGAAGCCGTCGGCCGTCGGCTCGAAGGCGACTTCTACCGGCATGCCGATGTGAATGTCATGCGGATCGACCCCGATGAGATTCGAGACGATCCGGACCCCCTCGTCCAACTCGACGAGCACCGCTGGGACTGGGTATTCGAAGGCCGGATGCTGCGGGTGATGGAGGAGTGCATAGCTGTAGACCTCACCGGTGCCAGAGACCCCTTGCCACGACTGATCGATCGAGTGGCAGTTCGGGCACATCGGTCGAGGCGGGTGATTGAACCGGCCACAATCCTGGCAGCGCTGAATGCACAACCGGCCTTCGCGTGCTGCCAGCCAGTAGCCCTCGCTGTCATCGGTCAGGACAGGTGCCGGGCGTGGGTGCTTTGCCTCTTCGAACATAGATATAGCTACCAGTATGTCAAATGATGCCGCTCTATGCCGTTAGGATTTCTTCATGTCGCCGAAGGCTCAGGGCGCTCCGACGGTCACCCGGCGACGCCGAAGTGACGGTGTGTCGACCAGGCGCAAAGTGCTCGATGCTGCCGTAGAGAGCATCCTGACCAACGGTTACTACCAGACAAGCTCGAATGAGATTGCGAGGGTCGCCGGGGTCACGTGGGGAACGTTGCAACACCAATTCGGAACCAGGGAAGGTCTGATGCTCGAGGTTCTCAACGACGAGTGGGACCGCATGCAGAACGCGATTGCCTCGGCCGAGGCCCGAGGCGACACCCTTGAAGAGCGCCTTGAAGCCACGATGGCCATCTTGGCGAATCACTACGGCTCACCGAGAAATCTCGCTCTCCTCGAGATACTCCTCGATCTGACTCAGGACCCGAATACGACGGCAGCGACCCGAAAGGCAGCGCTGGCCCACGGTCAGAGACTTTCCCGTGCATGGCATCCTCTTTTCGCCCAAGCGCTCGGAGACGGGGCGAAAGACAAGGAACTTGTGAGGTACGCATTCAAGGCACTCCGCGGCTACCTCATCGGTGAGGGCATTGCGTCCAGGCTCACCAAGGAGGGCGTCAATACCGGCGAGCGGCGCTTCATGATTCAAGGAGTGGCGGCAGCAGTTCGCGCGGAAGCGAAGGCGCGTGGGATCCACATAAAGTGAGCCGCGCTGCCAGTTCAACCAGAGTTGCATATTGAGTAGCGGCTCGCTGCACGTCGACTAAGGGAACATCTCCCCCAACAGGTCATTGCTCAACGCCCAGAGCCTCTCAGCGGCGACGACATCGGACGCCCAAGCAGCCGGCGAACCAATCGAGCAGTCTTCCAAGTAGGAACCGCCGCTGGCCTCGAGCGGGGCGATGACCGCCCACACCGCTGTCGCGGCGCCAGCTTCCACAGATTTCATCGGTACTCGCCGTTGGGGCTTTGCCGGACCAGGCTCTGGCATCTTCTGCTGCGAGGTGCCTCTCGACATCAGCGACTTGAAATCGTGCTTTTCCAGGTGCCTTGCCAAATTCGTTGCCACCATCCCCGGATGAACCGCGAATGCGTGTCCTCCGATTGGAGACAGCCTTGGATCGAGGGCGAGCGCGAACAGAGCATTTGCGGTCTTTGATTGTCCGTATGCTTCCCACTTGTCGTAGTCACGTCGCTGATAGTTCGGGTCATCCCAGAGAATGTCGGACAGGTTGTGTCCACCGGAACTGACATTCACGACTCGGGCTCGTCCCGAAGCTTCAAGCATCGGCATCACGAGATTGGTCAGCAGAAAGTGTGCAAGGTGGTTGACGCCGAAGTGCAGCTCGTACCCTTCCACCGTCCTATTCAAAGGGGTACCCATCACGCCTGCATTGTTCACCAGGATATCGAGCTGAGCCTCGATTTTCGAGAGCTCGTCCGCGAAATCCCGCACGCTATCGAGAGAGCACAGATCCAAGCGGGCGGACCGAAGAGACGACCCCGGATGTCGAGCCGTTATCCCCTCTGCAGCGCGTGTTGTGTCGCCAAGGTTCCGGGCCGCCAGGACGACGTGAGCCCCGGTGGCAGCGAGCGCTCTGGCGGTTTCGGCGCCCAATCCCGATGAGGCGCCCGTGACTACGACGGTTCGTCCCGTTAAATCGGTCTCGGCCAGGACCTCGTCAGTCGTTATTGTCGCGCCTCGGTCCATGTCCGCTCTCTCGATGTGATGTGAGGATGATGTGATCGGCAGATGTGCACTCGGACCGACGTGGTCCATCTTTTTTCGATATTCAACGTCGACCTAATGTCCCGCTCCCGTAGGGTTCCGACGCACAGTAGCTGAACCTATTTGCGATTGACGTTTCTTCAGCCAGGGCCGACGCGATCAGGCGACTTGTAGAGATACTGAGTCTGGGGCTCGCAATAGGCATCGAGACCCGGAGCGCCATCGTGCCACACTCCAGTCGATCTGCGATCGCAGCAGCACCGCGGGCGAGGTCCGCGGTCCGAACCGAGCCGCAGAGGCCAAACTCGCGAATTGGCCGAGCGCAGGGCGTCGTCAACATCCGAGAAGCTCATTACCGGCAAAAGGGTTCCGAACTGTTCCTCGTCGACGACGCGTATCCCGGAGCCAACATTCGTCAGGACGGTGGCGGGAAAAAAAGAATCCCGAGTCATCAACCCGCTTTCCGCCTGAAACCGCGGTAGCACAATGTGCAATGGCGTCATTCGCCAACTCGCACACTCCGCCAGTTTCCGTAATCACTGCTAGCAAGCGCCCTCCGTAACAGAGCCACACCTGTATTCGAAAAATTCGGACATCGCGGGTGCGCGTCCGATAAGTGCGGTCAGTCGTGGGCTATCCCGTATGAGCTAGGACGTTTCCCAAACGTTCGATCATGACGTTCCCCAACGGTCGACCATGTTGTCCGATGTGCGAACTCGTGATCGAGGCACCGACTCAGACGGCTGGAACTCCGACTGGTGCGTCGAGCACGACCCTCTCCGCTACTAGCCGGTTTATCTCATCGTTGGCGAACCCATGCTCGAGCAGAATCTCTCGCGTGTGCTCACCGCACATGCATGGACCACGTTGCACTGTGCCGCCACCAGGGGTCACCTGCACGAGCAGTCCGGGGTCTTCGAAGCGGCCGACGCTGCCCGACCAAGTCTCTGCTATCAGGCCTCGCTTTCGGGCCTCCGGGTCGTCGAAGACGGTTCGGCAGTACTCCTCATCGACTACTTCGGCTGGGATTCCGCCAGCCTCCAAGCGAGCGGCCCAGGTGGTTGCGGTCTCATTTGCAAAGCAGCCAGCCAGCGAGGATGCCGTCGCTCCGTCCACCACGTCATCGCCGTCGAAGAACGTTGCGCCGGTGACCTCTTTGAGTCGCTTTCGGTCCTCGCCGGAAATGGCCGCGATGAACAACCACCGATCGGCCGTCTGATACATGCGGTAGAACGCGGAGAAGCCCACTTGGTCTTTGTCGGCATGGCGGTAGTCCCCTGGAGTTCCATCGGCGTAGACCCAGGCATAGGAAGTGTGAAGGAGGCCGGCGTTGACAATGGCTGTGCCCACCTCCTGACCCTCGCCTGTCCGGTCGCGGTGGAAGAGAGCGGAGGTGATGGCAATTGCCGCGAGAAGCGCGTTTCCGGTGTCTCCCATGTTCGAGCGGCTCCACAAGGGAGGGTTCCCGGCGTCGCAGGCTCCGTCTTCCCACTCGGTGCCGGTCAGCGCCGCAGCATTCTGATCGGTTCCCGGTAGCGCCGAGCGAGGGCCTTTCTCGTAGCCTCGCGTGTTGCAAAAGATCAACCGAGGGAACCGGTGGCGTAGTGTCTCATAGTCGATTCCGAGCCGAGCTGCGGCCCCCGGCCGCCAATTGGTGGTCACCACATCGGCCTGGGAGATCAAACGGTCGAGTATGACCTTGCCTTCCTCGTGTTTGAGGTTGAGCGAAATGCTGCGCTTGCCCCGGTTGATGCCCAGCCCCATGTGGGTCCCGTTCCAGAACGAATCGTAGAGCGCATTCACCTTGATGACGTCGGCACCGAGATCGGCCAGCATCCGGCCGGTGAACGGCCCAGCCACCCCCAGTCCGAGGTCGAGAACCCGAATGTTGGCAAGCGGGAATGGCAACTGGACCTCGCGACCGGACGAACGTGTGGACATGCGTTTGCGCCACGATTGCAGGGAACGAAGGGAGCGCGCCTCGGCCAGTAGTTCCTCAGTGTGTTGACCCGATCGCGTCCTGCAGCGCCTCGAACAGCGCCGGGTGTCACGGAGAAATCGAAGAGCTGCCCGACGTGTCGAATTGGCCCTCGCTCGGGATCATCCACCTCGACAACGCACCCGTCGGCGACGAACAATGGGTCGCACAGTGCTTCAGCGGGCGAGCGGATGAGTGAGATGCCGAATCCGACTCTTTCTGCAGCCTTCTCCCAGACATGGGCTGGGAACTTCTTGAACGCCGCTGCCAACTCGGGGTAGTGAATGATGCCGAGCAGCAGGCCGTCACTCTCCATGGAAACCCGGTCGGGGTCGTCACGATAGGCGGTTTCCACGGCCGCCAGCGTGGGGTCGTCCTCTTTCGCGGCAGCGAGCACCCAGTTTGGCCGCAGTGTCCAGTGGTGTACCCAGCGACCATCGGCACACTCGAAGATGCCTTCGATGGCGCGACCATCCACCGGCCACATCCAGTACAGGGGCGCATCCGGTTTCTCCACGCGCTGCCAATTGAGGACGACTGCAGCCAGCGCCCCCTGGAGCAGTGAAGTCGTCACTCTCTGGCCCCGGCCGGTGACCTCACGGGCGCGAAGTGCTGCGGTTATTCCCAAGGTGGCCAGGTAAGCCGCCCCTATGCTCGGCCACGGCGTGCGGGGGAAAACCGGGCCGGGCCGGTTCGTTCCACGTACCATCCCCTCAGGGGAATCGAACTCCGGGAATGGACCGGGACGGCCGAGGATGTATTCCATAGGAGTACCCCGTCGTCCCTTCTGGTCGTAGAGAAGACCGGTCCGTGCTGCGACCAGGGCGTCGAATGCCGGCCGATCGCGATCCCGACCCTCCTCGCCGTACCCAGTCACGGAACAGGTAATGATGCGAGCGTTGAGAGCCGAAAGCTGAACATGGTCTATCCCAAGCCTGGACATGGTTCCCGGCGAGAAGCTATCGAGCACGATATCTACATCAGTCGCCAGTGCGATGAATGCCGCCCGGCCGACGTCGGTGTGCAGGTCGAGGCATGCGCTCCGCTTGCCTCGATGCCACACCCGGTAGCCGGACTGAGCGGCGAATGGATCACCCCCCGGTGGCTCAATGCGGGTCACAGCCGCTCCGTTGTCCACCAGCATCATGGAGGTCATTGGTCCGGAGATCCCCCATGAGAGATCCAAGACACGCAGACCGTCGAATACTCCGGCCATTGTTGAACCCCCTACCAGAGGTACTCGTCAGGCAGGCCATCCGCAAGCATCTGTTCAGCTCGCCCACGGGTGACGGGTTCGTTCCAGGCGAAGTATTCGTCTCCTATCTTGGCCTCAAAGAATCTGACGGACTCTTGCGGTCCGACGCGTGAGAAGAAGCGATCTCGCTGGATTCCGTCGAGGAAGAGTGCCGCGACCCCTTCGGGCTCGACAAGTACGGCCGGTACGCCGGTTGATCTGAGAAGAGCTTCGACCGCCTTCATGAAAGACACGTCTCCAGGTTCGTCGCTGCCAGGGGAGGGAACAGCACGCCGTTCTTTGTCGAGCCATAGCTCGCATTGAGATACGAGGTTCCTTCGGCGCCTGCTCCTGAGCTGGTTGCGACCACATAGCCATTGACACCGATCTCCACCATCCGAGGAACGAATGCCTTGATGCCCCACACGACCCCCTTGAGGTTGACTCCAATCACTCGCTCCCAGTTCTCTGTCACGTCGTTAAACAGTGAGCCCCCTCCCGCGCTACCGGCATTGGGGCGCAGCACGTGGACGGATCTATACTTGACAAATACGCTGTCGGCCAGATTCCGAACGGCCACAAACTCCGACACGTCAGTCACCATGGTCGTCACTTCAAGCATGCCTCTTTGAACGTCTTCGCGGCCTCCGCGATAAAAGCCTCATTGACGTCGGCCAACACGACCTTCACTCCTGGTTCGCCCAAAAGACCTGTGGCCAGCCCGATGGCTCCGGCTCCTCCGGTGATAACGGCCACTTTTCCATCCAGAGCATCCATCGGTTCCTACTCTCGCTATCGGGCTGGGACGGTGGTCGATCGATGTCCGCGAGGTAATGCGGGCTCGTCCCGGAGTCCAGTCGTAAAGACGACACGCCCCGGTGGCGATGATCACGGTCGACCGCGAGGTCGCGAAGGCTGCTCAGCCGTACCCAGCACGATCCACGGCGCTTTCACCTCAGAGGTTCCAAATCCGTGCTGCGTTGTCGCGAACCACCAGGGCTCGCTCCGCGTCGGGCACACCCTGGAACATGGTCTCGACGATGGTTTGAGACTTAGGCCAGCTCGAGACGGGATGGGGATAGTCCGAAGACCACATTATGTTCTCGAGCCCTAGGCGACTCCTAGCCAGGTCAATCGCATCCGGTTCGTCAATGAACGTGAGGAAGACGTTCCGGCGAAAGTAATGGCTCGGCAATTCGGTGATCGCCGGAAACTCGTAGCCTTGCCGGGTGACCATGTCGTCAACGACATAGAGCCACCACGCCACCCAGCCGAGTCCCGGCTCCACAAAGACGACCTTCAGGTCGGGAAATCGCTCAAAGACTCCGCCCATGATCCACATGCCGAACGCCTCGCCCGATGACAACGGAACCATCGGCACAAAGATCCCCTTCTGGGGTGTCGGATCCCGTCGAGCTAGATCCTCGAGCTGGATATTAAAACCGATGTGGCAGCAGATCGGCAGTCCAGTCTCTTGGATGGCTGCCCACAGAGGGTCATACACGTTTTCCCAATAGTCCGGGAGCCCGAGCTCGGCAGGGAACACGGGGAGCTGCAGTGATTTGCAGCCCTCCGAGGCGGCCCACTTCACTTCTTCGACACTGGCGTGGATGTCGTGCACAGGAATTTGAAACGAGACAATCAGACGACCAGGGTCAGCGACGCGAAACTCCTGGAGCGCCGTGTTGAAGGCTCGAGTCGCTTCCCGCGAGCCTCGTTGAAGAAGATAGAGATAGCGAAAGGCGCTGACTTCGCAGTAACTCGATGAGATCTCAACGCCGTCGATGTCCATGTCCTTTAGGCGTTCCAGTGGATCGGTGTGACCGGGGCGTCCAAACGCCGGATGCGTTCGGTTCCCGGCGATTCCAGCACTGGACCCGCATTCAAGGTCTCGCTGCTTCCTCCATCGCTGATTCGCCTCGTTCGTGACCGACCTGGTCATCGATGCCTGAAAGCTTGAAATGGCCTGGTCGTAGTCAGGGTGGAATTGCGATGCAAGGTGAGATTTGATCTGATCGTGCCTTAGCTGAACGTGGTCATCGGCAGAGATGAGTCGAGTAGTCATTATTTTGAGCTTTGCAGTCCAGCGACGTCCATGTCGTGATCGTTCTCCACTAATTTTTGGGAGTTCGAGGGGATTTTCTGTGAGCTGAACCCATCATCGAGGAATCCCAGCAGATGGATCTTGCGACCGTGCAGACCGCCAGCCTGGATGAAGCGGTAGAGGCCAGCTTCGAAGCCTTGGGCTACGCCCTTCGAAGTCGCGAGACTGCCATCTTCGCCAAGGACGACAGACGTGGAGTTCGCCGCTGCGCCACCGGCGTCGGCAAGCACTATTGGTGCCGTCATCTCTTCCGCCAACACGTCTATCAGTCCAGCTAACGAACGAGAACGCATGAAGGGAGTCCCCCAGTGACATCGCTGACAGTAATTAGCACCACGTAGTGACTACTATGTCTCCACGAGCTGCGGTTTTTCCACGGGTTGTATACTATATTTTTTCTTGGTCTCGTAAACGGGCCTTCACCGCAAGAAGACACGGATCCGGGTCGTACGCCTGTATCGCGTCAGCGTCATCAGACGAGGGGTTCCCCTCGGTTTGAAGGGTAAGGGTGTTCCGCAGAGGACGAGCCAACTTTCGAAAACGATACTGCCGTTGGCAATGGCGACCAAGGTGCAGCCGAGGGACTGCGACTCTGAGGGCGTCACGATGTAAGAGCCTGCGTGGGAGGTGCCGGCGAGCCCCAGAGTCTGATGAAGCGCGTGTCGGGTCGCGGTGCCAGGTGGTACAGCCCGAAGCTTTCGTCCGTCTCGGTGATCAATCATAAGGACCGGGACGCCGTCGTCGGCGCGAATCCGCACTGCGCCGCCGAACGTGCCGCCGCTCGGGGAACCTCCGGGAATGGGAACGGCTCCCTCGGCCCGACTGTGCACCAAGAAGCCGTCGAAGACGTGGCACAGCGGCTGGATGGCGTCGATGTAGGTGGTCAGGTGGAAGGCCGATTGCGACTTTCCGACCGCCAA
The DNA here is from genome assembly GCA_963838835.1 of uncultured Acidimicrobiaceae bacterium. Classification (GTDB taxonomy): domain Bacteria; phylum Actinomycetota; class Acidimicrobiia; order Acidimicrobiales; family RAAP-2; genus Bog-473. The sequence goes on from CAWITA010000018.1 coordinate 59,715, forward strand.
CAGCCGCATGGGATGCAGCGGACCCGAACTGCTCTCCCACATAGGCGGCTCTGTTCAGGAGTACGAGGGCGGCAGCCGAGTGGTGACGACGCAACTTTCCAACGCGGACCCACGCCCGAGTGCCGACGTAGTCACCGAATCGCGGCGCGAAAGCAGCGCAGAGCGGAACGACCACCCCGACCGAGTAGCTGTCCCCACCACGATGCCAGAAGCTCGGTGGTTGACTGTAAGGCGTGTCCGACACGGAGGCGCTTCGGAAGGCGTGCCTGAATTTCGCCCACACTCAAGCATGCGGGTTCTCGCCACTGCTACGAGCGCCTGTCGCTCGGGATGGCCGACGATAAGGACTTGCTCTCTCTGCTTCGCACAGCACCGACTGGGCAGACTCGGCCAACGCTGCTGTTGGCCGCCGTCCATGACCTTCTGCTCGGTGGTACGCAGCACCCATTAGCCGACTTCTACCCGAGCGTCACCGATCGTCCCAGAACCGGTGATCCCTGGATCGCTTTTCGCGACTTCTGCCATACGTTTCGGTCCGCGGTCCAGTCCCGGATTGAGCGCAGCGCCACCCAGACCAACGATGTCCGCCGCGCCGCCGCACTCATGATCGGGCTGCAGCACGTCCAGGCCACTGCCTCTCGACCGTTACGCCTGGTCGAGCTCGGGGCGAGCGCCGGACTTCTCCTGACCTTCGACCGATATCGGTACGAGTTCACCCGCCGTCGGATCGGGCCGCTCGCTTCGTCGGTAACGATTCCCATATCGAGCGATGAGGAGACCGAGGCCTTGCTGGGCAGCGCAGTCCCGTCGCTCAAAGCCCGAGTCGGGGTCGACCTTCAGCCGATCGACCTGCGAGTCCCAGGGCAACGGCAATGGCTTGACGCATTTGTCTGGCCAGAGGCGAGCGAAGACCGACATCGGCTTCGGGCGGCCATGGAACTGGTGGCGGAGGACCCACCTCTTGTCCTATCCGGGGACGCGATCCAGCTTCTCCCCGGTCTTCTCGATCACGACGCCAACGATTCCCATCTAGTTGTGTTTCACACGACGCTTTTGACCTATCTCGACCGCGGCCAACGCCATGCTCTCATCCAAATCCTCGGCGAGGCCGGAGTCTCTCGGGACCTGTCCTGGTTGCCGCTCGAGGCACCTGGGTTTCTGACGAAAGCCGAGATCGCCTTCGACATTCCTGCAACTGCAGCCAACGACAATTCACACCTTGTGCTGGCCGTCCGCCAGTGGACGAGGGGCACGCCCCGCGATGCTCTCCTGGCCAGATTCGACGCCTACGGCAGATCGATGGACCATGGGTCGCTTCGACCTGACAATTGATCGCAAGCTCAGGGATCCGTTACACGGAAGCGCAGGTACCAAACGATCAGGTCTGGGGTGTTGTAGCCGTCGACCATCCGAAGTGATGGCCGAGTGCGCCACACGGTACCGGCGACACCGTGTGGGGATACTGCCGCGGAGATGCGAGACTCGCCCGGTGCGAGACGACGCGATACCGACTCTGGCGATCACACCCTTCTGGGCTGCGCTCAACGAGCAACTGATCGATCTTGTCGACATTCTGTCCGACGAGACACTCGACTGGAGGCCCACACCGGAGGTCTGGAGCTGCCGAGAGCTGTTTCTTCACATCGCCGGGGCGCGCCACGCACTGGTTGACGACCGTGATTGGCGGCGAGGAGGCTATTCCGGATCCAGAAGGCACAGACGCGACCCGTGTGCAGGTGAAACACCATTTGGCCGGCTCCTGGAAGAGAATGGAGAGATTCCTGCGCGATCCGGAGATGCTGGCTGCCTCCTACCGACCACCGCCCGACGACCCCGTCTATTGGGGAGACCCGGACGACTTCACGGGTCACTACATCGCGTTTCACCGCTTGGTCCACGACGTGCATCACCGCGCCGACATCCTCCATCGACTGGATGCTCTCGGCCTTGACCTACCGGCCGACCGGCGACCCCGACCCTTGTAGCGCTCGGTCCGTCGCCGGCCGCAGCGACACGTCGCATGGGCAAGCGACCCCGGTCCTGATCGCGTAGGTGGCAGAGCACCCCTTCTATTGACGCCTGACACAATGATGCATGCCATTTCGTCCACTGGCCGACGAGGACCTCAGCGCCCTCATTGAGATCCAACGAGAAGGCGCGGTCGCCGCGTTGTCGCACATCTTTCCGCAGGACCGCTACCCATTTCAGCGAGAGGTGATTCTCGATCGCTGGAGGCAAGAGCTCAACAATCCGATGATTTATGCGTACGCGTCGACAGATGAAAGCGGTGCACTGACCGGTTTTGCCGCGATTCGCCGCAACGAGTTCTTGCACTTCGGCACAGCGCTAGGACTCTGGGGAAGCGGCCTCGCCATCTCGTTCCACAACTTCGTCGTCAAGGAATTGCGCCGAACGAACGCAAGCACTGACCATGACTATTGGCTTCGAGTCTTTGAAGAGAACCACCGAGCGCGCCGGTTCTACGAGAAGCTCGGGTGGGGCGCGACGGATGTCCGGACCCGGTCGACATTTGATCCCCATCCCTACCTGCTCGAATACCGGTTCAATCATTAGCCGGACACGAGGGAGGGTCAGATGCGATAACCGGCCGCACTGTGCCGAGCGCACTGGCAAACGCTCGGTCACGTTGGAATGAGACGCGCTCCGGAGCGCGTCCCCGTGTCAGTTCTCGGTTTCCTCGGGCAATCCCACCTCAGATCGCTCGATCTCGGTACGGCGTTCCAACTCGTCGTCATCGGGCCTCGGATCCGCCTTGGCGTGCTCACGCCGATTGGGATGTGGGTGCTCGCGGGTGTCCATGACCTCCTCGAGGTCAGGTGCATCGTCCGCATTCGTCATGGGTTTCCATCCAATCTCGTCCAAGAGGACGTCTTCCGAGGAGTGAAGCACGCACGCACCTCTTTGTCGATGCCCGCCTTCGGGGAGAAGAAAACAGCGAACTCGGGCCCTCAGGGACGCCGCTCGATCTCAAGACGCGGGCCCTACCATTTTCGCCACACGCGGGTGGCCCGCGGGATGTCAGCCCGAGAAGTGCGGGAGAGTCACCCAGGACAGCCGGCCCGGCTCGTGGTACACCGCCTGCTCGGCGGCCCGCATGGTGGTGGCGGTGGCCGGCGGCTCTCCGGTGCCGAGATTGCGAGCGTAGACGGGGTGGGCGCCGCTGGAGATCTGGACCCGCAGGCGGTGGCCGGTGGCGAAGGTGTGACCCAGCGGCCACAGGGTCACCCCCGCCGTGAACGTCCCGTCGGCATCCCGGCGGATGGACGAAGGGTCGAAGCGCTGCAGCCCGTCACACACGTTGACCGACCGGCCGTCGGGTGACACGTCGCAGATCCGGACGAAGAAGTCGGTGTGGTCCAGGCTCGAGCCCACGTGCAGCTCCGCCTCCACCGAGCCGACGAGTTCGAGCGGCTCGCCCAGCTCGTCGGAGGTGTAGACGAGGACGTCGGGGCGGGCCTCGAGAGGCCGGTTGTCGACGGTGCCCCCGGTCAGCATCCCGATGCCGCCCATCGACGGCGTCGGGTCGGCGGGGTCGTAGCGGTAGCGGTCCGGCTCGGACGGCGCCCCCGGCGGCATAGGCGCCAGGTGGCCCCCGGCATGGAGATACCAGCGGGTCGGCTCTGACGGAGGGGGCCAGTCCGGCAGGTCGCGCCAGTGCCCGCCCTCGCCCTGCACGTGGACCTTGACCGGAGTAGGGCCGAGCAGGCGCTCCCGACCGAGCAACCAGGTGTCGAACCAGTCCAGTGGGGCGTCGGTCATGCCGCCCTCCCCGCCCCCGCCCAGGTGTCCGCCGGCGCCGATGCGCAGATGTACGGGGGCGGGCGAGGCGCGCAGGACGGCGTAGTCCTCGACCACACCCGGGAGCGGGTAATCGTGCCAACCGTCGACGAGCAGGGTCGGCACCGTCCATTCCGCCAGCAGGGGCCGGAAGTTCACGGGATCCCAAAACGCATCCCCGCTGCCGCGGTGAGCGAGCTGGTCCCGGTAGAGCTGCAAGTCGACGCCGGTGAGCCGGTGGATCACCTCACCAAGAGGGAGGTGGTCGAAGGCCGCCTTTAGCTCTGCCATGCGCCGTTCGATGCCCTCGGGGGAGACGTCGATGGAGGGGGCGTCAACCTGCTTGTTGAACTGGGTGGCGCCCAGGTCCCAGGGGATGATCACCTCGAGGGCCAGCGAGCCTCCCGGGTACCACGAGTAGGCCCGCTCCGAGGTCGACAGGGCGACGGCCATGGCCGTGAGGTGCGGCGGCTTGGTGGAGGCCAGCGCCCACTGGGTGAAGCCCATGTAACTGGCGCCAAACGAGCCCAATCGACCGTTGAACCACGGCTGGGAGGCGATCCAGTCCGCCGTGTCCCGCCCGTCACCCGCTTCGGCGAAGTAGCTGTGCGTGCCACCCGACCCGTCCGTGCCCCGGCACGCCTGCAGGACGTACCGGTAGCCGCGGGCGGCGAACTCCGGGCCCATGGCCGAGGCGAAGTTCCCTCTGCCGTACGGCGTGCGCTCCAAAATGGTGGGGGCGTCGTCGATGCCCACGGGCTGGTGCAGGTCGGCCAGCAGCACCGCGCCATCCGACACCGTGATCTTGATGTCCCGCTCGACCTCGACTTCGTTGGTGCGCTCCCGCATGCCGACCTCCTTCGCGCTTGGGCCTCCGGCAGCCGACGACGTACAGACCCTAAGTCAAGTCCCGTCGGCCTGGAACCCAACACCGTTCACCAACCGGGCCTACGTCCACAGCTGTCCACGCCCTGTGCGACCGCGCCGGCGGAACTCAACCCGACACGGAGACCACCCAGTAGTTGAGGACGCCGCCCACGTAGGGAATGACCTGGAGGTTCTTCACCGACTTGCTGGCCCCGGTGACGTTGGGCGAGAAGTCGACGTAGAAGCCGAGTGCATTCTTGATAACGAAGTCTTGTGCCGCCACCCACTCGCTCTTGAGCTTCGGGCTGCTCGGTGGCAGGGCCTGTATCTGGTTGGTAATGGAATTGAGCGTGGGGTTGTTGTAGCCGCAGATGTCACCGACACTGCCCGGTACGAACTGCGTCGTCAGCTTCTCAATGCCGGGCAGTCCGGACGGGTTCAAGCCCATGGCTGCCTTGTGGTCCTGGTAGAGGTCGGTCACGTAATTGGAGGTCGATACGATCTGAACCGAGACCCCGATCTGCTTCCATTCCGCTTGGAGCACTGTGGCCAACTGGTTCGTGTCGGCTTCGGGCAGGGCCATGATGCTGGTCGAGAAACCATGGGGATAGCCCGCTTCGGCTAAAAGTTTCTTGGCCTTCGTCAGGTTGTAGGCGTAGTAGCCGGTGAGCGAGGAATCGTAGAAGTTGGACCCGGTGGGGAAGATGCTCCAGGCCGGCTCGCCCTTGCCGAAGAGGAGAGCGTTGTTGATAGCAACCCGGTTGACCGCATAATTCAGGGCCTCGCGCACCTTGAGGTCGGCCAGGGGTCCCGACGACTTGCAAACAGGAACGAAGTAGTAGTTGGCGTCCGGGAAGGTCGAATTGGTCTGGAGGCTGGTCAGGTTCTTCAGTGTCGGGAGGTCGGCATCGGGGATGCCCTCCACATCGACCAGACCGGACTCGAGCGCGTTGAGCTGCTGCGGTCCCGTGGGGACGTTGACGAACGTGATGCCGGACAGGGCGATGGCCGACGCGTCCCAGTACTTCGGGTTTTTGACCAGCACAATCTTCTCCCCCGGGGTGTAGCTCTTCAGGACAAAGGGCCCGGCTCCGACCACGTTGGTGTTCGGGATGCCCGTGCTCGGCCCGGTGGAGATCGCCATGAACGACTCCTGGTCGGCGAGCAGCGGATAGAAGGAACTGGCCACGGCCTGCGAGAAGTGCAGGACCAGCGAATCGGTCCCGGTGACATCGATGGACGAGAGGTCCAGGAAGGCGGCGTTCTCCGCCCCGGCGTGGGAGTTGGCAAGGTTGCGCTCATAGCCGGCTTTGACCGCCTCGGCGTTGAGGGGGGTCCCGTTGGAGTAGACCAGGCCGGGCCGCATCTGGATGTCTATGGTCGTCGAGTTCGGGATCGTCACGCTGGAGGCGAGGTCGGGCACGTAGGCTCCGCTGGTCGTCTCCCGCAGCAGGCCGGCGTAAATGGGCCAGTCGTAGTCGAAGCAGCACGCCGCGCTGTTGAACTGCGCCGGGTCGAACTCGATCGGGTTGATGGATTGTGACAAGTCGTAGCCGTCGGTGAGGACGCCGCCACCAGTCGACGCTGCGCCGGCTTGACCACCGAAGGTGACCGCCTGGCCTCCGAGGAGCAACCCGGTCGCCAGCAGACACAGCGTGACCCACCGGGCGGCCCGTGCGGTCGTCGTTCTCATCGTCTTACCCATCCTTGTTGCTCGGGGCTGCGCGTCACCCGCACGCGCGGCGCATTGCTGGACCAGCTGACTGGAGGGGCACCGGAGACAGTCACGAGCCGAGCCACCGGCAACCGGCGCGGCGCCGACACCGACGGTCCGTGCTCTGGACGATCACCTGGGCGTGGCCTGCGAACGACGCCATGACTCCCCCCAATCCCCACCTGTTCTCGAGGCATCGGTACCCGGCCAATGAGCCCGGCAGCGCTGCAACTGTGCTACTCCCGTAGCCTGCAACAATTCCGTAACGTTGTCCAGGCACCCCCCGGACGGTTCGTCGGGCCGGGACCAGCCCGTTTACCCTGACTCGTTCCGCTCATACCCTGGTGGATCGGTCAGGTAGCAGCGCACGGTGACCCCCCCGACCACCTTGGCCTCGGGCTCCGCCGTGGCGCAGACGTCCATGGCGTACCGGCAGCGCGTGCGGAAGCGGCAGCCGCTTGGTGGGTTCAGCGGGGAGGGGATGTCGCCGGCGAGCACAATGCGTTGGCGTCGTCGTGTCGGGTCCATCGTGGGCGAGGCGGAAAGCAACGCTTGCGTATAGGGGTGCTGCGGCGCGGCGTAGAGCGGATCAACCGGTCCTTCCTCGACGATCCGACCGAGGTACATGACCGCCACGTGGTGGCTCAGCGTGCGCACCAGGTTCAGATCGTGCGAAATGAAGAGGTAGGCGATCCCGAGCCGTCTCTGGAGTTCGGCCAACAGTTCGACCATCTGCACCTGGGTCGCCACGTCCAACGAGCTGAGCGGCTCGTCGAGCGCCAGGAGCTCGGGCTCGGTGGCGAGTGCTCGCGCAATGGCCGCCCGCTGGAGCTGACCCCCCGACAGCTGGCGGGGGTGACGACGGGCGAACGACGTCGGCAAACGCACCTGGTCGAGCAGCTCAGCCACTCGGCGGTCGCATGCAGGGCGGCTGAGTTCAGTGTGGACCGAAAGGGCCTCGCGCACGCTGGCCCCGATGGTGGCCAACGGGTCGAACGAGGAGTAGGGGTCCTGGAAGACCAGCTGCATCTTCCGGCGCAGGGTTCGCAGGCGTGCCCCCTTGACGTCGGTGATGTCCTCTCCCCCGAGCAGGACCCGCCCGGCGGTGACTGGGACGAGCCGGAGGAGTACCCGGGCCAGGGTCGACTTGCCCGAGCCGCTCTCCCCGACCAGCCCGAGCGTCGTGCCCCGCGCCACGGCCAGGTCGACGTCATCGACCGCGTGCACGATGCCCTTGCCCCGTCCCACGAGCCGGACCGTGAAGTGGCACGACACGCCGCGCAACTCGGCCACGGGGCTCTCGAGGGGCACCGCCGCTGGCGGGTCGGGCGTGTGGGCGACGGTCACGACGCCTCCGTCCCGTCGAGAACGATCGTCCTCCGTCGGGCCCGGGGCCACGCCGGGCAGCGCCAGGTCGTGGGTGCGGCGGCATCGGCAGAGACGGCCGTCGCCTACCACCTCGAGCGCCAAGGACCCCTGTCTGCACAGGTCCTCGGCAAAGGTACAGCGGGGGTGGAAGCGGCAGCCGGCGGGGAACTGACCGGCCTGGGGCACCTGGCCGGTCAGCAGCGCTGGGCGCCCACTTCCCGGGCGGACATCGGGCGAGGCGGCCAGCAAAGCCGCCGTGTACGGATGGCGGGGACGGGCGAAGAGCTCGGCCGTAGGCGCCTGTTCGACCACCTCGCCGGCGTACATCACGGCGATCTCGTCGGACAGTTCGGAGATCAGGGCCAGGTCGTGCGTCACAAACAGGACGGCCAAGTCCATGCTCTCGCGGAGCTCCTGCAACAGTTCGACGATCTGGGCTTGGATCGTCACATCGAGCGCCGTCGTGGGCTCGTCGGCGATGAGCAGGCGCGGCCAACAGCTGAGCGCCATGGCGATCATCACCCTCTGGCGCATGCCGCCCGAGAGCTGGTGCGGGTAGGCCGACATCCGATCGGCGGGGTCGGGAATGTGGACGCTCTTGAGCAGCTCGACCGACCGCGCCCTTGCGGCGGACCGGCTCAACTTCTCGTGCAGCCGCATCGCCTCCGTGAGCTGAGAGCCGATGGTGAAGGACGGATCGAGGCTGGCCAGAGGGTCCTGGAAGACCATGGAGATGTCGCGCCCTCGGATGCGTCGCAACTCCTTGAAGTCGGCGTCGAGGAGCTCTCGTCCGTCAAAGCGGATGGAGCCGCCGACGATGTGTGCCGGGGGCGACGACAGCAGGCGCAGGACAGCCAGGGAGCTCACCGTCTTGCCACAACCCGACTCGCCCACCAGGCCGACGATCTGTCCCTGCTCGACGTCGAAGGACGCTTCGTCCACGACGCGGACGGGAGCAGCCTCGGTGTCGAACTCGATGCACAGCCCTCGCACCTCGAGGAGGGCCGGTGACTCGGGCTCAAGGCCGGGCTTGGTCCGGGCCGGCGGCTGTGGTCGGCTGACCGCGGTCACACCGCGTTGGGTCCGGGCGCCCCGGCTGCGCCCCTTAATCGTCGCCCCGCTCACGGTGTCGCGCAGAGCATCGCCGAGGGTGTTGAAGGCGAGCACGGTGAGCGCAATGACGAGGCCGGAGGGGACGAGCGACCACGGATGCGTGAACAGCGCAGTGTTGTAGGCCTCTTCGAGCATCGAGCCCCAGCTGGCTGCGGGCGGCGGCGGACCAAGGCCCAGAAAGCTGAGGCCCGACGACGTGAGCAGGGCGGCCCCCAGGGCGATGGCGATCCCCACGGCGAGGCCGGTCAACACGTTGGGCAGGATCCGCGCCAACACGATGCGAGTGGGTGAAGTGCCGATCGACGTCGACGCCTCGACGAAGGCTTCCTCCTTGATGGCCAGGGTCTGCCCCCGGATGAAGCGTGCGAAGCCGGGCGCGAAGACGATGGCGAAGGCAAGGGCGACGTCGTTCACCCCGCTCCCGAGCACGGCCACAACGGCGAGCGCGAGGACCAGAGGTGGGAAGGCCAGGCCGGCATCGGCGCCGCGCATGAGCAAGTAGTCGGTGCGGCCCCCGCGGAAGCCTGCCACGAGCCCGATGACCAACGCCAGCGCCAGGGCGATCACCACGGTCTCGAAGGTGATCTGCATGGAGATGCGGGCGCCGTAGATCAGGCGGGACAGGACGTCCCGACCGAGGTCGTCGGTGCCGAGCCAGTGGCTGACGCTGATACCGGCGTTCGTGTTGGCGAGGTTCTGGGCGTCGGGATCATAAGGAGCGATCCACGGGGCGAAGATGGCGGCCACCGTGACGAGCACAAGCCAGCCGAGGCCCAGCACCACACCGACACGTGCGAAGAACTTCAGCAGGCGCCCGCGATCGCTCCACGAGCGGCGCAGCGACTGGGGGTCGTCACCGGGCAGCACTTCCTCGACGAGGCTCACGAGACCCGCACCTTGGGATTCAGGTAGCCGTAGCTGACGTCGACGAGCAGGCTCATGGCCATCTGGAACAGCACGAAGACGAGGGCCACGCCCTGGACGACGGGAAGGTCGTGGTCGGTGATGCCTGCGAGCATGTAGGTCCCGAGGCCCGGGAAGGCGAAGATTTGCTCGACGATCACGGCGCCGCCCAGCAGGTAGCCGATCTGGATCCCGAACACGGTCACGACGGGCATGGCGGCGTTCTTGAGCCCGTGCTTGAACAGCACCGAGCGCCGCGTCCCACCCTTGGCCCAAGCCGTTCGGACGTACGGGGTGTCGAGGGCGTCGATCAGCGAGGCACGCAGCTGTCGGGCGAGTGTGGCGCCGACCAGGAGGCCCAGGGTCACCGCGGGCAGGGTGACGTCTTTCAACCAGCCGGTGAACGAAGCCGAGATGGCGGTGTACCCGGTCGGCGGGAAGATCCTCCAGTGCACGGCGAAGATCGACACCAAGATGACGGCCAGCCAGAAGCTCGGAACGGCCAGCCCCAGCGTGGTGAAGGCACGGGCGCCGCCATCGACCGCACCCTGAGGCCGGATGCCCGAGAGGATGCCCACGGGGATCCCGACCAGGAGGGCCACGATGGCCGAGGCCACCACGAGGCTGAACGTGACGGGGAACCGTTGCTCAATCTGCTGGGTCACCGGCTGACCGGTCGAAATGGAGGTGCCGAGGTTGCCGTGCAGCGCGTTGTCGAGCCAGTGCCAGTACTGGACGAGTAAGGGATCGTTGAGATGGAGCTGGGCCGTGACGTGCGCGATCTGGGCCGGTGTGGCGCTCACGCCTCCGGCCAAGGTGATGGCCGGATTGCCCGGAACGAGAGCCAGCAGGAAGAAGATGGCGAAGGAGACGATGAGGAGCACCGGCACGAGGGCCAGCAGTCGGCGTAGGACCAACCTTGCCACTCCCACCCCCTGAGTCAGACCGGAGTCTGCGCGCTGCCGATCAGGCGGACGTCACGCCGGTTCGGCGTATCGTACCCAAGCCGCCGGCAAAAGGGGGATGCCGGCCCCTCTGCCGTGGGTCCTTGCGATTCGGGCGGGGCGGCGATCCCGACGATGGGGCCGTCACAGATTGGCCAGCGGTTGCAGTATCCAGCAGACCCCTGGCCCATGACAGCGGGACGACGGGACGACGGGACACGGTTCGCCCGGACCCGGAGGGCAGGACCTCTGTCACCCGGGCCACGGACGCCCACTGTCGGTCTGCGCCAAGACTTCAGGGAGACCGGATCCTGCCTTCGGGGCTTCCTCTCGCACGATCGCGATTCGTTCCTCCCGCTGCAGTTCGACGAGTCGACGTTCACGCACATGAAATTCCGGATAGATCGCCCTGCAGCCGAATCGGTCCTGCGGCCACGGTTGCTCCAAGAGCGCAGCTCTCCGGCTGGGCCAGAATCGACGGGATCCACTGGGACGGCGCCCAGCTCGGCTTGTACCCGCGCTCGGACCGCTGGGGGGCGGGGGTAGGCGACTGACGCCACCCGGCTCTTGCTCGACTTCGCTTTCTCCGCATTGCATCGAGCCATGATGTGGGCGACCGCCGACCCAGAGAACGTGCCGTCCCTCCGGGTGCTCGAGAAGTCCGGCCTCGCCAATCGGGGACGGACAGACCCGTTAGAGACGTGGCGCAGTGTGCGTCCCCGCGTTCTGTTCACTATCGATGCCCAATAGTGGGAACCATCGTCCCGACCTTCAGGGACCTTCAAGCCCGGTGGCTCGACGGGGAAACGACCGTTCTGTCCGTGCCGACACCGGGTGACCCGAGCGTCCCAGAAACACATCCGAGCGGGGACGCGCCCGAGCCTCGGCATCCGAAATGAAAGCGGTTGCGCTGTCGGAATCTGAGCTGTCGCGGCCTTCAAGGCTCGCGGGCCGATCACGGCCTCCCCGGCGACAGGCAATTGTGACGGTCGTCACTGTTTGATTCTCTGATGCGCGCCCCGCTCGAAGTGACTACTGTCTGTGCGAGATTCGCAACGGCGGGAATCGGTGGTGGGTCACCTCACCTCGACAGTGTCTGATGCGAAGGGAAAGGTCATTGGCCGCATCCGATCCGTTCTCGCTCACCGAGAAGGTCGCGCTCATCACCGGCGGCGGCCGCGGGATCGGTAAGGGTATCGCGCTGACCTTCGCGACAGCTGGCGCAGCCGTCGCCTTGGTGGCACGCACCAAGGGACAGGTTGACGGCGTCGCCGATGAGATAAATGCATCGGGTGGTCGAGCGGTCGCCCTGACGGCTGACCTGACTGACCTGAGCGTGCTCCCCCTTCTGATCGACCGCACGGTTGCTGAGTTCGGTGGCCTCGATACGGTGGTCAATTGCGCCGGCGGCGGAGACATGTGGCGACCCGTCCTCGATGAGTCGGTCGAGGAACTCGAATCGGCCTTTCATTTCAACGCTGCGGTTCCGTTCGAACTCGTCCGGCTGGCAGTGCCCCATCTCCTCGACCGACCGGGCGCGTCCGTCGTGAACATCGTCTCGGGCGCGATCAACCTCCAGGTGCGCGGACATCTCTCCTATGATGCATCCAAGGGGGCGCTGTTCTACGCAACTCGATCGCCGGCTGCCTCACTTGGGCCGCGTGTCAGAGTCAACGGCATCATGCCGGGAATGGTGGAGACCGAGTCGATGAAGGCCGTCGTGGCTGCGCGTGATGGCATCGTTGACCAATTGATCGGCCGTACGCGCATGCGGCGTCTCGGGACTCCGCTCGACATCGGTCTGGCCGCAGTGTTTTTGGCCTCGCCTGCGGCGTCGTGGATCACGGGCGTGCTCCTTGACGTCGACGGCGGAACGGTGGGCGAGATGGCCTCGATGTTCCCCGACCTTTGACCGGGCCGCCGCGAGCTCGATGGATCCAACGACGTTCTTCAGAACCTCCAACGTCATGGAGGATTCATCCCGCCGCATCGACTTCGTAACCTGCCTGCGAGCGCGACCCCTCCTTCGGTCAAGGTGGGGTCGCTTCGCGTCGGCCCAGTCGCCGGTGGCCGGCGGGCCACACCGCTCAGAGCCAGTAGGTCGACGACGTCGTGTAGGCACGACGGGCGAATGCGGCCAGAGGGATCCGGCGGAGCTCCTCGCTCAGGATCTGGACGCTCACGACACCGTCCCACCCGAGGGCACGGACGACCGACACGAACCGGTCGACCTCCAAGCTGCCCTGGCCCGGGTAGGTCCGGCGATTCATCGCCTCGATGTCGAGCTCTCCGACGCGTGGCTGCGCATCGTTGAATTGGACGTAGGCAATCCGATCCGCCGGAAGTCGCTCCAGCTCCTCCCAGGTGGTGGGTCCATAGGACACGTTCCAGATGTCAACCACGACGCCGACATGGTCGCTCGCCGCGAGATCGACCATGTCGAGGCCGTCCTGCAGCGAGGCGACGGGGCCTAAGGGGCTGAATTCGATCGCCATGCCGGCGCCGGCTTCGGCGAGCATGGCAGCGCAACGCCGGACCAGCCCCGCCGACTCGCCGTCGACCACCTTGAAGGTCGTGTTGACCCAGGTCGCTCCCATCACCGTCGCCTGTTCGGCCAACCGGGCGGCCCAGTCGAGCGTGGCCTCGACGTCGCTGACGACCAGACCCAGCAGCTCGTGGCAACCCAGCCCGGCCCGTGCGAAGAGACCGGGTGCCTCAGGCGTGACGAGCAACGACGTGGTGCCCAATTGGGTGAAGCCGGCGGCGGACGCTGCTTCGACCAGCGAGGGCGCGTCGGTCTTCCAGCGGGTGTCGGGTGTGAGCCCCAGCTCCATGCGTCAATTCCGCGGGGGTGCGACCGCCGCTGGGAGCCTCGTGAGCCTTCGACGCGAAGTACGGGGAGGCGTTCGCTCGACCGGCTGAGGAATTTCCTCAAGGCAACTCAGAGGATCCAGGGAGGGGGCACGCGTTCTCGTCACCGGGGCTCCGCCGCGGGGGGGTGCCGAGGCTGAAGACGAGAAACCGGACACCGGCGGGACCCGCCTGCCAGGCGTGGTCGGTGCCAGGCGTGATCACGCACTCGCCCGGGCCGACGGCGTGTGGGCCGTCCTCGAGGACGAGGTCCGCCTGCCCTTCGATCACGTACACGATGTCGAGCGCATCCGTGTTGTGCATCTTCGTCGCCGTGGTCAGCCCAACGTGCGGCTCATCCCGCACATGTTCGACGACCATCAACCTGAGGAGCCCGGCTGGCAACTGCACGTCCACGTTGTCCGCCAATGCAGGCGGACGAGCCGGCGGAGGACTTTCTGTGGTCCGATACAGAACCGCATTGAGCACCCCCGGGATGCCTGGTACCGCGGCGGTCGCTCTCTCACCGTCCGACACGACGCATGATCGGCCTTCTGCGTCGATACCCGTGATGAGCGTGCGCATACGCCAGAACGTACCCGAACCGATGCGTACCCTTGACCCTCCCGGCGCGGTCGGAGCCGAGGACCCGCCCGACGAGCACGTACGCTGCTCGCTCGGTGCCGACCCGGACCACCTCGGCCCGCAATGGCAGTCGTGTGTCGTATTGTCGGGGACGACCCGGAGGTGTCGAATCCCGCCCATGCACGCCAACGTACGCGCCGACCTCCGCTACGGCACGGTCCCGAAGATGGTGCGCGCCAACGCCCAGCGCTTCGGCACGCGGGATGCGGTGGTGGACGGCCAACGGCACATGTCCTTTCTCGATGTGGAGCAGGAGATGCTCCGCGTCACCCGGAGCCTGATCGCCAGTGGCGTCGAACCCGGGGACCGGGTGGCGGTGTGGGCCCCCAACTCAGCCGCTTGGATCTCCGCTGCACTGGGCACGCTGGCGACGCGGGCCTGGCTGGTGCCGATCAACACCCGCCTGAAGGGTGACGAGGCGTCGTACATCTTGCGCAAGACCGATGCGCGCGTTCTCTTCGTCGCCGACGGCTTCCTGGGTGCCGACTACACGGGCTCGCTCCGAACGGTCGCACCGGACCTTCGGGCGTTGGCGAACGTCGTCGAGTTACCGCTGCCCGGGGAGTCGGACCGCCCCAGCTGGGAGGCGTTCCTCGGGCGCGGGGACGAGGTGGCGGCAGCACGGGCCGAGGCGTCCCTCTCCGCCGGTGCCCCCGACGACATCAGCGACGTCATCTTCACGTCGGGGACGACGGGGGCGCCGAAAGGGGTGCTCCTGCGCCACGGCGCCTCGCTCCGTGGCTTCCAGGTCTTCGCGGAGCACTTCGGGTTGCAAGAGCACGACCGATACGTCATACCCACGCCGTTCTTTCACTGCTTCGGCTACAAGGCCGGCTGGATGATCTCGCTCATGACGGGAGCCGTTGCGTTCCCCCTCGCCGTCTTCGACGCCACGAGCGTGCTCGAGCTCATCGCCCGTGAACGGATCACCCACATGCCCGGTCCTCCCACGATGTTCTCCGCGCTCCTGGACCACCCCCGCCGCCAGGAGTTCGACCTCGCTGCACTCGACCACGCCATCATCGGCGCGGCCTCGATTCCCTCCCTCCTGGTCCGCCGCATGCGCGACGAACTCGAGATCGGCTGGATCCTGTCCGCCTACGGATTGACCGAGAACCACGCGCTCGCCACGCTCACCGCCCCCGACGACCCGCCCGACGTGGTGGCGACCACCGTGGGGCGCCCGGTGGCGGGCATCGAGCTGCGCCTGGCCGACGACGCCGGCCGGGAGGTGTCGGCCGGGAACGAGGGAGAGGTGCTCCTCCGGGGGCCGTACCTCTTCAGCGGCTACTACGACGACGCGGCGGCGACACGCCAGACGCTCGTCGACGGCTGGCTGCACACCGGCGACGTAGGCCGCCTCGACGAGGACGGCTACCTCCGCATCACCGACCGCAAGAAGGACATGTTCATCGTCGGCGGGTTCAACGTTGCGCCGGCCGAGGTGGAGAAGTCCATCATGGCCATGCCGGGCGTGTCGCAGGTGGCCGTGGTGGGCCTGCTCGACGACTACCTCGGCGAGGTCGGTGTTGCGTTCGTCATCCCGCGCGAGGGCGCGCACGTGAGCCCGGACGAGGTCGTGGCGTACGCCCGCGCGCACTTGGCCAACTACAAAGTGCCCCGCCGAGTCGAGATCGTCGACAACCTCCCGATGAACGCCACGGGCAAGGTGTTGAAGACCGAGCTGCGCGCACGCCTGGAGGGTCTGCCCCGCTGACCCGCCTCCGCGGCCCGCAGAGGGAGTGGGCTCGAGCGAGACGATCGGGCGCTCGTGGACCCGATGTCGAGGGAGCTGGTGGCGCAGAGGCTGTCGGGGTGGACAGCAAACGCCTCGACCTGTTCTTGGCCCGCGTCCGGCGCGAAGTCGAACACGGTCCGCTCCCGAGGCCGACGGTGATGCCCGCAAATGAACACCGGTCCATCCTCCCGTCCGTAGGCCGGAATGTCGCCGCCGCGCCCGACAGGGCATCAACCTGGTCGTCAACGTCGGGAACCTGGGGAGCGACCTCGTCGCCTGAGCGCACGCGAACACGACGGACGCGAGCACGAGCACGAGCATCACCGGCGGCGCGTCGTTCGACTGCGGCACGCACTCGCCACGGCGCGACGCGGGTCACCCGCCTTCGCGTGGGAGGCCGAGCACCCGCTCGCCGATCACGTTGCGCTGGATCTCCGACGAACCGGCGAAGATCGTCTCGGCCCTCGAGAACAGGAACTGGTACTGGCTGTCGTCGACTTGCCCGGCGGCCGGCACCAGGCCGTGGGGACCCATCAGGTCCATGCTGAGCTCCGCGAGGCGTTGGTGCCACGACGACCAGTGCAGCTTCCCCACGGAGGCCTCGGGGCCGGGGGTGCCCCCGCGTATCAGCCGCGACATCGATCGGAGGCCGTTCCACCGCATGAGCATCAACCCGATGTAGGCATCGGCCAGCCGCTGGCGGAACACCGGATCGGTGGCCCGGCCACGCCGGCGCGCGTCCTCGAGGACCGACCGGAACTCCTGTCCCCACCGGACCTGCTGACCGAGGAACGCGGTGCCCCGCTCGAACCCGAGCGTGGCCACCACGACGTTCCATCCGTGGCCGACCTCGCCCACGACCAGGTCAGCGTCGGTGCGCGCATCGGTGAAGAACACCTCGTTGAATTCTGCGGTGCCCGTCATCTGCCGAATGGGTCGCATTTCGACTCCCGGCTGGTCCACCGGGCAGAGGAGGAAGCTGATGCCGTCGTGCTTCCTCGCCGGGGTCGTGTCGGTGCGGCACACGACGAAGATCCAGTCCGAGATGTGCCCCAGGCTCGTCCACACCTTCTGGCCGTTGATCACCCACTCCTCGCCGTCGCGGACCGCCGTCGTCTTGACGTTGGCCAGGTCCGAACCGGCGGCGGGTTCGCTGAAGCCCTGGCACCAGAACTCCTCGGCCTCGAGGATGCCCGGCAAGAACCGGCTCTTCTGCTCGTCGGTGCCGAACATCATCAAGGTGGGGCCGAGGAGCTCCTCGCCGAAGAAGCCGACGCGATTCGGGCCGCCGGACCTGACGTACTCCTCATTGAAGATGACCTGCTTCGCGAGAGGGAGTTCGCGCCCTCCCCACTGAGCCGGCCAGCCCAGGCCGACCCATCCACCGGATGCCAACTCACGCTCCCACGCCTTACGCAGTTCGAGCTCGTCTCCCACCCCCAGCTTCCCACCCGTACCGAGCGACGCGAAGTCGCCCACCAGGTGGTCGGCCATCCAGCTCCGCACCTCGTCGCGGAAAGCCTCTTCGGGGGCGGAGAAGGCCAGATCCATCACGGCGATACTGCCAGAGCGTCTCGGGCCGGTCCGCGCCGTCCCGCGCTGGCGTGTTCAGCGCGCCTCGACGTCGGGAGGGGCGGCATTGAACAGGCCCGGCAATCCCTGCCGACCCATGCTCCGGGTGAGCTGCGCCCGGGTCGCCGAGATTCCGAAGGGGAGCCGACGCAGCGGCACGCTGGCCCGCGACACCCACGAGAGCGCCGTCTCGTCACAGAACCCGATGGCTCCGTGGAGCTGGTGCGCGACGCGGAAGACGATCTCGGCCGCCTCGAGGGCGGCGGCGCGCAGCGCCAGGGCGTCGCGTAGCGCCGCCGGGTCGCCGGACTCGATGCTCCACAGGGCGTACTTCGCCAGTTCCTCCAGTCCGACCCGCTCGACCTCGCCGTCGGTGAGCTGGAACTGCACGCCCTGGAACGTCGCCAGCGTCTGGCCGAACTGCCGCCGCTCGAGCACGTAATCGCGCGTGAGCTCGAGCGCGCGGTCGAGCATGCCGAGGAGCGTCCAGCAGGAAAGGACGAGGCCGAGGCTCACGTCGTCGGCTCCCTTGTCGTCCAGGGGCTCGAGCTCGAGCGCGCTCACGAAGGCATCGCGGCGCGGGCGAGGCGTGCCGGCACGCGGTACGGCGACGCTCCGACGGCCGAGGAGGTCGACCGCGACCCAGCGGAGGGAGAGGCCCGCGACCGGTGCCGCCGGCACGTCCGGGTTCACGACGAGCAGTCCGTCCGCCTCGACGTCGCGCGGACGGCCGAGTCGCTCCGCCACCGGGTACGCCACCGCCCAGTACCCCGCGCTCCGGCACAGCGCCGCAGCGGCCTCGGCCTCGTCGGCGCCCGACCGGGGATCGAGGTCCCACGCTCCCAGTTCGGCCAGGACCGGGGCGACGAGCTCGTCACGCCGCTCCGGCTCGGCCTCGGCCCATTGGGCCAGCCGGTCGCCGCCTGCGGACTCGAGCACCTTGCGGGCCGTCAGCCCGTACGCGGTGGCCTCATCACTCAGTTCGGTGATCATGCCGACAGAAGCGCGCGAGCCAGGAGCATGCGCTGGACCTCGATGCTTCCCGACGCCACGGTCGAGGCCTGTGCGTAGCGCCAGTGTTCGTCGACGGCTCGCTTGAACCTCTGGGCCTCGTCCCCGACGAGGACCGCCAGACCGATGATCTCCATCAGGACCTCGGCGCTGGACTGGTCGAGTCGCGTGACGGCGATGCGGTAGGCGGCGACGTCACCGGGTCGTACCCGCCCTGACTGCTGCATGCCCACGACGCGATAGGCCAGCAGCCGCGCCCGCCGGCAGTGCGTGAGCGACTCGGCCCAGCGCGCCCGAAGCTCCTCGGGAAGGGCCTCCCACTGGTCACCGAGGACGGCCGGAGCGAGGCCGAGCAGTCGCTCACACCTGGCGTAGCGCGCGATCCCGACCCGCTCGAAGGCCAGCACCTCCTGCACCACCTGCCATCCCTCGTCGACCGGGCCGAGCACGTCGGCCTCGGTCACCCACAACTCGTCGAAGAAGACCTCGTTCAGGTGGTGGGGGCCCGACCATGCTGGCGATCGGGCGCACCTCGATCGCCGGATCGGACATCGGTACGAGGAAGATCGTCAAGCCCTGCTGCTTCTTGTCGCCCCGCGCGGTGCGGGTCAAGAGGAAGCACCACTGCGCCATGGTGGCGTACGAGGTCCAGATCTTCTGCCCGGAGACGAACCAACCGTCCCCGTCGCGACGGGCGGCCGTCTGCACCGAGGCCAGGTCGGAGCCGGAGTTGGGCTCGCTGAAGCCCTGGCACCAGATCACGTCGCCCCGGGCGATGGGGGGAAGGTGCGTGCGCTGCTGCTCCGGGGTGCCGTGGCGCATGATCGTCGGACCGACCCAGTTCACGCCCATGTACTGCGCCCCCCGCGGCTCGTGGTGCGCCCACATCTCCTCACGGACCGCTGTCTGGACCCACGGGGACGCGCCTTTGCCGCCCCACTCCTCGGGCCAGGCCACGCACAGGAGCCCACGCGCGGCCAGGGTGTGACAGAAGGACTGGGCCACCGCGAGATCCGCCGGATCGTCGGTGAAGGCACCGAAGTATTCGGGCGGGACATGGTCGTCGATCAGCTGACGCAGCTCGCTGCGCACAGCGGCGACGTCTTCGCCCATGTCGAAGTCCACCGCGCCTCACCGTAGCCCACAGGGCCTCGCCGGGTGGCCGAGTCGCCTCCCGTCGCGGCGCGTTCCGGTAAATGACGCGGGCTGGCCTTCGTCGACGCCCTGCGGCGCCCGGGTGGCGCGGTCGCTAGGAAGGGTCAGCCGACGCGAGCCCGATCGCCGCGTCATAGTCCACCTTGCCGTTCGGGAGCCTCGGCAGCTGCTCGACGAGCCGGATGCGCCGGGGCACCTTGTACCCGGCGAGCGATTGCCTCACGACGCGTCTCGACGTCCGCCGGCTCGAGGGGACGCCCCGGCTGGCCCACGACCAGCGCCGCGACGGCCTGCCCGAACCGTTCGTCCGAGACGCCGAGCACCAGACAGTCGTCCACCGAGGGGTGGCCCCGGATCACCTCCTCCACCTCGGTCGGGTAGACCTTCTCCCCTCCCGTGTTGATGGTCGTGACACCGCGACCGATCAGCGTCACCGTTCCGTCGGCCTCGATGCGACCGAGGTCTCCCGGCATCGCGTACTGGGCGCCGTCGATCAAGAAGAAGGTGCGCTTGGTCTTCTCCGGGTCACGGTGGTAACCCGTCGCCGTCGTGGGGCCGGCCAGGAGCCCGATTTCTCCGGGCGGGAGCTCACGGCCCTCGGGCGAGAGCACCTTCAACCCCGGCGCGGCGTCGAAGTTGGCGGTCGAGAGCGGGTCTCCCCGCCGGATCTGGCCGATCCCGTAGGCCACACCCTCGGTCGACCCGCACGAATCGAGCAGCGTCACTTCGCGGGAGGTGGTCGAAGAGACGCTGCTTGATCGGCGCGCTCCACGCCACTCCGGCCGAGCAAATGACCCGCAACGACGACGCGTCGTACCGCCGGCCGTCAGGGCGGCCTTCGTCCAGGGCACGGACGATCGGGAGGCCGAAGGCGTCCCCCACGATGCCGACGACCCGCGCCTGCGTCTCCTCGACGGTGGCGAGCAACTCGTGGGCGTCGAACGAGCGCCCCACCAGGGTCGTGACCGTGCCACCTGCCGTCAGCGTCGGCAACGAGGCAAAGATGAAACCGGTGCTGTGCATGAGCGGCGAGGCGGGAATGGCTGACAACGAGGTCCCCCGCTCGCCGAGGGCCACGGCGTAATCCACCGGCGGCATCTCGGTCGTGCTCCCGAGAAAGAGGTCACGAAACCACAGCGAGTTCCCCGCGCTCTGCCCGATCCGGAACAGCACCCCTTTCGGAAGCCCGGTGGTGCCGCCGGTGTAGGACAAGAAGACGTCCTCGTCGTCGCGCTCCACGCGCGCCGCCGCGGCTGCGGTCGCCAACACCTCCTCGTAGGCATGCGCACCCGGGATGCTCGCGGTGGGATCACCACTCCCGACCTCGACCAGTACCAGGCCGGGCACACGGTCGGCCACCGACGCCACGCGGTCCCGCAACGCTCGGTCGAAAATCAGCACCTTCGCACCGGAATTCTCCAGCAAGGCCAGGAGCTCGTCGCTGCGGTACCGATAGTTGACGTTCGACGGCACCGCCCGGATCTTCAACGCCCCGAAGAACGTCTCGAAGTACTCGGGGCAATTGTAGAGATAGGCGGCGACGCCGTCCCCGTGGCCGAGCCCCCATTCCAGGAGCGCGCCGGCCAGCAGGGCCGAACGACGCTCGAAGTCACCCCACGACTCGCGCCGCGCTCCCTGGCCCAACGCCGGCCGGTCCGGCATCCGGTCCGCGATCGACTCCCACATCGTCGCGTAATGCATGCTCTGCCCGCTCATGGTGCCCATCCCGCCGGAGGGGTGGCCAGCCGCCGCACCGCCTCCTTCGCCGCCGTCGCGAGCAACGAGGCCGACTCGGCGCACTCCGCCGCGGCGTCGCCCGTCGTCAGGCTCTCGACGTCCTTCTCCAGGAAGGGCAGCGCGGCGCGTCGAGTCTCGGTCGACCCGCGGGCACCGAGCGCGACGTCGAGCGCGTAGCTGCGCCCCGTGCCCCGCCGCAGCACTTGGGCCAGCGCTTCGGGCCGGATGCCGAGCGCCGCCCCGATCGTCAGGGCGTCGTCGGCCAGGGAGAGGTTGGCCGCGAGGAGCGCGTTGTTCACGAGCTTGGCGAACTGGGCGCTCCCGACAGGGCCCAGGTGCACGACCTCCTCGCTGAAGGCGGCAAAGAGTGGGCGGCAACGCTCGAGCGCCCCTTCGTCGCCCCCGACCGCGACGACCAGCGTGCCGGCCAGAGCTCCGTCCCGGCCCCCGCTGACCGGGGCGTCGATCACGGCCACGTCCAGTTCCCGGGCGGCGTTGGCCAGGGCGCGGCACGTTGCGGGTTGGGTCGTCGAGTGGACGGCGACCACCGTCCCGGGGCGGCATCCGGCCAGGACGCCGTGCTCACCGAGCATGACGTCCCGGACGTCGTCGTCGGACCAGACGCAGATGCCGACGATGTCGGCCCGCGCGGCCAGGTCGGCCGGGCTCTCGGCGGTCTCGACCAGCTCGCCCAGGAACGGGGCGAGGGCGGCGGGCCGTCGTGCCCACAGGACGGTCGAGAATCCCGCCCCGATGATGCGGCTGACCAGGGCGCCGCCCATGTCGCCGAGGCCGATGAATCCCACCCGACCGGCCGCAGGCGATGCCGTCGCCGCCATCGGCGCTTCAGCCCTCTCGCCGGAAGAGGATCACGCCGCCGGGCGTGAGGCCACCGGTGCTGACGACGGCGGTGGCCGCGTGGGGCACCTGCCGCGGCCCGCCGTCGCCCCGCAGTTGGGTGATCGCCTCGTGGACCAGGCCCATGCCGTGGGTGCGCCCATGGGACAGCTGGCCGCCGTGCGTATTGAGCGGCAGATCACCCTCGAGGGCGATGCGCGTGCCCGCGTCGAGGAAGTCCTTCGCCTCACCGATCCCGCAGAACCCGAGGGCCTCGATCCAGGTCACGCAATTGAAGGTGAACCCGTCGTAGAGCTCGGCCACGTCCACGTCGGCGGGGCGGAGATCGGTGCGACTCCAGAGGTGCGCGGCCGGGCCGAGCACCTGTGGCTCGTGGCTGAGCACGCCCTGATCCCACTCCGGGCGCTCGGTGATCTGCATGCCCACCGCCTCGACGCGGACGGGCGGGTGGCGCAGGTCGCCGGCGGCATCGAGCGCCGAGACCACCACGGCGACGGACCCGTCACAGAGGGGATCGCAGTCGAGCAGTCCGAGCGGTGAGCTGATCGGCCGCGACGCCAGGTAGTCCTCCATGGTCAGGGGGTCGCGGAACACCGCCGTGGGATTGCGGGCGGCGTTGGCCCGGGCGTTGAGCGCGATCCAGCCGAGGGTCTCTCGCGTGGTGCCGTAGCGAGCAAAGTGCTGCGCGGCCGCCATGGCCACGGTGTTCGCCGCCTGGACGCCGAACGGGGCCAAGTGCTCCTCGAACCCCGACGCCCGCCGCCTCCCCCCGCCTCCCTGGGCCTTCTTCGCCAACTCGGTGTACGTCGATTGCCACACCGTGCGGAAGCACACGACGTGGCGGCACAGGCCCGAGGACACGGCGAGCATGGCCGCGATGAGCGCCCCCGCGGCACCCGGCGTCTCGGGCGCGCCGTTGTGCCAGGTGGGCCGGAGACCCAGCGCGCCCTCGACGGCGGTCACCCCCCCTTCGGAGTAGCCGCCGTCGGCCGTCCCGGCGGGATAGGTCGAGAGACCGTCGATGTCGTCGAGCGCCAGTCCGGCGTCCTGCACGGCCAGTTCGATCGCTTCCACGCAGAGCGCAACGGGATCCACCATGAGCTTTCGACCCAGACGCGACATGCCGATACCGGTCAGCGCGACGTGGTCCTCGAACTTCTCGAGTCGCGCCATCGGGCGGACCGTGCGAAAGCGCTCCAGGTCCGCGCGCTCGTCCGGCAACGCCGCCGCCGGCCCGCCCCTCGGTGTGAAGAACGGGAGCCAGACGTCTTCGACCTGTTCGAAGACGACGCGGACGAGCAGGCCGACGTGCACGTCCTCGGGGTCGCACCCGACGATGTTGGTGGTCACCCGGATCCGGTGGTCCTCCTCGAGGGCGACCACGGCCACCGAATAAGGGGCCGGCATATCGGGAGACCACTGCTGGAAGTTCGTGGTGCAGCTCTGGACCACCCCGTCGCCGGACACCGCTTGCACCTCGAGCAGGTCGGACCGGCATCGGCGGCACCGAGGCCCCGCCGGGTGCTGCAGCGATCCGCACGCGGCGCAGTGCTGGAACCGCAGCCGCCCGTCGGCGCCCGAGGTCCAGTAGAAGCGGTTCCAGTCGGTCACCAACGGCAGCACGCGTGCCATCACCGTCTCCCCGATCCCGTCGCGCCCACGGCCGGGCCGGAGCGGCCGTTCAGCTCCCCGGCATCCCGAGCACACGGCCGGGGACCTCGCCGGTGGGCTTCCCGTGCTCGACCACGGGGCTCCCGTTGACCACGACCCAATCGATGGCGCGGGCGCCCTTGGTCATCCGGGTACCACCGCCAGGAATATCGTCGAGGGTCTGCAGCGCGAGCGGCCCGACGGTCTCGGGGTCGAAGACCACCAGGTCGGCCGCCTTGCCGGCCTCGAGCGTGCCGCGATCCGTGAGGCCGAGGAATCCGGCGACCCGCGACGTCAGGGCGGCGATCCCCTCTTCGAGGGAGAACGCGCCCTTCTCCCGCACCCAGTGCTCGAGGAAGTAGCTCGTGTAGTCGCCGCCGGCAAAGGTCTGGAGGTGCGCGCCGCCGTCCGAGATCCCCACCAGGGTGGCCGGGCTCTTCAGGATCCGTTCGAGGTTCGACTCGTCGACGTTCACCGGCCCCGAGATGCGAAAGTACGTCTCCAGCTTGTCCGCGGCGGCCACGTCGAACATCACGTCTGCCGGGGCGACGCCGCGTTCCTCGGCGATCTCCACCAGCAAGCGACCCTCGAGCGCCTCGGTCGCCGGGCTGGCTCCCTTCTCCACCGAGACCATGGCCATGTAACGGGCGGTCGCCCAGAACTCCGACAGGCGAGCACGCCAGCCGGGGTCGCGCAGCGCCGCGATCTTGTCGGGTGGGTCGAGCCGCGCATAGTCGAGCCAGGCCTCCGACGCCGCGAAGATCGCCGAGATCTTCTTGAGCGTGAAGCGAGTCTCCGGCCGCTGGCAGCGCGCGATCGCGTAGATCTCGTGCCCGCGGCGGAGCTCGGACTCCATGTATTCGAGCGAGGCCTCCCAGCCGGGGCTGTTCATGCCGAAGTCGTTCCACGACACCACCGCACCTGAGATCTCTGCGAGCTTGACCAAGAGCGCACGGTCCTCCTCGGAGAGCCCGTCGCGCTTGGAGCGCGGATTAATGGAAAGCAGCCGCTTTCCCTTTCGCCGCACCGCGGCCGCCAGCGCCTCGTTCTCGTTGTCGGCGGCGAAGAACGAGGGGATGTGCTCACCGAACTCGCCGACCTGGTGCGGCGCCTGGCTGGAGCTCAGCCCGGCCGCCCCCGCGTCCATCGCCTCCTCGACGATGCGCACGATCGACGCGATCTCGTCGTCGGTGGCGGCCCGCTCGAGCGCCTGTTCGCCCATGACATAGCGGCGTACCGCGCTGTGGCCCACCTGCGTGAGGACGTTGAGCCCGAGCGGGCTGCACTGCAGCCACGCCAGGTAGTCGGGGAACGTTTGCCACCCGAACGGGGCAAATCTCTGCAGCGCCGCCTTCGGCACCTCTTCTGCGGCGCTGAACAACCCCATCAGGTAGTCCTGGTCCTCACTGCGGACCGGCGCCAGGGTGTACCCACAGTTGCCCATCAAGACCGACGTCACGCCGTGCGCGGTCGACGGGTTCGCGGATGGATCCCAGAGAAGTTGCGCGTCGTAGTGCGTGTGGGCGTCGATGAAGCCGGGCGCCACCACCTGTCCGTCGGCTTGGATCGTGCGGGCCGTTCCTCCGTCCACCTTGCCCACGGCGGCGACGTAGCCGTTCTCGACTGCCACGTCCCCGGCGTAGGCGTGCCTGCCCGTCCCGTCGACGATCAGGGCATCCTTGACGACCAGGTCGTAGGCCATGCACCGGCTCCTGTCAGTTGCGGTTCTTCGGATCCTTCACTCAGAACGTAGCCGACCGCGTCGACCGCACGACCGAGCCCGCAATTGCCGCGCCGGCTCGTCAACCCGTGGTCGAACCCACCGCGTCGCCCAGTGCGCGTACGCTCGCCAGAGCGTCGAGCCGGTAACAGAGATCGATGATGGCTTTGCGCCGCGCCTCGGGCAGCAGGGCCGCGGCGCACTCGTGGAACTTGGAGGCCACCTCTGCCTCGGTCAGCGGATCCTGCGGATTGCCGTGGGACTGCTGGGCCGACTCTTCCAGCCGGGTTCCGTCCTTCAACGTGAGCACGACCTGGCTCTCGAGCTTGATCTCGCGCACGTCGCCCTCGACCGGCACGTACCGGACCCGTGTCATCAGCTCCCGGGCGGCGGGACGGTTCACCGCTTCGTCGGAGTATTGGTGCAGCCCGGCTCTGCCGTCGAGCGCGATGGCCGCCAGGTCGTACTCAATGCTGTACTTCGCTTCCAGACCCGTCCGAGGCTCGTGGTACGGGAGCATGGGCATCAAGAACGCGGGCAGACGGACCTCGATCGACTCGATCTCGTCCGGGTCGGTCGGGCGCTTGCGCAACAGCTGCTGGAGCGCGTCCTGGCCCCAGTGCCCGGCGCCGCACGACGCATGCAGCCGCATGGTCGAACCGCGGGTCGCCATGTCCCACGAACCGAGCCCGTCGAGCACCTTCTGCGGGTCCCCGACCTCGCGGCCGAGGAGCCGCGCCACGCCGTCGTCCCCGTCGAGGATGTCCTCGTTGGCGGTGAACCCCAGTCCGGCGAGCTCCGCCGCCATGACGCCGTGCATGGCCGCGCTGCCCGCCGTGAACGACTTCGTGTCGCTGCCACGGTTCTTGAGGACCCCCGCCATGGCCGACGCCGCGTTACCGAGCGCCATCCGGGTCTGGCTCACGTCGAGGCCGATCAGCTTGGCGGTCGCCGCGGCGACCCCGAGCACCGGTTGGAAGCCCTGGTTGAACCAACCGCTCCACAGCAGCGTGTTGCGGGGGCCGTCCATGCACGGCTTGGCGGTCTGGCAGATCACCTCCCACCCGATCATCCAGGCCAGGATCACGTCGTGGCCCGAGGCGTCGAGCTTCTCGCCGACCGCCAGCGTCGCGGCCGTCAGGGGGTTGGCATAGTGGCCGCTGAAGGTCGCGATGTCGTCGAACTCGAGGGCATGACCGGCGGTGGCGTTGACCAGCGTCGCGAGCGCGGCGGTGCTCTTGAACCCACCGCCCACCACCGTGCTCTCCGGCGTTCCCCCCTGGGCCCGCACCCACTTGGTGATGATCTGGCCGGTAGAGACGGACAACCCCGCAAACTGCACGCCGAGCGAGTCGATGAACCGCTCCTCCACCCGGCGGATCCCGACCTCCGGGAGGTCGTCGTAACCCGCCTTGGCGATCCACTCGGCCAGCTGCTGTGTCACCGACGTCACGTGATCCTCCCCGACTCGTCCCTACTGGGTGGCAAGGTAGCCCTCCCGCCGCAACACCGCCTCGACGCCGCCGGCATGGACGATGTCCTGCAACGCCTTCGGCAGCGGGTCGCCCCGCAGGGTGATGTCCCGCGTCACGTTGCTTGACCGTGCCGCTGGTCCAGTCCACCTCGGCCACCTCGCCTTCCTCGAACGCGTCGAGGATGCCCGGACACGGCAGCGCCGGGAGCCCGACATTGATGCAGTTCCTCAGGCCCAGGCCGTTGAAGGACTCGGCCACGACACCGGTGATGCCGAGATCCCGGATCACGTCACCGATGGGCCGGGCCGAACCCACGCCGAAATTGCGCCCGGCGAGGAGCACGTCACCCGGCCGGACCTCGTCCACCCACCCGGGGCGGTTGGCCGACATGACGTGGCGGAGCTGCTCCTCGCGTGGGAGGAAGATGGCGAAGCCCGGTATGAGCAGGTCGGTGTTGATGTCGTCCCCGAACTTCCACACCGTGCCGCCGAACACGTTGCCCATCAGCGCGCCTCCTTCCTCTCTGGCGCGTCCGGCACGACCTAGACGTCCCTCGGGTCGGTGATCGTCCCGGTCACCGCCGAGGCGGCCACGGTCGCCGGTGAACCCATGAACACACTGGCCGTCGGGCTTCCCATGCGGCCCTGGAAGTTCCGGGTCGACGCGGTGATGCACACCTCGTCGTCGCCGAGCACGCCCATGTGGCCGCCGAAGCACGCGCCGCAGGTGGAATTGGTGACCACCGCTCCGGCCTCCATCAGGGTCTCGACGTATCCCATCTTGATGGCCTGCTTCAAAATGTCCTGACTGCCGGGGGTCACGATGAAGCGCGTCCCCGGGGCCACCTGGCGGCCCTCGACGATCTCGGCTGCGATGGCGAAGTCGCTGAGCCGACCGTTGGCACACGACCCGATGAAGGCTTGGTCGACCTTCTGCCCGGACACCTCCCGCACGTTCCTGGCGTTCCATGCCACCTTGCCCGGGAGGACCACCTGCGGCTCGAGCGACGTCGAGGTCCACCGTGATCGTCTGGTCGTACTCCGCATCGTCATCGGGGTGCGCCGGCTCGAACGGCCACTTCGCCCGCCCCTCGAGGAACTCCGCGAGGACGCGGTCATAGGGGAAGAGCGAGAATTCGGCGGACAGCTCGGCCGAGATGGTGGCCATGGTGAGGCGCCCGTCCATGGTGATGTTCGCCAATCCGTCGCCGTGCCACTCGAGGTTGCGCCCGGCGAAGTCGCCGTACTGCCCCGGGATGTAGTGGATGACGTCGCGGGGGTACACGCGCTCGGGCAGGGTGCCTTCGAGAACCACCTTGGTCGTCGGCCCGACCAGGAACCAAGTCTGGCCCTTGCAAAGGATGTAGAGCATCTCGGACGGTCCCATGCCCCGGGCGATGCAGTTCAGCGCGCCGGAGGAGCACGTGTGGGAGTCGGCGTTGGCCAGGATCTTTCCCGGAAGCGCAAAGCCCTCCTGGGCGACCAGCACGTGCGAGATGCCGTGCGCACCCACGGGGAAGTAGTTCGGCACTCCGAACCGCTCGACGAACTCCCGGAGCTCCTTGGCGTTGTTGGCGGCCTTGACCGTCGGGGCCGGCACCACGTGGTCGTGGAGCAGGACGACCTTCTCGGGGTCGTTGATGCGCACCACGTCGGGGCGCATCCAGTCGAAATGAACCGAGACGTCGACCTCCACCATCACGACGTCGCCGGGCTTGACCACTTTCTGGTCCGAGTGACTCGCCAGGATCTTCTCGATCGACGTCATGCCCATGTGGATCTGCCTCGCAAACGTTCTACCTGGGACTGAAGAGCGGCGCCAGCTCTGACACGTCCTTCACCCTGACCAAGTCACGCGCCCGAGCATAGAGCTCCTCCCCTTGCGACGCACCCAGGACGCGCGCCGCCATGTCCATGTACTTGGCCTTGAATTCGTCCTCGGTCATGGGGTTGCCTGGGTTGCCCTTCGGATAGAGGACCTCGTCGGTGAACTGCCGGCCGTCCCGGAGGCGTACCGTCACCCGGCCGGGCATGGAGTTCTTGACCCGTTCGTAGAGCTCGGTGTCCTGGTGCACCTTGGTGCGGGGGATCATCGCCTGGATCACCGGGTCGCCGACCGTCTCGTCCGTGAACTCGTCGACACCGACCTTGCCGCGTACCGCGGCCACGGACAGGGCAAAGGGCAGGCTGGCCTGCGCGCTGACGACGGTGGCGACCCTTTGCTTCGCCAAAAAGGGTTCGACCTTCTGCCAGCCGGCATCGATCTCCGCGATGTCCTCGTGGTGGATCCCGTGCTCCCGCATGATCTTGAGCAGTGCCTCAACCGGTGCGTGCAGGGTCACGTTCATGGGGTAGCCCTTCACCCAGCGGTCGGTGATGACGTAGGAGGACCCGAGGCCGTCGAGGAGCGCCGAGGGGTCGAGCCGCCCTCCGGTGTACATGCTGGCGAATCCCTGCACGCCCTCCAGCCCGAGTTCGGTCGCCCGGAAGCCCGTTTCGGCCAGCAGCGCAGCGGTCACACCGCGTTCGCTCGCCATGCCCCCGTTGAGCGACCGCTGCCAGGCGCCTTCCTCGTGCCCTTGGAACGTGCCCCCGGTGAAGGCCGCGGCGAGGCCGAGCGCGTAGTTCGTGTGGCGCGGGTCGAGCCCCAGCACGCGGGCACCGCCGGCGGCCGAGCCGAAGGTGCCGTAGAGGGCGGGGACGTAGAACCCCGAGCCGGCGGTGAGGGTGGCGCGGGTCACCCGCCACATCACCTCGTACCCGATGACGATGGCGAGCACGAGCTCCCGGCCGGCGCGGCAGCGCGACTCGGCCAGGGCGAGCGGCCCCGTGACCGCGAACGGATAGGCCCGGCTGCCCGCGGCGAAGTCGGCGTACTCGAATCCGAGCGCCATGGTCCCGTTGGCCAACGCCGCACGCGACGACAGCGTCTTGGCGCCCGAGGCGATGATCGTCGCCTCGGGTTGGCCGCCGCCCTCGCGCGCACAGAACTCGGCGATGCTCCGGCCCCAGGGCTTGGTCGCCCCGACGAAGAGGCACTCGCCGAGGAAGTCCGCGAACGCGCGTCCCGCCTCCTCGGCCACGGCATCGGGCAGGTCCTCGAAGCGCAGCCCGGCCACCCATTCGGCAAGCTCCCGGGTCACCAGCCGTCCCTCGGTGACGGTGTCCTCACCGGTGTGCATCGCGCCCCCCGGGGACCACGGGCTTCGGCCCCTCCCGCACGTCCACCTAGAAGTGCAC
The DNA here is from genome assembly GCA_963838835.1 of uncultured Acidimicrobiaceae bacterium. GTDB lineage: Bacteria > Actinomycetota > Acidimicrobiia > Acidimicrobiales > RAAP-2 > Bog-473. Next base: position 90,072 of record CAWITA010000018.1, read on the forward strand.
CAGCTGCTCGAATCTCTCGACCTCGCCGTCGGCGAACCCCTTTTCGTGGCCACGGAGTCGGTACAGGCGTGCCACGTTGTCGGCCAGCAGCGCCCGCCGGTCCTCCGTCGGTACCTCGTCGGTCACCCGCATGGCCTGCTCGCGGTCGTCCGGCCAGTTGGCGTCCTCGTAGGGGAAGTGGCTTCCCCACATGAGGTGGGCGGTACCCAGCTTGCTGCCGGTTCTTCACCGAGGTGCGGTCCTGGTGGAAGACGAACCAGGAGTACTTCCGGATGTACTCGCTCGGGATCGCATCCGGATCGGGCAGGGCGTACTCGTCGAGGTGCCGGTGGCGGACGTAGTTGATGTCCATGAACTCGAGCCAGTGGAAGGCCCACCCGGCATTGCCGTGGGCGAACACCAGCTTCACGTTCGGGTAACGGTCGAAGACGCCGGATGCAACGAGGGGCAGCGCGGCGTCGGCCATGGGCGGCTTCAGCCCCGGGGCGATGCCGCTCGGGGGGAGGGTCGCCTTGGCCCCACCCACCGCGTAGTGGAGGCTCACGGGCACCGCCGGTCGTGCACCGACTCCCAGAACGGGTCGTCGGCGGCGTTCCCGGCGACGGCGTTGCCGCTCGGCCACACGTCGAGGATCGCGCCACGCAGATTCGAGCTCCTCCACACAGCGCAGCAAGCTCCTCCCGGGCGTCCTCGCACGTCGTCGCGGGGATCTTCGCCAGCCCGATGAGCCGATCCGGGCTGTGCGCGCTGAAGTCGGCGATCCAGTCGTTGTAGGCCCGTGCGCAGGCCAGCTTCAGGTCCCGGTCGTCGAGCGCGGTGATGGACTCCCACAGACCGGCCGAGGGGTACAGCACCTCGGCCTGGACGCTGTCCGCGTCCTGCGCCCGGAGCCGCTCCGCCGGGTCGTACAGGCCAGGCAGCACGTCGGCGAACCCGAGTCGCTTCTCCTTCTGGTGGTTCAGGTTGAAGCGCTGGTACCCCGAGCCCGAGGCGGCCGTGGCGGGCAGGGGGACGGCCGACGCTCCCGTCGATCACCCAGGCGTCGCCGCCGTCCAGCGGCACGAGCTTGGGAGCACGGCGCCGCAGTTGCCCGGGAAGGCGCTCGAACAGGTCGGGCGGCTCCAGAACGTGCGCGTCCGCGGAGATCAATCTGTAGTCGGTGCTGTCCGTCATCGGTCTCCAGTGCTCCCGCGGCTCAATGCCTAGGCCGCCGCCACGACGGTGGCCGGCTCGTCGTAGGGCACCTTGTAGGTGTCCGCCGCGTTCCTCCACATGATCCGCTCGATCTCGCTCGGCGTGGCGCCGGCGCGCTCGAGGATCTCGCGGCCCAGCTGGTAGTCGACGGGCCAGCTGCTCGACGAGTGCGGGAAGTCGGGGCCCCACATGATGTTGCCCACCCCGATGTCGTAGCGGTTGGCCGCGCCCATCTCGTCGACGATGTAGACGACGCTCACGTTGCGACGGAAGTACTCGCTTGGCAACAGCGGCAAGGTTCCACTCGGCCCGGTTGCGCCGGACCGACTCGTCGAAGCGTTCGAGGTAGTAGGGCACCCAGCCGGTGTGGACCTCGGAGCCGACGAACCTCAGGTCGGGGAAGCGCTCGAAGACCCCGGAGGTGATCATCTTGGCCAAGATGACCGGGAAGCTGCCCGCCTCGACGTCGAGGCCGAGGTTCTTGGCTCGCTCCCGCTGCTGGGGGACACCCTGGGGCGTGATCTTCGAACCCAGGTCCCCGGCCGGGAAGAAGAACTGGGTGTGGACGTTGATCGGCATACCGAGTTCGACCGCGGCGGCCCAGAAGCGGTCGTCCTCGGGCGTGGGCTCGAAGAAGGAGCCGCTCGGGTACGACTCGAGCTGGGCCGTGCGCAGGCCGAGGTCGGCGATCCGCTCGAGCTCGTCGAGGCAGTCCTCGAGGCCCGTGGTGGGCAAGCGTGGCATTGCAGACGAAGCGCTCGGGGGCGTAGGCCTGGAACTCCGCGATCCAGTCGTTGTAGACCTTGAAGCAGGCGAGGCTGAGCTCCTTGTCCGGGCAGAGCTTGATCCCGTTCCAGACCGTCCCCACGCCGTTGAAGATCACCTCGGCGTCGGTCTCGTCCTCGATGATCTCCTTCGACCCGGGCCGCAGGGTCATAGGAGCCGGGGAACACGTCCTCGTAGCGCACGCCGCGGTCCTTGATCTGCTTGAAGCTGTCGATCAGCGACGCCCGGTCGAAGCGCTTGCCCGAGCGGAAGTACATGGAGCCGAACCCCATGGGCGACGGGCGCTTCTGTCCTTCCATGATCCAGGCGTGGCCCTTGGTCTTGCGGCGTCTCGATGACGTGGGGCCCCCGCTCCTTGAACTTGTCGGGGAGCCGTTCGGTCCACAGCGTCGGCGGCTCGTTCACGTGCCCGTCGGCGGAGATCGCCCGATACTCCATGTCTCACCTCGTCTCTCGTGGAAGGACCGTGCGCCCGTTCACGACCGATCGGTCCCCGGCGCCAAGGACCGTCCCTCGCGGCCCCAGGCCGACCGGCGTCGGGGTGCCGGCCTCGCGCGACCCGTGATGAAAATCTGTCAGTCGCCTGCCACATTAGCGCGTGGGCACCGCACTCGCACACCCACGACCGGGGACATCTCCGCCGTCGCCCCCGCCATTGCCCAAGAGCTCACTCCCCCGCCAGATGCGAGCCGAGCCACTCCAGGGTGCGCCGCCATCCGTCCTTCGCCGAGGCCTCGTGGTACGAGCTCCGGGCGTCGCAGTGGAACCCGTGCTCGGCGTCGGGGTAGCGGACGATCTCCGTCGCGACGGGCGCTGCCGCAACGGCGGCACGCAACGCCTCGACGTCGTCGACCGGGATCGACTGATCACTGTCTCCGAACAGACCGAGCCACGGCGTCTGGAGCTCCGCCGCCAATTCGACCAACGCAGGCATCCCGAAGCGGCCCTGGGAGACGCCCCCGCCGTAGAACGTCACCCCCGCGCCGAGCGACCGACGTGCGGCAGCCAGGAAGACGACGCTCCCGCCCATGCAGAAGCCGACGATGCCAATCCGCGCCGGCTCGAATCCGGCTTGACCGAGGTAGGCGATCGTCGCATCGAGGTCCGCCAACAGATCGTCGGCCTTCAGTTCCATGATGTGCGGAATCACCTTGTCCATCTCGTCGTAGCCGATCACCGGATCCCCGCTGCGATGGAAGACGTGGGGAGCCACGGCGAGGTAGCCCGCGTCGGCGAAGCGCTGGCAGACGTCCTTGATGTGATCGGTGATGCCGAAGGCTTCTTGGACCACGATCACCGCGCCCCGGGCGGCTCCCGCCGGCTCCACCTCGTCGAGATCCATCGGGGCCCCGGCAACGTCAAGGCTGACAGTCCGTTCCATGCACCTTCCCTTCTGACGCCGTTCTCGCGCCGGCGCCGGCTGCTCTGTCGGATTCTCCGTTCCTCTCGGCTGTTGCGAGAGCAGGCGCCGTCACCGACGCCAGGGCTTCGCCGGCTTCACCGCGTCGCGGTCCACCTGCTCGGTCCCGATCGGGTTGCCCACCTGGGTGTACAGCAGGGCCGTGGCGAGAGCCTGACCCCGGGCAACGTCGAGCGACTGCCACAGGGCCTTCACGGTGCCCTGCACGGCGGCAGCGGGCTGCCCGGCGATCACCCCGGCGAGCTCGCGGGCGCGTCCGACCAGGGCGTCGCGCGGCACGATCTCGGTGACGAGTCCGGCGACCAACGCCCGCTCCGCCGTCATGCGCTCGTGCAGGCCGAGCAGGGCCATCCGCAGCACGTCCGAGAAGGGCATGCGGTAGCGCAACGCGATCGGCTCCAAAGCGGCGACGAACCCGTAGGTCACATGGGGGTCGAAGAAGGTCGCGTCCGGCGAGCACAACACGATGTCGCAGTCGGCGATCCAGTAGAACGCGCCCCCGGCGCACATGCCGTGCACGGCGGCGATCACCGGCTTCCAGACCTCGTTGCGCCGCGGGCTCAGGTCTCGGCCCGGGTCTTCGTGCTCGGCCCACGGCTGGGCGCGGTCCAGGAACGGGCTCTCAGAATCGAGCCGTTCGGTGACGTCGACGCCGGTGCAGAAAGCCCGCTCCCCGGCGGCCGCCAGGACGACGGCGCGGATGTGATCATCGGAACGGACCTGTGACCAGAGCTGTGAGAACTCGGCGCACATGGCGTCGTTGAAGGCGTTGAGCACCTCGGGCCGGTTCAGGGTCACGGTCGCGACGCCGTCGGGCGACACGTCCACGATGATGGTCTGAAAGGTCATGCCTGCCTTCACATGTCGCGCCGGCGAGAGGCTCTCGGTCCCCCTGAGGCGAACGACACTACCGTTAGCGCATCACGTGCGCTCTGCCCCTCTGCCCTGTTGGAACACCCGACGGTTGAGCATTCGCCGCCGAGGCGGTGCGTCGACCTACTTCCGCTTGCTGCAGCGGGCGTCCAAGCTCTTGGCGAACTGCAGCCAAACCTCGGACCGCCGCCGCGCCTCGTCCGAGATCTCGTAGATGCGACTCAGCGGGACCGAATCGAGGAAGCGCCAGCACTCCTCCTCGGTCAGCGTCGTCCGGTCGAACCAGGCGACGAAGTCCTCTCCGTCGTCCGACGAAACCAGAGCCAGATCTTGGTCCCACGACACCGACGTTTCGGACCTCCGGGCCGCCGGACGCACCGGAGGCGGCTCGACGGCCACCGCGGGGCGCGGCTTGCGTCCATGTTCATGCGCACGATCCGGACGGTCTCGGGCGAGACCCCGACCGACTTGGCGACCGAGCGGAGGGATGCACCCGGATGTTCCTTGAGCGCCTCAGCCACACGGGAGCGGACCGAGGCGCTGTGCACGGGCCGCCACTTGTTGTCGCGTCCGATGCGCGTCCACACGTCCAGCTGCAAATTCCTCCAGTTGGACGCGCCGTCTTGCTGCCGCGAAGACGTCCCACCGTCTTCGGCGAGATGGCGCAGAGCTCTGCGATGCGACGGTCGGACCATTCGGAATGAGAGACCAGCACATGCTCGGCCACGCGCTTGCGCTCGCGCAGCGTCAGTGGCAGACCCTGGTGGACGTTGCGACGGACGAATTCGATCAGGGCATCGTCGGGTTCGCCATCGAAGTACCACGCCTCCATCCGGTCCAGCCCGAGGATCCGGGCGGCCTGCACCCGATGAGCGCCGTCGATGACCAGGCCGTCGACCCGGTTGACGAGCACCGGTGGCCAGTGCCCCGCCAGAGTGACCAGCCGCTGGACGTGCTCGTCGTTGAGGCCGCCCTCACGAAACGCGGTGCTGACGCTGAGGTCGGCCAGAGCCACCGAGACCACCTCGGCGGAGGGGGGCATCGGCTCCACTGTCTGCACCATCGGCTGGACCAACGATCCCCCGCAATCCTGCGTGACGGCCGTCACCGACCGGCACGCCTCGTGCCTCGAACCACCTGATGGGTCCGATCCTTACGTGACAGCCTGCTGCACAAGTGTCACCCTACTGACAGGGTAGTCAACGGGGTCCGGGCCGTCAAGGCGGTGGACCGCCCCCGGTGGCGTCCGACCCGCGTGCGCGTCGCCGCCAGGCGGCCCAGAAGTAGGGTTTGCGCAAAGTGTCACTCGACTGCGGGGATGTGTCCTTGGCTCAGAGCGCCCTCAAACGAGCTCCCTCCCTGCGAGACGAGCACAAAGCGCACACGGAACGCTCGCTGCGCGACGCCGCGCTCAAGCTCTTCGCCTCCCAGGGCTACGACACGACGACGATCGAGGAGGTGGCGGAGAAGGCCGGGGTCTCGGCCCGGACGTTCTTCCGGTACTTCCCCACCAAGGAGTCGGTGCTCTATCTCCACGAGCGCCTCTGGTTTCAGTCGTTGACCGAGACCTTCCTCGGCCAACCACGCGCACTGAGCGACGGCGAGGCCCTGAAGGCGACCTTCGTCGAGCTGGCCTCCGAGCTCGCCCCCAAGCGGCGGTCGCTGCAGCTCTACACCAGAGCCTTGGCCTCGTCGACCACGTTGCGCGGCCGCCAACAGGACCGTCACGAAGAGGACATCGAGGAGGTCGCCCGGGCGATTGCGACCCGGCGCAGCGTTGCTGCGCCGGATGAGGCCTGCTTCCTCTTGGCGGCGGTGTCGCTCATGGTGCACCGGCGCGCGCTCGACGCCTGGATCGACGACGGCGACATCGATCTGGGCGTCAGGGTGGCCGAGGAATTCGAGATCCTCGCCGCGGAGTTCCGTCAGGGCCACGCGGCGGGTTCGTAGGGGGCCGGCTCGGTCCCCGGGGTGCTCCGTCCGCCGGCCCCCGCCGCCGCGGTCTCGACGCGCTGGACAGCCGTCCGTGGCGACGGGAACATCCCGGGTATGACCACCTCTGTCACCGACATCTTCAACCTCGAAGGGAAGACCGCCGTCGTCACCGGCACCAGCGCGGGAATCGGCAGCAGGCTCGCCCGCACGCTGGTCCTGGCGGGAGCAAGGGTCGTGGCGATCGCGCGCCGGCGCACCGAGCTCGATGACGAGGCGTCGGGGACGGGACGGTTGGCGCCCATCACGGCAGACCTCGCCGAGCGTGACCAGGTTCTGGGCGCGGCGCAGGCCAGCCTCGAGGCGCTCGGGGGCACCGTCGACATCCTGGTGAACAACGCGGCGTACATCGCCGCCGGGGTCAAGGCCGAAGACGAGTCCTACGACGACATCCGGCGGACGTTGGCGGTCAACGTGGAAGCGCCGATCATGCTGGCGCAGGCGTTCTTCCCCGGCATGCGGACGGCGGGCCGCGGTTCGATCGTCAACATCACCTCGATCTCTGCGCTGGCCGGGAACGGGCGCTTCCCCCAAGCCGTCTACGCAGCCACCAAGGGGGGCCTCGAGGCGATCACTCGGGAATGGGCCACGCAGTGGAGCCGCTATGGCATCCGGGTCAACAGTCTCGCACCCGGCTTCATCGAGTCCGAGCTGACGTCGACGGTGATCCACATCCCAAAGGTGCAGGATTGGATCCTGCGGAACACCCTTCTCCCCCGGCACGGCCAGCCGGAGGACTTCGACGGCGCACTCCTCCTGTTGGCGAGCGATGCCGGGCGCTACATCACCGGACAACACATCGTTGTCGACGGCGGTTGGACGGCGCGCTGACCCGGGACGGGTGACGGCACACGCGCTCCTTGCGGTGTCCGCATCCTTTGACACCCCGATGACGCAGACATAGCTTCTCGAACGCCGGACGATCTCGCCGGGTTCACGCCTCGAGGGCCGCGCGGACCCTGTGCAACGACGACACGAAGGAGACCCCAGATGACCAACGTTGTGGTCGGCGCAGGCTCGGGCATGGGGACCGCCGTCGCCCATGCACTCGCTCCGCGGGGACATCTGATCGTCGCGGATCTCGATCTCGAGAGCGTGGAAGCCGTCGCCGAGGACATCGGTGGGGACGTCGAGGCGTTGGCCTGCGACGTCACGAACGATCAGCAGATCGAGGCGCTGATGGCCCGGATCGCCGGGCTCGGCGACCTGGACGCCTTCGTCATTTCGGCCGGGCTGTCGGGATCCATGGCTCCCGGTCGTCGCATTCTCGAGGTCAACCTCATCGGTACCGCCAAAACGCTGGCCGCGGTGGAGCCCTACCTCCGACCGGGCTCGGTGGGTATCTGCTTCGCCTCCATGTCGGGATACCGCGTGCCAGCGAACCGCGAGCTCGACGCCGTGCTGGACGAGCCCTTGTCCGATAAGTTCTTCGACCGGCTCGAAGCGCTGGGGTTCGATCTCGAGGAACGCGGTGCCTATCCCGTATCGAAGCACGCCGTGCACCGGATGGTGCGGCGGCTGGCACCGGCTTGGGGCGCGCGCGGAGCGCGGATCATGTCGGTGTCGCCGGGCATCAACGACACGCCGATGAACCGCCTCGACGAGCAGAACCATCCGATCATGGCGGAGTTCATCAAGTCGGGGCCGCTCGGCCGGCGCGGGCGTCCCGAGGAAGTCGCGAGCGTCGTTGCCTTTCTGACCTCCGACGGGGCCTCCTTCATGACCGGGAGCGACGTGCTCGTCGACGGCGGAATGGTCGCCGTCATCCCCGAAGACTCGACGGGAGGCAACGTCCGGGCTTCCTCCTGAACACCCGTGCGCCGTCGCCGCCGCGACGGGAGCCTCCGCCCGTGGCGGGTCGTAGTGGTCCAGCCGAGGCCGTTCCTCAGTTGGACGGGTGGAGCCCGCCGTTGCGGGTCTGCCCGGACCGGCGCGGCCGGCTTCAGCCGACCTTCGAGAACTTGGGGGTCTCGGCGATACCGGCGAGCGAGGGGATCGGGCTGATGACCTTGCGCAGGGTGCGCACCGGTCCCTCGATCTGCACCGTCTTGCGGGCGTGCTGCACGGCCAGGTTGTCCCACGCGACCAGGTCGCCCTGACGCCACTCGTGGTCGATGACCCGCGCCGGATCGTACAGGTGCGCGAACAGGGCCTCAATGAGCTCCTCGCTCTCGTCGTGCGGCAGCTCGACTATCTCGCGGGTGTTCATCTGGCTGACGTACAACAGTGTGCGACCGGTGCGCGGATGGCGTTGCCCGACCGGGGTGGTGACCGACTGCTCGTGCTCACGGATCGAGTCGAGCAGGTCCTCGTCATCGTCGGCGCCCCGGCGCTGCTGGCCCGTCACGTTGACCACATGCAGCCCCTCGACACGGGCACGCAGATCGGCCGGGAGAGTGTCCCAGGCGACGCTCGTGGACGCGAAGGCAGTCGGCACCGACGGCAGTTCGACCTCGAGCCCGTAGAGCGAGAGGACCTGGAACGGCTCGGCCGCCCACATCATGTCGGAGTGGAACTGGAGGCGGCCATAGGGGGCATACCCGCCCGGCTCCTTGTTGGAGACGACGTAGTTGTCGTTCGTGCCGGCATCAGCGGGCCGGTCATAGGCGATCAGAGCGTCCACCAGGAAGGTCTGGTAGGCCCGATCGATGTCCAGTCCTCGGAAGACCAACAGTCCCCGCTCGTCGAAGGCCCGACGCAGCACGGCGCGTGCCTCGGCATCGAGCTCGACCGGCTCGAACCCCGCCACCTCCGAGCCAAACGCCGGCGTGAGGTCTCTGATTTCGAACTGCGCCATCGTCTTGCTCCTGTCCGTCCGGGCCCTGCACCTCTTCCGGTGGGCGCAGCACCGTGCCTCGTCGCGGCCCGGGCGTGCGTCGCGGGAGCGCCCCTGAGGCTCCTGTCAGTCTACTGACAGGAGCGACCGTGTGTCTTCCCCATCCGACCCCCTCCGACGCAGGGTCGAGCGCTCCTGGTCCGGGTGGTGGGGCAGCTCTGTGCCGGGCCGTCCCGCCGCGGGTGGCGCCACGCCAGACGCCATGCTTTGCTCTCTGCGGCCTCCGGACCTCGACGGGGTTGCCACCCAGGCAGGTGAAGAACGGTGAAGATCTCGGAACACGACCGCATCGAGGTGGCTCGGGCAATGCACCAACGGGGCTCCTCGCGTCATGCGCTGGATCTGCCGACGACCGAGGTGTCTCGTACCGACACGGTCTCGGTGTCGGGGACGTTCCGGCTCGACGAGGACTCCGTCGCGCCGACATCGGCCGGTGCAGTGCCGTGACTTCTCCTTCCGTTCCTTCGGTGCCGTTCACCCCGACCATCGTGAATCTCCTCCGGCACGCGGCGCAGCGCTTCGCCCCGCGCGACTACGTGGTCACGCAGGACAAGCGCTTGACCTTTGGGTCCGCCGAAGAGCAATCTCGCCGCCTCGCCAAGCGACTCCTGAAGGCCGGCATCGGCAAGGGCACACGCGTCGGCGTCTTGTTCCCCCAAGGACCCGACTTCGTGACCGCACTGCTCGCCATCACCCGCATCGGTGGCATCGCCGTGCTACTGAGCACGTTTCTGCGCCCGCCGGAGCTGGCGCGCGCGGTCCGCCACGCGGACCTGGATACCCTCATCGCGCCGCGGTTCCTCCTGGGCCGGGACCTCGAGGAGGATTTCGAGATCACGTGGCCCGAGCTGCGACGCTCCGGGAACAGCGGTCTGTACCTCACCGACGCCCCCTACCTGCGCCGCATCTGGCTCGTCGGCGGAACCGATCGGCCGTGGGCGACGGCGACCCCGGAGCTCGGCGATCTGACCGACGACGGCGACGTCAGCGAGGAGATCTTCCACCAGATCGAGGCAGAGGTCCGCCCCTCGGATCTCATGGTCATGATCCACACCTCTGGGGCGACGGCCGATCCGAAGACCGTCGTCCACACGCACGGCGCCCAGATCAGACATGCCTGGTCACTGGCCCAGCTCTACGAATTCACCGGAGACATCCGAACGTTCACGACAATGCCCTTCTTCTGGGTCGGGGGGCTCACGGTCTGTCTGCTCACCCATCTGTACGTGGGCGCGGCGCTGATCACCGTGGAGAGGATGGACCCTCCTGCCATGCTCGAACTGATCGAGCGCGAGCGGGCGACCCGCCTCGTGGGGTGGACCCTCCTCGATCGGATCATCGGAGACCCCGCCCTCGCCGACCGCGACCTGTCCTGGCTCGTCGAGCTGGACGCATCCGGCTCGGCCCCCGACCCCGGTCTTCGACACAACTCACTCGGGATGTCCGAGACCGGCGGCCCACACTCGGCTGCCCCCGCGTCCGAGACGACGGTCGACCTGCCCGAGCGGCTGCGCGGCTCATTCGGGCCACCGGTGCCGGGCATGGAACACAAGGTCGTTGATCCCGAGAACGCCTTGGTCGAGCAGCCCGACGGGGTCGAAGGCGACCTTCTGGTCCGCGGCTACAGCCTGATGGACGGCCTGTACAAGAAGGAGCGGTCGGAGACGTTCGACGAGGACGGCTGGTACCGGACCGGCGACAGGGGGTTCTTCCGCGACTCCTACCTGTTCTTCACCGGACGTTCGACCGAGATGATCAAGACCGGTGGCGCCAACGTGGCGCCCCGAGAGGTCGAGCTCGCGTTGGTCTCGCTCCCGGGCGTCCAAGCCGCCTTTGTCGTCGGCCTGCCCGACGCGAGGCTGGGCCAGCTGGTGGGCTGCCTCGTCTGTCCGGAGCCCGATACCGAGATCGACCCCACCGAACTCATCGGGCAGTTACGGAATCTTCTTTCGACGTACAAGGTCCCGCGCGTGGTCAAGGTCGTCCCGTACGAGGAGGCGCCGTGGCTGTCGTCGGGGAAGATCAGCAAGCCCCGCGTGGTCGACCTGCTCTCGCAGCCGTCGGACGGGACATGAGGCCGTCGACCGGTTGCGACGGTCACCGAGTGAACACGATCTTCCCCGACGTCTCGCCCGACAGCATCGCCCGAAACCCCTCCGCCGCCCGGTCCAGCGGCAGGACCAGCCCGACCTGCGGCTCGATCCCGCTTGACTCGACGAACGCCAACAGGTCGATCAGCTCGCGCCGGGTGCCCATCGTCGAACCCTCCACGCGGATCTGCACGAAGAACAGCCGCTGCAGGTCCGCATCGGCGTGCGGGCCCGTCGTCGCCCCGGAGCACACGATGACACCGCCTGGGCTGACCGCTCGCATGGAGTGCGCCCATGTCGCCTCGCCCACGGTCTCGAAGACACCGTCGACCCTGGCGGGCAGCCGCGCGCCCTGCTCGAACACCTCGTGCGCACCCAGACGAAGGGCAAGGGCACGCTTCTCCTCCGTCCTGCCGGTGACCCACACCGTCATCCCGGCGGCCCGGCCCAGCTGGATCAGCGCAGTCGACACTCCACCCGAGGCGCCCTGGACGAGCATCCGCTGGCCGGGCCGCAGCCCGGACTTGACGAAGAGCATGCGATAGGCGGTGAGCCACGCCGTGCCCATGACCGCGGCGTGGACGGTCGAGAGGCTCGGCGGCTTGGCGACCGCGTTGCCCTCGGGCACCATGACCACGTCGGCGAAGGTTCCCTGGTACCTCTCGGTCAAGAGCGAGCGTTGCGGATCGAGTGTTTCGTCTCCGCGCCAGTTCGGTGCGTTGACGATGGAGTGGATGACGACTTCCGTGCCGTCGGCGAGGGTGCCGGCGCCGTCACAGCCGAGGATCATCGGAAATCGATCCTCCGCGATGCCGACGCCGCGCAGGGTCCAGATATCGTGCATGTTGAGGCTGGCCGCGCCGACCGTGACCGGGACCCAACCTGACTGCGGAGCTGGAGCCGGACGTTCCCCGACGACCAGCGACGCAAGCGGGTCGCCCGGACTCGCCCCTGATGCGTAGACGGCGAACATCGGTCGCAAACGAATTTGCTCCGGCCTCGTCTCAGGCGGACCTGGTCTTGAGCCCCGACGTGGCGTCCCGGTCCAGGCGCGCGGGCCGGCGCCAACCCGACCCGGTGGTCGACGGGGTGCACCTGATCGATCCCCGGGACCTCCACAGACCGGTGCATCCTCAGTCCTTTCTCGGTCGCCGTCGCTGCTCGACGGCGTGCGGTGCACCGACGTTACCGGACCTCCGCTCCCGCTCGACGGGGGCATGCGCTCCGGGGCTGACTTAGGGTGGCGGCGACAGCAACCCGCCCGGAGGTCGAGATGAGGATCGGGGAGATCGAGATTCTGCCGATACTCGACGGCCGGATCCTCGGACGCCTGCAGTCGACGAAGCCGTTGCCCGACGAAGGCTCGTCGCTCTGGCGACAACAACATGGGATGTTCCGATCCGGGGGGTTGATCGAGAGCACGGTCGGCGGCTTCCTCGTGCGATCGGGTGACCGGCTCGCACTCGTGGATGCCGGCCTGGGGCAGGCGTTCCCCGGCGGGTACACCCCCCCGGCGATCGTGCTCGACGATGACGACGATCCGATCATCGGACCGCTGCGCGCGCAGGGCGTGCCCGAAGAACAACTCCGCCGCGTGGCCGACGACTTCGGGCGGGTCCAGGTCACACAGGGCCATCTGCCGGCGTCCCTTCGTGCTCTCGGCATCGGGCCGGGAGAGGTGACCGATCTCGTCTTCACCCACCTTCATTTCGACCATATCGGATGGGCATCGGCAGACGGATCCGCCTTCTTCCCGAACGCGACGATTCGGTGCGCCTCGGCGGACCTCGAGCACTTCCTCCCGGGCACGCCGGAGGACTTCTTCACCGGTCGGGTCTATGGAGCGGTGACGGTTGCAGAGAGACTCGGTCCGGTGCTCGACCGGGTCGAGACGTGGGAGACCGATGGCGGGCTGTTCCCCGGTGTCGACGTGCGCCTCGCGCCCGGGCACACGCCAGGGAGCAGCGTCGTGGTGATCTCCGACGGGACGCAACGTGCTTTGTTGCTGGGTGACATCATCCACTGCCCACTGGAGTTGATGGACGACGACTTCAATCTCCTGGTCGACCACGACCAGGCCCTCGCGGATGCGGTACGAGAGGCGTACGCGCGGGAGCTAGAGGGAAGCGGCGTCCCGGTTGCCGCGAGCCATTTTCCGGGGCTCCAGTTCGGCCGGTTGCTGTCCGGTGAAGGCACGCGCCGCTGGACGTTCGACTCCAACTGACCACGTTCGACACGGCTGCGAAGATTCGCCAAGCCGACCGACCGGACCGAGCGCGGCTCCGATCACCGCCCGGGGGGAGGCCACGGGAGGGGCTGTCGCGTGAGATCGGGCCCCAGCTCCTTGGGGAGCCGATCAATCAACTCGTCGAGTTCCCAGGTGGCCGGGTTCGTCATCGTACGGTCGTAGGTGAGCTCGCCCAGGCGATCGATCTGGTAGCCGACCGCCCGGAACACCTGGCCGTTGACCTCGGCCGCGGCGTCACTCAGGAGATAGGCGACCATCGGCGCGATGTTCGCCGGATCCCGATAAGACCCACCGGCGCGCTCACTTCTCACCGTCTCGCCAACCTCGTCGCTGAGCGGGATGTAGTCGCTGAAGGTCTTGTCGGACATGCGCGTGGCCGCACTGGGCACGACGCAATTCGTCGTGATCCCGTAGGGGAACAATGCGCTCGCACAGCTCCACGTGAACCCCAGGATCCCGGCTTTGGCCGTGGAATAGCTGGGTTGACTCGCGATGCCGGCGAACGCTCCGCTCGAGATGAAGACCAGCCGGCCCGATTCCTGCGGCATCATGATCCGCGCCGCGGCCTGCGCACAGCTGAAGTGGCCCTTCAAGTGCACCGCGATCACATCGTCCCAGTCACGTTCCTCCATCTCCCAGAGAAACTTCTGCACCATGATCCCGGCACAGCACGTGACGCCGTCCAGCCGGCCGAAGTGGTCGACGGCCGCCTGCATGATCCGCTGACCGCCCTGCAGTGTCGACACATCCTCGACACAGGGGATCGCTTCTCCCCCATCAGCCCTGATCTCGGCCACGACCTCGTCCGCCGGCCCGCTCGAAGTGCCCTCGCGGGCGTCGACAACCCCGCCGTAGTCAGCGACCACCACGCGCGCGCCCTGCGACGCAAGACCCAGCGCGATCGCCCGACCGATGCCCCGCCCGGCGCCTGTCACGACCTCGACCTTGCCTTCGAGGTGCGTCTCCATCGTCTCCACCCTCCTCGACTTCGTGCGAGCGTGCGAACGTGCGACGAGTCGTCATCCACTCGTGCACCACAGGGCCATCGCCCAAACGCTCCGGGTCACCATAGGCTCCGCCATCTGGACGCGCGCCCGGACACAGGCAGAGCAGGCGACCGGTGGCGGACCTCAGGATCCCACCGACAGCGTCTCCGTTTGCGTCGTCGGCCATCCGACGACCTCGGCTTCCCTCAAGTCGCTCATCTCTGACTGGTCGTAGCCCAGTTCTTGCAGGATCGCCCGGGTGTGCTCCCCGAGCTCGCAATGGGGGCGTGCCTCGCCTGGCGTGTCGGAGAAATGCAGCATTGGAGCATGACGCCAGTAGCGGCCGCCGAAGCTGGGGTGCTCCGTTTCGACCATGGTCCCGTTCGCAAGAGCCTGAGGGTCCCGGAACAAGAAGGCGAAGTGGGACATCGCGTCCGCCGTCACGCAGCCGACGCCAGCGGCGAGCAGGCTCGATTCCCATTGTGCAGCCGCCCGTGTCCGGAAGAGCTCCCCGAGGATCCCTGACAGGGCCGCTCCATTGCGATCTCGCGCCGTCTGGGTGGCGAACCGTTCGTCGGCCGCCAGTTCGGGTCGTCTGGCAACCTCGCAGAGCGCACGAAATTCCTGGTCGCTCTCGGCCACAAGGAAAACCCAACAGGAATCGGGGTTCTCGTACGATTCCGGCGCGCTCCCCCGAGGAGGAGCCGCTGTCTCGTAGAGCCGGCGGGTCGGCCCGGTACCGAGCTGCAGGTGGTCGACCTCCCCCCGAGGTGGCTTTCCCTCGTAGGAGAGTGCGTCGTCGCAGTTGAGGTAGATGTTCGAGACGATCATGGATGACTCGACGTACTGACCCTCGCCGGTGCGGTGGCGGGCGAACAGACCCAGGACCATCGCCGTTGCGTGCCCGGCCGCCGCTACCGGGTCGGCACCCGTCTCGGTCAGCGGAGGGTTGCCTTCACCCGCCTGGTAAACGGTGGTGCCGGCGAAGGCGGCGATGATGGGGTCGATGGCAGGCTGGCGGCAGTAGGGACCAGTCGAGCCGTACGACGCCCCGTACTGGTAGACCAGGCCCGGGTTGACACGCCGCAGGCTGTCGTAGTCGATACCAAGGGATTCGGGGACCCCCGGTCGGAAGCTGTGCACAAAGACGTCGGCCTTGGCCACGAGGCTGTGCAGGATCTTTCGACCTCGTTCGTCCTTGAGATTGAGTGCGATGCTCTCCTTGCCCTGCATCGCACGCACCATGTTGTTGTGCCCGAGGTTCAGCACCGGGTCCGAGCCGCCGTCGGACATCCCGTAGGGATCACCACCGAGGAGCCGGTACGGGTCTCCCTCCAAGCGTTCGATCTTGATGACCCGTGCGCCCAGATCCGCCAGCATCGCAGTGGCAAACGGGGTGGCGTAGTAGTACGCGCACTCGATGATCGTGACACCGTCCAAGGGGCCCCTGAGTGCGCGCGACCCCACGTCAGCGGCGCCCGTCGCCGGACTCGCTCGGGGGGCGGGCCGGGTCACCGATGTCGCCGAGTCCTGCCCGGGCGTCGGGGCGGCACTCCTGATCGAAGCGGGGGCTCCGGGGATCTTCGCCAGCGGTCCGACCTGGAGCAGCGAACCCACACGAGGATCGTCGAGGTGGTGCACGTTGTCGGTCTCGACCATCTGACGATGCCGCAAAGCTTCCTGCGTGCTCTGGATGACGTCACCGCACACGTTGCCGTTCTCGAGGTACGCCTCCATCCATTCGGCTGAGGTCTTCTCCTTCATCCGATCGGCGATGAGCCCGACGAGCTCGACCTTGGCATCTTCATCCGGGAACCGGTGCGGCGCACCCCGGAACCGCTCGTCCTCCCAGATCCAGTCGAATCCGAGCACCTTGATCCAGGCCGGGAAGAAGTGGGGCTCGGTGTGCGAATGCACCATCCACCGGCCGTCCTTACACTGCACCCGCATCCCGATCAGATTGATCTCTCGCGGGTCCCTGTGGTGGGCCAGGCTGTGCTCGTCCTCCTTGGCGCCTTCGTGCGAGCTCGTCTCGATCGGCAGGCTCTCTCCGTCGCGGAGCAACCACCGCACCTTGGGGTTCTGCCGGCAGCACAACGCCTGCAAGAGGTTCGTCTCGACCAGCTGACCCCGTCCCGTGAGATCCCGCGCCCTGACGGCGGCCAGGACGCCTTGCACGACGAGCATTGCCGCGAAGTACGACCCGTCCCTCGGCGCGCGGTACACGGGCCGCCGACCGTCCAAGAACCACCCCGGCTGGTCGCGGAAGATGCCCGCCTTGGCCATGACCAACGCGTCGTCCGCTTTGACCCGCGCGAATGGGCCCGACGAGCCGAACCCGCTCACAGAGCAGTAGACCAACCGTGGGTTCGCCGCCGCCGCCTCCTCGTAACCGATGCCCGCACGACGGGCGGCTTCCGGTCCGAGCGATTCGACGATCACGTCCATCCCGGCCGCGACATCAGCCAGCTCTTGTCGACCGGAGGCGGTGCGCCAGTCGAGCGAGACGCTCTGCTTCCCCCTCTGCACCAGGAGGTATGACGGGTCGCTCCACAACGGGTCGCCCTCGGGCGGCTCTACCCGCACGACGTCAGCCCCGAAGTCGGCCAGGATCATCGTGGCGAGCGGGCCCGCCATTCCCTGGCTCAGATCAAGAACACGCAGACCTTCGCACGCTCCCTGCATCGACGCACCCATCCCTTTGGTCAGCGAGGCGGCTGCGGGGACCGATCGATCCGATCCACCCCCGAATTCGGCCACCGTCGCTCCAGAGGCTCCCGGCGGCAGCCTTTCGTACAGTGTACGAAAGTACCGAGGGCCCGGTCACGGGTCAAGGCAGCTACGCCGCATCCGAGACGTGCATGAGACCGGCCAGATTGCCGCCCATGACCTGACGGATCGAACCCTCGTCGAGCCCTCGGAGCTCGTCGACGAAGGAAATCGGGTCGGACATGCCCTCGGGGTGGGGGTAGTCGGATCCGAAGAGCACCCGATCTGCACCGAGGAGCTCCACGAGACCGATCGGGTCCTCTTCGTGGAAGGGGTGGATGTAGATGTTGCGCTTGAACACGTCGACGGGGTCCTCGTCGAACTCGTGCGGCGACATGGCGTAGGCGTGTGCCAGCTCCTCGAGCAAGTGGCGCACCCACTTGCTCCCGGTCTCGACGGGGGCGATGCGCAGCTCGGGGAACCGGCTGCACAGCCCGTGGCCGATGAGCGACGCGACCGTGTCCACGATCGGGCGGTGCATGTTGAAGAGGATCGTCGAAAAAGCCGATTTGTCCTGGAACGGCAGCATCTCCCCGGCGCGCGCACCCTCCCATTCGTTCTGGTACCGCTGGTAGCCGCTGTCGGATCCGTGCATTCCCACGAAAATACCGGACTCGACCACGCGCGACCAGAAGGGGTCGAACTCCGGAAGCGCCATGGAGCGGCGGCCCGTGAAACCCGGTACCGGCGCCGGCCTGATCAGGATCACGCGTGCCCCGCGCTCGAGCAGCCACTCCAATTCCTCGATGGCGCGGTCGACGATGCACAGCGTGACGACGGGAGCTGGGAAGATTCGTTCTTCGTAGTTGAACGTCCAGTGCTCGTGCATCCACTGGTTGAGTGCGTGGATCACGGCGTGCGTCGCGAGAGGATCATCACTCAGCCGTTCCTCGAGCAGGCTGGCCAGGGTCGGCCATATCAGGGCACGGTCGATCCCGAGCTCGTCCATCAGCCTCAGCCGAGGCTCCGGATCGTGATAGGCCGGAATGGACCGAATCGGTTTGCCCATGATCTCCCGGCGCGACTTGCCGTCCGGGTTCCCCTCCTTGAAGTACTGCTCCTGAGCCCCGGGCGCGGCGACCACTTCGAAGGTCGGGTTCGGGATGTAGTCACTGATGACGTTGCGGATGGCGATCTTTGTCCGTCCCTGTACATCGACGTACCTGATGTAGCCCTCGTACTCGGCGGGAAGGAACTTCGTAAACGCGTCCGTGGTCTCGTACATGTGGTTGTCGACGTCGAAGACCGAGAAATTCAGGACTCGTGACGGCATCGGATGCCTCCTTGGATTCGGGCGGCACGTTGTCCACCCTGGTCGTGCCTCCGGGAGCGATGATACCGAGTCCTTCTCCGGCGGATGTGTGCTCACTTCGAGGGGTCGTCGGCCACGGGTCTCGAGAACCGGCTCCGCTTCAGTCCGCCGAGAATATGGCTCCGCCGTCCTCGAGGGACGCGAGCTCGTCGTCTCGCGCGCTGAGCCACCGCTGCAAGACGTCCCTCGTGTGTTGACCGAGGCGGGCCGGCGGCAGCGGGACTCGCCCCGGCGACTTCGTCCAGCGCTGGGGGGACCCCGTGTACGTGACGTATCCGAGATCTCGCTGCCACACCGGGTCCAGGAGGCCTCGAGCCCGGAGCTGCGGGTCTCGCCAAAGGTCGGCCATGTCCTGCACCACCCCGGCGGCGAGCCCCGCGCGCTGCAGATGGTGCATGGCGGTGTGCGCACCGCACCGGGAGACCCATTCGCCGAGCGCTTCCGACATCTGGCGCTCGAGCGCAGATGCCCGGTCACGCTGCTCGGCCTGGAGGTCGGGGCGTTCCAGAACACCGCAGAGGGTCTCCCAGTCCGATCCATCCTCGATGTCGACGGCCACCCACTGGTCATGGCCCCTGCTGGGGAACACTCCGGACAACCATGACCCCGGCGACCGGTTGAACTCCCGAACGGGGTCGACGCCCGTGTTGAGCGGCGAGGCATAGAGCTCCGCCAGCATCGGGGGCACGGCATCGACTTGCGCGACATCGAGGTAGGCGGGTGTGCCGTGGCGACGGGCCTGTCCCAACGCGGCCACCGTGGCCAGCGCTCCGGTGACGCCAGCGATGTAGTCGCTCAGCGTGCCGTGCGCGTAGCCCCATGCGGAGGCCAAACCGAGATACGACGCGACGGTCACCCCGTAGGCGAGATAGTTCGCCCGGGGTCCGTCTCTTCCGTAGCCCGACAACGACAACATGACGAGGTCGGCCTTGTGGGCCAGCAGGTCGCGATACCCGCAGCCCCACCGCTCGAGAACCGGGGACCCGAAGTTCTCGATCACCACGTCCGAGACCGCCACCAATCGGTGAAACAGGGTCCGGGCGTCGTCCTCGGCCAGGTCGAGCGACACGTTGAGGAGGCCCCGCGTCAAGGATCCCTCCATGACGGTGTTCGGGGCGCCGGAGGGCTCGAGAACCGCTGGGCCGATGGCGTAGGCGGGCATGCGCAGCACATCGGGACGACTCCTCGCCTCGATCTTGACCACTTCGGCCCCGAGATCGGCCATGACGGTTGCGGCGGTGTTGCCAGCGATGAACGTGCCGAAGCTGAGGACACGGACCCCGCTGAGCAGGCCGGGACGGTCAGGCAAGGCCGCTGCTCCTCCAAGCATCCAGCTGTTCGTCCGTGAAGCCGAGCCCGTCGACGTACACCTCGCGGTTGTGCTGGCCCACTGTCGGGACGGGCCCGCGCAGGCGCACGATCGGCGGGCTCGAGTGACACCACCGCCAGGGGATCGTCACCGGCCTCCCCTCCGTGTCGCGCAAGGTGGCAAAGAGCCGACGGGCGAGCGGTTGCTCGTCGCGGACGAAGTCGCCGGGATCGTTCACCGGGGCACAGGGGAGCCCCGCCGCCTGCCCCTTCTCGAAGAGCTCGTCGCGGCTGCGGTCTTTCACGAGACGCGCGATGGTCTCCTGCAAGCCGTCGAAGATCTCTCGGCGTAGCTGCGGATCGGCCAGTGAGGGCTCCGAAAGTTCGTGGGGATGGTCCAACATGGTGAGAAACGCCTCCCAATGGTGACCCTGGTGCGCGGAGATGCGAAGAGGGCCGTCGCGACATTCCCACCGGCCCGACGGCGGTATCCCGATCTCCACGGAACGGCCCCATTCGTTGATCGCTCCGACGTCGAAGCGCTCGATCAGGAAGTCCTTGCTGGCGGCGAGGTCGTGCACGGCGAAGTCCAGCGTCTGGCCGCCGAAGCGGTCGTGGCCGAAGAGCGCCGACACGATGCCGAAGCCGGCATGGATCCCCGCCTCGTCCCAGGCCAACTGGCCCGGAGCCGCCAGGGGAGGTCCGTCGGAATGACCCGTCCAGTGCATCCCGCCACCCATGGCGAACGACACGAAGGGAGTGGTCCGCAGGTCACGCATGGGCCCGACGAGCCCGAACGGAGTGATGGAGGCCACGATGGCCTCGGGCGCAGCCCAGTGCAGGCGGCTCGCGTCCCGGTCGAACCCGGCGACAGGAGTCCGCCGGGTCGGTGAGGCCACGACGATGTCGGCGGCCGCACCCAAGGCCTCGAGGACGACCAGGGCGTCGCGGCGCGAGACCTCCAGGGTGACGCTGCGCTTGTTGGCGTGGTAGGAGGCAAACACGGCACTCGTTCCCGCCCCGCCGGCGCCGCCGACGAGCGGCGGTCGCCGCCTCATCGGGTCACCCCCGGGGGGTTCGACCTTGATCACGTCCGCGCCCAGATCTGCCAGGAGCTTGGTGCAGTAGGCGCCGATCGCCCCCGTCAGGTCGAGCACCCGGCGTCCATCGAGCGGGCAGGACTCGCCGCCGAAACCGGACGGCGTGTCAGCCGTCATGGCCGCCCTCCCCGGCTGGTCGGCCGGCCGCGATCCCGACGTGGCACGCGGGGACGGTCGCCGGTCGGCTCAGTTGTGCGGGACTTGGTCGAAGGGGACGTCACGGTCGACCGTAGGCTCACGGGGCAGCCCGAGCACGCGCTCACTCACGTTGTTGCGTTGGATCTCTGCGGTCCCCCCGGCGATCGACACCCGCCGGGTGTTGAGGAGCTGGTACGACCAGTCGCCCCCGCTGGCGTCTCCCACGCCCCAGGTGACCCCGTCCGCGCCGGACAGGGCGAGGGCCATCTCCGCCCGGCGCTGTATCACGATGTCCTCGCCAAGCTTGAGCAGACCGCCATAGCCCTGCGGGAGCTTCCCGTCAGCCATGGCGTCGGAGATTCGCGCGGACACCAGCTTCTGCACCACGGAGGCGACGTACATGGCGACGACCTGACGCCGCACACCCGGATCCTGGCTCAGACCGTTCCGTTGGACCAGGGAGACCAGGGCGGTCGCCTGTTCGTCGAACGCGGCGCTGGCTCCGCCCCGCCCGACCCAGGCGTGCTCGATCTCGAGAAGCCCGCGTGCGACGCGCCAGCCTTCGTTCTCCTCGCCGAGGAGATTTGCCGCCGGAACGACAACCTCCGTGAAGAACTCTTCGCTGAATTCGGCTTCGCCGTCGATCTGCTTGATTCGACGGAAGTCGATGCCGGGACTCTTCAGGTCGATGATGAGAACCGATATGCCCTTGTGCTTCGGAACGTCCCACCGGGTGCGAACCGGGCAGAGCGCAAAGTCCGAGAGGTGGGCGCTGCTACTCCAGGTCTTCTGGCCGTTCACGATGAACGAGTCGCCGTCGCGGTGCGCGCTGGTCAGGAGACCGGCGAGGTCCGAACCGCCACTCGGCTCGGAGAAGAACTGCAGCCACAGCTCCTTGCCGGCGAGGATGTTGGCAACATGGTTGACCTTCTGCTCGTGGGTGCCGTATTTCACGAGTGTGGCGCCGAGGATGTTGATCGACACTCCAAAGTTCGTCGGCGGCATGTCGTAGCCGGCGGCCTCCTCGTTGAACACCCGCTCGTGCTCGAGCGTGAGTCCCTGGCCTCCGTACTCGGCCGGGAAGGTAATTCCCGCATAGCCCCCGTCGAAGATCTTCTGCTGGAGCGTCTTGAACTCCTGGAGGCGCTCGGTCCTCTCGTCGACGAGTTTCTTGACGTCGATCGCGTCGCGGCGCTTGACGTTCTCGGCCAGCCACGCCCGCGCCTTCAGACGGTACTCTCGGAACTCCGGGGTCTCGCTGTGATGCTCCGTCACGTCGCCAGGCGCAGCCTTTCCGCATGTGGCCCTTCGAGGTAATCACCGCCAATCGTAGCGATCTCACCCTCTCCTTGATGGCGTCAGCCCACGGAAGACGTCGACGTCCCCGGGACGCTGACCGCCTCGTTCGCGAGCACCGACTCGAGTCCGGCGATGACGGCTTCCACACCGAACGTGACGTAGTCGCGGGCTCGCAGACCCTCGAAGTGGTGCGTGGCTGCATTCTGGCCGAGGTGCGCGTCGACGCTGATACGGCCATGGATATAGGTCGTCGCGAACGACCACGCCAGTCGGGCCGAGTCAGAAGGAAAGCCTGCCTCGACGAAGAACCCGATGCCGGCTTCGAGTCGATCAGGGGTGACGCCCAGCGCAGGCTGATTGATCAGATAGGAACTCAGACCCGGATACCGCCTGAAGCTTTCCCAAATGTTGAGCAAGTAGTCCCTCAACGCGTCCTGCCAGCTCCGGTCTTCTTCCCGGTGCAACAGCCCGAAGGAGTCGGAGACCCGACCCACGACGAGGCGCAGGAGATCCTCCTTGCCCGGTACGTAGTAGTAGATCGCCATCGGCGTGACCCCGAGACCGCCTGCCACCGTCCGCATCGTCAACCCGTCGACCCCGCGGGTCCGAGCAATGCGCTCCGACTCGTTGACGATGGCCTCGAGTGTGAGCGTCTCCGTTCGCTGGCCTTTGGGCATGGTGGAATTGTAGAACCACCCGTGGCTACAGACCGGCTGGCCCCCGCCCGAACGGCGAGGGCACGTCTCCAACGCCCGCCGGGGAGCCTCCGACCCTCGGATCAAGTGACGGCGCCGGCGACCTTCAACGCCAAGAGCTCCGACTCCGTGACGCCGAGCTCTTGCAAGATCTCGTCGGTGTGCTCAGCGAACTGTGGCCCTCTCCGCAGCTCGGCCGGACGCTCGTCGAACTGGACGGGGGCCGCCACGAGGCGCTGCGTCCGACCGTCGATGTCCGTCACCTGGCCGACGAGACCATTCGCCAACAGCTGCGGGTCTTGTCCCAATTCCAGGCTGTTTTGGACAGGTTCCCAAGGACCTTCCATGGTGCGGAACCGCTCGACCCACTCGGCGTAGGGCCGAGACTTGAGTTCCGCCGCGATGACTGCGCCGGCCTCGTCGGCGTTGGCGATCACCTTCTCGGTTGTGTCAAAGCGCGGATCGGTGATGAGGTCTTCCCGGCCGAGGTGGCGGCAGAACTCGTCCCAGAATCTGCCCGGTTGCAACATGCTCAAGCCGATCCAGCGACCGTCCTTCGTCGGGAAGACACCAACGAGCGGGTTCGTCGCGACGCTCTGGTAGGGCCCCATCGGCGCGTTCTGCCACGGTTCACCGCTGAGGAACGACGTCTCGACCGCCAATGCGTTGGCCCAAGCACCCACCCCGAGGAGCGAGACGTCGACCACCGAGGCCTGACCGGTCCGCTCCCGGGCGAAGAGCGCGGCGGAGACCCCTCCGGCGATCGTCATCCCCCCGATGGAGTCCCCGTAGGCCGGAGCTGGCATCGGCACGATCCCCTCCACATTCGGCGGCGTCGCGCCGAATGCACTGCCCGCCCGGTGCCAGTAGGAGATTCCGTCGAAGCCCGGCCTCGTCCGGTCCTCACCGCGCACGCCGAGAGCGGTGCCGCGCACGTAGATGATCTGAGGGTTCACCTTGCGCAAGTCCTCGACGTCGATGTGGAGGCGACTCCGGGCGTCGGGAAGGAAGTTGGTCAGGAACACGTCGGCGTTCCTCACGAGCCGGTGGAGGATCTCGAGTCCCTCCGGGACCGCGAGAGCAAGCCCGATACTGCGCTTGTTGTGGTTGGGGTGCTCCATGAGCGGAGCGAACGGACCGCCGGCGGACATGGACCCGACGGTGAACAGGCCGCGCTGGGCATCACCTCTCTCGGCGTGCTCCACCTTGATGACCTCCGCGCCCCATTCCGCCAGGACGGCGCCCGCTGCCGGCACGAACGTGTATTGGGCGACCTCGACGACTCGTACGCCCTGCATCGGTTGGGAAGCCATCCGCTCCTCTTCTCGCTGTCTCCGGGTACGTCTGGGCGACGCTCAGACGGAGGCCGTCGCGTCCTGGGGCTTGGCCTCGTAGCGAGCCCGCCACTCCTCCCGGGTCACGACGCCGGTTTCGACGTCTTCCGCCTGAGCCCGCAACGCGCCGACCGTGGCGTCCCGACGCGGGATCGCGGCAAAAGGATCCCACCGGCAGAACCGGGCGGCATTCTGCCAACTGATCTTCTCGATGTCCTCGTCGGAGCAGCCAGCCCCCTCGCATTGCGCCAGCAGGGCTTCGGGCGCGTCCGGCCACAGGCAGTCGGAGTGCGGATAATCGGTCTCGAAGGCGATCATGTCGATCGCCAATCTCCTTGTACAGCTTGAGAGAGGTCGGATCCGCGATGAAGCAGGCAAGCGAGTGCTCGCGCAGGACGTCCGAAGGGCGCTTCGACCCGAAATCCTGCCCGGTCCACCGCTGGTTCTGGTAGTGCCGGTCGACGCGGTCCAGCAGGAACGGCAGCCAGCCGATGCCACCCTCGGAGAACGCGATCTTGAGGCCGGGGAACTGCCGCATCGCATGGCCCCAGAGCAGGTCCTGGACGGCGAGAACCGTCACCTGGGTGGAGAGGACCATGTACTCGTCGAAGTTGATATCCGGCAGGTCGATCGCATTCAGACCCTGTCCGATGTGCAAACACATCACCACGTCGAGGTCGCACAGCGCGGAGAAGATGGGGTCCCAGGACGATGAGTGGTAACTCGGGAAGCCCTGGATATGGGGCAGTTCGGGCATGCTCACGGCGCGAGCCCCCTTCCCGGCGACTCGTCGGAGCTCTGTGACCGTCGCGTCCACGTCCCAGATCGGCAGGATGGCCTGGGGGATGAACCTCCCCGGGTAGGCACCGCACCAGTCGTCGATGTGCCAGTCGTTGTAGGCCTTCAGCATGACGAGGGCCAGGTCTTTGTCCTTCGCCTCTTGGAACGTGCGACCGCTGAAGCCGGCCATGCTGGGGAAACACATGGACGCCAACACTCCGTTCCGGTTCATGTCACGTACCCGCTCGTGGACGTCGTAGGCGCCGGGACGCATCTCGGCATGAGCGGTCGGGTTGAATCCCCACTGCTCCTTCGGCCAGGACACCACCGCGTTGAGCCCGACCATCGCCATCTCTTGGTCCTCGTAGACCCACTGGTCCTTGCCCTCTTCGTTGTGCACGATGTGCGGGGCTTGGTCCATGTAGCGGGCCGGCAGGTGTCCCTGGAACATGTCCGGAGGCTCAACGACGTGATCGTCGATGCTGATCAGGATCATGTCGTCCGTGTGCATGGCGTCCTCCTCACCTTGGTGTCCCGTGCGCCTTGTCGTCGGCGGGACCAACCGCCCCGCCCGGCGACCGGTCTGCCAAGACTACGGCTCACCGCGCACCCGACGTCCTGATCGCATCGGAGAGTTGTCAACTGCGCAACCATCCGAGCCTCGCGTTCGCCGAACGTGCGTCACGGGACCGACCCGACCGGAACGCTACCCTACCGAAATGGCGCTGGAGATCGACCTCGAAGGAAGGCGGGCGCTCGTGACCGGAGCCGGACAGGGTGTCGGCCGGGCGATTGCCGCCGCGCTCGGAGAGGCGGGGGCGACCGTCTACGTCAACGACGTCGTGGCGCCTCGGGTGGACGAGGTGGTCGAGGATGTCCGGCGCCGCGGCGGACGGTCCGAGGGAGCACTCTTCGACGTGACCGATTGGCCTCAAGTGCAAGCAGTGGTTGCGTCCACCGGCGGCCTCGACATCCTCGTCAACAATGCGGGCAACGCGGGAACCGAGGGATTCCCCGACTTGCGGCCATTTGTCGAATCGGAACCCAGCGAATGGGAGCGCTACATCCGGGTGAACCTCTACGGCGTCATGAACTGCACCCGCGCCGCCCTGCCAGGGATGATGACGCGAACGGACGGACGCATCGTCACCATCGTGTCCGATGCCGCTCGCTACGGAGACGCCTATCTCGCTCCGTACGCCGCCGCGAAGGCAGGTGCCGCGGGATTCTGCCGCTCGATCGCCCGAGAGGTCGGGCGCTACGGCATCACGGTGAACTGCATCGCGCTGGGCACGGTGCGTACGCCGACGACCGGGACCGACGACAAGGGCTCGCCGTCGGAACAGGAGCGGTCGAAGGAATTGCTCAAGAGATACATCATCAGGCGGCGGGGTGAACCCGAGGACGCAGCGGGGCTCGTGGTGTACCTGGTCAGTCCAATGGCCGCGTGGATCACGGGCCAGACTTATCCCGTCAACGGTGGGTACACCCTGTCGCTCTGAACGCCGGATCGAAGGGGCGCCTGCGCCAACCGGGGCGCATGGTCATTCCGGCGCGGCACGGCACGTGCCGGCGACATAAAATTCACTCAGACATCCGAACGACACCAAGGATCGACATGAGGCAGTTCCCCCGCTCAGAGGCGGCCATCGCGGGCATCGGTTGCACGGAGTTCTCCAAGGACTCCGGAGTCAGCGTGTTCAGCCTCGCCGCTCGTGCGGTGAAGGCAGCCGTCCAGGACGCCGGTCTCCATGTCCAGGACATCGACGGGCTCGCCACGTTCGGGACGAACGACTCGATCGCACCGAACATCCTGGCACCCGCCCTCGGGGTGAAGAACCTGAACTTCTACCTCAACCAGTTCTTCGGTGGCAGCGTCTCCATGTCGGTGGTCGGCCAAGCTGCCCTCGCCGTCAGCGCCGGCGTCGCCGACTGCATCGTGTGCTACCGAGCCCTGAACGGCAGGTCGGGGCAGCGCCTCAGCGGCGCTGGGGCCTACACCCAGCGCCCGCCGTGGGACATCCAGTTCAAGGCGTCTACGGGCTACGTCGTTCCGGCACAAGAGATCGCGATGGCTGCCCGTTCGCACATGCTTCGGTACGGGACCACCAACGAAGACCTCGGCGAGATCGCCTTGCTCAGCCGGCGGCATGCAGTCGACAACGAACGAGCGATGATGCGAACGCCCCTCACGATGCAGGACTACCTCGCGAGTCGCTGGATCGTCGAGCCGTTTCGCCTCTTCGATTGCTGCCTCGAGACTGACGGAGCGGTCGCGGTGGCCGTGGTGAGCTCCGAGCGGGCCATGGATCTCCCCCACCGTCCCGTGCAGATCCGGGCCGCCACTTGGGGCGGAGGCGTCAACATCGTCAACAACGGCACGACCGATCTCGCCGACTCCCCCGCCGGGCCGATGGCCCGGAAGCTGTACCGCACGGCCGGCCTCGGGCCGACCGACATGGACTTTGCCGAGCTGTACGACTGTTTCACCTACACGCTCTTGTCTCAGATCGAGGGTTTCGGCTTGAGCGAGCCTGGTGCGGTGCCGGCCATGGTGGCGGACGGTGCCTTCGATCGCGCCACCGGCTCGACACCTGTCAACACCCATGGGGGGTTGCTCTCGGAGGGCTATATCCACGGCATGAACCACGTCTTCGAAGCGGTGCAACAGATCCGCGGCGATGCCGGGCACCGTCAGGTGGATCGTCATGACGTTGCACTGGTGACCGGCCAGTTGGGCTACGTCAGCGGCTATTCGTCCGCGCTGGTTCTGGAGGGTGCCTGATGGCCGACATGCGGGTGCTGCCGCTGCCCGATCAGGATTCCGAGCATTATTGGGCGGCACTGGCCGCGGGACACCTCGATGTCCAGCAGTGCCGAGACTGCTCTCGTTGGACATGGCCAGCACGGCCGATCTGCTCCAACTGCCAGAGCGAAGACCTCGCCTGGCGCACGGTCACCGGCACCGGTGAGGTGCACAGCTGGGTGAGGACGCACAACGTGTACGCCCCTGCGTTCGCCTCCCTGGTTCCGTACATCACCGTCCTGGTACGCCTGGAAGAGCAGGACGACATCCTGATTCCGGGACGGTTCCTCTCGGACGTGGAACCTCACCAAGGCATGCGGGTGCGGGCGGTTCCCGAGAGGCTCACCGACGAACTGGGCGAACTCAACTGGGTGATGGATGCGTCGCCACTCGCATCATCGGCTTCGGCCTAACGAACTCAGCGCAAGGGATTCGGGTCCGTTCCGTGCCCGATGCGGGCGATGAACCGCCCGTCGTTCGCCGGCAAGTAGAACTCGGCCGTGTTGAAGGCGAGGGTCTGGTCGGTACCGCGAGCACCGACCGTGAAGCGAGCTTCCGCGAACACGTACCAGTCCTCCGCAACGAGAGACAGCGTGTTGACGGACCGGACTTCGTACTTCTCGAAGAACGCCTGATAATACGCACGATGGGCGTCGATTCCCTCCAAGCTGGTCAGGGTGCCCGTTTCGTTGACGTAGTCGCGCAGAGCGGATGCTGCTCTGCTGTGCAGCGTCGAGAGCACGCCTTCGAGATCTGATTTACGGAGAGCATCGAGGTACTCGCAGTGGCGCCGATAGACCTTTTCGCGCTCCAGGGCCACACTGAGCGTCTCGCCGCTCGCCTCGGCGTCCGCCGGCCCGGCGTCGCCGCCGAGCCGGCTCCTGGGCACCCGGACCCACACAAGTTCTCCGGTAATGCCTGTTCCCGCCCCCGAAGGGAACAACGCCAGGGTCTGGTGGGGCGGACCCTCGTACCCGTTCTCCTTCAGTCGCCCGCGGGAAAGGTTGTCCTGAAAGGTGTACCACGAGCCGCGGATTTCCGTGAGCGGCGTGACGCTGAGGAGCTCGCTCATGCCCCGGATGAGCTGGTACGCCTCCCTGATCCCCTCGCGGGTGGTAATGATCGGCAGTCCGACGCTGCCGTCGGCACGCACCTCCGGCATGATGGTGTACCCGTAGGGACCCTCCGGTGTGAGGGTCTCCATCAGCTCGGGTATGACGCCTTTGATCTCGGCCTCGACGTGCGTGATCGACTGTTCATAGGCATGCCCGGAGACGTCGGCCGCTTGACGCAGGAAGTTGGGGTCGGTGTCGATCACCTGCATCGAGTCATCCCTCTCTTGCTTGAATCTTCGGAGCGAGCGTAACGTTAGCCCGCTCACTAGCGGAAAACGCTGCCCATTCCGGCTCGCCCTTCTCGCCTTGGAGCTCCAGGGTCGCCGGTCTCGCGGATCTCGGTCCAGTTGGTTTCCCGAAGGCGTCCGGGCGCCGAAGAGCATTGGAGCGCAGGACATGCAAACCCTCGAACTCGAGAAGAAAAACGGCGTCGCCGTCGTGCACTTGGCTCGGCCTCCGGTCAATGCAGTCAACAACGCCATGATGCGTGAGCTCCGCGCCTGCTTCGACGAGTTGTCCCAGGATCGCAAAGTGGCCGCGGTGGTGCTCGCCGCGAGGGGGGAGCGTGCATTCTGCGGCGGGATCGACTTGAAGGAACTGTCCTCCGACGATCCGTCGGACCCGTCGGACCTCCGGGCGCTACTCGATCCCGCCTGGGAATGGCGGCAGACCCAGTATGCGATCCGTGAATGCCTCGTGCCGGTGATCGGAGCCGTGGAGCACGCCGCGATCGGCGCTGGCTTCGGCCTGGTGGGCGTCTGCGACCTGGTCATAGCCGCTGAGGAGGCAACGTTCGGACTCACCGAGATCAAAGTGGGCGTGCTCGGAGGAGCAAGCAAGGCACTCCGGCTCCTCGGACCTTCGAAAGCTCGCCGGATGATGTTCACCGGTGCGCTGCTTCCCGCAAGCGAGCTCTATCGATTGGGGGCGATAGAGGAGGTGGTCCCGGCAGGAGCTGCCGAGGACCGGGCCTTGGAGCTCGCAGCCGAGATGACCACCATGAGCCCGCTCGCGCTGCGACTCGCCAAGGAGTCGATCCTGCGGATTGAAGCCGACGAGATGATGCGCCAATACAGGACAGAGAACGACTACACCAACCGGCTCCGGACGTTCAGGGACTCCGACGAGGCCATCCGCGCCTTCCTCGAGAAGCGGACCCCCCACTGGACGTGGACGTGACCGTTCCGTCCCTCTTCGAGCGTGCCCGTCTCCAGCCGCACGAACCCGGATTGGTGGATCGATCGCAGGCGCTCTCGTGGTGCGACGTCGAAGACCGAGTCGTCCGGATGTCCAACGCACTCGTCGAGCTCGGCCTCCCCCGCGGGACCAGATTGGCAGTGCTCGGAGAGAATTCCAACGAGACGCTTCTCGTCTACGCGGCGGCGGTCCTCGCCGGGGTGGGCGCGATCCTCGTCAACAATCGCCTCACGACGGACGAGGTGCAGTACCTCCTCGACGATGGCGCGGCGGAGGCGATCTGGTCCTCCCCCGAGACCCTCCCCACGGCGACCGCAGCCGCGGGCCGCCGCGGACTCCTCGTGCTGGCGGACGCGGCGAACACCGGCGGTTGGCCGTCCCGCGTCGAAAGAGCGTCGCCGATCCGCCCGCCGGGCGATCTGCCCGCCACGACGGACTTGATCTACACCTCGGGGACGACCGGCAGGCCCAAGGCAGTCGAGTTCCCCAACCAGAGCACTCCGACGGTCGACGATCGGCTGCAGTCGATGGCACGCCACCACATGGCTGGACTCGGCCCGCACCTCGTCGTCGGACCGCTGTACCACGCGGGACCGCACGGTGCGGTCGGCCTTCTGCTGACGGGGAGCCCCGTGGTGGTGACGGGGCGGTTCGACCCCGACTTCGTCCTCGACGCCATCGCCCGCCACCGCATCGCCACGTCCGTCATGGTCCCGACCCACCTCATCCGCCTCCTCGGGCTCTCCGAGCAGCGCCGGCAAGGAGCGGACGTGTCCTCGCTCCGGATGATCTCCGTGACCGGCAGCGCGTGCCCGACCACGGTCAAGCAGGCCATGATCGACTGGTTCGGCCCGCTCCTTCTCGAGACCTACGGCGCGAGCGAGAGTGGCATCGTGACCCGGATCACCTCCGACGAGTGGCTGGCGCATCGAGGATCCGTCGGTCGTGCGGTCCCTCCGTTCCACCCGCTGGTCCTCGATGAGGACGGATCGCCGTGTCCCAGAGGATCAGATGGCGTGTTGTACTTCGTGGACGACTCGGGACGGGGCATTCGCTACCACAACGACCCGGAGAAGACGGCGGCCGCGCATCTCGTGCCGGGCACGTTCACTCTGGGAGACGTCGGCCACGTCGACGAGGACGGGTACGTCTACATCACGGGGCGCGTCACCGACATGGTCATCTCGGGCGGTGTGAACATCTACCCGGCCGAATGCGAGAGGATCCTGGCGGACCATCCCGCAGTGAGGGATGTCGCCCTGTTCGGAATCCCGGACGACGAGATGGGTGAGCGACTCGTCGGCGTGGTGTCCCTCGAGGATGCAAGGACCACGCCGGATGACCTCCTCGCTTTCTGCCGCGAGTCCATCGCCGGCTACAAGGTGCCGCGTCACCTCCTCGTCCTGCCAGAGGTGCCCCGCTCGCCGATGGGAAAGGTGGAGAAGCGGTCAGCGCGCGACGCCTACCTCGCCACGATGCACCCGATGAACTCCGGGATCTCGCGGTGAGGGTCCATTTCGTTCCTGACGGCGGGTCAGTGGTTCTCGCACTCAGTGAGGTACGCCGGTGATCACGAGTCCCTTCGTCTAATTGCGCCAGATCCTCAGATGGACGTAATTGCGCCAGATCCTCAGATGGACGGCGCCTCATTTTTCGGGGCGCCGGAGACGGTGTTGCCTGCACGACAACACCGCGACGTTACCCCTCCCGAGGGGCGTGCCTCTCCGTGACACGCCCGGCGTGACCGCTCACGGATGCACGGCAGAGCGACACCTACACTCCTACTCGCCAACGACGAAGGGAAAGGGAGTGGACCTCGACCTCTCAGCCGAACAAGAGCTGCTGCGTGAGACGACACACAGATTTCTCACCGCGACGTGGCCGACGTCGGCACTCCGTGCGGTGATCGGCGATCCACTGGGCTTCGATCGTCACATCTGGGCGCAAGGTGCCGAGCTTGGTTGGACCTCCATGTTGGTTCCCGAGAAATTTGGCGGAGGCAGCGTCTCGGGCGAGGGCGTCTGCGACCTCGGGATCATCGCCGAAGAGCTCGGTCGCTTCCTCATGGCGGGTCCCGTTCTGCCCACGAACATCGTTGCCTACGCGCTGGCCCGAAGCGGCCCGGACGAGATGGTCGAGCTCCATCTGCCGGCTATCGCAGCCGGGCGAGAGATCGCGACGTGGGCGGTGGCGGAGGAGCCCAACGGGTGGGCGGCCGAATCTGGCGCCGTCCGCGCCTCGAAGAGCGGGAGGAGCTATCGGCTCAGCGGGGTCAAGACCCCGGTGCAAGATGCCCACGTCGCCGACTACCTCTTGGTGACGGCGCGGACATCGGACGGCATGACCCAGTTCCTGGTTCAGGCCGACGCACCGGGTGTCACCGTGGAGCCCCTCGAAGGCCTCGACCTCTCGCGCCGATACGGACGCGTCTGTTTCGACGACGTCGACGTGTCACGCGATGCCGTCGTAGGTCGCGTCGATGGAGCCGAAGCCGACGTCGACGCGCAGATGGCCCTGGCGCTGGCGCTCCAATGCGCCGAGACCATCGGCTCGACCGACCGGATGTACGAGGTCCTCCTCGAGTACGTGCGGGATCGAAAGTCCTTCGGGCGTCCGATCGGCTCGTACCAAGCCATCAAGCACCGACTGGTCGACATGCTCCTGTGGCTCGAGTCCGCGAAGGCCGCGACGGTGGCCAGCATCAAGTCCGTGCAGGCGCAGAGCGACGCGACGAGCATGGCCAGTGTGGCCAAGTCGTATGTCGCGGACCGCTGCCCGGTGATCCTACGGGAATGCCTGCAGTTGCACGGAGGCATCGGGTACACGTGGGAGCACGACCTGCATCTCTACCTGCGACGGGTCGAGACGAACGCGACGATCCACGGTGGTGCCGACTACCACCGCGACCGTCTCGCCACCACCGTCGGCCTCTCGCGGTAGCCCCGAGGGTGAAGGCCTCTTCCCAAGCGTTCGCCGCTGCTGTATTCTACGCCGTATAACGGACGCGAAGGAGGAGCGATGACGACCACGTCGGAACCGAAGCTGGGTTTTTGGATCAATGACGCCGACAACCACTTCAACGAGCCGCCCGACTGCTTCGAGCGCTACATCGACCCGACGAAGGCCGACCTCGCCATCCGCAGCGTGACCGGGCCCGACGGTGAGCAGATGCAGCTCTTCGCGGGGAAGCCGTCGAAGTTCCACTCACGTCACGTGACCTTCTCCGAAGACGAGCTCAAGAACCTGCTGGGTGACACCTCCAACGTCGGAATGGGTCGCTCGGCGATCCCCTCGTTCGATGCCGCCGCCCCGACCGACCCGGAGGAGGAAGTCGACATCCGCTCCATCCCCGGCATGCTGCTCACCCGACTCAACCCGCTCAGGGGGTTAGACGAGGAGCAGCGCAAGGAATTCATCTCGGAATTCCGCCACAAGTCCGAGGCGTTCGGCAACCGTGACCTGCGCCTCGCCCTGATGGACGACCAAGGCATCGACAAGGCGCTCATGTTCCCTGCGGCGGCCCACGACATCGAGTTCGAGTTCGCCGACAACATCCCCGCCCTCTACGCGAACATACGGGCCTTCAACCGCTGGATGCACGAGGAGGTGGGCTACGTCGCCGAGCGGCGCATGTTCCTTCCGCCCTACATCGCACTGGCCGACTCCGACTTGGCCATCGCCGAGCTGGAGCAGGTGATGGCCGACGGAGCCACGCTGATCCAGATCAAGTCGGGCCACGCCCACGGCGGGGCTGACAACCCCTTTGGGGGGCGCTCCTTAGCCGATCCGGTCTTCGACCGCTTCTGGTCGATCGTCAACGAAGCCGAGCTGCGCCTGACCGTGCACCTGGGCGGCACTGACTACCAGAAGTACGGGGCGGACTGGTCCGAAGACCCCGAGACCGTCTTTGGGGACTTCGACGCCTTCCAGTGGATGATGTACTGGGGCGACCGGCCTGCCATGGAGCTGACGGCCGGGCTCATCTTGGGCAACTTCTTCAGCCGGTTCCCCAACATCAAGGTCTGCCTGTCGGAGATGGGGACGGTCTGGGTGCCCTACACCATGCGCAAGATGGACCATGCCTTCCTCATGGGCCGCGCCATCAAGTGGTCCGAGTCCGGGCGCCTCGATCGCCGGCCCTCGGAGATCTTCCGAGAGCACTTCGTCGTGGCGCCATATCCCGAGGAGAACGTGCAGCGGGTCGTGGCCGAGGTCGGCATCGAGCCCATCGTCTTCGGTTCGGACTTTCCCCATGGCGAGGGCCTGGCGTTCCCCGACCAGTACGTCGGAGCTCAGCTGACTAGCTTCAGCGAGGACGACCAGCGCCGTATCATGCGCGACAACCTCGAGGGGTTTCTTGCGCCAGCGCTGCGCTGACGGGGCGACAGAGGGTACCGGGGAGCCTGTGGAAACAGGACGAGGCTAAGGCGCGTTCCGGGGACGCTGGTACTGCCCGATCACGGCGGACGTTCCACCATCGACCGGAAAACTGACACCGGTCGTGTGGCAGGACTCGTCGGATGACAGAAACAGCGCCGCATTGGCGACATCCCACGCCGTGCCCATTCGGCCGAGCGGGTTGGCACGCAGGGCGAATTCGAAGATCTCCTCTTCGCTCTTGGCCACACCAGCCTGCATCAACCCGTCCATCGAGTGCTGCGTCGCGACCCAGGCGGGAAGAACCGAGTTACAGCGGATGCCCCAGGGTGCGAACATCACGGCGAGCTTGTGTGTCAGTGCATCCACGCCCGCCTTGGACATGCCGTAGGCGAACAGGGATCCACCGGCCGTACGAGAACCGAGCGATGATGTGTTCAAGATGGTGCCGCCCCGCTGATCCTGCATGATCGGCAACACGGCGCGACAGGTCAACCACATCGCACGCAGATTGACGTCCATGACGCGCTGCCAAGCATCGACCTCCAGCTTCAGCGGGTCGTTGTCGCCCTCCTCGGTCGCCACATTGTTCACCAGGGCGTCGATGCGACCCATGGCCAGCCGGGCGTCTTCGACAAGACGCGCACAGCTGTCCGGGTCGGCGACGTCTGCCACCATGGACTGCGCGCTGCCGCCGTGTGCCGCGATCTCCCTGACCGTCGCATCGGCCCGGTCGAGCACGCGGTCGACGACACAGACCTCGGCCCCTTCCCGGGCGAACGACTCGGCGATGGCACGTCCGATACCGACGTGCTGGCTGGCAGGCTGACCCCCGCCTACGACAATCGCCTTCTTTCCTTCCATGCGACCCGGCACTGGCGTCCTTTCATCGTCACGCTCGACGCAAAGAGCGTCAAAGCGGTCGGTTGTCGAGCGATGCCGGCGATGATAGAGGACCTTGCTGGACGCGACGAGGGTCGAAGAGCAGCCGTCAGGTCAATGGGGCATGCCCATCCGGAGGCAACGCGTGCGGACAATCGACGACCTCTGGTGCAGTGGCTCGATCGGGTGCCGTCCGACGTTGCAAACGCCACCGGAGGTGTTCGCCGGGAGAGTTCACCCCAGAGCGGTGCGTCCTGCGGCAATGAAGCTCCGGCCTCGCCAAGCTCTCAGAGATCCAAGAACGTCCTCGCCCCCCGACGTCAGCTGGACTCAGGTGCGCTAATTCCAGAACCCGAAGGTCCGGAAAGCCAGATGCCCGCTGTCCTTGGGGCGACTCTCGACCGTCGAAGAGTTGAGATCTTCGTAGGTCGGCGCATTGATGCGGGCCGCCACTTTCTCGAGGGCTTGGTAATCGAGCTCGTAGGCGTTCATGGCGTTGCCTCCCAGCATGGCGCGCACCCGATCGGCCGGCAGCCCCGCGTAGGTGAAGCGGAGCGACGCCCACGTCATCGGCTCGCCGTTGGGTCCGGTGGCGTCGTACTGATACGTGCCCTCGAAGTGCGGGTAGTCGGAACCCCAGATCACCCGGTCCGAATATTCCTTTGCGATAGCATCTTCGGCCTCGAATCGAGCCTGGAAGCTCGCCCCGATCCAGACCTGGGTCGATGCGTACTCGCTCGGGAGCCGCGGCACTCTCTGCTTCTCTCGGGGTCCGTAGCTACGCGTGTCGGTGAGGTAGATGCTGTCCATCTCCTTCAGCACGAACTCCCACCACAATCCGGGAGACTCCGTGTTGATCAATCGAAGTCGGGGGTGACGCTCGAAGACGCCACCGAAGACAAGCTGGTCCATCGGACAAATCCGCGTCATCATCGACAACTCGTACTTGGCGATCGACATGGCTCCTGGGTATGTGCCGCCGCTGGCGCCAGCCCCTCCGTGGTTGCACAGAGTGACGCCCAGGTCCTCACAGGCCGAGAAAAACGTGTCCCACGCGGGATCGTTGTAGGGCTGCATGTATGGCTTCGGGTACGGGAAATTCAGCCCTTTCAGCCCGACCGACCGTGCCCAATGAAGCTCTTCAAGCGCCGCCTCCATGTCCCACATGGGCAGGTGCATCAACCCGATGTGCCGTTCTGGTTGGACCGAGCACACGTCGGCGAGCCATTGGTTGTAAATGTGTTGGCCCGCACGGAGGAGGTCGAAGTCCTGATCTTGTCCTGTGCCGCGCATGAGCAACGTGTCAACCTGGAACGGGATGGGCTCCCCGTTCTGGCTGTCATGGAACATGACCTCCGCCGCCACCCCGTCGTTGTCGAGATCCCGAAGACGAGCGTGCATGTCGTAGTGCCCTGGGGTCTCGAGGTTGGCAAAGCGCACTCCCCAATCCGGCCCCACGCTGTTTCCCCCGAACGACACCTTCTCTTTGTTGGCGGCTGCCGCTTCGCGCTTCTTCCTCAGACCGCCTGCATAGTCGTCGTAGGCCTCCAGCAAATTCGGCGGGCAGTACGGACGGAGGTCCTCCACCAACCGGGGCCCGATGTGGGTGTCGCAGGAGACGATCACGATGGGGACGGAGACCTTCGTGGCCTCCTTGCCGCTGGTGGATGTGGTGACGGTCATGCGTGTGCTCCTCCGTGACGAGCGGAACCTGACCGGTGCCACGTCTGCCCTCCCCGAGCCCGATGCAGGTGTCAGCAGTCCCTGACGATTCCGAAAGTAGCAGGTGGCCAGCGCCGACGACGATGAGAGCAGCCAAAGCTGGGGGCTCGAAGGGGAAGCGTCGCTCACAATGACTGCGTCAAGGATCGGCCACACGCGGCGAGTTCTGCCGGTGAAGGGGCACACGGTCCCGCAGGTCTCCGAGGGTCGGGTCGGATCCCCAGTCGTCCGGTTGTTTCAGGCCACGAGATGTTGGGAGCTCGTACGCATTTCGCCGCGAGCGAACCGAGGCCGTGGCGGTGTGGTCAGCCGGATTCGGACAGCTGCACCACCGAGTCGACGTCGACATAGACCTGGCTGTCCTCGATTCGAAGGGGATACTCGGTGAGGCGACAACCCGGCGGATACACCGCGTGGCCAGTCATGGCGTCGAAAATCCACCCGTGGCCGATGCAGACGATCGTGGAGTCTTCGAGAGAGCCGTCCACCAGAGGAAATTCCTCATGTGGACAGATGCCGTCGAACGCATGCACCCCGGAGCCGCCGTGCACCACGAGCACCTCGATGTCCTCTATGAAGAAGGACTCCATCGTGTCCACGGGCACGTCATCGAGCGCGCACACCCGTGTGAAGGCCATGTTCAGCTGCCCCCACCGCGAAATGGCCCCGCGGAGGACACGGCATCGGCCGCCAGCGCAGTACGGGTGATCTGCACGCATTGATACTACTCAACCCTTCGTGCATCCTCGCCCGCGACGTCAACCCAAACGCGCCGCTCACGATCACTGAGAGATCTGCGACCCTCGGGACTCGTGTGACGTGGAACCTCTCAGATGAGGCAGGACCTTGTCAGCAAAGAGTTGCAGGCTTCTCCACCCCACCGCCGGATCAAGCCCACCGACCAAGGGCTTGAAGACGAGCGCGCCTCGCTCCCGAGCACGATCGATGCATTCGGACGGAGTCCAGACGCGGTAGTTACCCAGCGTCTTCAGCTGGTCGATGTCGTCAACGAGACTGAAGCTGCCACCGCGTCGGCCGTCGATCCAACTTGCGTACTCTCTCGTGTCGTGCGCCGCGTGGGGCGCGATCAGCGCCCATTCGTGCTCGGGATCCTCGGCCACGAAGACATAGACGTCGTCAGAGGTGGTCACCGCGTCTCCGTGGGCGGCCGACGGCCTCTTTCCCAAGGCCAAGAGCTCGTCTTGGTAGATCTCGTAGAGCCTTGGAGCGACGGGATAGTAGGCATCAGCAATACGTGCCGCGCGTCTGGCACTGGCGGGCGATGCACCGCCCATGGTGATCAGGGGCCGCGGGCGTTGCGCCGGCCGCGGGAGGACCCGCACCCGACGTCCCCGAAAATCGAACGGCTCGCCGCTCCAGGCGAGCTTGAGGGTCTCGACTGCTTCCTCCATGAGGGACGGCCGTCGCCTCATGTCCACACCGAACTGTTCGTACTCCTCCCGTCGATAGCCCAACCCGACCGTAAGTCGCAGCCGTCCGCCGCTGACCAGGTCGAGTACGGCGAGGTCCTCGGCGATGCGGAGCGGATCGTAGAGCGGAAGGAGCACGAGGCAGAGCCTGATGTCGAGCTGACTCGTCACGCCCGCGACGGCAGATCCGAGCACGATCGGCGACGGCAGGTAGCCATCGGTACTGGCGTGGTGCTCCATCAACTGTACGTCCGTGAAGCCGAGACCGTCCGCCCACGCGCACTGCTCGAGGGCTGCGGCATACAGCGCCGTGGCGTTCGCGCCCAAGTCTGGGGCCCGCATATCGAAGGCAAGCGTGAGCTTCGTCTCGCTGCGGTGCATTATTTCGGTCTTCGTCGCGGGTCGATCCGGCTCCACGTGCGCTCTCTAGCCGAGTGGTTCGATGGGGTCTGCCGTCAAGAGAGCAACGTAGTCCCGAGGAAAGTCCCGCCAAAATGTTGCGAACGTGGCGAATTCAGCGGGGAGACGAGCGCCTTCTCCCGCGGAACGGTCGCCGGCCTCCTCCGCCCAACCGCGGAGGAAACCGGGCCCCCTCGGCCGAGTCAGGATGTCAGTCGTATAGAGCGACTGAAGCCGGCGGCGTCGGAAGTACCACGTACCGCCGTGGCGCTCGTAGTCGTCCTTGTAGTTCATCACCATGATGCCCCACTGCGTTCCAGCCTCGTGCTCCGCCCGGCAGTGCACCACCCCGTGCGCGTGATCGTTGTCGTCGAAGGCGATGACGTGGCCCGCGACGAGGTGCATGGACCGGTAGAAATGGGAGAGTGCGTCCTTGTAGAACCGCGTCAAGGCCTCTCGTCCGGTGCCCCACGACCGACCGGCGCTCACGTCCTCGACGAACAAGGAGACGACACCTTCGACATCCTTGGAATCGACAGCGAGCGCGTAGCGGGCGGCGAGTTGCTGTATCGCCAAATGGGACTCGACACGATCGATGCGGGCGAGCAGGCTCTCGTCGGTCATAGGGCTCCCATCTGTCTTCCTGATCTTTTCGCTCGTTTTAGAAATTGTAGGGTCGCCAGGATGAGCGACCGACGCTCACGGTGCACACGACTCACAGGGCGCGAGTCCCGTCGTTCCCCGCGGTCAGATTGAGGAAGGCGGAGCGCTCGATCATCCCGTGAGACTCCTCGCTCCCCCACCGGCAACGAGTGATACCGGACTGGAGGACAAGCGGATCTGGTCTGTCGACAGCGGGTCCGGTCCGCCTGAAGGTGGACATGACGGTCTCCGCTTCGATGCGCAC
Source organism: uncultured Acidimicrobiaceae bacterium (assembly GCA_963838835.1). Classification (GTDB taxonomy): domain Bacteria; phylum Actinomycetota; class Acidimicrobiia; order Acidimicrobiales; family RAAP-2; genus Bog-473. The sequence continues at coordinate 130,067 of CAWITA010000018.1, forward strand.
CGTGCGGGCTGGAGTTCTCAACGTGAACGACACGTCCTCTCCGGCAGGATCGGCACGCGTCAGCCAGGGGGTGGGCTCCACCCGCGCCGGTTCGATCTCGCCTCCGTCGGCGAGCCAGCCTTCTCTGAACCTCGCCGACCCGTCAGGCCACGGGTGGTAATGAATAAACCCGAACCCTCGACCACTGGGGAACAACGAGGACTGCCAGCAGTGTCCGTACCAGTCCCGGAACTGCCCGCGGTCGCCACCCCTGCGATGGATTCTGAGACCGCCTCCCACGAAAGGTGCCTCGACCCCGTCGAGCGACAACGTGCCCGTGGCCCTGAACAGCTGCTCAAAACGGTGCTCGCCGGGATTGAAGTGACCCTCGGGCCCTAACGACCCCTGCACCCACGGTGGGAGCGCCATGTTGCTGTCGAGCACGATTCGAAGCACCGCCCGAACCGCCGCTCCGTCGGATCGGGTATCAGTTGGACGGGCGACCTCGACCAGCTGGTCGCTTACCGGCCGAAGCATCGCCACCCCGTGGAACGACGCGTGCCAGCGAGCGAACGGTTCGAGGCACTCGAACCGGAGCGGGCCGGCACCGAGGACGCGCGGACGGCCAACGCGGTCGAGGACCGGCGTTCGTTCGGCCGTGGTGCGGACCGACCACGCACGCCCATCGGGAAGGGCGAGGCTGAGCATGACCGAGTGTGAGGTTTCGCCCGCCGTGCGCAGCGCCTCGACTCCCATGCGGGGAATCCCCCAGGCGCCATCGTCGTCCCACATCCACAGCGAGACCCCCTCACGGGCCACCGAGGTGTCCGGTAGGTCCTCGAGGATCTCGTCCATGGACGGTTCCATGCCCCCACTGAGATCGAGGCTCACCAATGATGCTCCGACTTCACCACCGAGTCGAACCGATCGATCGTCCAACTGGAACGAGTCACGCCCGAGCCGGCCAAAATGGTGCTCCATGCGTGTCGTCGTCGACCAGCTTCTCGAGCGGGCCCGCGCGGAGACCGGGCTTTCCGATTTCGGGCCGGGTGACTGGCACGACGGCCTGTGCCACCTGGTCGAAGCGGTCGAGCGGGACATCGGCGAGGACAGCGAATCCGTTCACCGGATCGAGTCCCTTCTCGTCGCGCGTCTCCGCAGGCGTCTCCGCATTGAGGACTGGTACGCCGGACACGGGGCCGAAGCGAGACATGGGGTCTCCGGCCCATTCGTGATCTTCGGCCTGCCCCGTACGGGCACCACGGCGTTGCACCACATGCTCTCGCTCGATGCCCGGTTTCGCTACCTTCGCCAGTGGGAACTGGAGGCACCCGTCCCGCCGCCCGACCTCGCTACGGAACGCTCCGACGTCCGTCGACGGCAGCCAGCGCACCCGGCCGATTCCCAACACATCCGGCGGATGGATGGACCGGTTGAGGACGGAGCGATCTTCGAGATGTGCTTCCACCACAGCGAGCTGGTACTCCCCGTCCCCTCGTATACGACACGGTGGCGAACAATCGATCACCAGTATGCCCTTGCGGTACCACGAGCGCATCTTGCGCCTTCTCCACTCTCACCGGCCGCCGCGCCATTGGCTGTTGAAGTTCCCGAACTATCTCTTCTTGCTGCCGGAGCTCGCCTCGCACTACCCGGAAGCCCGGTTCGTCATGACCCATCGCGATCCCGTGGCGTCGGTGTCGTCGGCCTGCAGCGTGGTTCTGGCGTCGCGCCAGAGGAGGCTCCCCAGTACGACGTTAGACCCGCACGCCATCGGTCCCGAGATCCTCGAGCACTTTTGCGACGGCGTGCGTCGGGCCCTCCTGGCTCGAACGGTCCTGGGCGAGCATCTGTTCGTCGATGTGGGACAACGAGCCCTCGAAGCCGATCCCACCGGGGTCGCGGAGCGGGTGTGCGACCACGCCGGTCTGGACCTCGACGAAACGGCCCGCCAAGCCCTCGGCGAGTGGGCCGCGGAGAATCAACCAGGCTCGCGGGGTCACCATGTCTACCAGCCGGAGGCTTTCGGACTCACGGCCGAGGAGATTCGCCAGGCGTTCGCCGAATACCTCGACACATTCTCTGACCACGTGCGATGAAGCCACAGCGGGCTCCGCTTCGATCCCTGAGGGGCCGAGCACCGAGCACTTGACCCTCCGCGTGATCGCGCCGGACGACGCACCCATCCCCCACCATCGGGTCAACCTGAGTCTCGGATGCGCATCCGAGGAAACTCGTCCAGCAGCTCCTCCATGCGAGAGAGCACGTAATGCTGCCCCTGGATGTCCATGGTGATGTCCGATGCGCGCTTGGCCTGCCGCAGCGCGACGGGATCCTTTTCAGCTATTTGATGAGCGAAGGCGAGGGTCTCTCTGTGCAATGTCTCCAGGTCCGGATACAGCCGGTTGACCTGGCCCAATTGGTACAACCGTTGCGCGGGGAGGCGCATCCCGGAATAGATCATTTCCTTGGCGAGGCGAGGCCCGTAGAACCACGTGTGGAGATGGGACTGGATCCCGCCGATACCCATGTCCGCCGTCGGGTCGCGGAAGAAGGCATCCTCGCTGCAGAACACCAGATCACACGGCCAAACCATTCGTTGGCCGCCGCCGATGCACCCTCCCTGGACGGCTGCGATCGTCGGCTTCACGACCGACCTGATGAGACGGATCTCCTCCCATGCCGGAAGCACCGTGGCGCCGGCCGGAGCTGGTCGCGGGTCCTTCAACTCGGCGCCAGCGCAGAAATGCTTGCCCGTCGCCCGCAGGACGACGACTCGGCTGTCGTCGTGCTTCGCCCGGGTCCAAGCCAGTTGGAACTCGTGGTGGAAGGCGTCGTCGTACGTGTTGAGCGGCTCGCGCGAGAGCGTGATGATCGCGACCTGACCCTCGCGTTGGTAGTCGACCTGTGACCCATCTGCCATGTCCGGAATCCTAGACAGCGGGATCTCTCGGCCGCTTGGGACGCTTCTTTTCGCTGGCGCTCGAAGCTCACGTGCGCGAACTTCGCCTCGATCGACCGTGTTACCAGTCTCGGCCGCCTCGAGGTTCGACCGGTGGCGAATCACCGGAAAGGGATCGCAGTGTGTCCATGACATCACAACGCCAGAACGCGACGGCGAATGCGTCGCCGCATCCGGGAGGTCGCGACCATGTCGGCTGGCGAGGGACGGCCCTAGGAACCGGTGAACGAGTCAGCGTCGTCGAACCCGGCACGCAACGCGGAGAACCGCCTCTCCACCGCGCTCCGGTTCTCGGGGTGGGTGAATATGAAGAAATGACCCGCCCGGATGGCATGGAGCACGCGGGCCGCGCACTCATCCGGGTACCGGGCGTATGAGGTGCGCGCCCCCGCCGAGTTCTTCTGCCTGTCCCCGACAGTGGCCTGGAACTCCGCCGAGGTCATCGGACCCCCGAAGGCCTCGGGACGGAACCTCGCAGAAGTTCTCGAAGATACCCGTGTTTTCGTGGTGCGACGGGCAGAGTACGGAGACCCCGACACGCGTGCCACTCAACTCTGCCGCGAGTGTCTCCGAGATGGCAACAACGGCGTGCTTGGTGGCCATGTACCCCACCATGCCGCTCGGCTCCTCTGGGATCCGCAGGCCGAGTCGTATGCGATTGCCTTCGACGGCACCCGCGCCCACGACTCCCGCAAGCGACGACGTGTTGACAACGTGGCAGTCACGGCCACTCTGGAGCATCCGCGGTACGAAGGTCTGAATGCCATGCACGACCCCGAACAAGTTGACGTCGACGATCCAGCGCCACCCGGGCTCCTCCGCTCGTAGCAACGGGCTGTAGGCGACGACCCCCGCATTGTTAACCAAGAGGCTGGCTCCACCGAGTTCGGCGTCCACGCGGTCCGCCAGCCGGACGACCGAGTCGCGACGGGTCACATCCACCTCCATCGCAACGGCCTGATCGCCGTGGTCTTCGATCTCACGGGCCACCCGCTCAGCCTCGTCCAAGCGGTTGTCGGCGATCACGGTGATCATTCCCTCCGACGAAAACCGTTCCGCCATCGCGCGTCCGAGTCCGCTCGCCGAGCCGGTGACGACAGCCACTTCGCCTCCGAAATGTTCCATGGCTGCCAGTGTACGGAGCCTCTAGAACGTGTCGAAGGTTCACTCGGAAGCCGCGCGGCACCACGACCCCCTGGGCGCAACTCCCCCGGCCGTCTGACGTGCCCGAGGCTGACACACGGCGCGACCGGCTTCCGGATGCTCAAGAGACAACGAGTGCGCGCGACGATCCAAGACGCTGCCCTGGAGCTTGTTCACCACGTGATCCCGTTGGGGCGGATCCGGCCCTGCGGCGATTTCGGTTACCCCCCGACGCCTCTACCCGATGGGGGCGCGACGGAAGACCGAGCAGCAGGTCTCTTCCGGGTACTTCGGTCGCGACTCGAGCGGAAGAGGGGTCTCGAGCTGCACAACGGTGGGGCCGATCCGATCGGCCACGGGACGGAGCTGGTCGAGATCGAATTGATACACCCGAGCGGCTCGGGCGGCCAAGAGCTCGTCGCGTTCGGGCTGTGGGAGATCACACAGGGTGGCACGGAGGGCTTCGACCGTGAAAGGGCCTGTACCCTCTGCATGAGGGATGTCCGCTCCCCACATCAAGTTGGGGAGCCCGGCGTCTCGCGCCGCACGCAGGTCGTGGGGCCCGGCGACGTAACAATTGCTGGCGAAGTACTCGCTCGGCGTTCTCCGGAGGTTGGCCAGCGCGTCCTTCACGTGCGGGTAGAACGGCGTTCCCGTGCCCATGTCCCGCAACGTGTACATCATGTCCATCTTGATCAGGTCGCGGGCGATCTCCGCTGCGCTCGCGATTTCCGTGGTGACGAAGCGAAGTTCGGGATGGCGTTCGAACACGCCGGCAAAGATGAGGTGACTGATCGCGCGGGACGTGTAGAACTGGATCTCCACAAAGTGGACGAGCTGCGAAGCTTCGCCCCCCTCGTAGACCGACTCGGTCGGCGCGGCTGCATGACGGTGAACAGGTAGATCCAACTCCGCGCATACCGCCCAAAGGGGGTCGTAGCTGGGGTAATACAGGTTCACCATCTTGAGCACGTGGTCCCCGGGGAGCAGCACGCCCCGTAGGCCGTTCTTCTTCGCCCTGCGGACCTCGGCCACGGCATCATCGATGTCGTCCAGGAAGACTTGCGCGAAGCCGGCACGACGCTCAGGCGCTTCGCTGCAGAAATCAGCCAGCCACCGATTGTGGGCACGTAGTCCGGCGAACCGCAGCTCGTACTCCTCGCGGCTCCGCGGGCCGGGTGAAGTCAAGACACCCGAGGGGTAGAAGGGCGGAGGAGTATTGGGGAAGAGGACCTCGGCCGCGATCCCCTGACTGTCGACGTAATCGAGGCGCAGCTGGCTGTCCCAGTTCAATGGCGTTGCCGCGGACGCGACGCCCGAGCGGTTGTTGACCGGCCGGTCCTGGTCGAGCTCCTCCGCCCATGCATCGTGAAAGTTGTTGGCCCACGGGTCGAAGTCCTCGTGATAGCGATGCTCCAAGTACGGCTTGTAGTCCCAGAGATCGGCGCCACAGTGGCCGTCGGTCGAGATGACGATCTGATGTTGCATGGCCAGGACCGATACTTTCTCTGCTCACCCGGTGTCGGAATCCTGCGGGGCCCCTCGGACACGAGATGCTAACCCCACGGACTGTGGCGCGGGACTGTCCAAGTGAGCCCTGTCCGTCCAAGTGAGGACGCCTCTCGCTGTTCGCTCGATCACGAGCCCAGCAACCGCGAAACCGCGCCGACCGGTTCGCCGCCCGGTCGTCTCCGAAACTGTGACGCGGCAACCTCGGCGGGCGCCAGGCAAACGGAGCGAGCATGGCTCCGCCTTCTCGCTCTCTCCTACAATGGTCTGTACCCCGGCGGAGGCCTTCGCCGGACGAGGAGGGCCACTCGTATGACGATGACGGGCACCGATGTCTACTACGACATGTACGACCGAAAAATCTACGCCTCGCCGTACGAGACCTTCCGCAGGCTGCGCAACGAGGCACCGGTCTACTACAACGAGAAATACAACTTCTATGCATTGAGCCAACATGCCGACCTGGCGCGTGTGCTCACCGATCGGGAGACGTTTATCTCCAGTAAGGGCGGCGTGTATCACATCATCGCAGCCCGCGACCTCGAACTGCCCCCCGGTCTCTTCATCTTCGAGGACCCGCCGGAACACACGATGCACCGGAGCCTCGTCTCGCGCCTCTTCACCCCCCGGGCCGTCTCCGGGCTCGAGGTACAGATCCGTGAGCTGTGTGCCGAAATCGTCGAAGGGCTCGTCGGACAGGATCGCTTCGATTTCATGCGGGACTTCGCGCTTCAACTACCCGTGCAGGTCATCGGGATGCTCGTCGGCGTCCCCAAGGCGGACCAGGCCTCATTGCTCGAGACCTTCCAGCGGAATCTTCACGACCTGAAGGAGGATCTTGAGACAGAACAGTTGATCGGGATCACGGAGGCGGCGGCGTGGTTCAACGAGTACCTCGACTGGCGGGAGAAGAACCCCACCAACGACGTCATGTCACAGCTCCTGAACGTCGAATTCGAGGACGAGACAGGCACAAAGCGGAAGCTCCGCCGGGAGGAGACCGTCACCTATCTGACGCTCATCACGAGCGCGGGCAGCGACACGACAGCGACCGCGATCAGCTGGGCGGGCTCCCTCCTGAGCGACCATCCGGATCAGCGACGCGAGCTGATCGACCACCCTGAACTGATCTCCAACGCCGTCGAGGAGGTTCTCCGTTGCGAACCTCCTTCGTATCATTTCTGTCGTTGGGTCACGAAGGATGTCGAATTCCACGATCGGGTCATTCCCGCCGACAGCATCCTCGTCATGGTCCCGCCCGCGGCCAACCGGGACGAACGCAAATGGGATGATCCGGACCGCTTCGACATCCACCGCGAGCCCAACCAGATCTTCACGTTCAGCTTCGGTCCCCATTTCTGCCTGGGTGCCAACCTGGCCCGCCTCGAGGCACGGATCGCACTCGAGACGATCCTGCCACGAATCCCCGAATGGACCGTTGACAAGGAGCAATCGGAGCTGACCGGAGGGATCGACACCCGCGGTTGGGCTCGCCTCCCCGTCGACATCCCCTAAAGGCCGAAGACCCGGGCCGCCATATCAGGGGCGGACGACGCAGGCCCACGGCGTTTCGGTGGCTGCGACGTCCGTAGGGGCAATCGGTTACTGACTCGGGGGTTGTTCGGGTAGCTGACCCTCGAGAACGTCGACGCTCAGCCGGGTCTGCACGGTGGACCGCATGCGCCACCCATCGCTCGTGCGGACATATTCGTCGTGGTAGTAGCCCGCGCCGCGAAATTTGATGGGCTGACCATTTCCAGGCAGAGTGACGTGATCCTGCATGGCCCAGATGCCCTTCGCGGTGTCCGCACCAGTGAAGACGATCTCAGGTGTGTGACAGTGGTGCGCCGTTGTCGCGCCATCCAGGCTCTTCGACACGGCGGACACGACTTGGTCACGTCCCTCCTGCACCGACCGTGGCTCTCCAAGCGGTAATCCTCCATCAGGACCTCGTTCTTCCCCGTGTCCCAGTCTTTGGTGTCCACACATCTGGCGTAGAGTCCTCTGAGGCGCTTGATCTCCTCGAGATCCTCCAACTGCCGCAGCCGGTCCTTTAGGCGCTGCCATTCGCCGTCGGCCTCCATGTCGACCTCACTCGCTCTCTGCGGATGATCGCGTCCACGCGGTCGGTGCCCGAAGCCGAGATCCCGTGGTCCTACCCAGCCCGGCTGAAGCGCGGCGTCTCTGTCACGGTGGCTGACCTCCTGGGAACTGGCGCGATGACCTTCCGGAGCGTGCGTGCCGGTCCCTCCAAGCTGACATTGGGGCGAGCGTGCTGCACAGCCAAGTTGTCCCAAAGAACCAGGTCGCCTTTTCTCCAGTCATGCTGCCACGAATGGGCAGGGTCGTAGAGGTACGAGAACAGGGTCTCGAGAAGCTCCTCGCTCTCCTCCGATGGGAGCCCGACGATTTCCCGAGTCATCATCTGAGACACGTAGAGCATCGTCCGACCCGTGCGCGGGTGTCGGAACCCAACGGGCTTCGTCGTCGACCGTACCTCGGTACGGATCGGGTTGAGCAGTTCCTCCGTATTGCCGCCTCGTCGTTGCTGGCCCGTCACATGGACCGCGCTCAGACCTTCGAGCCGCGTCCGTAGATCGTCCGGAAGCCGCGCCCATGCAGCGGTGGTGCAGCAAAAGACGGTCGGCACGGACGGCTGCTCGACGTCGATGCCATAGAGCGACAGAAGCTCCATCGGGTTTTCACCCCACATCATGTCAGAGTGAAAAAGCAGACTCCCGTACGGCGCGTTTCCGTTCTCGTCCCGGTTCGAGACATTGGTCGGGTAGAGATGGGCGAACCGGTCCAGCCCCGAGCGGTCAGATGGCACATCACCGCCGGCGAGAATCCCTGCGAGGGCCATCTGGTCATCCGCGGTCACCTCGACGTCCCGGAATACCAGGGCCCCCCGATTGTCGAAAGCCTCACGCAAGCGGCGACGGTCATCCTCATCAAGCGTGTTGTGAACGTCGAGACCCCGGACCTCAGCGGCGAACTCGGGTCTGATCTCGTCGATGACAAACTCGGTCACGTTCCGACCTCCGTCCCTTATGACAACGGCTCGACCCACCCATCGTCCCACACCGCCGGACCTCGGAGGGCAGGTGGCACGCCTCGCCATCCCGCCTCCAAGATGATGAAAATGCTCCGACCGGCTGCGACGAGTTGGTCGTCGGCCTCCAGTTTTCGACTAATCCGCGAGGCGGATCCGGCAGAACTCGATGAATTGGTCCTGACGAGGCAGGCCCGGAGGGATGCATCACAGTCCGAGCACGGGGTCGGCGTACAGCCGCGAGCTCGCCAACGCATAGCCCGAAATGTTCGGCAATGTCCGACGCGGAAGCCGACTGCGCACACATCGGATCCGAAAGGACCAGAGGATGGAGCGACCGCTGGGGTGCCACCGCGGCCGGCGGGTCTCGGCAGTAAACTCTTCTCGTTCCACCGACCTGGCGTATCGATCAGTTGTCCAACTGAGGAATTTCCTCTTGGGCGCGCACCAGCGCCATCCTGCGGCCTGGCCTAGCTCGACGCCGTCTTCGTCCCCGAGATGTCCGTGCCGCAAGTGGGCGAACTCTGCGTGGGGACGAAGCCCTTCTTTTCAGCCCGCAGCGTCCACACGCAGATCGGCAGGTCGTGCCCGAAGACGGTCGAGAAGTTGATCGTGTTGGGGAGCAGGCCGTTGCCGTTGTAGCTCTTGATGCTGCGGATCGACGTGATCACGGTTGCACGCGTCGGGTTCGGGCCCGCCCCCTCGAGGCCCTTGATCATGAGGTCTGCGCCCAGCCAACCGTTGGACTCGGAGAAGCTCGGGAAATCGGCGCTGGTGTAGTGGTCGTACTTCTCGAGCGCTGCCTGCATCTGTCGGGTACCAGCATCGGGGAGCTGGAACGGACGGACCTCGTCCTCGAAGATTGCCCCCTGGACCCCGGACCAGGCCGGGCTGTTGATCAGGCTTGAGCTGTATCCCACCGGTAGGGCGTCCACCTTGAGATTGATCCCGGCCTCCTTGTAGGCCTCGGTCAGCGCGATGTCACTGGCGTTGTCGAGATTGGGCCACAGCGCGTTGACGTCGTCCTGCTTGGCGATGAGCGCGGCGGCGGTGAAGTTGACGCTCCCGAACGGGACGGAGGCGTCGTTGACCGGGGTCGTGCCCCCGACGCGACCGAAGGACTCTGAGACGGTGGTGTTGGCTCGCACCGAGTCCGGCGAGATCCCGATGGCATAGGTAGCGAGCTTGGTGGCACCGTACTGCTTGAGTATCTTCCCGTACACCGTGTTGACCGGATAGGAGGGGTTCAAGCTGCCATAGACCGATGCGAACATGTTCGTGTAGGGCTGCTCACCCCACTCGGGTCCATCGGAGTCGTCACCAGTGACGGGCACCCCCGCCTGCTGCGCATACTTGGCGGCCAGGAAGAACACCGGGGATTCGGACACGATGCCGATGACTCCCTTTGAGATCGCTTCCTGCACGTCCGTCGCGATCACGGTCGGACTCGTCTGATCGTCGAGGACAAGGGGGACCAGTTTGTGCCCGTTCACGCCACCCTGCGCGTTCTGCTCGTCGAGCCTCGCGTCGAACGCCCCGGCGGCCCCCACGTCCTGGGAGGCCGCTGCGCCCGTCTCGGACGTGATCAGGGCGATGGTGATCGGCGCCGGCGCGGCGGCGGCCGGCCTCGACGCGCCCCACACGAGGACCGGAGCCAACATGGAGACCGCCAAGGTCGCGACGAACGTGATGCGAGACATGGACATACTCTCCCCCGGGCTCCTTTGAGATGGAACATGTATGAGTCGGGGACGATCATCGTCTATTTGAAATACAAATGCAACGCGGGCAAAAGTGCGATCGCCGCCCCCTTACCTGTTCACGGGGCCGTGTCACCGACAGGGTGGACACTGCAGAATCTCTGAGTTGTCAGAAGACAACAGACACGGGATAACACTGAACATGGTGCGCGTCAGGGAGTAGCCGTCATCTCCCGTCGTCCCCCGAACGAGCCAGATGGTCGATGCGCAGTCGGACATTCCGTTTTGAACTGATCCGCCATCTTCCGTCAGGGCCTTTTCGGTACGTCTCGTAGTAGTGCCCGTAACCCTGAATGTTCAGTGGACCGCTCGGCAGGTCGGTTTGCACGTAGTCGAACATGGCCCAAATCCCCTCCGCCTCGTTGTCGCTGAGCAGGGTGATTTCGGGCATGTGCCCGTGGTGGGTGGTGACGCCCGCGCCGAGCGCCGACTTGAGGTCGGCAAAGTACTCTTCGTTCGAGACGGCCGCCGTTACCGATGATTCCAGAGGAAGGTAGTGGAGGCAATCCTCCGTGAAGAGGGCCTCGAACGCATCCCAATCCTTGGTATCGAGGTATCGGAAGTAACGAGCTTTCAATTGCTTGATCTGCTCGATGTCCCACAACTGCTCCACCGAAGCTGTCACGTCTGCCCTCCCATGGAATCGGCCACCCGTCCCAGCACTCCCAACTCGATCTCTCGTTCGATGGCGACTCGCATCACCGTTTCCACATCCTTCCGGATGAAACGGCCCGCCGCGTGGTCCAGCGCCTCAGAACCACCGAAGCTGGTAACCATTCCCAATGCTCGACTGTCACCGCTCCCGTGTCGGATCGCCTCCATCGTCTCGACGGTAGGGAGCCCCACCTGACTCAGGACTCGCTCGGCCGCTGAGACCAGCGTCAAGTTCGCGGCGAACAACGCATTGTTGACGAGCTTCACCCACTGGCCATCTCCGACCTTCCCGACATGGATCACAGGGTGGGCATACGACCGGATGATCGGATGGACCGTCTGCAGGAGATCCGCCCTTCCGCCGACCCACAGAGTCAGGTGCCCCTCGCTGATGTCAGTCGGGCTTCCGCTGAGGGCTGCATCCACGACACCCACTCCGTTGGGTTCGCTGTGCTCCTCCATCGAACGCACTGTGTTCGGATCACAGGTCGTGTGGTTGATCAGAATGGACCCAGGAGATAGATGGCCGAGCAAGCCGTCGTGTCCCAGACACACATCCCGCACTTGAGCGTCGTCGTACACGCACACGATGACGACGTCACAAGTGTCGGCCATACCCTTCAAGGACTCCGCTCGAGCGGCACCAAGATTCATCAGAGCGGCCGCGACCTCTGCTCGGCGAGCGTGGAACACCACGCGCTCGCCTCGGTCGAGAAGCCGGCGGGCGATCGGAAACCCCATCTGGCCGACACCGACGATTCCGACCGACGACGGCCGCACCCTTCGTTCGGGACCCGTCACTCCAAAGGTTGCACGTTGTAGCCGTCCGGGTCGCGTCGGTGGGAAGGCCAGCCGTTCGAGAACTCGTGAGAGTGGGGCGTCAACTCGAATGCGAACGCTGTTCCCACCCTGTTCAACTGGTCACCCTCCGTGATGGGAACAGCCCCCGGAGCGGCACCGGGCACACCAGGACGGAGGCAGCTCACCAACACACCGGCACCGCTTGGGGGCTGCGCAGGAAGGTCGACGAGGACCAGGTGACGTCGTCGGGCGGCACCGCCAGCTCGAGGGTCGGGAAGCGACGGAGCAACGCCTGGAGGGTCGCCTCGATCTCGTGGTTGGCCAGATGCGCACCCAGACACCGATGGGCTCCGACCGCGAGGGAGAGATGCGGCCAGGGTTCGACCCGGTGAAAATCGATCTCCCATCCACGAGGGAATACCGACTCGTCCCGGTTGGCCACCTGGTGCTCGGGAAGAACCGGGTCACCGGCGGGCACGATGACGCCGCCGCTCAATTTCACGTCTTCCTTGGCCCAGCGAACATTGGGCATGCCGAATCGGAAGCTGGGAATCCACCGCCACAGCTCCTCAACGGCGGCCGGCAGCAGTGCAGGACTGTCAAGGAGCTCCTGCCAGAGCCGACGTTGCGCCATGAGCACGTAGAGCGTGGAGCCGAGCTGCGCGGCCGTGGTCTCGAAGCCCGCGAGGAACAGAGCGAGCGACAGGCTGAGCAGCTCCTCTTCGCTCAGCTGATCTTCGTCGTCACGGGCGTTGACCATGATGCTGAGCAGATCATCCGTAGCATTGATACGACGCTCGGCAATGAGTGCGCCGATGTATTCGAGGAGGTGCCCGAGGGCGTCTGCCTTGACTTCCTGCTCCGAGTCAATTGACATGAGCGTGTCGACCCAGCCGCGGAAGAGCGGGATGTCCGACTCTGTCACACCCAGAATCCCTGTCAGCAGTCGCAACGGAAGTGCCCACGCGACGAGGCTGACGTAGTCGGCCCCGGGGCCTACCGCTTGGAGATCCGACAACAGCTCATCGACGGTCTCTTCTACCTGGCCACGCAATTTCTGGATCTGTGCGGCGGAGAACGCGGTGAGTGTCAAACGGCGCAAGCGCGTGTGCCGGGGTGGATCCATGTTGGCGATGATCGCCGGGTTGTCCGTAAAGTTGAGTGGCATCATCCGGGGTGCGTCGCGCTCGGCCCCGAGCTCACGGCCGAAACGGCGATCGCCGTAGACGGTTCTCACGTCCTCGTAGCTCGTCGCCAGCCAGCACGGCTCCCCATAGGGAAGTTGCACCCGCACTGGCCCCTTCGCCTGGAGATCCCGATAGAAGTCGTCGATGATGAGATCGTCGTGCCGAACGATCGGATAGCCCATCTCATTCGCTTCAACCACGTCGCCTGCTCCCTCTGATCGCCCGTCAAGCAACCATCCTCGCGCTCGCTCAGCGCCGAGCTGCGACCCCGACAAGGTCCTCTTCTACCAGCGGCTCGATGGCCGGGATACTTTCGTCTCCCTCGGCAGCCTTCAGGTAGCCCCCGCGGGCGTCGAAGTTCTCCATGAGTTCTGGGCGGATGTTGGGATCGGTTGCGTTGATCTGTTCCACCGTGGGACCGATACGGCCGGCAATCTCCGTCAACCGGCTGCGGTCGAGACCGAAGAATCCGATGGCGTTCTCGCCGAGCATGAGCCGCAGCTCGTTCTCGGGAACTCGGTAAAACGCATCTTGCAGCCACTGTGTGGTGTGAGGCCAGGTGCTCTCGAAATGTGGATAGTCACGGCCGAACAGGATTGTCTCGACCCCGATTTCGTACCGCATCTCGACCTCGGCCTTGTGGATGAAGGACGCGCCGGCAAGGCAGTTGCGTCGCCAATACTCGCTCGGCTTGAGAACTGCTGGTATTTCAGCTCGATGAGCATCGTAGAACGAATCGAGAAACTTGAGTGTCGCAGGGATCCAGTCGAGCTCGGATCTCCGTGAGCATGAGCCTGAGGTCGGGGTGTCGGTCGAAGACCCCGCCGAAGACCAGCTGCCACAATGGACGCCTGGAATAGACGTTGCGATTCACCCAATTGGAGAAGAACAGCGCGGAATCGTCACTGACGGCGTCGGCGTGCTGAAGAATCTTCTGAACGTCATCGGTGCCACCCGCCGCTTCGGCCGCCGCTCCATAGATCTTCTCGATCTCCTTGAAAACGACGCCTTGTGCGGTACCGAACCCGGCGTGAACGACGAGAGCGATGTTGCGTTCCGCGCACGTCCGCCAGTAGGGCTCCCAGTATTCGTCGAAGAGCTCCGGGAGTCCGGGATGGGTCAAGTAGTGCGGAACATAGGTGGCGGTGAACCCGTGATCGGCAACCCAATTGAGCTCTGCCACGGCCGCGTCGATGTCGGTGCAGGGACCTACGGCAGCCGTCAACAGGAACCGGTCCAGGGCGAATCCGAAGGCGTCGGCCGCCCATCGGTTCCAGGCCTGCGCCCCGGCCTCCCAGGCCTCGAGAGGGTACAGACGGTTCGTCGCGTTGTGGAACAGGTCGCCGAGACGCGAGTCGCCGTGGAAGACGAACTCGGCTGCGACTCCCTCTCGGTCCATGTCAGCGAGCCGCAGAACAGGATCATGAAGTCCGTGCCAGCCCGACGTGTGCACCTCGCGGTGCTCCGGAAGCGGGGCTGACGTCGTCTTTTTCGCCCCGAGCAGCGCCGTGGCAACCGGGTAGATGGCGTTGTCCTCGTGAAGGCTGGGGATTAGCTCATGGAAACGTGGATCCAGATAGTCGCTCCAGAGCTCCTTGGGAATCCCCGCATGGCTGTCGGAGGATATGAAGATGAGTCTGTCATCCATAGGTGATCCTTTCGATTCTTGGAAGGCGTCTCGGAGACCCGGGCGGTGCCTTTGCCTGATCCGCCACCATTCCTTGCAAATCTAGTATTCGTCTTCACGAACCAACCTTTTAGCCGTGCGCCATTGCCATGGTTGACGCAAGCAATTGGCCACGCCGACGGCCGTCGCCGCAGCGAGATCGTCTCCGACCTCCAGTCCTGCTGCGTCTTCGGGCCGGGCCATCAGAGAAGCGCGGACGGCACCGGGGTGTGTGGTCGATGGAAATTGAAGGCGTCAGGCCACCCATTCCCGGCGTGGAACTCAATGTCGCGCCGGATAATCGAAGACAAGTCCTCCGGCTGCCAACCCTCAACAAGCTCCTTGCCCGCGAGGTCATAGGTAGGTCGGTCGAGCTCGAGCAACAACTGCAGGCTGTAGGCGATCCTCCCCGTGAGTACGGCCGGGTCACCGGTGCACAGTGCCAGGGCGCTCTCTGCCATCGTTTCGACGGGCTCGCAGATCTCGTTATGGGTCACGATGTTGCCCGCCTTGACGCGCGATGTGAGAATCGCGATCTGCGGGGTGAGGCCGTTGACCGCAATGACCCCCTCGTTCTCACCTGCCGCCGCGAGCGTCAGTCGGTTGAGTGCAGCCTTGGTCGCGCCGTACATCGCGCTTCCGTCCTTTGCCTTCAAGGCAAACGGGGGCCCAGGAGGCAGCTCAGCACTGAAGCTGGTCAGGTTGAGGATCCATCCCTCCCCCCTTGCCCGCATCCCGGGGATCACTTGTGACATGTGGAGCCACGGCGCCCACAGGTTGCATTGCGTATAACTCTCCAGCTCAGGGACTGTGAATTCGTGCACCGGCTTCAAGGTGTGCGCCACGGCGTTGTTGACCAGGACATCGATCGGCCCGAGGGCCTCCTCCGTCTGCGCGACGAGCGCGTCGCGACCCCCATCGGGATCGCTCAGGTCGCAAGGAAACATGACGGCAGCGCCCCCAAGCTCCTCAATGATGGCCAGGGTCTCCATCAGCCCGTCGACCGATCGCGCCGTGATCGCCACCTTGGCGCCCTCCGCCGCAAACCGCACCGCGACAGAGCGGCCCGTCCCACCCTCGCTGGCTCCCGTGACCAGCGCGACCCGGCCGTGCAAGCTCTGGCCCATAGCGTCCCCCTTTTGCGGATTCGTGGAGCGAGAGCTATTCACTTCATACTCCAGTTTGCGGTGAGTTGGCTTCCCAAACTTTGCCGTGCGGCGCGGGCGCCCGTGAGGCCGACCGGAAGCCACGAACCAGCCGGATTCATCCCGTGTCCGTTCTGGTCGCAAAGAGCAGCATGAGAGTGCAGCGCGATCCGTCAGGCTCAGTGGGAGCGTGCGACCGTTCCACCATCGACTGGGATCATGACTCCAGTGATGTAGTGCCCTTCCGCGCTGACGAGGAACAGAGCCGTTTGCGCAATATCCCAGGCGTCTCCTTCGCTGGGCAAGGAGATCTTGAAAGAGAGATCGAGCTGCGCCGGATCCAGCCCGGCTTGCGTGATGGCGCTATTGCGCATCGGCGTGTCGATGATGCCCGGCGCGATGCAGTTGATGCGGATTCCATCCTTGCCGAAGGCATCGGCGACGTCGTACATGAGACCCTCCAACCCGGCTTTCGCCGAGGCGTAGGCGGTCTGTCCCCGCCCACCTTGGCCGCGCAAAGCTGCGATCGACGAAATGTTCACGATGGACCCACCACCTCCACGTTGCATGACCGGGACCACCGCCTTGATGAGCATGAACGGCGCGGCAAGATTGACGGTCAAGATCGTCTGGAGCAGGTCGATCGTCGTGTCGAGCAAGTTGGTCGAAGATGAGATCGCGGCGTTGTTCACGAGTATGTCGACCCCGCCGTAACAGCCGACGGCTTCGTCAACAATACGTTGAGCCTGGCTCAGATCGCTCAGATCGGCGGTGACGATCGTTGCGTCTCCGCCCTCCTTCTCGATGATCTCCAATGTCTCCTGGGCCCGATCTCGGATCATGTCCACCAGCACGACGCGGGCGCCCTCGCGTGCGAAGAGCACCGACATGGCCTTGCCCGTGCCCAGTCCCGGTCCACTGGACCCCGCTCCGGTCACGATTGCCACCTTGCCCGCAAGCCTGCCCGAAACCGACAAAGGTCCCTCCTCCTGCCTCCGCTCCGAGCGATCCTCCGGCGAAAACGGAAGACGCCACACCGCCCTCCACCGGGTGGGCAGCGTACTACGGGACGGTTACACTCGATGTCGGCGTACGAATCTTTGGTAAGTCGGCGTAAGGACGGTAGGGGTTCCCCGGCAATTCGGGAGCGATGATCGCCGTCGCCACCGACGGGGTGCGGAGGTGCCATGTCGCAGACCAGCCAGGCGAGATCGCGTTCGGCACAGCTTCGTGCGCAACTGGGACACCCAGTCCTCGACGGCGATGGTCATATCGTCGAACTGATGCCCGTCTTTCTCGACTTCGTCCGCGATCACGGGCACGGGCCGCTCCTCGAAGGGATGCTCAACCGCCGCCGAAGGATCGAAGACCTCTCGATGGAGGAACGGCGCCGGGGCGGTATCCTCCCGCACTCTTGGCATGTGCCGACGAGCACCGAGTACTACGCGACGGTAACGTCCCCGAGGCGATACCACGAGCGGATCGGTGAGGCGGGCATCGACTTCGCCATCCTCTACCCGACGGTCGGCATCGCCCTCTTGCAATTGCTCGACGACGAACAACGCGTGACGCTCTGCCGCTTGTACAACGAGTTGATGGCCCAGCAATACCGACCCTATGCCGACCGGCTCACGGTCGCCGCGCTGATCCCGATGAACACCCCCGACGAGGCGATCGCCGCCTTGGACCACGCCAAGGCATTGGGGTCCAAGGTGGCCCTGATGGCGAGCCATGTGCATCGGGCACTGCCCGGTACTCCCATGCCCGTCGATGACCCCTGGGTCGACGTCCGGACTCCGGAGTGGGAGACGAGGGGATGGATCGACACGTTCGGCATCGACAGCCTCTATGACTACGACCCGGTCTGGGCCAGGGCGATCGCATTGCAGCTGCCGCTCTCTGCCCACACCGCCGGCATCGGCGCCAGTGACCGAGCCTCGATATCCAACTTTGTGTTCAACCAGATCGGACATTTCGCAGCAGCAGGCGGCGCGCTCGCAAAGTCACTATTCCTCGGTGGAGTGACAGCACGATTCCCCCGCCTCCGGGTGGCGCTGCTCGAGGGTGGTGCTGCCGTCGGCGTTCAGATCTATATCAGTCTCGTGGGCGACTGGCTGAAGCGGGGCGGGTCGGCCATCGGCCGGCTGAACCCCGACAACATCGACAAGGACCTTCTCATGAAACTTCTCGTCGAGAGCGATCAGAGCCTCGCCCGCTACACACCCGACCAGCTCATTCGTGCGCAAAACGACATGACGCGTCCTCGTGATGATTTCGACGCGGCGGCGCTCAGCTCGGTGGAGGACATCCGCGACCGCTTCTGTAAGAACTTTTACTGGGGGTGTGAGGCCGACGATCCGTTGGTAGGAGTCGCCTTCGATCCCAGGCTCACGCCGCTCGGAGCATTGGTGCCAGCCTTCTTCGCGTCCGACCTGGGTCATTGGGACGTGCCAGAGTTCGACGAACCTTTGGAGGAGGCCTACGAGCTCGTCGAGCGTGGCATTCTCGATCTGGACCAGCTGCGCCAGTTCCTGTTCGAGAACCCGGTACGCTTCTACGCCTCTCTCAACCCGACATTCTTCAGCGGAACCGCTATCGCTGGGGCGGCGGCAGCGGTGTTGGGCCACTGATCCACGCTTGGCAGACCGACGGCGAATGCGCGCGGCTTGTCGCACCCCGGCCGTCCCGGCCCGTAGACAATCCGGACCCGACAGAGAGGAGAGGGTAGTGAGTGGCCGACTCGAGGGGAAGGTTGCGATCGTCACCGGCGCGGGGTCGAGTGGCACCGGCGTCGGTATCGGTCAAGCCATCTCGATAGTCCTCGCGCGGGAAGGGAGCTCGGTGCTTTTGGTCGACAAGGCCCCGGAGCGAGCCGAGGCGACACTCCGCGGGATGGAGGAGGACTGCCAAGGCCGCGGCAGCGTGTTCACTGGTGACGTCTCGCGCCCGCCGGACTGCGAAGCCATGATCGCCGCAGCCATATCAGCTTTCGGGGGACTGGATATTCTCGTCAACAACGCCGCGATATCGAGACACGCTTCAATTACCGAGGCGTCCACGGAGCTCTACGAGACCACCATCGGCGTCAATCTCACAGGCACCTACATGGCGTGCCGGTACGCCATTCCGGCGCTCGTGGCTCGTGGCGGTGGCTCGATCGTCAACATCAGCTCTGTCGCCGGAGTCCGGGATACGGGTACCACACACCCCGCCTACTGCGCCTCCAAGGCAGCCCAGCTGGGCTTGACGGTGGACCTGGCCGGGGAATACGGGCGCGACAACGTCCGGGTGAACGCTGTGCTGCCGGGCATGGTCTCGACCCCGCTGCAGCAGTCGATCGGTGAGGTCGACCGCGAGATCCAGGCCCGACTAAACCTGCTGGGGCGCATGGGAAACGCATGGGATATCGCCCACGCAGTGCTCTTCTTGTGCAGCGACGAGGCAACCTACATCACCGGCGTCGCCCTTCCTGTGGATGGGGGGGCGATTGTTGCTATGCCCGCGTCTGTGCGTCGCGCCGACAGGTGATGGGCTGAGTAGCGTTGCGCTCGAAGAGGCAATTTGAGACCGGCCAGCCTGCGACGTATCGGCTGGCTCGGAACTGAGGGTCATGGTCTGCTATCACCTCCACGGGGACGCCGCAGGCGAGACGCATCTGACGCCGTTGGAGTTCCCGGTCAAGGAGACATCTGCCGGCTTGGTCCGGGGTCTCAATGACATACCCGCGACGGCGCTGGGATTCGGCGAGTTCGTCGGCCGCAAACCCGACGTCGGCCTGCACAACGCGCCCCGGCGTCAATTCCTGGTCGTGCTCGGTGGGGAGCTCGAGATACTGACGTCGCTCGGCGATTCGCAACTGTTGGGACGGGGCGACGTCCTCCTCGCGGACGACGTCGCCAGCAAGGGTCACGTGAGCCGCGACGTTGGCGAGGACCCTCTCATGCTCCTGGCCATCGGGATCTCATCGGAATGGCTGGGTCTCGAGACATGAGCCGAAGGTGGGCGGAGGAACCAACATCCTGGCCACTGCGGCTCGGAACCCCGCTCAGCACCGCAGGTGGAGGTGGGAACACCGCGGTGCCGCACTCTTCCTTGCCGGAGCTAGGGGAGTGGCCCCCGACCAGCGTGCTCCTTCCCATCGATGCCGGACGGCCACCCGGTCAGCAGTTCTGACGCCTCCGTCGTGACGCAGATCGATTGCACGGGGTACGTCCTCACAACTGTGGCTTGGTCGCGCCTCGTATTAGCGTGAGCAGATTCCGCGACGCATGCGTGACACGGTTCGAAAGGAGTGGGCATGACTGAGCTGCGATTCGACGGTCGCTCCGTGATTGTGACCGGTGCGGGCCGAGGAATCGGCCGCTGCCACGCTCTACTCCTGGCCTCCCGCGGCGCTCGAGTGGTCGTGGCTGACCTAGGGGGTGAGCTGGACGGAAGCGGATCTTCGACCGATCCTGCGAACGAAGTCGTCAAGGAAATCGAGGCGGCGGGCGGTGAGGCGGTCGCTTGCCACGCCTCGGTCGCCGACCGACGTGGCGCGGCATCGATCGTTGAAGCAGCGCTCGATTCCTTCGGCCGTCTGGACGTCGTTGTGAACAACGCCGGGATCGCCGATCCCGACTGGTTCGAAGATCTCTCGTTCGAACGTTTCGAGCGGATGGTGGCCGTTCACTACCTGGGCAGCGTCTACGTGGTCAAAGCCGCCTGGCCGCATCTTCAGGCTGCCGGAAACGGTCGCATCGTGAACACCTGCTCGGAGGCAGCCATCGGCATCGTGCCCAAGGCCACGAGCTACGGCGGCGCCAAGGGAGGGGTGCTCGGGTTCACCAAGTGCCTTGCCGTCGACGGGATGAGATACGGCATTCAGGTCAACGCGGTGGTGCCACGTGCAAACACCCGGCTCTCGGCCCCGTCGGTTCTTGCCCATACGTACGACGTCCCCGAGGACGACTTCGACGACACCATGGTCCACTTCCCACCTGAGCAGGTGTCGCCGGCAGCGGCATACCTGGCCCATGAGTCCTGCCGGCTAAACGGTGAAATGCTGATCGCCGGCGGCGGGCAGGTCCTACGGCTGGCCATGGTCGAGTCGAGGGGGATCTCGGGCGACCACATGACTCCCGAGGACATCGAAGCGGAGCTCGACACGTTGATGGACATCAGCGACGGGCAAGTGATGCACGCGGAGGTTCTGAGGAGCTCCTGAGGACCAGTCCGCTTCAGACTTCGACAGGGAAGAATTCCCTGCCCCGGCTGTCGAAGCCGCGTCGTCACGACCGAGTCGTGGTCGGTTGCCCAGCCGGGGACACGAGCGAGAGGGACCTTGTCGGCCTGGCCGAAATCAGCGCAGGTGCGCCCGAGCCCTCGAAAACCAGATCCGGCGACATGTCCCGGTTTCTCAGGGACGCATGCAGCGCCCGCCATCGATGTTGAAAGTGTCGCCCGTTAGGTAGTGGCCTCCTTCCGAGGCGAGGAACACTACGAGTGCACCGGCATCCTTCTCGGGATCACCCAGCCGACCCAGCGGGATGTTGGCGAGGGAATGCTTGTAGTGCTCGGGGTTTGCGTCGAAGAATTCTTCGAGCCCTCGGTCAGCATGCCCGGGATGATGCAGTTGACCGTGATGTTGTACTGCGCCCATTCCCGTGCCGCGGTACGTGTGAGAGCGCGATTGGCTTCCTTCGCAGCGTTATAGCCGACCATGCCGACGTTGCCGAGGAGGCCCGCTTGCGAAGCGAAGTTGATGACGCTGCCCTCAGACAGCTTGAGGTACGGGAAACACTCCTTCATGTAGCGAAATGATGCGAGGAAGCCTGAGTCGATCCCGCACATGACGTCATCGACACTCTGGTCCTCGAGGTTGATCCCGGTGACAGCGGTCTGGGCGTTGTTGATTAAGACGTCGATGCGTCCGAAGGCTTCAACCGTCCTCCGTACCGCGCTCCGCACGTCTTCATCGTTGGTGCCGTCGGCGACTATGGCAAGATGCTTCGCGCCGGGGATTTTGTCGAACTCAATTCTTGTCTTTTCGAGCGTTTCCTGCCGGACGTCGGTAATCGTCACTACGGCGCCAGCCTTGAGCAACGCGGTCGCCATGCCCTTGCCGATGCCACGCGCTGCGCCGGTGACGATCGCTGCCTTGCCGTCCAACTGTATGCCCATGCGTCGTCCCCCAAGTCGAAGGTTCCGTGCGGCCGCTGCCGGGATGCAGTCAGATGACAATACATCTCGAGCTGGTTGACCGATTGGGCGTTACCTGACTCAATGTATGTCGAGCCGAGAGCGCCACACACGACGGCTCGGGAGCAACGCCCGGAGGGGAGGGAAAGGACTGCTCGTGAGTCCTCACGCCCGGAACGACGACCGGGGTCGCTCCACCAGCTCGTAGGGAATCCCGTTCGGATCGCTCAAAAAGCAGATCCACATGTCCGGGACTGGCGTACCAGTGAGCGTGACTGGCATCGGCGGCCGATCGAACACCCATCCCCCGGCGGTCATCGCCTCGTAGGACTCCCGCGTATCGTCAACCGCGAGCGCGGCCCTGAACAAGCCTGCGTGGTTGGGTTCGTCATAGTGACGACCATACGAGCGGGGCTTCAGCCACTCCATGAGCAGCACCTCGTAAGGCTCGTCGGGTAGGCGAAGGCTCACGGCGACGGCGCGGGTCTCCCCGACGTCGCCCAGAATGGAACCGTCTCGAAGAGAGCTTTCGGCGACTACGTCGAAACCGACGCCCTGGTACCACGAGAGCGAGGACTTGAGGTCGGCCACGGTGAGCCGCAGGTGCCGCATTCGGCTGTCTCCGACTGCGAGGGAGGCATCGGCGACGAGGTCAACGTTCACACCCGTACGGTCACGTAAGGACCACCACTCGGTGCCGCTCGGCGACGGACCCGAACCGACCACGGTGCACCCGAGTCGCCCGAGCTGCTCCGCCGTCGCCTTCGGATCCGGCACCGAAAAGCCCAGCGCCTGGAGTCCGATCGCTGCCGGGTCGTCGTGCGGCCGTCCGACGAGAGGAGGGTCGACCCAACACTGCACCTCGATCGCCGGTCCGGTACGCGGGCCGCGTGCGTCGTAGACGAAGTTGGCACCGCTCGTCACCTCACGATCGATGCCCAGGATCGCTCCGCTCTGAGATCCGATCGGTGTACCCATCGTGCGACGCAGCCCGAGGCCTTCGACCAGCGAGTCGGTAGCGGCTTCCAGGTCGGCGCAGCAGTAGCAAACGTGCAGGAAGCGCCGGGCGGGACGACCCGGCGAGCCACCGCTGGCGTCGAGTCCACTGGTGACGTCAGGCACCCTATTGGGCCGGGCAAGCGGCACCATTCAGCCTCATGGGGAAGAGATGCGGAAGAGGAAGACCCCCAATGCGCGCCGACTGGCGATCGGCTCCCGCATCAGGCCGCCGTGCGGGTCGTGGTGGACTTGCCGTAGGGGAGCTTGTAGAGGTCGGCTGCGTTCCTCCACATGATGCGCTCGATCTCTCCGGCGGTGGCGCCACCGCGCTCGAGGATCTCGAGGCCCAGCTGATAGTCAACCGGCCAGTTGCTCGAGGAGTGGGGAAAGTCGGGGCCCCACATGATGTTGCCGACCCCGATGTCGTAGCGGTTGGACGCGCCGACCTCGTCGACGTCATAGACTACCGTCACGTTGCGGCGGAAGTACTCGCTCGGCAGGAGCGGCAGGCTCCACTCGCGGCGATTGCGAAGGACGGACTCGTCGAAGTGCTCGAGGTAATAGGGGATCCAGCCGGTGCGCACCTCGGTACCCACGAAGCGGAGACCGGCAAACCGCTCGAAGACGCCCGAGGCGGTCATCTTGGCCAGGATGGCCGGAAAACTCCCAGCCTCGATGTCGATCCCAAGTCTTTTCGCCCGCATCTTGGTCTCGGGCACGCCTTCGGCCGTGATCTTCGAACCTAGGTCGCCGGCGGGAAAGAAAAACTGGGTGTGGACGTTGACCGGCATGTCGATCTCAACGGCGGCCGCCCAGAAGCGGTCGTCCTCCTCGCTGGGTTCGAGGAACGACCCGCTCGGGTACGACTCGAGCTGCACCGTGCGCAGACCCATCGCGGCACAGCGCCTGAGCTCTTCGAGGGCGTCCTCGATCCCGGTGGTGGGGATCGTGCCGTTGCACACGAAGCGTCCGGGCGAGAAGGCCTGAAACTCGGCGATCCACTCGTTGTAGACCTTGAAACAAGCAAGGCTCAGCTCGCGGTCAGGGCACAACTTGATGCCGTTCCAGACCGTGCCCACGCCGTTGAAGATCACTTCGGCGTCGAACTTGTCCTCGACGATCTCCTTCTCCCTGGCGGCGGGGTCCCACGATCCGGGGAACATCTCCTCGAAGCGGACCCCCCGATCCTTGATGTTCTTGAAACCGTCGATCAGCGACGCCCGGTCGAATCGCTTCGACGAGCGGAAGTACATGCAGCTGAACCCCAGCACTGAGGGCCGCTGCTGCCCCTCCATGATCCAAGCGTGGCCCTTGGTGTTCGGCGTCTCGATCACCCGGGGTCCCCGCTCCTTGAACTTCGCCGGCAGCCGGTCCACGAACAGGTTCGGCGGCTCGTTCACGTGGCCATCCGCTGAGATCGCCCGGTACTCCATGCGCTCTCTCCTCGTCTTCAACTGCACTGTTAAGACCTGCAGGACATTTCTGGTTTGACCCCTAGAAATGTGTGGACTAACCAACGACGATCCCACGGCAACCTCGTGCCACACCGAAGCACCTGGGGCCCCGCGCTCGCCGGGACGAGCAACTGCGCCATTTCCTCAACCGGACGCTTGAGCGAGATTCCGCGACACATGCCAACAGCCATGAACGAGATGATGCTGAGCTCGGCGATTCACCGGTCCGACGACTCCATTCCGTTCCGACGACTCCAGTGGAGCGTCACTCTGTCCAGAGTCTAAGGAAGCGCCATTGGGAGCGTCAAGCAAGGGCACACGGGACGAGATGAACTCGCTTCTGGGTTAACGTGCTCGCATGCGAGTGGTCGTCGACTTCGATCTCTGTGAGTCGAATGCCTTGTGTGTGGCACAGGCACCTGAAGTATTCGAGGTGCGCGACGACGATCTTCTCTACGTGCTCAAAGAAGAACCCCCAGAAGGGCTGAGGTCGAAGGTACAGGCAGCTGCTCTATCCTGCCCCAAGTGCGCTATCACCATCGTGGAGGAGTAGCGCGCGACGTTCTGCGGTTCGCAAAGAACTGCGCCCCCTGACGCTTCCATGCGTTGGCACCGGAGCCCTCGCATCACTTGAACCACGGTCAGTTTTCCGCTGAGACGTCGGCCGGCCCAGCCATCGGAGCTCCCCTGCTCGGCATCACGCTTCCCCGAAGCGGCCAACGAGGTGGGATCTGTCGAACTCGGGATCGAGCTGTCGCGCCACGAGGTAGCCAGATTCCGTCCATCCGCGCCCGGACCAGGTCTTGGTGGAGCGACGGTGTGTTCCGCCGTTCCAATAGTTAGCTCACATTCGAGTTGAGGACCGTCCCAGCGTGCCGCTAACGAGTGGGGAAAGACAGGTGAGTTCGTTCGAACATCTTCACTGGATCGTTGACGGCGGAATCGCGACGGTGACGATGGACCGGCCTCCGGTAAATGCCGTAAACCAGCAGATGTACAAGGAACTGAAGACGGCGTTCGGATCGAGTGGTCCATTCGTCGATTCGGCCAAGGTCATCGTGCTGAATGGTGCGGGTCCGCACTTCTGTGCTGGAAACGACCTGACCGAGTTCGGAACCCTCTCCCCCGACAACGCGGACCAGCGTATGGCTGAAGTCAGAGCGGCGTTCTTCGCCATTCAAGATTGCCCGATTCCCGTTGTCGCAGCAGTACACGGCGCGGCGCTCGGCACCGGATTGGCCATTGCGGCATCATGTGATTTCGTGATCGCGGCGGCTAACGCCCGATTCGGGACCCCCGAAGTGGGCGTCGGTGTGATGGGAGGTGCTCGTCATCTGGCACGAATGGTCCCCGAACCTTGGGTTCGATGGATGTACCTGACGGCGGAGCCACTCGACGCGGAAGATATGCGCGCACTCGGCGCAGTGCGAGAAGTCGTACCGGTCACCGAACTGGAGGAGGCCGCGCGACGGCACGCCCAGTTGATTTGTGCTCACAGCAGCGTCGTTGTTCGGACGGCAAAGCGAGCATTGAATCACATCGAGACGATGGATCTTCAGCCTGGCTACACGTTCGAGCAGAGTCTGACCACGGAACTGTCTGGCCATCCCGATTCTGTCGAGGCCCGAGCGGCGACGCTGGAGCGGCGAGCACCCTGCTACCCCTCTGAGCCAGGTCGTTGAAGTGGCCCCAGCGTCAGCTACCCGCGGATGTTCTCATGAGGTGTGGTCCGGCTTGCATCCGAACCGCCTCGGCAACGGTATTTCTGCAAGGAGAATCTGGTGAAACGACTCCGCCTTCTGCTGGTGCATGGCTCCTTCCACGGAGCCTGGTGCTGGGACCATTTGATTCCTGAGCTTGCGGCGAGGGACGTCGAGGCGTATGCCATCGAGCTCCCCTTCACCTCCCTCGCCGACGATGCCGCAGCCGTGGCATCGGCAATCGAGGAGGCCCAGGGTCCGCTGATCGTGGTGGGTCATTCTTATGGTGGAGCAGTAGTCACCTTGGGCGCTGGCCCGGGCGACGGTCGCCGCGGCGCAACCCACCTCGTGTACCTCGCTGCCATTTTGACCGACCCCACTCAGCCTTTGGATCTCAAGACGACGGCTGGGATGAGCGCGATTCAGTTTGATAACGACGGGCGGGCCTACGTCGATCCGAGCAAGGCGACACAAGCTCTCTTTCACCGGTGTCAGCCCGATGTCGCGGCTTGGGCCACGTCCAGACTTCGCCCCATGCCGTTGGGTGACTTCGGTTCGACGCCCGATCGAGAACCGGTGGCATGGCGCGTGGTCCCGAGCTCGTATGTGGTCTGCACCGACGACCACGCCATCGACCCGAGCGATCAGCGGAGAATGGCAGCGGACGCCAACGAGTGCTTGGAACTCGACAGTGATCATTCGCCCTTCCTCTCAACGATCTCGCCGCTGGCAGACCTACTCACTCGCGTGGCGAGCCACGTCGGTTCGGCGCGTCCGGGCAGCAGCTGATCGCCGAACGTGTCCCCGATGAGTGGGCGGACCTTGCGGCGATTGGCAGAAGCGTCGGGATTGTCGGGTGCGGTCCTGCGGGCGGACCCCCTTCGGGATGGCGTGCCGACGAATTCTCAGGTGTACCAAAGACCGAACGTGTGACGACCGAACGTGTGACCATTGAACGACGGGAGGAGGAGTGAGATGATCAGTTGCGTTGCCTCCTGGGTTCGCAAGCCTCACCGGGCGTGGTCGCGTCCAACTGAGGAAGTCCACACCGCCTGAGGAGGGAAGCCCCCCTTCATCCGGCCCAGAACCGGTGCCGAACACGGTCCCTTGCTCCGACACGTCGCAGCGCCTCAGGATTCGATCTGGAGACTCTCCGTCGCAATCTGTCGCGAACCGATGGTGATGGTGGGACGACGAAGAGGATCGCGTCCGCGTGTTCCACCGCGCCCCAGATCGGGGATTCCCTCCACGAAGGATGGTTGGTGCCCAGCGAGGATGCCAACGGGCCCGACGAGTAGAATGGGCGGACAAGCTTCTTTGGAAGGTGCCATGGAAGACAAGCTGATCATCGTGTCGTCAGATTCGCACGCAGGCGTTCCGAAGGAGCTGTGGACGTACTACCTGGACGAGCGCTATCACGAGCTGCTCCCGTCCCTGCGGGCGGACAACGAGATCTACCCGACCGCCATCTTCCTGCTGGGTGCGAAAGGCGGGTCCAGCAGCCTGCCCGAGATTCAAGAGGCTCATCGCACCGACTACCACGGACTGCATGACCCGGTCCTTCGCCTCGCCGACATGGATCGTGAGGGCGTCGCGGCAGAGCTGATCTACCACGGGGACTTCCGGCTCGGTGACATGTTCCACAACGCCACCAACCGGCTCTACCCGATGGACGCCTGGGAAGCGGGCGCGCGGGGCTGGAACCGCTGGGCTGCGGACGCTTTCGGATTCGCCATGGAACGGTTCCTCGTCACCGCAGCAATTGGCCCATGCACCGAGATGCGTGCCACGACAGCCGAGCTCGAGTGGATCGCCGAAAAGCAATTCACGGCCACATTCCTTCCTGGCTTCCTGCGACACGCCGACATGCCCCCGCTGTACGACGAGTACTGGGAGCCCTTCTGGTCAACCTGCGAGGACCTCGGGATCGCCCTGGTGGTGCACGCCGGATTCGGGACGGAGCACGGTGCTGTCTTCCCGCAGCTCGAGCGGATTTACAACGACGTTGCGAAGGCGGCCGGCAGCACCGAACCAGAAGCTCTCTTCGCCCATGCGGATGCGGTCTCTGACGAATCGGTGACGTTCTTCCACGACTTCCTCAGCCACAACGTTGGTTCGCGGCGACCCATGTGGCAGATGATGCTCGGTGGCGTCTTCGATCGGCACCCGCGCCTCAAGCTCCTTCTCACTGAGATTCGGCTTGACTGGGTCCCCGCCACGTTGCGTCACCTCGACACCGTCTACCTGCAGCACCGCGATAATCTCCCCGCCAAACAAAAGCCGAGCGAGTATTGGCCGATCAACTGCCTCGCCGGTGCATCCTTCATCCATAAGGCGGAGGTTGAGATGCGCTACGACATAGGCGTCGACACGATCCTCTTTGGGCGCGACTTCCCACACCCTGAAGGAACGTGGCCGAACACCAAGGACTGGCTT
This sequence comes from uncultured Acidimicrobiaceae bacterium, assembly GCA_963838835.1. Lineage (GTDB taxonomy): Bacteria > Actinomycetota > Acidimicrobiia > Acidimicrobiales > RAAP-2 > Bog-473. The sequence continues at coordinate 158,694 of CAWITA010000018.1, forward strand.
CGTCTGGCCTTCGCCGGGGTAGCTGAGGAAGAGCTGCGCCTGATGCTGGGTGAGAACGCCGTGCGCTTCCTTGATCTCGACCACGACCGCCTAGCCGACATCGCTAAGCGGATCGGCCCCAGCATCGAGGAGGTGATCGGGGGTGGTGAACCTGCGGTCCGACCTGAGCTGGTCACCAACTTCGACCAACGCGGTGGATTCTTGAAACCGGCCGAAGGTGAGGACAAGCTGCCGATGGTTGACTCGCTTCTCCGCGAAGACCTGGAGCTCGTCGGTGTCAAGAAGTGAGCAGCGCCGTCGGGCGTGCATCCACGCACGACCCGGCCAGCCGTTCGGCGAGCGAGCTAGGGGGTTAACCCTCTCAAGTCCTCGAGGATGCCGTCGACCCAGGACCTGACCCCCTCGAAGGACCCGTTCGGAGCGACGTGCAGCCGGTTGGACTCGATCGCCGCGAGGATCTCTCCGGCCGCCTCGCGCGGTGAGATCACACCGGCCCCGCTGACATTGGCCGCCTGCGCGCTTGCTGCGCTCTCGGCAAGACCCGACGTCGGCCTTTCGCCGGCGTCAGCACGCCCGGAATTCAAGATGTTCGTGTCTACCATCCCCGGACAGACAACCGTCACCCCGACACCCGGTGCCGCTTGAGCCAACTCGGCGGCTAGACCCTCCGACAGTGCCACGACCGCATGCTTCGACGCGAGATAGGGCGCGATCCCCGGCATGACCGAGATGCCCGCCATGGACGCCGTGTTCACGACGTGGCCGCTGTTCTGGGAGATGAGGTGGGGGACGAACGCCCGAAGGCCGTTGATGACGCCTCGGAGGTTGACGCCCAACACCCAGTCCCACACCGAGTCTTCAATCTCCCAGGTGAGCCCCACGGCGACCACCCCGGCGTTGTTGGCGACGACGTCAACGCGTCCGAAGTGATCCAACGTGGCGACCGAAAGATCGTTGACCTGCTCGACGGAGCGAACGTCCGTTCGGATGGGCAAAGCCGACCCGCCCCCGTCAGTGATGCGAGAAGCGGCTCGTGACAGGTGATCCTCGTCGATGTCGGCCAGGACAACATCGAGGCCCAGCTCCGCAAATGACTCTGCCATGGCCAGGCCAATTCCACTCGCCGCACCGGTGACGACCGCGACCTGCCCGCGCACGAGCTGCACCCGGTCTGTCTAGCAGGCCCCAGCAGATTCGCGCTGGCTAGCGCGGTTCTTTCCAACACGAACAGCAGCATGACGCTTCAGCCGCACGATGGGCGCTCGAACTTCCGGAACATAAGGATCCGAGTCAATGTGATCGCCGCAAGCAAACTTTGTTCCGCTTCCACAGCAATCGACCCTTGGTTGCGAAGGGCTACGTCGATGCCTAGGTTGAGTTGGACGGCCTCCGTCCCGAGCTGACCAGAGGAGATTTCAGATGAGTGAGTTGCGCTTTGACGGACGTTCTGTGATCGTCACCGGAGGCGGGCGTGGCTTCGGGCGGGAACATTCGCTGCTCCTGGCTTCTCGGGGCGCGAGGGTGGTTGTCGCCGACTACGGCGTAGAGCTCGACGGTTCCGGATCTTCCCCTGAGCCGGCAGAGCGAGTGGTGAAGGAGATCGAGGCGGCGGGCGGCGAAGCCGTCGCATGCTTCGCGTCAGTCGCCCAAGAGGCCGGAGCAGCCCAGATCGTCCAGACCGCGCTCGATGCGTTCGGCCACCTCGACGTGGTGGTGAACAACGCCGGCATCTGCGATCACTTTTGGTTCGACGACCTCACCGCGGAGAACTTCCGGCGCCTGACCGATCACCACTACCTCGGAACGGTCTACGTGTGCCAAGCAGCATGGCCTCACCTCCAGAAGGCAGACCACCCCTGCATCGTCAACACGTCATCGGAGGCCATTCTGGGTAACGTGCCCAAGGCTGTCGCGTACAGCGCCGCCAAGGGTGCCGTGTTCGCCTTCACCCGGGCGCTGGCGCTCGATGGGCGTCGACTCGGCATCCGTGTCAACGCGATCGCTCCGCGCGGGAACACCCGCATGTCGGCAGCGCCGATCCTGTCGTACACCTTCGACCAGCCCGAAGAGAACTTCAAGAACGAGTACTTCGACAACATGCGGCCGGAGTACGTCTCCCCGGCCGTGGCCTTTCTGGCGCACGAGTCGTGTGAATTGACCGGTGAGGTCTTCGTGTCGGGCGACCTCAAGATGATGCGCATCGCCGTTGTCGAATGCACTGGCCTCACGTTCACTCCCGACACGCTCAGCCCCGAGACGATCGCCGCGAACCTCGACACTCTGATGGACACGACCGACGCCAAGGTCATGGGCATCGACATGTTCAACTAGCAATTGTCTTCGAGGTCGAAGCTCGTTGCCCCGAGATCGGCTGGGGGGTGGAGCCGTGCCGGGGCTCAGAGCATGAGCGGATATCGCGCGTCGAAGAGGCAGGGTTTCGTCCTGGTAATCAAGCCTCCCATCGGTTCGCTCGCGTTGTCTACGATCTGGGTGGCGCCGCGTCGACGGTCCGGTGTGGCCAGAGCCCCGAGGAGGTCGGAGTGTCGGAGGTCCAGCAGTACAGAAACCTGATCGACGGACGGGTGAAGGACGCGGCTTCCGGCCGCCTTCTCGATACGGTGAATCCCGCGACGGGCAAGGTCTGGGCGAAGGTCCCGCTCAGCGATCGTACCGATGCTGACGAGGCTGTCGGCGCCGCGAAGGCGGCATTCCCGGGATGGTCGGCTCTGTCACCTGATGAGCGCAGTGTCTATCTCAAGAAGGTGGGCAACCTCTTCATTGAGCACGCCGACGAGCTCGCCCGGTTGGAGTCCACCGACAACGGCAACCCGTTGTCGATCAGCAAGCTGGTGTTCGACGACATGAAGGTCCTCTGGGACCGCAAGGCACACGAGACGCTCGAAGCTTCCACAGGCCGGTCGGTGCCCCTTGGTCCGACGACCCTGGGCCTGACCATCCGTGAGCCTTACGGTGTCATCGCGGCAATCGTGCCCTACAACATGCCGGTGGCGATGTTGAGCAACAAGGTCGCAAGTGCCCTCGCCGCGGGCAACACCGTCGTGGCCAAGCCGCCGGAGCAGGCAGGCGTCGCGTGTCTGCGCTTCGCTGAGTTGGTGAATGAAATCCTGCCCACCGGCACCGTCAACATCGTGTCGGGACTCGGCGACGTCGGTGACGCCATGGTGCGCAACGAGGATGTCTCGAAGGTCACGATGACCGGCTCGTCTCCGACGGCACGTCTCATTCAAGCAGCTGGGGCGGAAACCCTCACGCCCGCCATCTTCGAGCTCGGTGGTAAGTCACCGAACATCGTCCTCGACGACGCCGACCTCGACAGCGCAGTCATGGGCCTGACCTACGCGTCGATCTACGGCTTCAACGCCGGCCAGGCGTGTGTCGCCGGTTCTCGGATCCTCGTGCAGCGAGGCGTGTTCGACGAGGTGCTTGAGCGGATCGAGAGCATCGCCAAGTCAATCGTCGTCGGCGACCCCACCGACCCGACGACCTCGATGGGCCCGCTTATCTCACAGGAGCAGTACGAGAAGGTGGTGGCCTTCATCGAGGAGGGCACGAAGGAGACCGAACTGCTCTTTGGCGGTCGTCACGGGGCCGAAGTGGTGCCACACCGTCCCGGTGGGTACTGGGTCGAGCCCACGCTCTTTCTGGCCAAGGACAATTCGCCCCGCATCTGCCGCGAAGAGGTCTTTGGTCCGGTGGGCGCCATCATCCCCTTCGACACCGACGACGAGGCGATCGCCCTTGCGAACGAGAGCCGCTTCGGTTTGGCGTCAGGCGTCTGGAGTCGTGACCTGACCCGGATCAACCGCTACATCCGCGAGATCGAGTCGGGGAACGTCTGGGTGAACACCTACCTGCAGACCCGTCACGAGCTGCCCTTCGCAGGAATCAAGGAAAGCGGCTACGGCCACGACGAGACCATCGAGTTCTGCAGAGAGAAGGGTGTGGTGATCGCCCTGCCGTGGGCCGCCGACGGAGGCGGTTCGGCGACAATCTTCAGTCAGCTGGACTAAGAACCAATATCGCCGTTGCGCGTACCTGGGCAAGCAACTCGAGCCGATGAGCGCAAACTCGAGGCGACGAAGGAGGCGTTGATCCATGCGATCCGACATCAGACCCGGCGGGACCTTTCCCGACTACGCCCTGCCGGATCACACCAATACGGTGCGCAAGCTGAGCGAGCTCCAAGGCGATGACCCGCTCATCTTGACACTGGCCCGGGGCAACTACTGCCCAAAGGAGCACCAACAGCACCTCGAGCTCGCCGCGAACCAGTCCAAGATCGCCGTGGCCTACACCCAGATCGTCACCATCGCCACCGACGACCATCACACCCTCCAAGAGTTCCGGGCTTCGGTCGGAGCCCAATGGACCTTTCTCTCGGACCCCGGCCGGACGGTCCAGCGCGACCTCGACATCCAGGAGTACACCGACCCCGAGCACGACCCGATGATCCCCCATACCCTGGTCCTCAAACCCGGGTTGGTGATCCACCGCATCTACAACGGGTACTGGTTCTGGGGACGCCCCTCCTTCGACGACTTGTGGCGCGACCTCGCCGAGGCGTCGAGCGAGATCCGCCCCGACTGGGACCTGAGCACGCCTGGGCTACGCGAGGCCTGGGACAAAGGCGATTACTCGAAGTTCCACGGATGGGACAAGCGCGCCGCGAAGTCGATGCCGACGTCGTATGAGTCATAGCCGGATGTGAATAGGCCGGCACAGGCCAGACGAGTTTCTCATGGACGCTGCTTGCGGCGTCGGGAGCGCAGCGTAAGGGTAGGTGGTAGTGATGCGAACGCCGGTCTGCAAACTGCTCGGGATTGAGCATCCGCTCGTGCTGGCGGCCATGGTGGCGGTGCCCGAACTGGCGGCGGCGGTCTCGAATGCCGGTGGGCTCGGCATGGTGACGCTGACGTGGTCTGATGCCGGCCGGAGACGTGGTTCGCAAGACGGCTGCCCTCACCGATAGTCCCTTCTGGCGGCAATCTGGTTCTCACCTCCGATCAGCACCGTCGCCTCGACGAGGCCCTCGAAGCGGGTTTGCGGATCGTGTCGCTGTTTCTCGGAGATCCGGCCAGCTACGTCGAGTCGGTCCACGACGCAAAGGGACTTGTTCTGTGCACGGTCGGAAGCGCCGAAGAAGCACGACGGGCAGTCGCCAGCGGAGTCGATGTGATCGTGGCGCAGGGTTGGGAGGCTGGAGGGCACGTGTGGGGTCAGGTCGCGACGCTCCCTTGGTGCCAGTCGTCGTGGACGCGGTGGCACCGGTGCCCGTGATCGCGGCCGGTGGGATCGGGGACGCTCGCGGCGTGGCCGCCGTTCTCGCCCTGGGCGCTCAGGCGGCGTGGGTAGGTACCCGGTTTCTGCTTGCCCAGGAGATGCCCATCCATGAGCAGTACCGGACACGCTTGATCAACGCGGTCGAGACGGATGCGGAGTGGTACCCCGACCTTTACGACGTCGACTGGCCAGATTCGCCCCACCGCGCGCTCCGCAACTCGACGGCCGAGATGTGGGAAGCCGCGGGCCGGCCGCCTCTGGAGAGTCGACCCGGAGTAGGCGATGTCATCGCGCACTTCGCTTCCGGCGAAGCAATCGTTCGCTACGAGCCGGCACCTCCGATGGTCGGTACGACCGGTGATGTCGAGGCGCTCTCATTGTGGGCCGGACAGAGCGTCGCGCTCGCCAGGCAGCCCCAATCTGCAGCAGAGATCGTGGCTGAGCTCGTGTCCGTCTTGTAATCGAAGCCGGCGCGAGGAGGCGGTCCACGACGCGGACGCCGACGTCACGGATGCTGGTTCTCGGCGAGCAATTGGCCGTCCCACTCCACGAGATGGCTCGTTCACATGGTGCTGTCAAGCCGCACCGCTCGGCCACCGCCGTTGGGTCCACGGGAACCTGCCCGAGGCGGATCTCAAGCTGACCCACGACCTCCGAGCGAGCAGACTGTGGCCGTGGACGAAGCGTCCGTCGATCCCGATCCGATCACCCAGCTGTCCCGGTGGCTCGAGGTCGCGCGGGCGGCGGGCGAGACCATGCCCGAGGCAATGGCAGTTGCCACCGCCACGACTGATGGGCGCCCGTCCTCCCGAATGGTCCTGCTCCGAGGCATCGACAACCGCGGTCTGGTCTTTTACACCGACCGGGAGAGCGACAAGGGTCGGGAGCTGAGGGAGAATCCGTTCGCCGCTGCCCTGTTCCATTGGTTCCTTCCCGTGCACCGACAAGTCCGGGTGACTGGCGCAGTGGAGGAGGTGGACGACGATGAGTCTGATGCCTACTGGCGGTCGCGGCCGCCAGGGGCTCGTCGGAGCGCCGTCGCAAGCCTCCAGAGCAAGGTTGTCGTCAGTCGAGCGGTGCTCGAACAGCGGGTGGCCGAATTGGCCGAAGCGTTCCCCGACGACACCGGGCCACCTCGCCCTCCGCGCTGGGGCGGTTATCGGATCCAGCCCGAAGCCGTCGAATTGTGGGAGGAGGGACCGGACCGCCTGCACGATCGACTCCGCTACTGGGGTCAGCCCGGAAACTGGAGGATCGAGCGATTGTCACCCTGACCACCTGCCTTTGCACTCCCCTACGCTGCAGGAGGTTCCTGGGAGCACGTGGCCGGGTGCGGTTTGCCAACGCCAGCGGACGCCTGGCGCTTCGAAAGGTCACGGACACCAGAGCAACGCCCTACGGGTAGGAATACGCCTGCACCTCGGCGACGTTCATGGTCGCCGAGGGGGTGTCGCCCGTCGTCACGCTGTGCCACGGCGAGGTCGCCTCGGTGGCCACTTGGAGCGAGAGGATGATCTCGTAGGGCTCGGCGGCGAGGGGGGCCGCACTCGAGGTCTTCAGCTGCCACACCTGCCTCCCGTCGAAGTAGGTGGTGATCGAGTGGCCCGGGATGAACTGGACGCCGTAGACGTGATACCCCGCGCTCACGTCGGCGCCGGTGCTCCACAGGCCCCCGAGCTGCACACCCTGGTTCGTGAAGTAGACGGAGTGACCCTGTTCGTTGTCGGGGCTGTTCCCGAGCAAGCCGCCCTCGTAGCCGTCCAGCTCGCTGGCCGCGGCCCCAGGGACGCCCGGCAAGAACCACAGGCCCGGCCACATGCCCTGGGACTGGTCGGGCATCTTGGCCTTGACCTGGACGTACCAGCCGCCCGTCGGCAAGCTGAACTTCCCTTCGGTCGTCACCACACCGCTGATCCATGGATACGTGGCCGCGTACGCGTTGGTGTTGCGCTGTGCCGTCAGGGTCAGCCCATTGTCGACGCCAACCTGCGATGGCCCGAACATCTGGGCCTCGCTCCCAGCGCCAGGGACGTTCGGCCCCGAGTACGGCGCCGGGAGGTTGCCGTTGTCGTTCCAGACGAGCCCTTGATCTCCCAAGAACGTGTTCCACTTGGTGGTGTCGAGGCTGGTCCCCGAGAACTGGTCGTCGAAGATCAGCTGTTGGGCCGTGTAACCGGGCGGAGCCAACAAGACCCCGTTGGAGGCCACGAGTGCGTCGCGCGACCAGATCCGGGGCGCGGGCTGCTCAGTCGCGTGGACGGCAGGAGCTGAGATGCCCCCGTCGGAGGTCACGAACCCGGCGCACAGCCAGATGCCGGTGCCGAGCAGGGCCACGGCCAGCGCGACAATGATCAGCCCACCTACCCTCCACGGCGGAACCGGCCGAATGGGTGTGCGTGCGGGCAAGCCTCGCTCGTCCTGCACGATGGATTGCGCAACTACTCGGGATTCAATCATCTCGCCGCCTACCGATGATTGTGACAACCCATGACCGATGCCCCATAGAGCCGGTCGGACTCAACACGACCAACGCACGGACAACTCTGACCATGCACAATCCCGGTGTTTTCAGGGAGCAAGGCATGGTGGCGCCGACACCGAGAGTGCGTGAGCCCGACTTCACAGTGCTGAGTGACTTCTCAAAGCTCGTACCCGCGCGGTGGGCGAAGAGGCGGCCGTCGGGAGCGTCGTGTCACCACATTTCTGCCAACTCCCCGGCGTTGCAGCCAGGATCGGGTGGCCGAGTACTGAACCATTGGCACCCAGTTTCGACAACCATCTGTCAACGGTGGTCGGTGCCGGTGCTTGTACGCCGACACCTGCGCCCACCCGTGTCGAGGTCCAACATCGGTGCAGCCGTTGACACTACGGTCCGAATGGCTCTATTCGGAATCGGCCCTCTGTCGTTACAATTGCTTCGAGGGCACGGTGATTGTGTTGTCGGACTTCCACCGCGAGTCGGTGACCCACAATAACTCTCGCCGGAATTCTTCCACGCGCGGGGTTTTACCCGACCCTCACCGCGGCACGAAATGGGCCGCAACACGAAGTGGCCGCAACAGATAGAGGGGTGCGCTGATGGCATTATTCGGAAAGTCTTGGAAAGCGGCGACTCGGTCAACGCCACGTGGGGTGGAGACAGCTTTCGACCATTTGGATTATCTGATTCGTCGTGCGGGTGAGTCCCCCGTGTTTGCTGCGAGTTGGTACTACTTGCTCTTTGGACGGCCAGTGCCTTGCGTGGCGTCTCTTACTGATCACCGACTTCTGTGGGCTGTCGAAGGTCGAAGCGAAGTCATGGAGATGCTTCTTGATGAGGTAGTTGACGTCGCTCAGAACGAAGAGGGTTGGCTTCGCCTTACCTTCCATCCGAGCGATTTCCCCCAGGAGCTTCAGGCCCGCAATCCGGAGGGCGAGCTTCATGCGACCTTCTTCATGGAGGATGGGGAGAAGCTCACTCTTCAGACTGCGCTCGTACGGAAGTCACCCTTCTATTCGGGCTCTCGGGCAAGACTCAACTCAAGCCGGGCGTTGGAGGGCATCCCAGCTCCGATTTGAGAGCAGGTGTCCGCGCTGGGGTTCACCTCGGCTCTACAAGAAATCCCGGACGAGAGCGGAGCCGATCCGAGCCGACGAGATCCACGTGCGCGCTTCCCCTTCCTAATGAAGGGTGACCTCACGGAACCTGGGCGCTCGTTCTGCACTCATCCGGCCGGGCTGACCGTGAAGCTGATCACGCCTCCCTGACCGGATCCGCTGAACAACGTGAATCCGTAGCCCCAGAGCACCCTGCCGTCGACGATGGAGGGCCCGCCGCCGACCTTGCCGGGTGCGCGGAAGGACCACAACGTCCTTCCGTCAGAGACGTCCAGGGCAAGCATCGCGCCCTGATCGGTGCCGACGAAGGCCACACCCGTCACGGCGCTCACGGGCCCGAAGACATTGCCCGCGAAATGACGGGTCCACTCGGAGCGGCCCGTCGCGGGGTTCAGCGCGGTGACGACCGAGGTGTTGGTGGTGGTGTTCGAGACTGGGTCACCGATGTTGGAAGAAGCGACGATCCGGTCGCCGACCACTGAGGCAGACCCCAATGCACCACCGAACGTGCTGCCAGGGGCGAGATGGGCCTCCCAGACCACCCTGCCGCTCTGGCGGTTCATGGCGTAGTAGGTGCCGTTCTTGCTCCCAACGCCAACCAGGGCCTGTCCTCTCGAGACCCATAGGTTGGGCGAGGCGCCGACATCGGCGTCTTTCCCCGAAAAGTCGGCTGTGCTGAACACGTCGGGGTGGTTGAACTGATGCGACCAGGCCAGCCTGCCAGTCTTGTAGTGGATGGCCAGCAGCGAGTCGGCCAGCGGTCCGCTCGGGTTGTCTAGGTTCTGGCCCGTACCGACGTAGAGAAGCCCGAGCTTTGTGTCGAACGCCGGGGTCGACCATATGCCCTCTCCTGGCCCGCTCGTCGCGTTGTTCGCGGTCGTGTAGAAATTCCAAACGAGCTTGCCGGTCGAGACCTCGAAAGCTCCGATAGAGCCCCGAAAGGTGAACGGCGCCCTCCCGACGACCTCCTCGAACTGGGCGGTCCCCAGGAACACGAGGTTTCCCACCACCACTGGTGATGCGTTGATCTGGGAATAGGGGTTGGCGTTGGTAACCGCCTGCCAGAGGATGCGGCCGCTGCTGCGGTCGAGCGCGTACAGCGTCTTGCCTATCCCGACGAGAACGCGTTGTCCAACGATGGCTGGCGAACCGACGATAGCCCCACCCTGCAGGAGAGTGGTCCACAATGCACGGCCGTTGCTCGCCTCAACCGCGTGTACCTGTCCCTTCCAATCACCGAAGTAGGCCGTGCCGCCGACCACCACCGGCGTCCCGGTGACGCCGATCAGACCCGCCTCAGACCACGACGGGACGAGGCGGGCCACGGACGACGAATCGATCTCGGTCTCGGTGCTGTTCCAGCGGGTGCCGGAGAGGTCGTCCCCGTAGATCGGCCATCTGGCCAGAGCTCCGGCGCTTCGGGATGACGAAGCGCCCGATGGCCCGGAGAGCCAACTGCACCAGGCGAGTGCGGTGACGCCAAGCGCGAACACGAGCATCGTGAGGCGGCGCGCCGTATGCTCAACGGCCCTCTGGCCGGGTTGTGCCACCCGCCCTCTCATGGGGGCAAGGTACCAGTCCCCGTCGATCGTCGCGCCTCGTCGAACTGCACCGCTTGGTCGGTCCGGAACCATGCATCCGGCCCCGTTACAACGTTCGGGGTCAGCCGTCCCGAGACAGGCAGGAGAGGGAATGATCGTGACCGCTCATCCTCGAGAACGGCACAACAGCTCCCGACGGCAGTGCGACGGCGGACTCGGCCCGGCGAGGTCCGGCGGCGACCATCTCACCCGTTTCGGCCAGAGGTCAGTCTTCAGAATGTCGCTCGATGTGCTGCAGCTCGATCCACAGGGGGATCAAGAACCAGATGTAGACGTTGGTAAGTGTGTATTCGCTTTCGTTGTGGTGCGTCGTCATGGTGCCGATATCGCTGATACGGACACGGTCGTCTTTGCCCTGGTAGTCCCTGACCCGTTCCAGCAGCTCCATCAACTCCTCTTTGGAAGACACCTCCATCCCGAAGTGGTCCATCTTCGGAGTGACCATGTATTCGTCCTTCGCCGGCAGCAGGTAGAGGAACTGGCCCAACGCTCCCGTATAGAGAATCAATGGATTCCCCTTTTCCGTGCTGTTGTCTCCCTCGCTCCATCCGAAGACCTCGGAGAAGAAGTCGAGAAGGGCGGCACGGCCTTCATCGTCGAGGACGTCGGCATCCACACTCATCGCCACGTGGTTGATCCGAGGGGCAAAGGCTGTCCTTGTCATAACGACAGACCCGGCCGGACCATCACCTTGCCGGGGATCTCGCCCCGGGAGAGTCGCACCATGGAGTCCATCACCTCACTGAGCGGAATGTCGTTGGGTTCGATCAACGACTGGACCGGTAACGTGCCGCTGTCGAGGAGGTCCACCGCCGGCTGGAAGCCCTCGTCGTTGTAGTTGTAAGCCCCGACGATCTCGAGCTCGAAGATGATCAAGCGGTTCTGGTTGAATCGGGGCGGTTCGAACCCGGTACCGACGATGACCAAGGTCCCCGCATAGTCCAGCTGGCCGAGCGCTGCCTCGGCGGCGCTGGCGTGTCCCGAGCATTCGAAAGCGACCGCGTAGGGCTCCGCCACCGGCAATGTCATGGGTGGCTCCAAAAGCATGTCGGGTGTCATCACCCGGGTGGCTCCGACATCGAGTGCCCGCTCTCGCCGAACAGGTGAAGGCTCGCTCACGGTGATGTCGGTTATCCCCTGAGCGCGCAGCACGGCGATGATGAGCAGCCCAACGGGACCGGCCCCGGTGACGAGCACTCGATCATCGGGGCCTACGCCAGCCAGCTGCAGCGCGTGCAGGGTGATCGCCGTCGGTTCGGCCAGAGCCGCCACCCTGGTCGGTAGAGAATCGGGTATCCGGATCAAGTCGTCGACCGCAACTGTCTTATATCGGCAGAACGCACCGCGGTACCCGAGATAGGACGCCGGGGCACGCTTGAGGCACACCGAAGGGCGCCCCCGTCGGCACGGCCGGCACACACCACACCCCGGTGCCGGATTGCCCACGACTCGATCACCGGGAGCCCAGCCGGAGCCATGAGGTGCGGAGGCCACAATGCCCGACCACTCATGGCCGAGAACTGCCCCGGGTTTGGCATAACGCTCAAGGACCATATGCAGATCTGATCCGCAAATCCCACACTCAGCAATTTCGACGAGAACTTCTCCCGGTGCCGGGTCGGGAGAAGGGATCTCCTCAACTGCGATCCTGCCATCGCCCACGTAGACGGCCGCTGGCATCAGCTTGGAGTGCACGGACCCATGCTAGGGGACATTTCAGGTCGAACGCGGGTGGTCACACGCGACGGCAGGCCTACCGCAACGTCACCCACGACGCACTCCGATGAGTCGAGAACGCGTTCTGATGGGCAAGTGGGACGCTGGGTCGGGTTTCCCCGGCTGCGTCATCGCGATACCTCTCCGATGGCGCGCCTCTTCGCCGTGGGAGCTGACTGACCACGCAAGTGCTCCTGCCCGATTGTGGCCAGTCGTCGGTCGACTTCATCCGTTCCTTGAGGTCGACTTCATCCGTTCCTCGCGGTCGACTCCTCACCCATGATTGGTCCTTGTTTGGAGGGCAGCATCCGAGGATCGAAGTGCTCGATAGGCCCAGAACCGCGATGCACTCGGGTTCCTTGCGTCCTTAGAATGTGGCGATGAGCACTCCCAGCCTGGCTCAGCTGGAACGCAAGACCCTCTGCGACCTCTTTCTCGAGCGGGGTTCCTCGGCACCCACCTTGTGCGAAGGTTGGCTCACGGTCGATCTCGCGGCGCACCTCGTTGTGCGTGAACGGCGGCCCGACAGCGGACCCGGACTCGTCTGGCCCCCTCTGGCCGCTTACACGGACAAGGTAAGGCGAGCCGTGCGAGATCGCACGCCGTGGGAGAAGCTCGTCGAAACCGTGCGGAGGGGGCCGCCGTTGCTCCTTCGTCCGTTCGATGGGCCCATGAACACGGTCGAGTTCTTCATCCACGTGGAAGACGTGCGTCGCGCGCAAGGCGCCTGGGAACCTCGCGCGATCTCCTCGGAATTGGCCGATGCCCTCTGGACGCGGGTGGGCCCCGGTGGGATGGCAAAAAAAGTCCCCGCCACGATCGTGATCACCTCGCCGGGACGGGCCGAGAAGCAGAGCGGCGCCGGGCCGCGCCTCACTCTCGCCGGCGACCCGGGTGAGCTCACCATGTTCGGCGCCGGCCGCCAAGAGGCGGCCAGGGTCGAGATCAGCGGCGACGCCGCACTGGCGGCCCAGCTGCGAGCCGCGACGCTCGGGGTCTGACTGCCGAATCCTTCGATGCACCAAGCCTCGCTGCGTTCGGCTCCGGGCTGACGACCTACCCTCTCGTCGTTGAGCGCACGTGGCGCAGGCTCGCCGCGGTCGGGTCGGGACGAGCTCCAATTGAGTACATCTCGAAAGAACAGCTCCAGCATCTCCCGCGACGCTCGTCCGCAACGTCAACTGGTCACACATCACCAGGTCGATGAGACACTGCGTGGACTCGTGGTGCTGGTCGACCTGCTGTTCAACACGCACTGCCGGACACCCGACGCGCCGGAAGTTCATGGAAGTCTGGGCGGCGGTCAGTACTCGATCGGAGGCCAGGGCAGACCCATGTTGTTGAGCGCGGACACGGTGCCCGACGCCATGACCACCTCCGCGAGGGGTCGCAAGAGGCCGACGAGTTCTCTGGCCTCCTCACTCCCGATCCCGGCGAGAATGGGAGCGGCAAGTCGATTGGTCGTTTCCTCCAGCTGGTCTCGCGCCACGCGGCCGGCGTCGGTCACGGTACCGGAGATGTGAATCCATCCCCTCTCCTGTAGAGCTCGAACCTTGGCCGCCCATTCTTCCTCGCTCCAGCCGCGGTTCTTCCTGAGAGCGCCGGCGTCCGAGCGCCCCGTCGCAGTTTGCAGCACGAGCGCCTCGCACGGAGAGATGCCGGCCTCCATAAGGGCGGCCACGTGCCCGTCGCCGCGGTGCTCGCGCATGGTGGTCAGTGACTGCCAGAGCGACAGGTGAGCGACTGACGGTGGGTTCAGAGCGGCGTTCGCGGCGCCGAGCGGACGGCCGGCGTAGTCACAGTGGTCGATAGCGGCACGAGCGAGGTCCGCCGCCCGCCGGACATCTCTCGAAGCGACGGCGTCGCCGAGGAGTCGCCGGAGGATCTCGTCGATCGCGTCGAGCCGAGCGTCGAGCAGCTGCTGCGGGCTGGCGAATCCCCAGGCATCCGGGATGGCCCGCTCCACCATACGGGGGTGGAAGTTGTAGAAGACAGCGCACACCACCTCCGGCACGACCGGTCCGAGCGGGGCGGCGCGACACCCGAAGTAGCTCATCCAGCCGCCCTTGAGGCCGAGCCTGTCCGTACGGTCCCGGGTCTCCGGGGCGAAGTAGGTCACCGCGTGCACCGGCTCTCCGAATTGCCACACCAGCCGCGCCAGGCTCATTTCCGTCACCACCGTCCCAAAGGATCATGCCTCGGAGGCACCGGGGTCATCTCGCCCGCCAGCAAACCCGTCGTCCATTTGCGGTCCGATGCACTACGGCTCGCGGCCCGAACGTGGACGGGCGGCGGACCAGCTTCGCTTCCTGCGAGCACCAGCGTGATGGACACGGGTGACCCCAGAGGCCGAGCAGGATCGGAGAAGCTTCGCTGAGGGTCACTTCTTACAATCGACTGATGACTTCGGAACGTGGTCGGCACCGAGGTGCTACGTAATTCGACCGACGATTGCCAGCACCCCGCGTCACCGGTGGCGGCACGAGGAGGGACAGAGCCAAATGAAGACAATGACGTGCAAAGAAATGGGTGGACCATGCGATTTCCCTCATCACGGAGCAACAGCAGACGAAGTCATAAAGGCACAAGATAGGCATCTTCGGGAAATGGTCGAAGCTGGCGATGACGCCCATCAAAGCGCCTTGAAAGAGATGAAGGGTCGCTGGCGGCACCCCATATCGGGAATGGGCTGGTATAAGAAGACCAAGCGTGACTTTGCCGCTCTGCCCGAAGCCTGACGTCTCGCCGGCGTGGTCAAAGAAAGGACGAAACCTTGACTCGCTGATCCCCCATAGGGCACGGGCGGGAAGAGAACGCAGTTCGAAGTCCCGGTCGGTCCACGCACCTGGACTTGATCCGGAGGAGCACGAGAGAAGGGCGACGGGGTTACCGTAGGCGGGTGACCGAGGATCCGAGACGGGATGCATCGTGGACGCAGGGGTTCTCGCGCCGGTCTCTCCTCGCCGGAACCGTCGCTGGCGGACTCGCCGCGACCGGCCTCGCGTCGGCCGTCGGCAGCGAGGCCTACGCCCTCGCGACCGCCGCCAAGGGTCTTGGGCCGAATGGATCGCTTCTCCAACCCGGATCGCTTCCGTATCCCCATCGTCCGGCCGGTATCGACACGATGCCGCAGATCGAGCACATCGTTGTGCTCATGATGGAGAACCATTCGTTCGATGACCACCTGGGCATGTTGGGTCGCGGGGACGGGCTCACTCTCGGCCCAGATGGCAAACCTCTCAACTACAACCCGAATCCCTCCGGTGGCTACGTCCAGTCGTTCCACAATCCCAACACATGCGGCGAGATGGATTCGGGCATCACGCAGACATGGAACGCGTCGCACATTTGCTTTGACAACGGCACCAATATGGGCTTCGTAAGAGGGTGTAGCGGAGCGGCTATGGGCTATTGGGAGCGCGACGACCTCCCCTTTTACTATTCGATGACCAGTCTGTTTCCCATCGGGGATCGCTACTTCTCGTCGGTGATGGCGCAGACGTACCCGAATCGTCGTTTCCTGATTGCCGGCACCGCCCTCGGAAACATTCGAACCGACGTATCGGGAATCTCCAAGGTCGATGCCCCTAACGGCACGATCTTCGACCGCCTCAACGAGCACGGTATCTCATGGAAGGACTATTACCCGGACCTCCCGACCTGTGCTCTCTTTGAGCCCGTGTTTCTGAACAACCCGACCAAGGCCGTCCATGTAAGTGAGTTCTTCGCCGACGCGGCATCCGGCAACCTTCCATCCTTCAGCCTGGTGGATCCCTACTCGAATTTCTCAGAGGAGGACGGAGACATCACGGTCGGCGAGGGATACGCCGCCCTGGTCATCAACGCCGTGATGCAGGGGCCTGCTTGGGAGAAGACGGCGTTGATCTGGGTCTACGACGAGCACGGAGGCTGGTACGACCACGTTCCCCCCCAACCAGCGGTGAAGCCGGACAACGTGCCACCCGAACTCGAGCCGGGCGATCTGCCCGGTGCATACGACTACACAGGCTTCCGGGTGCCCTGCTGTGTGATCTCGGCCCGCTCGAAGAAGGACTACGTGTCACATCAGACGTTCGACCACACGTCGATCCTGAAGTTCGTCGAGACAAAATGGAATCTCCCCGCCCTGACCTACCGCGACGCCAATGCGCACGACATGTTGGACTTCTTCGACCTCAACTCGAAGACGCCACCCTTCGTCGAGCCTCCCCGGTTGAAAACGCCCAGGAACCCATTTGCCAGCCCTGCCGCCCTTCCCCCTGGCTCCATTACAACGGCACAGCAGTCGATGTTCCACACGACGTGTACCGACCTCCCAGCCGGATCGCTTCCGCCGGCAGCCGCGAAGATCTCTGCCGTGCCGCCAGAGGCAAATGCGCTGATGGCGGCTCAACAGAAGCGAGTCAAAAAGGAAATCCTGGCTCAGACCAGTTAGAACGGTCGGAGCCGGTCGACGGAAAGGGTGTGCCCGGCGGACAGACCAAGGCCAGCGCGCCTCGTGCAGCGGTGCTCCGACCACGTCTGCCCAAGTCCACATCCTCGAAAATCTCAACGGGGTTCTTGATTCCCTTGGGCGGCGCACCGAAAGCCAGCCCTGCTCGCTCGAGCCAGGCGCAGGGACGGTCGCCCGGAGTTCTGCGGATCACGAGGTTCTGCGGCGCCCAGACCGCCGGTCCAAGGCCACGTTCGTCACTCCCCGGTCCAGTGCGGCGGCCGGTGGTCTACTGCGGCTCGTCGGCCCTCGACCGCGTCCTGGGTCGAGGCGGCCACATGACGCATGGTCTCGCCGAAGCGGATGGCCTCCAGGGTCGCCATGTGCCGAGTCCGCATTGCCGTCTCCTTCATGGCTCGCTGAGCGAGAGGCGCTCCGCTGAGAAGGCGATTCGCCAGCGCATTTGCCTCGTCGAGCAGCGCGTCGTGAGGCACCACTCTCCAGACGAGACCCATCGCGTGGGCTCGCTCGGCGTTGATGCGCTCCCCAGTGAGCAGCAGCTCCATGGCATCGGCCCAGTTGATGCGCTGCGGGAGTCGTATCGATGCCACGATGGCCGGGACGCCAAGACTCACCTCCGGCAGACCGAACTCAGCTCGGTCGCTTGCCAGGACGAAGTCGCACCAGCTGGCGAGCGTAAGCCCGTACCCCAGGCAGTACCCGTTCACGGCAGCAATGACGGGCTTGAAGATCTCCCATCCGCTCTCGAACGAATTGAGGGTCGGTTTCTCCCAGTATGTGCCAGCGAACTCCCCCGTGGACCCAGCTCCGTCGCGGAGGTCAGCGCCGACGCAAAAAGCTCGTCCAGAACCGGTGACGATAGCCACCCATGCCTCTCTGTCATCACGGAAACGTGCGAAGGCGTCATTCAGATCGCGGCGCATCTCGGCATTGATGGCGTTGAGAACATCGGGGCGGTTGTACGTGATGGTGGCCACGTGGCCATCGAGTCGGAACGTCGCTGAGTCCCCCACAAGGCCTTAGTCTGCCCGGTCTCGAGCCGGGTGTGCTGAGGTGATGCTGAGGCGAAGGTGAAGCGGGCGATCTGCTCTCGGATGGGTTCGTCGGCGAGGCCGAGAGCGGGGGCCGGTCGACGAGTCATGATTGTCGTCCCCGGCGTTGCTAGAGCACCGCTCAGCAGCGGAGCACCCGGGCCGTCGTGCTCGGTGAGCCTGTTCTGACCTCCCGCCTATCCGCTACCAGGTGCCCAACATCTGCGAGTGGAGGTCGATGACCGCCAGGAGATGTCCGAGACGGCCCATGACGGCCTCGGTGTCGCTCTGAGGATCAATCACAGCACGCTGAGCAGTGAGGGCGATTTCCGCACAGGTGTTCAGCATCCACGGAACGTGTGTCCCGAGCTTCGGGTCGGGGCAGGGGTTCGCCATCAGCCATGCTGCGGCGTCCCTGGTGGCCACGTGCAATTCGTCTACCGCGGCCAACATCGTGGCTTCGTTCACACTGATCGAAGCGAGGAACCGGCGGCTGGCGGCCGTCACGGGGTCCAACTCGATCGTTGCTTTTCTCCGCCACTGTTCTGTTGTTGGCGTTTGGTGGGTATCCATCGTGATCGACTAGCGGACGGGGCTGACAGATCAGCGGTGGGATAGTCGGCCCCGTCCTGGCGCGATTCTGGTCCGATCGAGTCGGACCCCGCATGGAGCCGTTTGGATCGAAGTGCCGCAACGTTCCCACAACGAGCCCTTCTCGGAGACGTCTGACCAGCCGATGGTCCGCTGATGGCCACAACCAGCGGACAACTCCCAACTGCGGCACCACGTTTGGTTCGTTTCACATTTTCCTACTCATCACTGTCAAGTCGTTCCCCAAATCAACCGACACGTGACCTGCACGGTCATTTCCCGTTTGGTTCATCTTGGTGGGCATGGGAAATCCGACGCCATCCACGACAATCGTTCAAAGGCGGTTCTCGATGTCACTGTTCATCATTTCCATCCCGCTCATGCTCGTTGCGGTCGGAATTGCGGTCGTCCCGTTGATCGCCATGTCGAAGAAGGAAACGCGCCACCTCATGGGCGAAGCCGAACGGCGCCTCGAAGAGCACCGGCTCCTCCACCAGGCGCACCATCATCTCCGGCCCGCTACGGTTACGGCTCCCGCCAATGGGGCCGAGCACGTTCCGGTCCACCGGGATCGTCAGCGCCGCGCCCACGAGCCCGTTCTCGTGGAGAGCACCTGATCCGTAGATCGCGGCCTCGACTGGCGAGGGGCTGACCGCTGTCGCTCGTCACGGCAGCGACCAGACCCCACGCTCATGTGGTCGCTCTCGCGCCCGCCCGATGAGGCTCGCGACGAGAAGGAACGGCGAACGTCCTCGCCGTTCCGAAGCGCCGTTCCGAAGTGACGTGGGATCGCCGGCCGGCAGAGGCGAAGGTCCCACGGTCGCCCGCCGTCAGGCGCCGGCGGGACTCGCCTCCCGAGTGCTCGCCTGGGCCACGAGGACCATCCCGAACAGACAGACCGCGGTGATGTGGATCGCCGTGCACCATAGGCAGATCGCACCGATGCGGAAGAGCTCCAGGTAGACGAGGTAGAGCACCACGCCCGCGCCTGCGCCCGACACCACCAGCCGCATGCGGTCGACCCAGGTGGCGCCCGAGTCCCAGGACCAGGGGACGCTCAGCGCGGTCATCGTGACCGCCCACACGAGGCCGAGGACGGCGAGGGGCACGCCCAGGACCACCGACCACGAGCTCGTCGTCACGAGCGCACAGTTCACGATCCCGGTGTCGGGACAGGCCAGTGCGGCAGGGTCGGTGTAGTGCGTAACGGTGAGATACGACGCGATGGCCACCGCCGTCAGCGAGAGCCCGAGCGCGGCAACCCTCGCCCAGCTGGGCACACGTCGTGCGGTCATCGCCGTTCCCACCCTCACCCTCCCAGCTTCTTGACCAGGGCCGTGATGGCCGGCGTGTTGCACACGCTGCTCGGCTGGTTGTCGGTGACGGTGCAGATGGCGGCCGTGATGTTGTTCGCCGTCCCGTCGATCGCCTGCGCCACCGGGCTCGCGGGGTCGTTCAATTGGGCCGCGATCTGGGACCGTGACAGGCCCTGCAACAGCTGAGGCGAGTAGCTGGCGCCGACGATGACGTACTTGTTCCCGATGTCGACGAACGGGATGCTGCCCTGCGGGTCGGACGAGCTGAGCAGCGCACTCTCGGCCGCCGTCGGCGTCTGGAGGTTTTGGTAGGCGCCACCGACCTGTTGGTTCGTGGCTTCCTCGACCGGCTGGAAGTCGACGTACGGACTGGAGTAGCTCGAACCATAGAACGACAGGGTCTGGGTGTTGGGGTAGACGTCGGTTCCCGAGGAATGCGTCCCCGAAAGGTGGGAGAACGTCCCGAACCTCGATAGGGCGACCGCCAGCGCCCAGCGCTCAGCCGCACAGTAGGGGCAGTACTCGGCACCGATATAGGTGATCTCGGCCTTCCCGTTGGCTCCGCGCAGGACGGTGCCGCTCCCGCCCACGCTGCTGGGCGGGACCAGGGCCTCCCCTCCGCCCACTGCATCGAGGGTCGCCGGCGACACCGCCAGCGCAGCAAGCACGTTTGGCGAAAGCTGCGAGGTACCGGGATCCGAGGCTGGTGCCGTTGAACCGCCCGTCAGGTGGGAGGTCGACGCGGCTGAGGGGCTGGCGCCGCCGGTGGCCTTGATGACGATCATCGTCATGATGACGGCCAGCACCAATCCCACGGGCACGAGTGCCGCGAGCATCGGGTGCCGGGAGCGGAACGTGGTGGCCTTCGGTTTGGCGGCCGTCGCGCTCCCGGCTCGGCTGGACCGCCCCTGCGGACGGGCCTCGGTGCCCGCCCCTGTCGGGCGCGGGCCGAATGCATTCTTCGCGTTGTTGCGGGCCGATCGAGTCGGCCCGGCGGTGGATTTCGACATTTCTTTCTCCTCTATTGACTCGAGCGGGCGCGGTTTGCGCGTGCTCGGAAACTCGATACGGAGGTCGTGGGGACCTCCCGGCTGATGAAGACGGCGCAGCCACGCCCTCCCACTTGGGGCGGCAGGCGCGCCGAAGGCGCAGTTTCGAGTTAGGAGAACTGAGGGGGGTGGAAGAGGGGGTCGCGGGAGCCGGCGGGCAAGGCCTCGACCTGGCGGCGCCGCTGACGGCGCATGGTGGTGATGGCGCCGGCCGCGACGGTGATCCCGCCCAGCACCGCGATCAGGGCGACCGTGGGTGTTGGTGCTGCGGGTGCGGGACTGCCCTTGCCGCAGGTGACGTCCATACAGTTCAGCGGCATGGAGACCGGGGACTGGGCCATGTGCACCATCTCGGTGGCCGTCGTTTCGGCGCCCGACACCACGCCGTGGGGCACGAAGCCTCCGACCACCGCGGCGGCGACGATGGCCGCGAGACCGAATCGCCTCCTCAAGTGCATGACGTCCACCCTACGGGCCTCGCATAAAGGGGACGTAAGAATTCGGGTATCAGCCTGGGTGCCACCTAGGAGGAATCGCAGAATTCGCTGAACCGCGCGAAGACAACAATGGACCTTCTCGAAGAAGCGGTCGTCGGTTTACGCCGTGCCCGCCGGCGTCGACACCCTGCGGGCCCAGGCGGCGACGAGTTGCAGGAGGCCCAGGTACACGGCCAGCACGATCACGATCACCAGCAGGCCCCACCCGGTCAGGTTGCCGCCGAAGACAACGAGCAGCCCGGCCACGACCACCCCGAAGATGCGCAGTCCGTTGAGGTGCTCCAATATCCAACCCCCCGAACGGCGGGCTCGCTCCGAACCGGCGGCAGCCTGCCCGGCGCCCGCCGTCAACTCGTGCGTCTGGGAGCCCACCCAACGGCCGCCCCTGGCGCAGGTCGAGCGAATCCACACGGCGTAGCGGGCCGGGCCGACCACCCACGCGACAAAGGCGACGAGGACGGCGATGAGGACCGTCCAGCGGAGGTCGGTCTTCAGGTACGCCAGCAGAGTGTCCCAGAGGGCGCCGGCCACGCCTGTGTCCAAGCGGTGCTTGGCCGCCTGATTCACGAACGTAATTCGCCCCAGGGAGATGCCCGCCAGGATCACCACCGTGACCAGGCTGACGCCGATCGCCATCCTGAGCAGCGTCTTGCGGCGCCGGACGGCGATGAGGATGCCGAGCGCTGCGAGCACCAACGAGACGACCGGGATGACCCATTTGAGCTTCACGATCAGGTTGAACCAGCCCGAGAACTTGGCGACCTGGTCCTTCGACACGACGGTCAGGCCGAGGTTGTCGCCCGTGCCCAACGCCGCCTTGAGGGGGTTGAACACCGTGATGCCCCGCGGATTGGCCTTGTCGATCACCTGATTGATGCTGGGCGTGAGATTGAGGACGATCGCTCCGCCCTTCTCAATCTTCTGTGTGAGGGCCGACTGTTTACCGGTGAGGACGTCGACGACCGCGTCGTGGGTGTGTCGGTTCAACGTGTCCCACAGCTGCCCGAACTTCGGGCTCTCGAAAAACTTGAGCGCGAGCCCGTACATGTAGCTGTGCAGCTCGTTCACGATCGGCGTGACGATGGTCTTGGCCTTCGCAGGCAGCGCGTCCTCGACCTTGTTCTGGACCACGTGCGATGAGAAGAGCAGGTCGGTGGTCTTCGTCGCCAGGCGGTCGACGATGACGGGATTCCGCGCCAACGGGGCCATGGTGGCCACGTACTGGTCCGTGTTGGTCACGGTGCGGATGGCCCAGACGGAGATCACCGAGACCGGGATCAGGAGCGACGCGAGGACGATCAGGACCCAGGCGGTGATCCCGCGCGTCCGACGGGCGCGAGGCTTCTTCTTCGGAATCTCGGGTTGCCCCGGATCGGCCTCGGCGGTGCCGCCCGGGTCCTCTCCAGGGTCCACGCTGCTCACTTGGTCACACTCACACCGCTATTCCTAGTGCCAAAGGGCCCTGGTCCGCACGCGTCGCCACGGTGTAGGACTATTGGTCATGGATGCCGCCCAAAGCAGGTCAAAGGGTCTGCGTGTCATCGCTCTGAGTGCCCTCTCGGCGGTCTTGGCGCCGCTCGTCTTCGTCGGCATCATCGTGATGCGCAAGGCCGAGCGCCGCTTCAACGTGCACCTGCGCCACTGGACCAATCGCTTGCGGCACGAGATCGCACGTTGGAGCTGACTCCTCCCGCCGTACGCTGACCAGTCATGCTCACCGGGTTGGCCCACACCGCGATCTGCGTGCCCGACGCACGCGCCGCCACCGCCTGGTACTCCGATGTCCTCGGCCTCCGGGTGCTTTCTCCGCCCTATCGGATGAAGGGCGCCCAGATCGAACAGGACATGGGGGAGCTCGTTCCCTCACCCGTCGTCGTCACGGCAGCCATCGTGGGCTTCGGGGCCGACGACCGTGTCATCGAGCTGATCGAGTATCCGACGGCCGACGTCGATCCACCCGAGCCGGGTCGGACCTCGGTGACCAGAGTGGGCATCACACACGTGGGCGTGCTGTGCGACGACATCGCCGCGACCAGACTCGAGCTCGAGAGACGCGGCGTCGAGTTCTTGACCGCGGGCATCGCCGACGTGGCGGGGCTGCGGACGACCTGGTGCCACGATCCTTGGGGAACGGTGATCATCCTTCTCGAGAAGAGTGAGGACGCCCGTCCCTACTGGGGACAAATGCTGCCACCGCCCCCCTGAGGCCCCATGGGTGCGGCGCCCCAACGGGCGCAAAACGAACGTCCGTATACCCGGATCCAGCGTCATTCAGCAGAAAAATGAGCATTTGGGCCCTCAAGGATGTGCATTGCAGGGCGCGCGTCGGCAACAATAGGCCCCATGAACAAGCGAGAGCTAGCAAAAGCCGTCGCGGTCCAGGCCGATGTCGAGTTGAAAACCGTGGTTGGTGTCATCGACGGGTTCACCGACGTCGTCACCGCAGTCGTTGCGAAAGGCGAGCCGGTCTCCATCCCGGGCTTTGCCAAGTTCGTCAAAGTGGATCGACCGGCGCGCATGGGCCGCAACCCAGCCACGGGTGAGGCCATCCGCATCAAGGCGTCGAAGAAGGCCCGGATCACGCCCGTGAAGGCGTTCAAGGACGCCGTCCTTGCCCCGGCCAAGGCACCCAAGCTGAAGAAGGGCGCCTTTCCGACCGTTGACGCCGCTGTCGCCGCCGCCGGGAAGTCGGATGCGCCCGTAGCGGCGAAGGCTCCAGCCCGGACGGCAGCGAGGAAGGCGCCGGCCAGAAAGGCCATCACGGCGCGCAAGTCGCCGGCCAAGAGGGCCACCACGGCGCGCAAGTCGCCGGCCAAGAGGGCCGCAAGGAGATAGCGCGCACGCCGAGGGCCGAACGACTGGCGGACCGGCCACTCTCGGAGCCGCATCACGATCGGCTGTCGGCGAGCGATCCCGCCTATCCACAGATCATCCGGGCGCATGACGACGCCTTACGTTCGGGAGCCGACACATACACCGACCCGTGCTCGGGATTGATGGTGTTGACCGCCGGGTATCTCGCCGCCCGCGGGTTCTGCTGCGAGTCGGGGTGTCGGCACTGCCCATACGTCCCCTGAGCCCCGGCAGGCGAGGGGCCTGCCCCGTATGCTCCAAGATGCAGCTCGGCGCACACGGAACGGTCACGGCATGAGCGACACCGCACAGGGTCCCGGATGGTGGTTGGCATCTGACGGCAAGTGGTACCCGCCCGAGCTGTGGACGGGCCCACCCAACGCCGGACCAGCCGGGATGCCGCCGACACAGTCCTGGGCGCCAGGCCCCTCGGGGCCGGCGTCCGTCTACGGCGCGGCGTCGACCCCGCCCGGGGCACCGAGCTCCGGTTCCGCCTCCTACGGTCCAGGAGGTCCGTACCCCGCCGGAGGCTACGGGCAGTCTCCGCCCCATGGCGCCGGCACTGCGGCTACCCCGAAGACGAACGGACTGGCCGTCGCCTCGTTGATCTGCTCGTGCGCCGGCCTGTTCTTTCTGCCCGTCTTCCCCGGCATCATCCTCGGCTTCGTCGCCCACTCCCAGATCAGGCGGTCCAACGGGACGCAGCGCGGCGACGGGCTCGCCATCGCAGGCATCATCATCGGGTTCGGCTGGTTGGTGCTGATCGCCCTCGGGCTGGTCCTCGACGCAACGAATTCCAACAACAGCGGCGTTATCCCCGCCCTGTCGGCCTTCCGCGTCGGCCCGCCCGACCTCGTCAATTAGGAGCGTCACCATGCAAGGTCTTCTCTACGGCGTCCGTCCCGAGTCGTGGGCCCCGCCCGAAGGATCCAATCACCTCATGGTGGGTCTCTCACGCACGCCCATGCGTCTGGAGGATCTGGAACGGCCCACGGTAATCCGCGAGGACTGGGCAGTGGCCAAGACACGCCTGACCGGCATCTGCGGGTCCGACGCCAAGACGGTCCTGATGGACTTCGGGGGCGGCTTCGAAGACAGCCCCATGAGCGGATACTTCTCCTTGCCGACCGTGTTCGGCCACGAGGTCGTCGCTGACGTCGTCGAGGTCGGCCCGGCGGTGACCACGCTCGAGGTGGGCCAGCGTGTGGTGCTCAACCCCTGGTTGTCCTGCGGCCCTCGTGGCATCGACCCGCCTTGCGCATCGTGCCAGGCGGGCGACTACAGCCTCTGCTGGCACTTCGCGAAAGGCCCGATCGCACCAGGCATCCACACGGGGACATCGAGGGATGCGCCCGGAGGCTTCGCCGAATACCTGCCCGCGCACGAATCGATGTTGATCCCGGTGCCCAAGAACCTCAGCGACGAGGTGGCCGTCATCGGTGACCCTTTCGCCGTGTCGCTGCACTCGGTCACGAGGCACCCACCGCCGGCCGGCGGGAAGGTGCTCGTCTACGGCGGCGGCGCACTGGGAAGCTGTGCCGCGGCGATCGTCCGCGCGCTCTATCCCGACGTCGAGGTCATGGTCGTTGCGCGTTGGCCGGCCCAGGCCGCGCTGGCCCGCCGGCTCGGTGCGACCGTCGTCGATCCCTTCCCGGTCGACCGACTCCTCGAAGAGGCTGCAGCGTGGTCGGGTGGGGTCTTGCAGAAGTTCGAGGACGGCGCCCTCCCCATGGCACATCCCGGTGGCTTTGACGTCGTCTACGACACGGTGGGGACGTCGCAGACCTCGGAGGTCGGCGTCCGGCTCCTCAAGACTCGCGGCACAATGGTCAAAGCTGGGGTGAACGCACCGGAACGCTGGGAGTGGTCTCCCCTGTACTTCAAGGAGATCTCCTGGGTCGGGTCCAACGCCTTCGGGGTCGAAGAGGTGGACGGCGTACGGATGCACGGCATCGCGCACTACCTGCGCCTGGCCGACGAGGGCCGTATCGACATGACCGGGATGCTCACCCACACCTTCCGCCTCGAACAGTGGCGCGATGCGTTCACGGTGCTGGCGAATCAGGAAGAGAGTGGCGCCATCAAGGTCGCGTTCGACTTCCGCTGACACCGAGGCGGTGCCTGCCTCCCGCTCCCTGGTCCGGCGGAGCGGCGGAGCGGCCCTCGGTACGTGATGCTTCGCCGCGGGGAGGTAGCGTCGCGCGAGTGGCGGAAGTCGCCACAGCCGCACTTGGACCTGACCTAGGGGGCCGCATGACCACCAGCCCGTCGAGCATCGATTCGGACCTCGCCTTCGAGCCGAAGTGGGGCATCGAGTCGCCGGCGACCACCATGTTCGACTTCGACTACACCGGCGGCCGGGACCAACTGCTGCGGCTCTACGACAAGGGCACACGGCGCCAGTGGATCGGCAGCGACCGGCTGGACTGGAGCCAAGAGGTCGACCTGAGTGACCCGGTTGGTATGCCCGAAGAGATGAACCCGCTCTTCGGCACCGACTGGTGGGAGAAGATGTCCAGCGAGCGCAAGGGCGAGCTGCGGCGTCACGTGGAAGCCTGGCGCTTCAGCCAGTTCATGCACGGGGAGCAGGGTGCCCTCATCTGCACGGCCAAGATCGTGCAGACCGTGCCCGACATGGACTCCAAGTTCTACGCCGCCACTCAGGTGATCGACGAAGCGCGGCACGTCGAGGTGTACAGCCGGTACCTGCACGAAAAGGTCCAGCTGGTCTACCCGCTCAACAAGTACCTCAAGGCACTGCTCGACGACGTCATCGCCGACAGCCGGTGGGACATGACGTATCTCGGCATGCAGGTGCTCATTGAGGGGCTGGCGCTGGCGGCGTTCGGCGTGATCCGCAACAACGCCCAGGAGCCGCTGGCGAAAGCCCTGAACGCCTACGTCATGCAGGACGAGGCCCGCCATGTGATGTTCGGGCGTCTCGCGCTCCGCGACTACTACCCTCAGCTCACCCAGGCCGAGCGTGACGACCGTGAGGCCTTCTGCATCGAGGCCTGCTACCTGATGCGCGACCGCTTCCTCGGCGAGGAGATCTGGGAGCGCCTCGAGCTGCCCGACGAGATCGGCACCTATGTGGAGAACAGCGAGACGCTGCGGGTGTTCCGCAGCTTCTTGTTCATGCGCATCGTGCCCATCCTGCGTGACATCGGCTTGTGGGGTCCGAAGCTGCGGACGGCCTTCGAGGAGATGGGCGTGATCGGCTTCGCCGAAACGGACATCGACGCCGAGATGGCCGACGACGAGAAGGCGGCCCAAGAGTACGACGAGGCCCGTGACGCCCGCATGACCCACGTGAAGGCGGTGGCCGAGGAGGCCTGAAACGACTGCCGCTCGCCTGCCGGGGAGCCACCCGATGCCTCGAGGGGCTGCTTTCCCGGAAACGACAAACCCTTTCGTTTACAGTTTGCGAAAGGTACCCCGGCCGCCAGGCCGTCCCAGCCCCCAGGCCGTCACTGGCCCCCGGCCCGTCTCCGGCCCTCGGGCCGCCCGGCTCCTCCCGTCTCGACCCTCTTAGCGGCTGCCGCCGTCCCCGTCGCCGTCCCCGTCCCCGCCGCCGTCGGAGGAGCCGCCGCCCTCGCCCTCGAGGCCGGCCTGGATCTGCTGCGTCGGCTCGTTGGTGTCCAGGTAGTCGCGCCACGACGTGATCTTCCCGTCGAGGTCCACGTCGATCACGGTCGCTCCCTGCATGGTGATCCGGATGCCCGGCCGGCCGTCGCCCATCGTGAACGTGCCGGTACCCGTCCACTCGAACACGGCCCAGTCCGCCCCGCCCCTGATCCGCTCCACCCGTTGCGACCAGTCGGGGAAGATGGCGTCGGTGTCCCGGGCCACCTTGCGCACGTCGCTGGTCCAGGGCGTGACCGGGTCGCAGAACTTGCCACCGGGCGCGAAGAGGGCGGCGAACTCGTCGGGCCCGTTGACCGACTCGAAGGCGTGGGCCCAGGCGTCCCATTCCCGTTCGGCGCTCATCGGCGCCGTCCCCGGCCCCCGCCGTCGCCCCGCAAGCTCTCGGCTTCGAAGGTGACGACGGCATCGTCGAGCGGGAGGATCATCTCGGGTTGCACGAATTGGTGGGACTCGGCGAGCAAGCGGACGGCCGTCCCCCACGCGGTGAACCCCACGGCATGGCGGGCGAAGCTCATCGGTCCCTCGGTGACCTTGACCTCGACCACCCCCTGGCCCCCGGCCGACAGCGCCGAGCGCTGCATCTTCTCCATGGCCGACTCCCGCGCGGCGTACATGGCCTGCGTGTAGTTGGTCAGCTCGACGTTCTGCGTCTTCTGTTTCATCGCGGTGCCGGCGGTGCGCCGCGGGGCGTACACGAAGCTGGCACCGAAGGCGAGGCCGACCGGCATCCAGCCCGCGCGCTGGAGCAGGGTGAAGTCGCGGGCGGAGAGATCCGACACGAAGGGCATGGCCTGGGCGGCGTCGCCGCCCCGGGCGTCCTTGCCGTCCATGGGCCGGACCGCCGTCCCCACGAGCTCGACGTCGATGTGGTGCGTCCGCACCGCCACCTCGAACCGCACGCCGACCACGCCGTGACCGTGTACCTTCCCGCACTCGCTGCGGAGCACCCGCGAGGCCTGGTCGACGGCGGCGTCGTGCGCGTCCGAGGCGAGCGAGATCGCGCCGCTCCCCCAGTTCCACACCCCGACGGGCACCGACACCACGGCCACTCCGCAGACGAGGTCGAGGGGCTCCCAGCCCGCGGCATGCAGGAGCAGGGCCTCGTCCACCGACAGATCCGAGGTGATGCCGCGCTCTTTGGAGGGAGGGGCCGGCGTGGCGAGGACCTCGGCCCCGCGGCGCATCTCGGCGCGGACGTCAGGGGTGGCGGCGGGCGTGCTCCCGGCGCTCATGCGAGCCGCACCGTCGGTCTCGGCAGCGGCACCGGATCGAAGTCCTTGAAGCGCCTGACCCGGTTGCCCCGCAGCGTGCAGTCGATGACCTCGTCTCCCTCGGAGAGCTCCCTGGTCACGACGTTGATGATCGCCCCGTGGAGCTCGTCGCCGGCCAGCTGTTGGCGCACGTGCTTGCGGGCGAGCTGGCGCACCGCCATGTGGGCCTTGCTCACCTGCTCCACGAGCGTCGGTTGCGACATGCCCCCCCAACCCATCCTCCCCTCCATGTAGTACTCGGTCATGCAGAAGGCCCACACCCGGACCGAGGCGAGGGACGCCACCACGGCGACCGGCATGAACCCCGCCTCGATCGACTTGGTCAGCCGCTGCCCGGCCAGGTAGGTGCTCCACGGCGTCCCGCCCGCAGGTGGGGGGCCGCCCTCGACGGTGACGGCGGTGCCGAGGAAGTGAAACTCGGTCGTCCCGGTGTCGGCGACGTTGGAGACCCTGTCCACGACGCCGATGACACCGTGGGCGCCGAGGGACTCGGCCTCCTCGAGCATGCGGCCGTAGGCCGCTCCATAGCCCTGCGCCCAGGCCTCTTCGACCCAGGGTTGTTCGAGGTTCTGACCCCACATCCGATGGTCGTTGGAGACGAAGCCGTGGGGACAGCGATAGGTCTCCGAGTACGCCCCTGGGCTCTGCTGACCGTAGGTGTAGGGGGACATCCCGCGCATGAAGCCCGAACCCGGGCCGTACCAGCCCCACTGCATGACGCAGAAGCCCTGCACGAGTGCCACGGGTTCCAGCCCGAGGTCGAGGCAGGCGGCGAAGTCAGGAACGGTCAGGCCCGACGAGAAGGCGCTCGATTCGAGGCGGCGGACTGCAGCCTCGGGCAGGTCGCTCCCCGGAACCTCGCTCATCAGTTGTCGAGGGAGATGATGGTGGTGGGCTTGGGCAGGGTGACGTCACCGCTGCTCTTGGTCACCGCGGTGCCCAGCGCCAGGAATTCGATCGTGTGCGAACCCCATTGGTGGGACTTCTCCTCCAGTCGCACGCCCACGATGCCGCTGGCGTTCAGCCGGCCGGCCTCGTCCTGCATCCGAGTCATGGCCAGCTCGCGGGCTTCGTACAGGGCTTGGGTGAAATTGGGCAGCTCCACGTTCTGTCCCATGGACCCGAGCGCCTGCGTGAGCTTGCGGTGGGCGATGTGGAAGACGCAGGTGCCCATGACGAGCGCCTGAGGCACGTGGCCGGTCTGCATCAGCGTCCAGAAGTCCTGGCCGGAGAGGTCGGACGTGAACGGCTTGCCGAGGGCGTTGCGATAGGACGACCCGTCCTCGGCTTTGACCGCGGTGCCGAAGGCGATGAACTCGGCCGAGTCGTTGCCCCACTCGTAGTAATTGACGTCGAGGCGCACGCCGACGACGCCGTCGGCACCCAGCTCTTCGGCCTCCTCCTCCATCCGGTTCATGGCCAGCTCGCGCGCCGTGTACATCGCCTCGGTGAGCTTGGTCAGCTCCTGGCTCTCACCCCATTTTCGGGTCTGGATGCCGATGTGGTAGATCGACGAGCCCATCACGAACCCGAGGGGGTGGAAGCCCGCTTCCTTGACCAGTAGGAACTCGTTCACCGAGAGGTCACTCGTGAAGAGGCCGTGCTCCAGCTCTT
This sequence comes from uncultured Acidimicrobiaceae bacterium, assembly GCA_963838835.1. Taxonomy (GTDB): domain Bacteria; phylum Actinomycetota; class Acidimicrobiia; order Acidimicrobiales; family RAAP-2; genus Bog-473. The sequence goes on from CAWITA010000018.1 coordinate 189,232, forward strand.
TGAGCCGGTGCGTGGCATCCTTCGGGAGGTCGTGCGGGACGTCGCCCTCGGGCGCCGGCGCGGCCTCCAGTGGTTGGTCGGTCACGATGACCCTCCGATCACGATGTTCTCGAGCGCGAGACGGGTCTGCTCGCTGTGGGCAGCCTCCGATTGCAGCGTGGTGAGGAGCCTCGTGAGCCACGCGTCCATGCCGACCTGCTCGCTGCGGATCCTGATGCCCCCCGACGAGTGGCCGATGCTGCAGCGCACCGACGCGCCCTCGACGACGGCGTCGAGGGTGTCGTCGCCGAGGGTGATCCGCACCGCCTTGATCTCGTCGGACTTACGGAGACGCCCCGCGCGCTCGGTCACGAGGCGGTCGCCGAGGACGCCCGCCAGCTGGGACACCAGCAGCTTGAGCATGATCCGGAGGTCGGTGCTGTTGGAGGCCAGCTGGGACACCGCCATGCTCAGGTCGAGGGCGGCGTCGCCCGCACCCGGCGCTGAGGCGGCCCCGGCATCGGTGTCTCCAACGGGCGAGCCAGCGGGCTCCATCGACATTGGCCGCATCGTACCGCCCCTTCCCGACGCGGTCCTCCGGGCACCCGATCGACGGGCGTGGGTCACACGGTCAGCCGGGTCGGGGCTCGCCGATCACGACCGGGATGTTCCAAGGGTCCGTCCTCTGCGAGCTGTCATCGCCCTCTTCTGCGAGCTGTCATCGCCCGCCTCCGCTGAGCGCGGTGCCGCCGTCCCGGACACCTCGGCAGGCTTCCGTCCGCGCGGAAGACACACGACCGTAACGAAAATGCCCTGAGCAGAGTGCGCCCAGGCGATATGTTCGACACCATGCCGTGGCGGGTTGGGGGATCTTCGACGTCCTTCCTCACGAGGCTGGTCGCCGTGCTCCTGGCCATCGTCACGCTCGGAGCCGTTGCGGGCTTCGCCGCCACGCCGGTCGCGGCCTCGGGCGGCATCTGGGCCCCCGTCCATGCCGGCGACTTCCCGGACCCGAGCATCCTGCACTGGGGTGGCACCTACTACGCGTTTGCCACCCAGTCCTTCGCCGCCCCGGGCCAGAGTGTCAACATCCAGGAGTCAGTCTCGACGAACGGTGTCACCTGGACCCCCCTCAGCTCCGACGCGCTCCCACAAGGACATCTCGGCTCGTGGGCCCAGCTGGGCGACACGTGGGCACCCTCCGTGGCCTACGACAGCGCGACCAACGAATTCGTCATGTACTACGCGGCGACCGAGGCATCCACGGGAGACCAGTGCATCGGGATCGCGACCGCTCCGGTCACCAGCCCGCTCGGCCCCTACTCCGACACGTCGACGACCCCCGCCGTGTGCCAGAACGGCATCGACGTCGGCGGCACCGTCGACAACGGGAACTATGGCGGCAGCATCGACCCCGACATCTTTACCGACCCTTCGTCGGGGAGCTCCTGGCTCATCTGGAAGAGCGACGGCAACAACATCGGGCTGGGCCAAACATCCCTCTGGTCCGTGCCGCTCGACTCGGACCTGCGACCCACGAACGGGACCACTCCAAATCAGCTCCTCACGTCCGCCCAGCCGTGGCAGAGCGGGATCATCGAGGGGCCGGACATGTACTTCCAGCCGGCCACCGGAGGCGGCGGCACGTACTACCTCTTCTACTCAGGCAGCGACGAAGGGGCATCCACCTACGCCATCGGGTGGGCAACGTGCACGGGTCCGGCCGGGCCCTGTCAGGACGCGACTGACGCGAACCCGCTGCTCACCAGCTCGACGGGCATGTCGGGCCCCGGTGGCCCGGACGTGTACACCTTGCCCTCGGGACAGGCCGTCATGGCGCTCGCCGCGTGGCAGGGGGGCACGATCGGCTATTTCTCGTGCGGCATCCGGCCCATGTACCTGGCCGATCTCTCGTTCTCCGCACCCGGCGGCGTCCCGTCGCTGGCCCCCGACCCTGCCGGTGGCGCCGTGCCCGCCGCCAGTCCCACCTGCCAGGCGACGCCCGATCCCGCGCCCGGCTACTGGCAGGTCGCGGCCGACGGGGGCGTCTTCACCTTCGGCGGCGCGGGCTTCTACGGCTCGACCGGGTCCATGAAGCTCAACAAACCGGTGGTGGGCCTCGCACCCACTCCGGACCACCGTGGCTACTGGCTGGTGGCGAGCGACGGAGGCGTCTTCGCCTACGGTGACGCCGGCTTTTACGGCTCCACCGGTGCCATGGTGCTCAACAAGCCGGTCATCGGCCTGATCCCCACGATCACCGGGCGGGGCTACTGGCTGGTCGCCAGCGACGGTGGGGTGTTCGCCTTCGGCGACGCGCCGTTCTACGGCTCGGCCGGCGGCGACAACCTTGCCTATCCGGTCACGGCCGCGGCACCGTCCTACCTCGGCGGCGGCTACTGGCTGGCGGATGCCAACGGCCAGGTCTTCCACTACGGCAACGCCAGCTTCTGGGGCCAGCCCACGTTCGCACCGGGCGGCTACCGCATCACCGGGCTGTCCGGGACACACAGTTCACGCGGGTACTGGTTGGTCAGCGCCAACGGCAACGTGGCCGACTTCGGCAATGCCGCGCCGTACGGGTCCATGTACGGTCAGCCCCTCAACGCGCCCGTCGTCGGGATGGCCGCGACCACCGACGGTGCGGGGTACTGGCTGCAGGGCGCCGACGGCGGCATCTTCACCTTCGGCGATGCGCCCTTCTTGGGTTCCATGGGTGGCCACCGGTTGAACGCACCGATGGTCGGGATCGCCACGACCTGAGCCTGCGCCCGGACCACGGCCTATCCTGGTTTGCGGGTGGCCACGGGGAGGGCAGCCCCCCGGGGGCGCCAAGGGAGGGCAGGCCGATGACCAGCAACACCGGCGGGTTCGAGTTACGAGGCGTCAACCACCTCGCTCTCGTCTGCCGCGACATGGAACGGACGGTGGACTTCTACACCAACGTCCTCGGTATGCCGCTCGTCAAGACCATCGAACTGCCGGCAGGCATGGGTCAGCACTTCTTCTTCGATTGCGGTGGAGGCGACTGCCTCGCGTTCTTCTGGTTCCCCGACGCACCCGACGGGGTGCCCGGCATCAGCGCGCCGGCGGCGCGGCCGGACCAGGGCGACCTCACCAGTGCCGTCGGCTCCATGAACCACGTCGCCTTCGACGTGGCGCCCGAGAAGATTGAGGAGTACCGCGACCGGCTCATCGCCGCCGGCATCGACTGCACCGAGATCGCCAACCACGACGACTCCGAGTGGGGCATCAGCGACGCCATGCACTCGGGCGTCTACGTCCGCAGCATCTACTTCCAGGATCCCGACGGCATCTTGCTGGAGTTCGCTTGCTGGATGCGCGCGTTCAGCCTGACCGACGTCTCCCACACCCCGGCCCGGTCCGTCGAGGCCAACCTCGCCGCCGAGCCCGAGCTCCCGACCGAGCCGACCCCGGTCTGAGCAGACCCGCCGACCGCCTCGATGCCCCGACTCCGCCAGGTCCCCAAGGACGAAGCCACCGCGCCCATCGTGACCACCATGTACGACTGGCTCTTCGAGGGCCGTGACCCCGTTGCCGAGCCCGGCCGCTGGGACGGGACGACGGGCGACTGGTGGACCGTGTTCGCCCTGAGCCCCGAGATCTTGGACCACTGCGTCAAGGGTTTCGGCCTCTACCAGTCCCCGACCCGGCTCCTCGACCCCCAGCTGCGCGAGCTCGGCCAGATACGCGCCGGCTGGGCCGCGGGGAGCCAGTTCGTCTTCAGCCAACACGCCAAGTCCATGCGGGAGCTCGGCATGCCCGAGGAGCAGATCGCCCACGTCCCGGCCTGGAGCGTCGCACCCGAGGGCACCTACAGCGCCGCCGAGCGGGCGGTGCTGGCCTACACCGACTGCCTCGTCTACGACCACGGCCGCGTCCCCGACGGGCTCTTCGCCGAATTGGCGCGCCACCTCGACGAGGTCGCCATCTTGGAACTCACCTACATCACGACGCTGTACTTCCAGCACGCGGTGATGTCGAGGGCGCTGCGCACGGAGTTCGACGACCGCGACGATCCCGTCGTCGAGGTTCCCGGCCCTCCGGGTGCCTCCGCCCTGCATCCCGGACCACGTCGGTGACGACGGCCCATGCCGTGCTGCCCTCGGACGAGGGGCGGCACACCCCCGATGCCGACGACCTGTGGAACGAGTCGTACTACTGCGACTTCGTGCAGGCCGATCGGTCGCTCGGCGGCTGGATCCGCCTCGGCCTGTACCCGAACCGCAGGGTCGCGTGGTGGACGACGTGGATCGTGTGGCCCGATCGCCCCGGCGTCTGCTCGGTCGACTACCACGCACCGGTCCCACCGGGGAACAGTCTCGTCTCCGAGTCGGACCCCCTCGGCCGGGTCGAGATCGACCTGCGCCACCCCCTCGAGGAGTTCCGTCTCGCCGCCCGCGTCCGCGCCTCGGGTATCGAACGACCCGAGGAGGTCTACGGGCGCGGCGAGGCGTCGGGGCGCCCCACCGGTCTCGACCTCGACCTGACCTGGACCACCGACGGCGTCCCGTACCACTACGTCGCCACCACGCGCTACGAGATTCCGTGCCTGGTGACGGGGACGGTCACCGTCGACGGCGAGACCCTGCCCGTCGACGGGCATGGTCAGCGGGATCACTCGTGGGGCGTGCGGGACTGGTGGGCCTTCGGATGGTGCTGGTGCTCGATGCGCCTCGACGACGGCACCAGGATCCACCTGGCCGACATCCGCATCCCGGGCCTGCCGGCCTTCTTCGGCTACGTCCAGACGCCCGGCACGGTGCATCCCGTCACCGCCCTGTCGGTGGTGGACGACGTAGGCGAGCACGGCTTCCCGCGGGGGCCCGCGTCGACATCGCCGCCGCCCCGGCGCACGACATCGGCATCGACGTCACACCGGTGGCCTTCGGGCCCGTGCTCCTTCGCAACGACGACGGCCGGACGAGCCGTTTCCCGAGAGCGCTGGCGGTGTGCCGCACCGACGACGGGCGCTCGGGATCAGGCTGGATCGAGTGGAACCAGCCCGATCCGCCACCGTGACCTGAGCGCTACTTGAACAGGTCGCCCAACACCTTGGTCGCGCCGATGCCCGCCGCGGCGCCTTCGGCGGCATGGTGGTCGTCGCGGTCGGGCAGGTACTCGCCGATGGCGCCGGCCAGGATCGGCAACGGCATCGACTGCAGCCAGATCCGACCCGGGCCCGTCAGCACGGCGAAGTGGTGTCCGTCGGCTCCCATATAGCGGTTGGCCAACCCGGGCACCTTCTGCACGGAGAAGGTCACCGAGGCCTGGAACAGGCCGGCATGCCCGGGATGCACGCGCATCGTCTGCCCGGCCGCCAGGTCGTAGATGATCACCTCGCCCGAGAGGTCGACGAAGGCGCGGCCCTGTCCGCCGATCTTCTGCAGGACGAAACCCTCGCCACCGAAGATCCCGCCGCGGAAAGACTGCTGGAAGCCCATGGAGAGCTCGATCCCCGGCGTGGCCGCCATGAAGCCGTGCCGGTGCACCATGAACTCGTTGCCGGGCGCCACGTCGATCGGCAGGATGTGGCCCGGGAACTTCGAGGCGAAGGCGATGGAGCCGGGGCCGCCCGTGGCGGTGTAGGTCGTCATCAAGAAGGAGGCCCCGCTCACGGCGCGCTTGACGGCGCCCATGATCCCTTTGCCACCCATGCCGCCACCGGTGTTGGTCTGCATCTGGACGGCGTCGGACATCCAGCTGAACTCCCCCGCCTCCGAGACGATGGACTCGCCCGTTTGGAGCGAGAGCTCGAGGACGGGCATCGTCGTGCCGTGGATCGTTTCTTCCATGGTCACCTCCCTCGGTGTCTCCTGCCATTGTGCACCTGCCGTCATCCGATGGCGGGTATGCCACGACTGCTCAGAGGTTGGGCGCCCCGGGCAGCTCCACGTCCTCCACCCGCAGACCCTGACCAGGCCCGTGCGCCCCGCTCACGAGCCGCTCTGCGAGCGACACCTCGACGAGGCCGAGGGCCACACCGAACGTCAAGCCCAAGACGAAGTTCGTCAAGAAGACGAGGGACACCCGTTCGTGCGGCACCAGATCCTTGATCAGAACGGCGATCTCGTGCTCAATGGACAAGGGCAACGTGATCATCACGAGGACGATCATGAAGTGCGGCCAGACGAGACGCACCGAGCGCCGGAAGGCCTCGGGGACCGAGGCGTCGAGCAGGTTGATCAGCGGACCGACGAGGGCGCAGAGCGTGTCGATGATCAGGCCCGGGAAGGCCAGCAACGCGCCGGCCATGCCGTCGGCGACGACGAGGACGGCCTCCGCGAGCAGAAGGCGGAACCAAGGCAGCGTGCGCAGGACGTGCGCCACGGGCTGAGGGGCCTGGCCGCGCTCGACGGCACCGACCAGTCGCTCGAGCAAACCGCTGTAGAGGGTGAGTCCCAAGGTGGACACGCCGAAGACGGCCACCCCGACGAGAGAGACCAGACCCATGTGGTCGGTGGAGATCTCGGTGAAGAACGTGCCCTGGAACGCGTCGACGAAGAAGATGACCAGGGCCGGGACGAGCACTCGGGCCGGCTCGAGACGGGCGGTGCCCCACGCCATGGCAACCAGCTCGACGGGATGCAGGGGGTGTCGGGCCAGCTTCGGCGTCGTGTCGAAGCCCGGGGGGACATGCGGCGTCCCGGGGGTGATCGGAGTCCGGAATTGCGACGGAGTCTCCGGCGCGGCGGGTCCCTCGCCTCCCCCGTCGGGGGTCACCGGCTCGACCCCGTCCAAGGCTCGTGGTCGCCCGCCGTCACGCCGGGGCGAATCCGTCGCCGACGAAGGCGAAGAGCACCCGATCTGGGTCGAAGGGTCTCGTCGCTCCATCGAGCCGGTGGTGCCCGACCGTCATCACGGTCCCCGCCGGGGCCGCGAAGGCGACCTCGGCGAACCCGGCGGCCGCGAGGTCGGCCCTGATCGCCGGGGTGGCATCGGGAGGGCGGCGGTGCCGGGTCCAGATGAGGTGGCCGCCGGGCCGGCAGAACCCCCCCATGGCCTCGATGGTGGCGGTGATGTCGGCGCGGCTGATGTTCCCGAAGACGCCGCACACCAGCACCAGATCGGCGGGCACATCCTCCGTGTACCAGCGGGAGAGCGAAGCATCGCCCTCGACGATCCGGACCCGGTCGGCCACGCCCGCCGTCGCGGCCCGGTGCCGGGCGAAGGAGACCAGGGCCGGGTCGAGCTCGACCAGCAGCGCAGAGACCTCCGGGCCGCCGCGGATGGGTCGACACGACGTCGATCACGTCTCGCCCCTGCCCGGCGCACAGGCTCACCACCCGGATCGGCCCCGGATGCGAGGCGGGCACCTCGTCGAGGACGTCGCGCACCATGGACTGCACGGTCCGCAACCGAAGGGAGAGGCTCGATGCGGGATCGTCGTACGGCTGGTGCCAGCGCACCCAGTGCGAGGTTGCCGATTCCGACGGACGAGAGGCCCGCTCGCCGGTCACGGGAGGCTCGACACGGTCCCCGGACGCCATGGCGGCCCATCGTAGGGTGGGGAGGTGAGCGCCCCGTGATCAAGTACCTGGGCTCCAAACGCCGCCTCGTCCCCGTCCTCGCGCAGATCTGCGAGGCCGCGGGCGCCCGCACGGCGCTCGACCTCTTCACCGGCACCACCCGCGTCGCCCAGGCCTTCAAGACCCAGGGCGTGCACGTCACCGCGGCCGACAGCGCCCGCTATGCCCACGCCTTCGCCCGGACGTACATCGAGGCCGACGCCGACGCCGCCGACGTCGAGGCGCTCGAGAAGGCCGTCACCCACCTCAATGCGATCCCCGGCACGCCGGGCTACGTCCACGAGACGTTCAGCCGTCAGGCCCGGTTCTTCCAACCGCACAACGCCGCTCGGATCGATGCCGTGCGGGACGCCATCGACTCGGAGTATGCGGGGTCACCCCTGTTCCCCCTGCTGCTCACGAGCCTCATCGAGGCCGCGGACCGGGTCGATTCGACCACCGGCGTGCAGATGGCGTACGTGAAGCAGTGGGCCCCCCGGTCGTTCAACCGGCTCGAGCTGCGGGTGCCGGCGCTGCTGGCGGGGTCGGGTCGGGCAATCCGGGGCGATGCCGTCGACCTCGCACCGACGCTGGGCCACTTCGACCTCGCCTATCTCGATCCGCCGTACAACCAGCACCGGTATTTCACCAACTACCACGTCTGGGAGACGTTGGTGGCCTGGGACGCGCCCGAGGCCTACGGCGTGGCTCGCAAACGGGTGGACGCCCGGGACCCGTCCACGCATTCGGCGTTCAACTCGAAGCGGACGATGCCCGCGGCCCTCGCCTCGGTGGTCCAAACCGTGGACTGTGACCTGTTGGTCCTGTCCTACAACGACGAGTCCTGGCTCGAACTGGCGGAGCTCGAGGCGATGTGCGCCGCCCGACGGTCGTCGCACGGCGCGGCGCGGCGACGTGCGGTCGCAACGCTCGCCTTCGACTCGGCTCGATACGTCGGTGCCCGCATCGGCATCTTCGACCCGTCAGGCCGCAAGGTCGGCCGGGTGAGCCACCTTTCCAACCAGGAGTTGCTGGTCATCGCCGGCGAGCCGGCCCTCGTGCGCCGAGTGGTCGGGGCGGTCGGCACCGCGCCGCTCGGGTCGCCACCGGCCCCGTCCCCTCCCGCTGGTGTCGGCGCGGCCCTGGTGGATCGGCTACAACAGGCAACGTGAGCATGGAGCATCACGACGGCCCTGGAGGCGGACGCCGTGACGATGACAACGGGGCGGCTCACCCGGTCCCGTCCCGCGCCTACCCGAAACTGGAGGACACCGACCTCTCGCGCAAGCTGTCCAAGGACGAGGAGGGGAAACGCCTCGGCCGGGCCCAGCGCCGCCTGCTGCACCTCCGGCTGATCAACGGCGGGCAGCTCAACGAGGGCAGGCTCGGGCCTCCGGTGTGCATCGTCTTCGAGGGGTGGGACGCCGCGGGCAAGGGCGGCGCGATCAAGCGGCTGGTCGAGCCGCTGGACCCCCGGCACGTCCACGTCGCGCCCTTTGCCGCACCGACCCCCGACGAGCTGCGCCACCACTTCTTGTGGCGCTTCTGGCCGCCCCTCCCCGGATGGGGCGGCCTGACCATCTTCGACCGCAGCTGGTACGGGCGGGTCCTGGTCGAGCGGGTCGAGAACCTGGCCACCGAGGTGCAGTGGCGCCGCGCCTACCAGGAGATCGCCGACTTCGAGCACACGCTGGCCGAGGAGGGCATGATCGTGATCAAGCTCTGGATGCACATGTCGCACGAGGAACAACTGCGCCGGTTCGTCCGGCGCCGCGACGATCCGCTCAAGTCCTGGAAGTTGACGGAGGAGGACTGGCGCAATCGCGAGAGGAGAGCGGAGTACGACGCCGCCGTCTCCGACATGCTGCGCTTGACGAACGGCCCGCTCGCTCCGTGGGACGTCGTCTCGTCGGAGAACAAGCGCAACGGTCGCGTGGAGGTCATCGAGACCGTGATCCGACGCATGGAGGAAGGCATGGCGCGCTGGGGCGTTTTGGTCCCGTCCCATGACGCCGCCGAGGAGAAGACCGAGCTCGCCCTGGTCTTCGACGACGCCGAGTTCGCCCAGGATTCCGACGGCGCACCCAATGGCGCGGCCGACTCCGCAGAGCGCCTCGACGCATGAGCGCCGTCCCCGCCTCTGCTTCCGGCGCCCGGCGGGTCCGGGCGGGCATCACGATCCCCTTCGACGGGATCCCGCTGCATGCGCACCGGGCGTGGTTCGCCCGCCTGCGCGAGCTGGGGTACACCGATCTGTGGTCCGCCGAGGTCGACGGTGCAGACGGGTTCACGCCGCTCGCCCTGGCCGCCGCGTGGGAACCGGAGCTGAATCTCGGCGTCGCCATCACTCCCGCCTACACCCGCGGCCCCGCCCTCTTGGCCCAGAGCCTGGCCGCCATGGCCGACGCCGCACCCGGTCGCTTTGCCTGTGGTCTCGGTGCGTCGTCCGAGGTGATCGTGTCCAACTGGAACGGCATGGCATTCGAGCACCAGTACCGCCGCGTCCGGGACACACTGCGCTTCCTGCGCCTGGCCTTCGGCGGTGAGAAGGTCACCGAGGACTTCGGCACCTTCAGCGTCAGGGGCTTCCGCCTCGCTCGGATCCCCGAGCAGCTCCCACCCATCTATCTGGCCGCACTGCGCCCCGGCATGTTGCATCTGGCCGGTCGGCACGCCGACGGGGCCATCCTCAACTGGCTCAGCGCCGAGGACGTGCGCACATCGGTGGCAGAAGTCGAGAAGGCGGCCGAAGGAGCCCCGCGGGACATCGTCGCCCGGATCTTCGTCGTCGTCACCGACGACGCTGCCACGGCCCGGACGATCGGGCGGCGCATGATCACCGCCTATCTCAACGTCGAAGCCTACGCGGCGTTCCACCGCTGGCTGGGCCGAGGCCCCGCGCTGCAGCCCATGTGGGACGCGTGGGCCGCCGGCGAGCGCAAGGCGGCGCTCGAGGCCATCCCCGACGAGGTGGTCGACCAGCTCGTGGTGCACGGCTCGGTGGACGAGTGCCGGGCCCACGTGCAGCGATACGTCGACCACGGGGTGACGATCCCCGCACCCATGGTCATCCCGGTCGGGATCGACCTCGCCGAGGCCGTTGCCGGTCTCGCCCCGTCGGCCGGCTAGCGGCGGCGGGGAAGCATGGCCGAGATCGACTTTCGCACCCGTCCGCTCGCCGACCTCGCCCGCTCCGTGCGGGCCAAGGAGGTCGGTGCCCGGGAATTGACCGAAGCCGCGTTGGAGCGGATCGAGAGGCTCAATCCGCTCTACAACGCCTTCGTGGCCGTCGACGCCGAGCGGGCGCTCCACGCCGCCGCCGGCATCGACGAGCGCATCGTTGCCGGCGACGACCCGGGGCCGCTGGCCGGCATCCCCCTGGGCATCAAGGACCTCCAGCACGCGATCGGCTACCGCACCACGTACGGATCGGCGCTGCACGCCGACGATCCGCCCGCCACCTACGACGATCCCTTCGTGGCCCGCATGCGGGCGGCCGGCTGCGTCGTCGTCGGCAAGACCAACACCCCCGAGTTCGGCTGGATGGGCAACACGACCAACGCCATCTTCGGCCCCTCCCTGAACCCCTTCGACACGTCCAGGGGTCCGGGCGGGTCATCGGGCGGCGCGTCGGCCGCCCTGGCCGCCGGCATGGTCCCGCTCGCCACCGGATCCGATGGCGGCGGCTCCATCCGGATCCCCTCGGCCTGCTGCGGCCTGTCGGGCATGAAGCCGAGCCTCGGCCGGGTCCCCGCCGGTGGCCCCAATCCGCCCGGGTGGGTCGACCTCTCGACCAACGGCCCCATGGCCCGGCGCATCGCGGACGTCACCCGCGCCCTCGACGTGGCCGTCGGCCCCGACCCGACCGACCTGCGTGCGCTGCCGCGCCCCGAGGCCAGCTGGCTGGCGGCGCTCGACGACCCCCACGTCCCCGTGCGCGTCGCCTACGCCCCCACCCTCGGGTACGCCACCGTCGACGCCGAGGTCGCCGCCGCCTGCGAGCGCGCCGTTTCGGTGATCGGATCACTGGGCGCCGACGTCGTCGTGGTGGACACGGTCTTTGACGCCGACCCCGTCGCGGACTTCCTCACCGTGACCGGAGCCGCCACCTTGCGCACCCTCCGGCCCTACATGAGCCATCCGCGCTGGGAGGAGGTCCATCCGGTCCTGCGCCACTTCGTCGATGCAGCCCAGGCCACGACGGCCGAGCAGCTGCTCAAGGCGTTCGACCGGTTCCACCACATGAACCTGCGTCTGGTGGAGCTGTTCCGGACCGCCCGCATCTTGGTCACGCCGACATGCTCGGGCGTGGCCCCGTTCGCGGGAGAGATGACCAGTTCCGTCAACGGCGAGACGACCGCCAACTGGATCCAGTTCACCTACCCCTTCAACATGACCCGTTCCCCCGCCGCCAGCGTGCCGGTCGGCCTCAGCCGCGGTGGGCTCCCCATCGGCCTGCAGCTCGTCGGACCCCAGCACGGCGACCTGGTCGTCCTGCGCACCGCCGCCGCCCTCGAGGCCGCCCTGGACCTCGATACGCTCGCTGTCCTGCCCTCCTGACCCAGCCAGAACGCACCGTCCCCGATTTCGAGCGAAGGAGCCCCGATGTCGATCACCACTCCCGCCCATCCGAAGGACGCCGTGCGCCTCGTCGCTGACGAAGACGCACCGTGGGCGGACACCGGCATGGGCGTGTTGCTCAAGGTGGTCCGCTACGACTCCCAGCACGGGACGTGGGTCATCCTCAACCGCTTCCGACCGGGCGTGCAGCTGCAGATCCACCGCCACACGGGCTCGGTGGACGCGTACACGTCGGCGGGGCGGTGGCACTACCTCGAGTACGACTTCTACGTGACGCCCGGCTCCTACCTCTACGAACCGGCGAACTCGGTCCACACGCTCCACGTCCCCGAGGACAACGAGGGCGACACCGACGTGTGCTTCATCATCGAGGGCGCGCTCTTGAACCTCGCCGCGGACGGGTCGGTCGAGTCGGTCTCCGACGGGCCGAACACGCTCGAGGCGTACTACGCCCTGCTCGAAGCACAAGGCGATCCACGTCCCAACGGGCTGATCGTCTAGTGGGATCGTCTAGTGGGTGAGCGGAGGGACGAACCACGTCGATGACCGCTGCTGCGAGCCGCCTCGCCGAGCCGACGCTGTACGCGCACGGCGATCCCTTCGGCCTCTACGCCGAGCTGCGACGAGACGCGCCCGTGTGCTGGGTCGAGCGAGAGGGTGGCGGCTTCTGGGCCGTGACCACGCATCCCGAGGTGTCGTCCATCGGTGCCGATCCTGTGGGGTTCTCCTCGTCACGGGGCATCTTGGTCGAGGAGATCGGCACCACGTACGACGCGCCGCCGACCATGATGCACACCGACCCGCCCCAGCACACCCGCTACCGGCGGATGGTCCAGCCCGGCTTCAAGCCCTCGATGGTGCGACTGATGGAGGCCGGGGTGACGTCCAAGGCGAAGGCGCTCATCGACCCCATACCGCGCGGTGAGGCGATCGACGTGGTGCAGGCGCTCTCCATTCCCTTCCCGTTGCAGGTGATCTGCGAGCTGCTCGGGGTCGACGGGTCGCAGTGGCCCCGCTTCTTCGAGTGGTCCGAGGCCGTGATCCCCGGGGAGAGTGAGCGTTCCGAGGAGGCGCGGGCAGAGCTGCAGGCCGAGATGTGGGGGTATCTCATCGGGGTGGCCGAGGAGCGGCGCGTGGCCCCGGCAGAGGACCTCGTGTCGGTGCTGGCCAACGTCGGCTCGGAGCCCTCCGACGGCGGCGCCGGTGAGCAGCTCAGCGAGGCGGAGTTGGCCATGTTTCTGATCCAACTGCTGGTGGCGGGCAACGAGACGACGCGCAACCTGATCTCGGGCGGCCTGGTCGCGCTCGCCGAACGGCCGGACCAGTGGGCTGCGCTCGAGGCCGACCGCGCCCTGATCCCGGCCGCCGTCGAGGAGCTCCTGCGCTGGACCACCCCGGTGATCTCGTTCATGCGGACCGCCACCGCGCCCACCGTCCTCCGGGGTCAGGCGGTCGCGGCGGGCGACCCGGTGCTGCTCGTCTACGCCTCGGCCAACCGGGACGAAGCCGTCTTCGGCGACGACGCCGATGCGCTCCGGATCGATCGCCACCCCAACCCCCACGTGAGCTTCGGCTTCGGGCCCCACTTCTGTCTCGGGGCCGCCCTCGCCCGCCTCGAGGCGCGTGTGGTCCTCTCCGAGCTCCTGGACCGCTTCGAATCGCTGGCTCTCGCCGGGCCAGTCGAGCGGACGCCCAGCCCGGTCATCGCGGGCGTCCGCCATGCCACCTTGATCTTCGGTTAGGGCGCCGGCCCGGCGCTCAGGCGCCGGCGAGGGCCAGCTCGTCTGCGGCCACGCTCGCCTCCGTGACCCCGCCGGCCGCGGGGGCGGGCCGCCCGGGCAAGAGCCGGCCGGCCACGAGCGCACCCAGCCCGGCGACCACGGCGCCCACGACGCACGCCACCTCGAGGCCGCCGTGGAAGGCCGAGAAGGCGACCGATTCGAGTGCCGGCCGCACTGCGGGCGGGGCGTGGGCCACCACCGCCAGGGCCGCCGCCATCGACTGGTGCGCCTCCGCCTTGGGCCCCGCCGGGATCGGCAAGGGACGGAAGGCGCTGATGATCCTCGGCGCGTACGACGAGGCGAAGACCGACCCGAACACCGCCACCCCCAGCGTGCCACCCAATTCCCTCGTGGTGTTGTTCACGCCGGCGGCGGCGCCCCGCTGGTCGTCGTCCACGGAGCCCATCACGGCCTCGGCCGTGGGTGCGGTGATCGAGGACAGGCCGAGGGCCAACAGCACCATGGAGACGATGATCGGGCCGAAGTAGCTCGTGCCGGCCGACGAGTTGAAGGCGGACACGACGAGGCCGGCCCCCATGAGCAGCAGACCGGCCGTCACGACGAGGCGGGATCCGACCCGGAGCGCCACCACGGCCGCAATGGGGGTGGCGACGGCGGCGACGATCGCGAAGGGCAGCGTGTGCACGCCGGCCGACAGCGTCGAGTAGCCCTTGACGAACTGGAAGTACTGGGTGATCAAGAAGATGAACCCGAAGAGGCAGAAGAAGGCGACCGAGATGGACAGCGCTCCCCCGCTGAAGCGCGGGATGGCGAAGACCCGCACGTCGAGCAGGGGCCCTTCCGTCCGCAGCTCCACCAGCGTGAAGACCACGAGGAGGACGGCGGCGGCGGAGAAGCACGCCAGCGTCCCCGTCGCGGCCCAGCCCCACTGCGGGCCTTCGATGATCCCGAGCACCAGCAGGGTCACCCCGGCGGTCGAGAGCAGCACGCCGCGGCTGTCGAAGCGGTGCGCCGCGATCCGGGGCAGCCGCGGAATGAGCAGCTGCCCGGCGATCAGGGTGACGATCACGATCGGGACGTTGACCAAGAAGATCGATCCGTACCAGAAGTGCTCGAGCAGTGCCCCACCGGTGATGGGCCCGAAGGCGACCGCGATGCCCGACGTGGCGCCCCAGATGCCGAGCGCCTTCTGCCGCTCGGATGGGTCGTCGAAGATGCTGGTGAGGATGGCCAGGCTGGCCGGGAAGATGAACGCTGCGGCCACGCCCATGAGCGCCCGCGTGACGATCAAGCTCCCCGTCGAGTGTGACGCCGCCGCGGCGACCGAGAACAGCCCGAAGAACACCAGGCCAACCTGCATGGTCCCCTTGCGACCGAGGCGGTCCCCGATGCCGCCCCCGGCCAGCAGCAGGCCGGCGAAGGCCAGGCTGTAGGCGTCGACGATCCATTGCAGCGACGTGATCGACGCGCCGAGGTGCCGGTTCAGGGTGGGCAGGGCCACGTTGACGATGGTGTTGTCGACCACGACCAGGAAGACCGAGAGGCACAGGACGGGGAGGATCAACCAACGGCGGTCACGAGAGGCGGCAAGGTCGGGCATGGGACGCTCCCTTCGACGGACTGTAGAACGATGTGCTATTGTTATAGCATGGTGTTCTACAGTACGCTAGAGGGATGACAGAAATTCGCCGGACCAGGACTCCGAGTGCCGGCATGGAGGCCGCGCTCCTCGCATCCGCCGCGGCGATCCTCGAGACCGAGGGTCCCGATGGCCTGTCGGTGCGCCGGATCGCCGCCGCCGCGGGCGTGGCCCCCATGGGGGTGTACAACCACTTCGAGTCCAAGCAGGGCATTGTCGAGGCCCTCTTCATCGAGGGCTTCGAGCGGCTGCGGGATGCCATGTCTTCCGTCAACGAGCTCCAAGATCCAGTCGAGGCGCTGCGCGAGGGCGCCGCGCGCTACCGGGCCCTGGCCCTGGCCCATCCGATGGTGTACCAGATGATGTTCCTGCGAGCGGTCCCGGGATTCGAGCCGAGCCCGAACGCGCTCGAAGTGTGCGGCGGGGCGTTCGACGGGCTGGTCACGGTCGTGCAACGGGCCATGAGCGCCGGGGCGCTCGCCGACGGGTCGCCCGCCGAGACGGCCCATCTCATCTGGTCGAGCATCCACGGCTGGGTGTCACTGGAGCTCCTCGGCATCGGCTTCGTCGAGGACCAAGCGGCCGGCTACGACCGGCTCTGTACCGCCCTTCTGCTGGGTCTCCGGCCCTGATGATCTCCCACGTGTCCATCCAGTGCGCCGACGTGGACGCCAGCGCCAGGTTCTACGACGCCGTCCTGGTCCCCCTCGGGGGCGGGCGCGTGATGGAGTCCGACGGCGCGATCGGCTATGGGATTCCCCCGCTGCCCACGTTCTGGATCGCAGCGCAGCAGACGGGCACGGGCTTTCGCGAGACCCACGTCGCCTTCGAAGCGCCGAACCGGGCTGCGGTGCGTGCCTTCTTCGAGGCGGCCCAGGCGACGGGCTCCGAAGTGCTCCACGAGCCCCAGCTGTGGCCGGAGTACCACGAGAGCTACTACGGCGCGTTCGTGCGTGATCCGGACGGCAACAACGTCGAGGCGGTCTGCCACACGCCGGAGTAACGCTGCGGCCCCGGGGCACCGGGGCCGCAGGTCAGCGCATCGGTCGACGGCCCGGTGCCGTGCTCTAGGCGTCGACCGTCAAGGACTCCAACAGGTCGCCGAATTGCCGCTGCGCCTCGGCCCGCCTGGTCGGTATGTGCTCGGAAGGCACCTCGTGCGCCTCGTAGCCCCGCAAGACCTGCCGGGCCACCGTCTGGCGGTGCACCTCGTCGGGCCCGTCGTAGATCCGGGCCGCCCGCGCCGCACGGTACATGGACTCGAGCGGCAGGTCGCACGAGAACCCCAACGACCCGTGCACCTGGATGGCGCGGTCGATCACGTCATAGAGCACTTTCGCCCCGAAGTACTTGATCATGGCGATCTCGACCCTGGCCGCTGCCGCCCCTTCCTGATCCATCTTCCAGGCGGCCTGCAGCGTCATGAGCCGGGCCGCCCGCATCTCGGCCATGGAGTCGGCCACCCAATTCCGGATCGTCTGCTTCTCGGCCAGCATCGACCCGTGGGCGTAGCGCGACACGGCGCGTTCGCAGAGCATGTCGAAGGCCCGCTGGGACTGGCCCAGCCAGCGCATGCAATGGTGGATCCGTCCCGGCCCCAGCCGGTGCTGCGCCAGTGCGAAACCCGACCCCTCCCGACCGACCAGGTTCCCCACCGGCACCCGCACGTCGCGGTACACGATCTCGGCGTGGTTCCCGAAACGGCCGAAAGACGTGTCCGGATCCTCCATGGTCGCCACGTCCCGCACGATGTCGACCCCGGGTGTGTCTGCCGGCACGATGATCATCGACGACCCCTGGTAGGGATGGACGTCTCGGTTGGTCACCGCCATCACGATGAGAAAGTCCGCCACCGACCCGTTGGTCGTGAACCACTTGTGCCCGTTGATCACCCACTCTTCGCCGTCCCGCGCCGCCGACGTCGTCAGCAGCGTCGGATCAGATCCGGCCGTGTTGGGCTCGGTCATCGAGAACGCCGAGCGCAGCGACCCGTCCAGCAGCGGCTGCAGCCACCGCTCCCGCTGGGCCTGGTCACCCGTGGCCTCGATACCCACCGCCAACAACTCCGCGTTCCCCGAATCGGGCGCGTTGTTGCCGAAGACCACCGGTGCCAGCGGTGACTGGCCCAGGATCTCGTGCATCAAGCCCAGCCGCACCTGACCGAACCCCATGCCAC
This sequence comes from uncultured Acidimicrobiaceae bacterium, assembly GCA_963838835.1. GTDB lineage: Bacteria > Actinomycetota > Acidimicrobiia > Acidimicrobiales > RAAP-2 > Bog-473. Next base: position 206,878 of record CAWITA010000018.1, read on the forward strand.
CCAGCGCCGGGGGCAGGTGCGCCGCCCACAGCCCTTCGGCCTTGACCTGTTCCTGCAGCGGCCGCACCGCCACCCGCAGCTGGTCGTAGGTGAGATCCAGGGTCTCGAGCGGGAACACCTCCTCGCGCACGAAGCCACGCATCCACTCCAACTTCTCCTCGAACTCGGGCTCGGTCGAGAAATCCCAGGCCATGGCCACTCCTCCCAGTGCTGCGACCAACTTCCGCAGGTCCACACCCTGCCACTACCGTGGGCGGCGTGACTACCACGAGCCCCGTCGCCTTGCGCAACGCCGCATCGTCCGCCGCTGCGTGCTCCGAGGATTCGCGCCGGCCGCCCCCGCCCCAAGTCGCCCTGAGTGCGGCGGACCGGGCCGTGATCGCCGCCGCCGAGCGGGCCCTGCTCGACGAGCGCCGCCTCCTTGCCACCGACGAGTTGGGGGCGCTCGCGGCCTTGCCCGACGGTGCGGTCATGGCGCTGGCCTCGCTGGCTCACCAGGTCCGCCTGGCGTGGTGCGGACCCGGGGTCGAGATCGAGGGGATCCTCTCGGCCAAGACCGGCGGCTGCCCCGAGGACTGCCACTTCTGCGCGCAGTCGTCGCGCTTCGACACCCCCGTCAAGGCCACTCCCTTCCTCGACGCCGACGAGGTCCTGGCGGCCGCCCGCGAGACGGCGGCCCTCGGCGCCTCGGAGTTCTGCATCGTGCTGGCCGTCAGGGGCCCCGACGAGCGCACCATCCAACGGATTCTCGACCTGGTCCCCCGGATCCACGACGAGACGGGTCTGCACGTTGCCGTCAGCGCGGGCATCCTCAGCGAGGACCAGGCGCGGCGCCTGGCCGCCGGGGGCGTCCACCGTTACAACCACAACGTCGAGACGGCGCGCTCGTACTTCCCCTCCGTCGTCTCAACCCATACCTGGGAGGAGCGGGCCGAGACCTGCCGTCTCGTCAAGGCGTACGGCATGGAGCTGTGCTGCGGCGCCCTGATCAACATGGGCGAGAGCGGTGCCCAACGGGTCGAGCTGCTGACCCAGCTCCAGGAGCTCGAGCCGACGGAGGTCCCGATCAACTTCCTCAACCCGCGACCCGGCACCCCCCTCGGCGACCGGCCCATCCTGGGCGCCTGGGAAGCCGTCCGCTGGATCGCCCTCTTCCGCCTGGCCCTGCCCTCGGTGATCCTGCGGTACGCCGGCGGACGCGAGGTCACGCTGCGGGATCTCCAGGCCATCGGTATGACGGCCGGCATCAACGCCCTCATCGTGGGGAACTACCTGACAACGCTCGGTCGCTCCGCCGACGAGGACCTCCAGATGCTCGAGGACCTGCGCATGCCGATCGGCGCCCTGACCGCCGCCATCTGAATGCCCCATCCCGTCTGCATGCCCCATCCCGACTGAATGCCGGGCGATTGGTCTGACGCGGCACCGCCGGTGGCCGATCCTCACTGCACCGGCTGCGGCCGACCGGCGTCCGACTGTCCGGGATGCGCACGCGCGCTCGACCCACCACGCTTCTGCCCCGACTGCGGGGCGCGCATGACGGTCAGCATCGTTCCCACCGGCTGGATCGCCCGTTGCCGCGACGGTGCTCACCGGGAGCTCCGTTCCGCCTGAGGTTCCCGCATTGATCCTTGGCATGATGACACGCGTGGTCAAGTTGTCCCGGGAGGAGTTCGAGAAACTCGTGGCAAAAGCGCTCGATGACATCCCCGTGGAGTTGCAGTCCGCCATGGAGAACGTGGTTGTCCTGGTCGACGACGTCAGTCCGCCGGGGCAGCTGTTCGGGCTCTATCAAGGCGTCCCTCTGACGAAGCGAGCCCGGTACTCAGCGTCGATGCCCGACCGGATCACGATCTTCCAGCAAACGATCTGCAACGTCTGTCAGAACACGGACGACGTGGAGCGTCAAGTTCGCAAGACAGTGATCCATGAGGTCGGGCATCATTTCGGTATCAGCGACGCTCGGCTGCGAGAGTTGGGCTGGTAGGACGATCCTTCGACCGCCGGCTCGTTGCGTTGCTGGGGGAGGACGCGCAACGACCCCGTCTTGCGCGGGGCCGTCACGCACCGAGTGAGTCGTTTCAGCACCGTGATTGGCGAAGACACGGTCGCTACCCACCCCCAACCTTTCGGCTCAAGCCGGGCTGCGGCGGACTCGACTCTTCCTGCGGCGAGCAGAAGTTACGTGCTCGTTCGTGCCACCGCAACCGGTCTTCACTCGAGTACCGAGCGAGGGGCGGGACGCGAAACGACCCCGCTCGTCCCGAGGGGGGGGTCGGGAGCAAGAAGCGGGGCCGCAACGCTGTCACCCTTTTACCAGTGGCCTCAGCGTGATCAGTGCATCATTGCGATCCAGTCGCTGAAGTTTCATCTTGCGGTCACGAATGCCCGTTGCCGGTCGCTCCAACGACGACGTGAAGACCGCACGGTGCCCGCGTGTCCGAGCGGCGCCCCTCACCCGGGGAGAAGACCGACCAGGTCCGGCCGTCGAAGCGGTTCAGGAGACCAGGGGCGCATTCCCACGTCTTTCGATTGGCCCCGCGCCCGCCCCGATTCTCGACGCCGCCGGGCCCGCCGGTCCATTGCGCGAGAATGGACCATGGACCTGATCGGCGTGGTCGACACCATGTTCGCCCGTTACGACATGGGCGCGGAGGCGCTCGACGAGCTCGCCCAATGCCCTGGGCACGGCACCCGTTTCACCACCGTGCGCCGCACCGTGCCCGGCTTCAAGGATCTGGCCGTGGCGGCCAAGAAGCTCATCGAGGAGGACGGCTGCCGCATTGTCGTCGCGCTCGGGATGCCCGGACGGGAGAAGGTGGACAAGGTCTGTGCCCACGAGGCCTCGACTGGGATCATGACCGCGCAGCTGATGACGAACACGCCCATCCTCGAGGTGTTCGTCCACGAGGACGAGTCCGACGACCCGGCCACTCTGGCCAAGGTGTTCAAGAACCGCTCCCGGGACCACGCCCGCAACGCCTATCTCATGCTCTACGAGCCCGAGGCGCTGGTGGCCCGAGCGGGCCACGGCGTGCGCCAGGGCTTCGCCCACGCCGGCCCACTCGAGGTCTAGATCGAGACCCGCCTCTGGGCTCGCCCCGGAACGGGCGAGGCCCCTTCGGCCCTCCGTCGTTGCCGGGTCACGGGCGCCGCTCAGGGATCGCGCGGGAGACCGAGCACCTTTTCGGCCACGATGTTGCGCTGCACCTCCGCCGTACCCCCGCCGATGGTGAGCGCGCAAGAGAAGAGGAAGCCGCGGGACCAGGACGCGTCGCCCGGCGCAGGTTCGGAGGCCACGGCGGCCCCGGGGCCCCAGCCACCCACGGGGCCCGAGCCGCTGAGCATCGCGTACGGCCCGGCCAGGTCGCGGGCGACCCCCATGACGTGCTGGCCGTGGGCGTCGGCGATGGCCTTGCGCACCGACGCCTCGGCGCCAGGCTGCTTGCCGGCGAGGACGGCGGACACCATCCGGAGGCGCAGGACTCGGAGGATCTGGCCCTCTATCCAGACGTCAACGAGGCGGTCACGGGTGGCGGCGTCCGACGCGCCCCCGGCACGCCGGATGAGGTCCACCAGGTCGTCGGCGGTCGGGCCCATGCCCCACAATGCGCCCTCGCCCGACAGTGATACCCGCTCGTTGCCGAGCGTGACCTTCGCCAGGTCCCAGCCGCCGTGCTCGGGCCCGACGAGATGGTCGGCCGGAATCCGCACATCGGAGAAGAACACCTCGTTGAAGGCGTGCTCGCCCGTCATGTCGATGAGCGGGCGGATCTCGATGCCCGGCGCATCCATGGGGCAGACGAAGTAGCTGATGCCGGCGTGCTTGGTCGCCGCCGGGTCGGTGCGGGCGAGCAGGATGCCCCATTTGGCGATGTGGGCGTAGCTGGTCCATACCTTCTGCCCGTTGACCACGTAGTGGTCGTCGTCGCGTTCGGCCCGGGTGCTCAATGCGGCCAGGTCGGAGCCGGCGCCCGGCTCGGAGAAGAGCTGGCACCAGAACTCCTCGCCGCTGAGCAGTGACCAGAGCCAGCGGTCCTTTTGTTCCTCGGTGCCCGCGTACAGCAGGGTAGGCCCGGCCCATCCGATGCCGATCGGGTTGACCGGACGCCTCACGCCGGCCCGGCGAAGCTCCTCGTCGATCATGAGCTGGGTCAGCGGGTCGGCATCGAGCCCATAGGGCGGGGCCCAATGGGGCGCGACGTAGCCGGCTTCGGCGACCTGGCGGCCCGTCGGGTGCGAGTGCTCGGCCAGCCACTCCCTGACCTCACGCCGGCGCGGATCGTCGTCGCCGGGGAGGCCGAGGTCCACGGGCGCAGCGTAGGCTGCACGTCTCGCTTCGCACACGTCGGCGGGCGGGGGGGTCGGCGGGAGTCGGCGGGAGTCGGCGGGCTCGGTGGCTGAAGTGGCGGGGAATGGAGCGAGGATGACCGACTGGAACTACGCAGACGTCTGGGAGACGGTGGCTGGCGTGCAACCCGACGCGGTGGCCATCACCCAGGGCGGCCGCAACGTCACCTGGAGCCAGTTCGACCATGGGGCCGACGGCATCGCGCGGTTCCTGCTCGACCTCGGTGTGGTCCACCAGGACAAGGTGGCCGTCTACCTCTACAACTCGCCCGAATACCTCCAGTCAACCTTCGCCGCCATGAAGGTCGGCCTTGCCCCCGTCAACACCAACTACCGCTACGGCCCCGAGGAGCTGTGCTACCTGTGGGAGAACGCCGACGCCGTGGCGGTCGTGTTCCACGGCGTGTTCTCCAAGCGGATCGAGCGGATCCTCGAGCGCCTGCCGGAGGTCAAGGGTTGGCTGTGGGTCGATGACGGCTCCGGTCCGTGTCCCGACTGGGCCACCCCGTACGAGGATGCCGCCAAGGCGGCGCTCGGGCGGACGCGCGCGCCCTGGGGCCGCAGCGGCGACGACCTCTACATGCTCTACACCGGCGGCACAACCGGCATGCCCAAGGGCGTCATGTGGCGCCAGGACGACCTGTTCGCCCGGCTTATCGACGGGGGCGTCCGCCACTACGACGTCAACGGCGGGATCGATGGCGTGCGCGCCTCGCTCGAGGCGAGTCCGGGCGTCGGGGTGACGTTGATGCCCGCCTGCCCGCTCATGCACGGAACCGGAGCCTTCACCGCCAACACGACGCTGGGCGAAGGCGGGCGGGTCTGCCTCCTCGAGTCGCGCAAATACGACCCGGTCGAGATGCTCGACACCATCGAGCGCGAGAGAGTCAACGGGCTGGTGATCGTGGGCGACCCCTTCTCGCATCCGTTGCTGGCCGTGTTGGACGAGAATCCCGGGAAGTGGGACTTGAGCTCGCTCGTGATGACGATCTCGTCAGGAGCCATGTGGAGCGAACCCGTGAAGCAGCGGTTGCTCGCCCACCACCCCATGCTCCTGGTCGACGTGTTCAGCTCGTCGGAGGCCCTCGGCATGGGCGCGTCCGTCTCGGGGGGCGGCGCCGCGGCGAAGACGGCGTCGTTCACCCTCGGGCCCGACGTCAAGGTGCTGCGCGAGGACGGGCAGGAGATTGCGCCCGGCTCCGACGAGGTGGGCGTGCTCGCGCTCGGGGGGCGCAACCCGCTCGGGTACTACAAGGACGAGGAGAAATCGGGACGGACGTTCAAGCTGATCGACGGCGTGCGGTACTCCATCCCGGGTGATTACGCCCAGGTTGACGCGGACGGCACCATCCACCTGCTCGGGCGGGGATCGATCTGCATCAACTCGGGCGGGGAGAAGATCTTCCCCGAGGAGGTGGAAGAGGCGCTGAAGACCCACCATGCCGTGCGGGACGCCGTTGTCGTCGGGGTGCCGCACCCGACCTACGGCGAGCAAATCGTGGCCGTGGTCGAGCCGGCTGACGGCGCCGTCGAGCCGAGCGAGGCGGAGCTGATTGCCCATGTCAAGGAGCACCTGGCTCACTACAAGGCGCCCCGGCGCGTGCGGTGCGTCACCACCATCGGCCGGGCACCGAACGGCAAGGTCGACTACAGGCGACACCAGGCCGAGTCGACGGAGGAGATCGGGGCGCTCTCGGGCTGAGCTTCACCGAGGAGGGACCGACTGGGCCAGACTCTGGCGGTGTTCATCGCACCGGTCGACGCCACCCGCGGCGAGGGCGAATGGCGTCCCTTCGTCGAGGCCCACCCCTTTGGGCACCTGGTCGCGCCGGGTGCGACCGAGCGCGAGTTGCCGGTCGTCGTACCCACGCAATTCGTCCTGGCGGGCGACACGGTGTGGCTGCATCTCGTCCGTGTCAATCCGGTGTTCGAGGCGCTGGCCGAGAACCCTCGGGTGCTGGTGTGTGTGGCCGACGATTGGGCCTTCATCCCTTCGGGGTGGAAGGCGATCGGCGAGGAAGACCCGTTGCTCGGCATCCCCACGACGTATTACGGCGCGGTGCAGCTGGTCGGCTCGGCGACCGTGCACGACGAGCGAAAGGCACCGGGGCACGTCGCCGCCATCTTGCGGCGTCAGCTCGCGGCCTTCCAGTCCGGCGAAGCCGTGGCCGACCCCGGCGAGGCCCACGCGGCGAAGCTGCAGGGGATCCTCGGGATAGAGATCCGCGTCGAGCAAGTGTCGGCCAAGTTCAAGTACGGCGGCAACGTCGACGAGGCCCACCGGCGGGCGGTGGTGGAGCGGCTCCGCGGCCGGGGTGGTCCCGGCGACGACGCTGCCGCGGTCCACGTCGAGCGGCGCCTGCGCCAGGAGACCGGCGGTGCCGACCGGGCCGGCCGGTGACCCACGCTCGTCCGCGGTGGCTACTCGGCGGCGGCCGCGAGGTTGGCCAGGGTGGCCTCCATCTCCTTCTCGGCGTGCGCCGCGCTGTGCTCGCCCATAACCCGCGCCACGGCGACGAACCACGGCTTGCGCTGATCCTGCCAGGACTCGGTGACCCGGCAGCCCGACCCAGTGTCCTCGAACTCGTAGCGCCACGAGGCGACCGGGAGCGGCCCTGCCGTGACCGCGAACTCGAAGACCTTGCCCGGGTCGCAGCCGACGACGGTGACGGTGGTCGACCAGCGCCGGAACCCGTTCTTGTTGGTGCCCCTGAAGACGGCACCGAGAGCGGGGCCGGTGGCGCCCTTGATCCAGGTGCCGCCGGCGTTCTCAGGCGACCACTCCCCCATGCGGGGGAGGTCGGAGACCAGCTGCCACAACTTCTCGGCGGGGGCGGCGATATCACGGGTCGCGGCGGTCGGGTAGGCCATGGGGAGACACTAGTTTGAGGTCATGGCACAACTCCGTTCCGACGTAACCCAGACGGGAACCGCGACGGTCGAAAGAGGCCCGCGCGAGCTCGTGATGCCAACCCCGCCGACGTGCGCCACCATGGAGGAGGAGCGGCTGCACCGCAAGCAGAAGCTGGCCGGCGCGCTGCGACTCTTCGGCCGCTTCGGGTTCTCCGAGGGGGTGGCAGGGCACATTACGGCGCGCGACCCCGAGCTGACCGATCACTTCTGGGTGAACCCGTTCGGGATGAGCTTCCGCCACGTGCGGGTCTCGGACCTCATCTTGGTGAGCCATACCGGCGAGGTCGTCGAAGGCAACCGGCCGGTCAACCCCGCTGCCTTTGCCATTCACTCGGCGGTCCACGCGGCGCGGCCTGACGTGATCGCCGCCGCCCACGCGCACTCGGTGTACGGCAAGGCGTGGTCGGCGCTCGGGCGACCACTCGACCCCATCACACAGGACGCGTGCGTGTTCTACGAGGACCACACGGTGTGCGAGGAGGGCGGCGGTGCCATCGTGCTCGAGGAAGCTGCCGCCAAGGCGCTGGCGGCGGCGCTGGGGCCACACAAGGCGACCATCCACCGCAACCATGGATTGTTCACCGTCGGGCACACGGTCGACGAGGCAGCCTGGTGGTTCATCACCATGGAGCGCTCCTGCCAGGCCCAGCTGCTGGCCGAGGCCGCGGGGACGCCACTGCTGATCGACGACGAGGGCGCACGCTACACCCGCGACCGATCGGCTTCGCACGGAGCGGGTTGGTTCTCCTTCCAGCCGCTATGGGACGAGATCTCGCGCAGCGATCCCGAACTCTTCGAGTGAATTTGTTCCACCTCCTCTAGACAGGTCGCCGCGCTCTACGTAGCCTCGGCGCCGGAGCGCGCATTTTTTTTCCGGGATCGCCGGGGCACCTCCACGACGCAACGAGCGTCCCGACGTCTGGAGGAGAACGAAATGCGCCGTGACGCCCTGGCTGCGATGTCTTCTGCCGTGCTCGTCGTCGGTGCGGTGGTGGCCACGCTGGCTACGACCCCCGCGGCGGCGACGAACCCCCCGACCCCACCCGCGCTGGTCGGTGCGACCAATTGGACGCTGGGCTCGATCCCCACCCCGAGCCCCACGGCTGGGGCCCAGCTGTCGGGGGTGACCTGTGCCACCAGTTCCTTCTGCGTCGCGGTGGGCAATCAGCCCGGTAGCGGTGGCACCGTCACGAACACCTTGATCGAGCAGTGGAACGGCACCGCCTGGTCGATCGTAGGGAGTCCCAACCCCTCCGGAGCGGGCGACAGCCAGCTCTACGGAGTGTCGTGTGCGGGTCCGTCGTTCTGCGTCGCCGTCGGCGTCAGCGGCCCCGGTGGGACGCTCGTCGACCCTCTCGTCGAGCAGTGGAACGGCGCCACCTGGTCCATCGTGAGCGCCGTGAACCCGTCGACCTCCCCAGAGACGCAGCTGAACAAGGTGGCATGCACCTCCGCCAACTGGTGCATGGCGGTGGGATACAGCGAGAACACCTCGAACGACCGGCTCACGCTCGCCGAGACCTGGAATGGCACGGCCTGGGTGGTCTCCCCGACGACCCCACCGACCGGTGCGACCAGCTCCGAGTTCAACAGCATCTCGTGCGCCACGGCCTCGTGGTGCATGGCGGCGGGTGATTACACCAACGCCAGCAGCGACACCGTCTCGCTCACGCAGGTGTGGAACGCGACAGGCTGGACCGTCGTGGCAAGCCCGAACCCCGGAGCCGGCACCAGCGGTCAGTTCAACTCTGTGTCCTGTGCCGGGAGCGGCTTCTGTGTCGCCGTCGGCCAGTGGTACAACGGCAGCTTCTTCCAGGCACAGTTGGCGACATGGAACGGGACGGGGTGGACGAACGTCACGGCTCCCGAGGCCAATCCGAGCACCTACAACTATCTCGACGGCGTCGACTGCATCAGCGCAACCTCTTGCAGCGCGGTCGGTGTTGCCGGCGACGTGACGGTGACTCCGGTCGCCTTGGCGTGGAACGGTGCGGCCTGGTCGATCGTCGTCGCCCCGATTCCGACCGGTGCGACGTCCACCGGTCTGAACCAGGTCACGTGCCTCGCCAATTGGAAATGCATCGCGATCGGTTCGACGGATCCATCCCCCGCCCAGCCCTATGTGATCACCGCCTCCATCGCCCGCGCCGGCTACCGCTTCGTCGCCAGTGACGGCGGGGTCTTCAACTACGGGAGCGGGGCCCCCTTCTTGGGCTCGATGGGCGGCACGCATCTCAACAAGCCCATCGTCGGCATGGCCGTGATGCCGGCCGGCGACGGCTACGACCTGGTGGCCTCCGACGGGGGCATCTTCACCTTCGGCTCGGCCCAGTTCTACGGCTCGACGGGCGCGCTCCATCTCAACGCCCCCGTCGTCGGCATGGCGCTCACCGCAGACGGGGCGGGCTACTGGCTGGTCGCCTCCGATGGCGGCATCTTCAGCTACGGCGACGCACAGTTCTACGGCTCGGCGGGTGCACTCCACCTCAACAAGCCCATCGTGGGCATGGCGGCCACCCCGGACGGCAAGGGCTACTGGCTTGTCGCCTCCGATGGGGGCATCTTCAACTACGGCGACGCCGCCTTCTTTGGATCGACCGGCTCCTTGGTGTTGAACAAGCCCGTGGTCGGTATGGCCGCGCCCGTCGGCGGCGGTTACTACCTGGTGGCGAGCGATGGGGGCATCTTCAACTACCCGACCAGCGGCGGACCGCCCTTCTTGGGCTCGACGGGGTCGATCACGCTCAACAAGCCCATCGTGGGGATGACGGCGGTGGCGGGCGGCTACTACCTGAGCGGCTCCGACGGCGGGATCTTCAACTACCCGACCTCGGGTGGACCGCCGTTCTTGGGTTCGACGGGCTCGATCGCCCTCAACGCGCCGATTGTCGGGATCGCGGGATAGGACGGACCGCTTGCTCGCGGAACAAGAACGTGTTCTAACCTGAGGACGATGGAGTTCAATCTCGCCGACATGTTCGAGGCGGCCGTCGACGCCTACCCCGAGCGGGAGTATCTCGTGGCCAACGGGGAGCGACGCACCTACGCCGAGATGGAGGCCCGGGCGAACCGGCTGGCGCACCACCTGGCCGCGCGGGGCGTGGGGCCAGGTGATCACGTGGGGATCTACGCCTACAACTCGGTCGAGTGGGTCGAGACCGCCTGGGCCGTGTTCAAGCTGCGGGCGGTCTGGATCAACGTCAACTACCGCTACGTCAAGGACGAGCTGCGTTACCTTCTCACCAACGCCGACCTGAAGGCCCTCGTGCACCAGCGGGAGTTCTCGCCACTAGTCGCCGCGCTGCTCCCCGAGCTCCCCGAGCTGGGGCACGTGATCGTGGTCGAGGACGGCAGCGACGTCGAACCGCCGCCGGGGGCGGTCGGCTACGAACAGGCGCTGGCGGCCCACTCGGAGGAGCGTGACTTCGGGCCGCGCTCGAGCGACGACCTCTACATCCTCTACACCGGCGGGACGACCGGCTTGCCCAAGGGGGTGGTCTGGCGCCACGAGGACGTCTTCTACGCGCTCGGCGGCGGGACGGACCCGGCGACGAACACCCGAGTCACGGATCCCGCCGTGATGGTGGAAAAGGGCGCCGGCGGTCCCATGGTGCACCTGCCGGTGGCGCCGCTCATGCACGGGGCCACCCAGTGGAGCGTGATGGGCCAGAGCTTCGTCGGCTCCAAGATCGTGCTGATGGCCCGGTTCGACCCCCACCAAGTCTGGCGGTTGGTGAGCGAGGAGCGGGTGAACACCGTGATGATCACGGGGGACGCGATGGGCAAACCACTGATCGAGTCGCTGGCCGATCCCGGGGTGGACCACGACCTGTCGTCGCTCGTGGCCGTGGTGTCGTCGGCGGCGCTCTTCTCGGCTCCCGTGAAGGACCAGTTCTTCGCCCAACTCCCCAACCTCCTCATCACCGACGCCATCGGCTCCTCGGAGAGCGGCAACAACGGGATGACCGTGGTGACGGCCGGCAACACCGCCATGAAGAGCGGCCCGACGGTGCAACGGCTGGGCCGGACGGTGGTCTTCGACGAGAACCTGGAACTGGTGGAGCCGGGGTCCGGCGTCATCGGCAAGATCGCACGCTCGGGTGACATCCCACTCGGCTACTACAACGACCCGAAGAAGACGGCGGAGGTCTTCTTGGAGGTGCGCGGGACGCGTTACGTCATGCCCGGCGACTACGCCACGGTGGAGGCGGACGGGTCGATCACGCTGCTCGGCCGGGGCTCGATCGTCATCAACTCGGGGGGCGAGAAGATCTTCCCCGAGGAGGTGGAGTCCGCCGTGCGTTCCCATCCAGACGTCATGGATGCCATCGTGTGTGGTGCGCCGGACGAGCGCTGGGGCCAGACCGTGGCCGCCATCGTCCAACCGAGGGCGGGGCACCAGGCGCCGTCGCTGGCGTCCATCCAAGAGCACTGCCGGACGACCATCGCGGGTTACAAGCTGCCACGCCGCCTCTTCGTCGTCGACGCCGTGGAACGCTCCCCGTCGGGGAAGCCGGACTACACCTGGGCGGCCACCATCGTGAACGCGGACGGCGATGCGCTGGCCGGGACCGGGGCGCGGCCGTGAGCCCGAAGAGGACCGTGCCGCGAGGTCGTGCTCGCTCGATGCCGACCGCAAGGCGAATCGACAACCCCGAAGGAACACACTACGGTCCTGCGATCGCTGCGGCACGAACACTCTTGGCTGGAAACGGCGGGTGAGCCGCGCCCAGCACCGCGTGCGGACGCGGTTCATCGCGGCGTTGGCGGCGTTGGGCCTTCTCGTTCCGGTCGCGGGCGTGGCGGCGGCGGTCACCGGCGCCAGTGCCGCCACCTCGACTCCGCACGTCGACGCCGGGACCTCGTGGACCGTCTACCACGGCGACGCCATCGGCAGCGGCGTCGACTCCTCGGGCGTGACGTTCTCCCCGGCCAATGCGGCGTGGACGTCGCCCGTGCTCGACGGCCAGGTCTACGGGGAGCCGCTCGAGGCGACGGGGCGCGTCTACGTGGCGACGGAGAACGACACGATCTACGCGCTGGCGGCCAACACCGGTGCCATCTTGTGGTCCACCAGCGTGGGCACCCCCGTGCCGTCGGGTGACCTGCCGTGCGGCGACATCAGCCCGACCGTGGGCATCACGGGCACGCCCGTCATCGACACCGCCCACGGGCCGGGTGAGATCTTCGCCGTCGCGGACGAGCTGACCGGTAGTGGACCGGCGCACTTCCTCGTGGGCCTCGACATGTACACCGGCAGTGTCTTCTTGAACGAAGTCGTCGATCCGCCCGGCCAGGACCCCGCGGCGATCTTGCAGCGCACCGGGTTGAACCTGAGCGGTGGCAACGTCGTCTTCGGCTACGGGGGCAACGACGGGGACTGCTCGACCTACAGCGGGTGGATCGTCTCGGCCCCCGAGGGCGGCGGACAGGTCAACTACCACGCCACGACCCCCGCTTTCACCCAAGGGGCCGTCTGGATGGGCGGTGCGGCGCCCGAGGTCGATGCGGCCGGGAACATCTGGGCCGCCACGGGCAACGGGTCCGCCTCCGAGCCCTACGACGGCAGTGACTCGGTGATCGAGCTGTCCTCGGCGCTGGGCCAAAAACAGCTGTTCGCCCCGAGCACGTGGCCCTACGACAACTCCCACGATCGGGACCTGGGTTCGACCGCCCCGGCGCTGCTCTCGAACGGGACGGTCCTGCAGGTCGGCAAGTCGCAGACGGGCTACCTGCTGAGCCAGGCCAACCTCGGTGGGGTCAATGGTCAGCCCCCGACGGCCCCGGTGTGCGACGGAGCCGACGCCGACGGCGGCGACGCGGTGGTGGGGACCGTGGTCTATGTCCCCTGCGGCGGCGGCGTCGAGGCGATCCAGACCAGTCCCTCGCTCGGTGTGCAGTGGCAGGCCGCCGACGGGGAGAGCGGACCCCCGATCGCGGCGGGCGCCATGGTGTGGTCGATCGGGGGCAGCTCGCTCTACGCCATCAACCCGGTGGACGGCTCGACGGAGCAGCAGCTCTCCATCGGCAGTGAGGCCAACCACTTCCCGACACCGTCGGTGGGCGACGGCCTCCTCCTGGCGCCGACGAGCGACCAGGTCGTCGCCTTCTCCGGCTCGGCCGGGATCCCGGGCCCGCCGTCACCGCCGCCGCCGGCGCCACCGAACTCCTCCTATTGGATGGTCGCCTCCGACGGCGGGATCTTCACCTTCGGGAACGCCGGCTTCTTCGGCTCGGCCGGGGGCCTTCGTCTGGTCCAGCCGGTGGTCGGCATGGCGCCGACACGGTCCAGGGACGGCTACTGGTTGGTGGCGTCCGACGGGGGGATCTTCAGCTACGGCGACGCCGCGTTCCACGGCTCCATGGGCGGCAAGCCGCTGAACAAGCCCATCGTCGGCATGGCTGCCACGCCGAACGGGGGCGGGTACTGGTTGGTGGCCGCCGACGGGGGCATCTTCAGCTTCGGCGACGCCGCGTTCTACGGCTCCATGGGCGGCAGGCCGTTGAACAAGCCCATCGTGGGTATGGCGTCGACCTCCGACGGGCTCGGGTACTGGCTGGTCGCCTCCGACGGCGGGATCTTCAGCTTCGGCGACGCCGCGTTCCACGGTTCCATGGGCGGCAAGCCGTTGAACAAGCCGATCGTCGGCATGGCCTCGACGTCGGACGCTCTCGGGTACTGGCTGGTCGCCTCCGACGGGGGCATCTTCGACTTCGGGGACGCCGGCTTCTTCGGATCGGCCGGCGGCACGCCGCTGGTCAGGCCCGCCGTGGGACTCGCGGCGACGCCCGACGGACGGGGGTACTGGATCGTGGCGTCCGACGGCGGCATCTTCAACTACGGCGACGCCAACTTCTACGGCTCCGAAGGAGGCGTACGGCTCAACAAGCCGGTGGTCGGCATCGCGTCGGCGAGCTGATCCCCTTCGTACAAAACGCCGATCGGGGTCCTCGGCTCGGCGTGCGCGGTCCGGTCTCTCAGGTCATGAAGATGGGAACGTCGACGCACGAGCCAGTGACGCGTCGGCCCGCTCACGCGATGATGCAGCGGTGCCACCCGCCCCCCTCCTCCTGCTGACCGGCTCGCCCGGCTGCGGCAAGACCACCGTGGCACCGCTGGTGGCCGACCGTCATCAGCGCTCGGCCTGCCTCGACCTGGACTGGTTCTTCGCCACATTGCGCCGGGGTGCCATCGAGCCTTGGCGCGAGGAGGCACACACACAGAACCGGGTCGTGCTCGCGGCCGCGGCCGAGGCAGCGGCGGCGTTCGCGGCGGGCGGCTACTTCACCGTCGCCGAGGGGATCCTTTACCCGTTCATGCTCGACCTCTTCGCAACGGCGTGCGAGCCGGACGGCATCGCGCTGAGCTACGCCGTCTTGCGGGCGCCGATCGGCGTCGTGCAGCAGCGGGTCCAGGACCGCAAGATCGAGCCGCCTCACGCCGGAGCGCTCGCCGACGCAGCCGTGGTCGACGACCTGTGGGTTCAATTCGAGGGCCACGGCGTCGCGGAGCGCCATCGGGTCGATGCCGGCGAGCACAGTCCGGCCGAGGTGGCCGAGGAGATCGATCGCCGGTTCCGCGCCGGCGAGCTCCGGATCGCCTAGGCCGCACGGCGGAGACGGATTCCGGGCGGCAGGGTGCGCCCCTCGAGCGCGCTACTGACCCCCGGCGGCGAGGCGCTGCTTGGTCGTCAGGTGCTCGGGATCTTTGTCGAAGTCCTTCAACACGTGTTTTCCGAACGTCTCGACGGCTTCCTGGCACGACTCGATCGAGATGGAGGTCGAGAGCATGCCGAAGGCAAGCTGGTCGGCTCCGGTGGCGGCGTAATGCTCGACCGCCTTGGCCACCTCGTCGGGCGTTCCGACGGCGATGTCACCCGAGGCGATGACGGCATCGAGCGTGTCGGCGTCCATGGGGGGGATGAGCTTTGGCCACTCGGGGACCCCCGGGGGCCGCGGGAACGTGTCCAGGTAGCGGAACACGAGGCTCAGGTGGTAGTTCGAATCGGACTCGAGGAACGTCTGGCGCGCCTTCGCCCCGTCCTCCATGCAGATCATCTGCGTCGTGATCATCACGTTGTTGTTCACGAAGCCGCCCACCGGGTTCGTGCAGTCCTCGATCTTCTCCTTGTAGCGGCTGACCAGCGGGGTGAGCTGGTCGGCCGTCGAGAAGCCGAAACACAGGACACCGACGCCGAGCTCGGCCGCCAAGTCGAAGGTCGATGGGCTGCCGGCAGCCATCCAGATCGGCGGGTGGGGCTTGGCGTAGGGCTTGGGCAGGACGTTGCGCGGCGGCATGGAGAAGAACTTGCCGTCGTAGCTGTAGTCCGTCTCCTTCCACATGCGCACGATCTGGGGCAGGGTCTCGGCCACCATGGCGCGGGTGAGCTCGGGGTCCTCGATCCCGAAGCCTCGCTGCTCGGTGGTGGAGGAGCCGCGTCCGGTGCCGAACTCGAAGCGGCCGGCCGAGAGGTGGTCGAGCATGGCGACTCGCTCGGCGATGCGAGCGGGGTGGTTCGCCGGCGGCGTGATGTTGAAGATGCCCGAGCCGATGTGGATGTTGTTCGTCTTCGCGGCCACGAAGGCCAGGAACGACTCGGAGTCGGACAGGTGCGAGTACTCGGTGAGGAAGTGGTGCTCGGAGGCCCAGGTGTACTTGAACCCGGCCTCGTCGGCCGCCACGATGAACGCCACCTCGTCCATGATGCGGTCGTGCTCGGCCGATGCTCCGTGCCGCTCGACGTACCGGGGCAGCACGCACGCGGCGTTGAAGATCCCGAATTCCATGGGTTGCCCGTCCTCGTCTCCCCGCGCCGCGCGGTGGGTTCCGGCGGCGGTCCGACGACGGTAACACGCCGACCCCAAAAATGCAACGTGTTCCAATAATGGTTCCTACAGTCCAGGTCAGGGAGTTTCCGACGCGGGCGTCAACGACCCGCTTCTCGGCCTGGCCCGTTCGGGCGCCCCTCAGCGGTCGACGCCGAGCACCAGTCCGCTGGTCGGCACGCCGGTCCCCGCCGTGACCACGACGTGCTCGAGACCCTCGACCTGGTTGACCGAGGTGCCGCGCACCAGCCGCACCCCCTCGGCAATCCCGTTCATGCCGTGCAGGTAGGCCTCACCGAGCTGGCCGCCGTGCGTGTTGATCGGCAACTCGCCGCCGAGCTCGAGCCGGCCGTCGCGCACGAAGTCCTTGGCCTCGCCCTTGGCACAAAAACCGAGCTCCTCCAATTGGTAGAGGACGTAGGGGGTGAAGTGGTCGTAGAGGATGGCGGCCTGCATGTCGTCGGGTCCGAGCCCGGAGTTCTCCCACAGCTGGCGCGCCACCACGGCCATCTCGGGCAGCCCGAGCAGATCATCGCGGTAGTAGCTCGTCATCATGTCCTGGCCGGCGCCCGAGCCCTGTGCCGCCGCCCGGATGACCACCGGCGTCGTCGGCAGGTCGCGGGCGCGCTCGAGCGAGGTGACCACGAGCGCCTGTCCACCGTCGGTCTCCTGGCAGCAGTCGAGCAGGTGCAGCGGCTCCACGATCCAGCGGCTGGCCTGATGCTCCTCGAGGGTGATCGGTTGCTCGTAGAACCAGGCCCTGGGATTGGTCGCCGCATGCTTGCGGTCGGCCACCGCCACCCGGCCGAGGTCCTCGCTCGTGGCGCCGGTGACGGCCAGGTAGCGCTGGGCCGCCATGGCCACCCAGGACGCCGGCGTGAGCAGCCCGACCGGCAGGTACGAGGCCATGTGCGCGTTCTCCGCGTTGGGCAGCGGGACCCGGCCCTGGACACCCATCCCGAAGCGGCTCCCGGAGCGCTCGTTGAAGGCGCGGTAGGCCACCACGACGTCGGCGACGCCCGAGGACACGGCCAGCGCCGCTTGCTGGATGGTCGCGCACGCCGCCCCGCCGCCGTAGTGGATGCGGCTGAAGAAGGTCAGTTCCCCGATGCCGAGACTGCGGGCGATGTCGATGTCGGGGTTGGTGTCGGAGCTGAAGGTGACCATTCCCTGCACCTCGGACGGGGCGATGCCGGCGTCCTTCAGCGCGGTGTCGACCGCCTCGGCGGCGAGGCGCAGCTCGGAACGCCCCGAGTTCTTCGAGAACTCGGTGGCGCCGATGCCGGTAATTGCCGTCGTCCCGGAGAAGGTGTGCGACCGCGCCATCAGCCGGCCTCCTCCCCGAGCGGAAGGACGACGTTGACCGTGCCCGTCACGTGGTCACCGCGGTCGTTGGTACCGCGGACCGCGACGGTCACCATTCCGCTCGTGCCGTCGTCGCCCAGCGGGCCCTTGGCCGTCACCGACCCGGTCAGGGTCATGGTGCAGCCCGGGTAGTTGGGTGCGCCGAGCCGGATGTTGACCTCCGACAGCCGGCCGCCGCGGCCCCGACCATTCGGTGACGTAGCGCCCCACCAGTCCGTTCGTCGTCAGGATGTTCATGAAGATGTCCTCCGAGCCGCGCTCCCTGGCCCGTACGGGATCGTGGTGCACGTCCTGGTAGTCCCGGCTGGCGAGGGCGCCCGCCACGATCAAGGTGCGGGTGATCGGCAAGACCAACGTCGGCAGCTCGTCGCCCACCGAGACGTCGAAGAACGACGGACCCGGTGCCGTCACTGCCCCGCCTCAGCCTGGACCAGAGCCCGCTCCGCGATCTCCGCACCGAGGCGCGCCAACTGCGCGCTCGGCCCGCCCAGCATGAGCTCTATCTGCTTTCCCCACAGGAAGTAGCGATGGATGGGGTAGGTGATGTCCGCTCCTATGCCGCCATGGAGGTGCTGGGTGGCGTGCACCGTCCGCTGGCCGCGCTCGGCGGCCTGCCACTTGGCCACCCGCGCTGCGTCCGCGGCGTCGCGGCCGGTGTCGAAACGCCAGGCCGCGTTCTGCCACGTGACGCGCATCGCCTCGATGTCGATGGCGGCGTCGGCCGCCCGCAGCATGGTGGCCTGGAACGTACTGAGGGGCCTTCCGAACTGGTGGCGCGTGTTGAGGTACTCGGCTGTCTGGGTGAGCGCAGCCTCGCAGACGCCGACCTGGAGGGCGCACAGCGCGACGGTGGCGGCGACCTGCAGGAAGTCGAGCGCCGCCCGGCCCAGGTCGGGACCCACGAGGACGTCCTCGGCCCCCACGGGCACCGCGGCGAGACGCAGGTGCGGGTGGATTTCGCGATTGGTGGTCACCGCTCGCTCGAGCGAGACCCCCGCTGCCCGCGGATCGACCAGCGCCAGCAGGACGCCGCCGTCCTCGCCGCGGGCCGGCACCACGACGCGGGCCGCCAGGTGGGCCTGGGGTACGGCGAGCTCGGTTCCCTCGAGCACCCACCCCTCGCCGCGCACCGTGGCCCGCACGGCCGGGGACGCCGTCGGGCTGAGCGCACTGGCGTTCAGCGCGGCGGTCAGAAGCACCTCACCCGAGACGACGCCGGGCAGCCAGCGGGCCTGCTGCGCCTCCGAGCCGAAGTGGGCGATCGGGAAGGCGCCCAGCACGAGGGTCGCCCACAGCGGCACCGGCGCCACGACGTTCCCCTGCGCTTCGAGCAGGAGGCACAACTCCATGAGGCCGTGGCCGGCGCCCCCCTCGGACTCGGGCACGGCCAAACCCAGCAGGTCGGCATCGGCCAGGGCCTGCCACAGCGCGCGGTCGATGCGCTCGTCGCCCCGTTCGACGGCGGCGACGCGCTCGGGATCGACCATGCCCGAGAAGAGCCCGGTCGCCGCCTCGGAGACCGCGAGCTGTTCGTCGCTCCAGGCGAAATCCATCAGGCCCCCTCCCCCGCTGCGCCACGATCTGCCGGCACGAACAACGGCAGCGACAGCTCGTCGTCGTAGTCGACGAACTCAGCCCGCAGGGCCATCCCCACCTCGATGGCGTCCGGTTCCACACCACCGATGTTCGCCACCACCCGGGTTCCCTCCTCCAGCTCGACCAGGCCGATCGGCAGTGGGTACTCGAACGCCGGAACCTGCGGGTAGTGCACGACGACGTAGGAGTACAAGGTGCCCCGGCCACTCGCTTCGACCGCGTCCCACTCGAACGAGCCGCAGGTCGCACAGGCCGGGAGCGGCGGATGGCGCAGCGTGCCGCACGACGTGCAGTGCTGGATCAGCAGCCGGTGGGCCCGGGCCCCCTCGAACCAGAACGCGTTGTCCTGGGTGAGGGCGGGATGCGGGCGTTGCGGGCGTGGGAGGGTGCGCGGTGGCGGCAGGTACTTGAGGATCCGGAAGCGCATCGTGGCGACCGGCTCGCCGCCGTCGAAGAGCGTCTGGATCTGCTCCGCCGACATGGGAGCCGCGGGCACGTCGGCCTCGGGCACCGCCACGTAGTCCAGGCGCGTCGTGATGAAGCGTCCCGTGCCCAGGCCCGTGCGCTTGGGGTCGGAGATCGACTCGATCACCGAGCACGCCAGCACCCGGTCGCCCACCATCAGGGGGCGCCCGTAGTGCTGCTCGCAGTCGGTGGCGACCACCGAGGTGAGTCCCTCGTCCTGGAGCAGGCCCATCATGACGTCGTCGGGCCCGCTTCCCCGCTCCCCGGCGGCCCGGGCCTCTTCGACCGCGACCGAAGCGCGCAGACCCCGCATGATCCAGGCCTGCAGCATGGTGGGTGGGGCGATGAGGCGCTCGTACCCCGCCGCCCGCGCCGCCTCGTTGGAGACGTAGACGGGGTTCTCGTCCCCGATGGACTCCACCCAGTGCCTGATCATCGGGAGGTTCACCGCGTCGGGCGAGAGCGTGGGCGGGCCGGCGGCGAGCCCCACGAGCCTCGCCAGCTCGTCGCTGTGGTCGGGCAAGGCGGCGAGCTCCTCGAAGCGCCCCGAGCGCTCCGATGCGACCGCGCTCACCGCGACCCCCGCGTCATCCCCAGGCCGGCCGCGGCGACGATCTCACGCTGCACCTCGTTCACGCCCCCGCCGAACGTGTTCACCTGGGCTTGGCGCGCCGTGGCCTCGAGCCGGCCCCGCAACAGCGCACCCGGCGATCCGGGGACGAGATACCCGGCCACGCCGATCACCCCCAAGAGCAAACGCACGATCTCGAGGATCCGCTCGGTGCCGAAGACCTTGATCGACGACGACTCCGCCCCGGTGAGCTCGCCGTCGGCCACGTGCACCGCCATGCGCCAGTTCAACAACCACATGGCCTCGAGCTCTGCGTGGCACTTCGCAAGATCCATCTGCACCCAACCCTGGTCGACCAGCGTCCTCCCGTCGTCGGTCTCCCGCGCCGCGGCCCAGGCCACGACGTCCTCGTAGAGCGAGAGGGCGAGCCCGCTCCAGGCCGCCAACCCGACCCGCTCGTGGTTGAGCTGGGTGGTGATCATCCGCCAGCCCTCGTTCTCCTCGCCGACGCGGTTCGCCACGGGCACGCGCACGTTGTCGTAGAAGGTCTGCGTCGTCGTCAAGCCGCCGACCGTGTTGATGATCGACCACTCGAAGCCGGGCGCCGCCGTCGGGACGCAGATGATCGAGATGCCCTTGTGCTTGGGCACGTCAGGATCAGTCCGCACGGCCAGCCAAACGTAGTCGGCCATGTCGGCGCCTGACGTGAAGATCTTGGCGCCGTTGACCACGTACTCGTCGCCGTCACGCACCGCCCGCGTGCGCAACGACGCCAGGTCCGTGCCCGCCTCGGGCTCGGTGTAGCCGATGGCAAAGTTGAGCTCGCCGGAGAGGATCTTGGGCAAGAAGAACGACTTCTGCTCCTCGGTGCCGAAGCGCATGATCGTGGGACCCACCGTGTTGATCGTCACGAAAGGGAACGGGGCACCGGCGCGACGCGTCTCGTCGAAGAAGATGAATTGGTCGGTGGCCGGCCGGCCCTGGCCGCCGAAGTCCGTGGGCCACCCGATGCCCAGCCACCCGTCCTTGCCGATCTGGCGCACGACCTCCCGCCAGGCCTCGCCGCCCTCGCCCCCGCCGGCCAGTCCCGCCCGTACCTCGTCGGTCAGCAGCTCGGCGTAGTAGCGACGCAACTCGGCGCGCAGCTGCTGCTGCTGGGGGCTCTCTTCGAGGAACATCGTGGGCAGCCTCGCGTGCACTCCGCGGTCCCTGCCAGGTCAAGGCCGCGCTCGTATCAAAAATGTAACACGTTCTCGTTTCGGGAGGGCCGGGGCTCCCCTCGTGGCGCGACGCGCCGACCACTCGGGTTCCGCCGGCGGGCGTGCCTATGATCGATTGACACACGTTCTAGAAACGCCCGCAAAGGGCCAGGCACCCGGAAAGCGCCGGGTGTCCGAAAGGGGGGTCCTTGAGCCTCGAGGAGATCGACCTCATCGACGGGCGGAACTTCGTGGCCGGGGTGCCCTACCAGTGGTTCGCCGAGCTCCGCCGGGAGGCCCCCGTGTTTTGGCATCCCGAGGAGATCGCCCCGCGGGGCGGCTTCTGGGCCGTCACCCGCTACGACGACTGCGTGCACGTCAACCGGGACTGGGAGCACTTCTCCTCCGCCCGTCGCGGCGCCCTCTTCCACGAAACCGAAGAGGAACAGCTGGCCCAGCAGCAGCTGTTGATGCTCAACATGGACCCGACCATGCACACGCGCTACCGCCGCCTGGTCAACAAGGGCTTCACCCCCAAGATGGTGCGCGACCTCGAGCAGCAGATCATCGGGTACGCCGACGGCATCATCGACACCGTGTGCGAGCGCGGCCGCTGCCGACTTCGTCGAAGAAATGGCCGCCGAGCTCCCCCTCCTCGTCATCGCCGAGCTGCTGGGCGTGCCCCAGGAGGATCGGCGCATGGTCTTCGACTGGTCCAATCGCATGATCGGCGCGGAGGACCCCGAGTACCAGATTCCCGGTGCGGCACCGGACGAGGCGCTCATGCAGGTCTACAGCTACGCCGAGGAGCTGGCCGCGAAGCGACGCCTCCAGCCCAGGCAGGACTTGATCTCGGTCCTGCTCGATGCCGAGGTCGAAGGCGAGAAGCTCAACGAGCTCGAGCTCGATCTTTTCTTCCTCCTCCTCATCGTGGCGGGGAACGAGACCACCCGGAACCTGATGTCCGGTGCCATGACCGCCTTCTTCGACCACCCCGACCAGTGGGAGCTCCTACGCCGGGACCGTTCCCTGCTGCCGAGCGCCGTCGAGGAGATGCTGCGCTACGTCACGCCCGTGATGCACTTCCGCCGCACGGCGACCGAAGACATGGAGATGCGGGGGCAGGAGATCAAGGAGGGCGACAAGATCGTCTTCTGGCACACCTCGGCGAACCGCGACGAGACGGCTTTTGACGACCCCGACACCTTCGACGTGACCCGCTCCCCCAACAACCACATCGCTTTCGGCGGCGGCGGGCCGCACTTCTGCCTGGGCGCCAACCTCGCCCGCATGGAGATCATGGTGATGTTCGACCGCCTGCTCGACCGGGTGCCCGACATCCGGCTGGACGGCGAGGTCCAACGACTGCAGTCGAATTTCATCAACGGGACCAAGCACATCCCCGTCGCCTTCGAGCCGTCGGCGCCAGTCGGCGGCACACCGCTCCCCGCCCGGGCCCGCTGAGGCCGCCGCCGTGACCGAGCGCGCGGTGCGCTTCCATCAGGCGGTCGCCTTCCTCCCCACCCGCCAGATCCTCCCCCTGGCCCGGGTCTGCGACGACCTGGGCTACGGCGGCCTGTACGTCTCCGACCACCTCTTCAACCCGCGGCGGCGGGAGTCGCGCTACACCTATTCGACCAGCGAGGACGGGGCGCCGGGGTGGGAGGACGACACGGCCTGGCCGGACCCGATGTGCGTGATCTCCGCCTGCGCCGGCGCGACCGAGAACCTCCTCTTCACCACGGGTATCTACATCGCCCCGTTGCGCGACCTCATGACGGCGGCGAAGACGGTGGGCACGACCGCCGTGCTGTCGGGTAACCGGCTCCGCCTCGGCATCGGGGTGGGCTGGTGCAAGGAGGAATTCGACCAGACGGGGCAGGACTTCGCCACCCGCGGCAAGCGCTTGGACGAGATGATCGTCGCCCTGCGGGCCCTGTGGCGGGGCGGCTACGTCGAGTTCCACGGCGACTTCTACGACGTCCCGGAGTGCCAGATGGAGCCCGCCCCCTCCGAGCCGGTGCCCATCATCGGTGGCGGCCACTCCCCCGTCGCGCTGCGTCGCACCGCCGAACTGTGCGACGGTTGGATCGCCGCCGGCGCCTACAGCGAGGAGGAGGCGTGGCTCCACCTCACCAACCTCCGGGAGGCACTCGAGAAGGCCGGCCGCGACGAAGACGGCTTCAGCATCTATCTCTCGCTCAACGAGCCACCCGACGTCGACCTGTACCGTCGCTTCGCCGACGCCGGGGTGACCGACTTCGTGTGCGCGCCCTGGATGTTCGTCGACGTCGCCCCGGGCACGCCCGACAACGAGGCGCTGGCGGCACGCCTGCCCGCGGTGCGGTGGTTCGCCGACGAGATCATCGCCAAGGTCTGACACACTCCGACGCACGCGGGAGACGCGAGACGCGCGAGAGGAGCCGCACGTGAAGACGATGAAGATCGGCCTGCAGATGGGCTATTGGGGCTCGGGGCCGCCGCTCCACGCCGAGGAGATCGTGATGGAGGCCGACCGCCTGGGCTACGACTCCGTCTGGACGGCGGAGTCCTACGGCTCCGATGCGCTGACCCCGCTGGCCTGGTGGGGGTCGCGCACCGAACGGGTCCGCCTCGGGACGTCGCTGTGCCAGCTCTCGGCGCGCACGCCCACGGCCATGGCCATGGCGGCGCTCACGATGGACCATCTCTCGGGTGGGCGCTTCGTCCTCGGCCTCGGTGTCTCGGGCCCCCAGGTGGTCGAGGGCTGGTACGGGCAGCCCTTCCCCGCCCCGCTGGCCCGGACCCGCGAGTACGTCGACATCGTGCGCCAGGTGTTGGCGCGCGAGAGGCCGGTGACCAACGACGGCCCGCACTACCCGCTGCCCTATCCCGGGCGGCACGGGGTTGGGCAAGCCGCTCAAGCCGATCGTGCACCCGTTACGGTCGGACGTCCCCGTCATCTTGGGGGCCGAGGGCCCGAGGAACGTCGCCCTGGCGGCCGAGATCGCCGACGGCTGGTTCCCCATCTTCTTCTCCCCCAGGGCCATGGCGTCCTTCGAGGCCTCGCTCGACGAAGGCTTCGCCCGGCCGGGCGCGCGCCGCAGCGCCGCCGACTTCGAGGTGCTGGCTTTCGCCCCCACCGTGATCAACGACGACGTTGAGGCAGCAGCCGACGGCTTCCGGCCCTCCCTCGCCCTCTACATCGGGGGCATGGGGGCGAAGGAGATGAACTTCCACTTCGACGTGTTCGCCCGCATGGGCTACGAGGAGGCAGCCCACAAGATCCAGGATGCCTACCTCGACGGCCGCAAGGACGACGCAGTGGCCGCCGTCCCCACGGCCATGGTGGAGGACATCGCGCTGGTCGGCCCGGTGGAGAAGATCCGCGACGACCTCGAAGCCTGGCGCGAGTCGCGCGCCACCACGATGCTCGTCAACGGCGGCGACGTCGGGGCCCTGCGCACCATGGCCGAACTGGTGCTCGGCTAGGTCGACGGGTCGGGTCGTCCTACATCGCCCTCGGTCCACCGGCCGCCGGCTCGAGGTAGGACGCGGGCCCGAACCCGAGGATCGGGATGAAGATGAAGGCCAGGAAGATCAGGCCGACGGCGAAGGCCGTGCTCCTGGCGAACGACTTCGCCAGGTCGATGGCCACGATGATCCAGACGATGAGGTTGACGATCGGGATGAAGTAGAGGATCAACCACCAACCGGGTCGCCCCACGATCTTCAACAACACGTAGTAGTTGTAGAAGGGGATGATGGCGGCCCAACCGGGCCGGCCTCCCTTCACGAACACCTGCCACAGTGCGGCAATCTCGAAGACGACGACCGCGACGTAGACGATGATGAAGAGCCCGGCACCGGACGAGGCGAGCAACACAGCTGACACGACAGTCCCTCCCGTTCCGCCGGCTCTCGCTCGCCAGGCGGTCCGATCGTAGGCTGGTGCACTCCCCGCTGCAGGGATTTCGACCGGGGATTCACCGAACGGTCACACGGATAGGCCACAATGCCGTCCGTGACCCTTTTCGACGTCTGCGACCTCATCGGGCCTGAGCCCGCGCCGGAGCAGCCCCGCCCGGCGCCCGTGGTGGCCGTGCCCGCGTCCGCAGCGCCGCGAAGCGACGACGCGACCGAGCCCGAGACCGCACCGGAGGTCGAGGTTCGCATCAGCGTGCGTCGCCGGAAGACGTCGGAGGCCAAGTGGGTCGGTGGACGGATCGTCGTCTCCCTTCCCGCGCACCTCGACGTCGAGTCCCGCCAGAAGACGACCGACTGGCTGGTTGACCGGTTGCTCACACGGGAGCGGCGCCGGCGTCCCGCCGGTGACGACGAGCTCCTGGCTCGGGCCCGCACGCTGAGCGATCGTTACGGGCTCGGGGCGGTCCCGGCCTCGGTTCGATGGGTGACCAACCAGTCGGCCCGTTGGGCCTCCTGCTCGTACTACTCGGGCCACATCCGCGTGTCGCACCGTCTGCGGGCCGTTCCGGACTGGGTGCTCGACTCGGTGCTCGTCCACGAGGTGGCGCACCTGACGTACCCCGACCACTCCCCCTCCTTCCACGAACTGGCCGGTGCGTACCCGCGCCACGGGGAGGCCGGCGTGTTCCTGGCCGGCTACGGCCTCGGCCTGTCGAACCCTCTGCCGTAGCAGCGTCGGTCAGACGGGCTCTTCCGCCAGGATGCGCCCGAGCCGGCGCAGGCTCTCGTTCGCGCCGCCCAGCGTGAGCTCGATCTGCCGGGTCAAGAGGAAGTAGCGATGCAGCGGGTAGTCGCGGTCGACGCCGACGCCGCCGTGCAGGTGTGCGGCGGCATGCACGACGCGTTGGCCGCCCTCGGCGGCCCAGTACTTGGCCACGGCAACCTCTGCCGCGGCCGGCAGCCCCGCCGCCAAACGCGACGCGGCCTGCCACGCCGTGAGCCTGATCGCCTCGGTGTCAACGTAGGCGTCCGCGGCGCGCTGACCGACGGCCTGGAAGGTCGCAATCGGCTTGTCGAACTGCACGCGGGTCTTGGTGTACTCGGCGGTGAGGTCGAGGGCCGAGGCGCAGACCCCGGCCTCTTGGATGCAGAGCGCCGTCGTGGCGAACTCGGTCATGAGGGAGATCACCGCGGCCCCATCGGCGTCCTCGCCGAGAAGGCGGTCGGAGCCGACCCGGACGCCATCGAGCTCCACGATCGCCTCGGGGCGCCCCGTCGTGGTCGTCTGCCGGGTCAAGGTGACGCCTTCGGCGTCCGTGTCGACGATGAAGACGCCGGTCCCGGACGGCGCGCCGTCGGCGTTCTGGCGCGTCGCCGGCACCAACACGGCGTCGGCCACGAACGCCGCCGGGACACAGGCCTTCGTACCCGAGAGCACCCAGGAGCCGTCCGACTGGGCCGTCGCCGTGGTCGCCGGCTCGGTCCCGCCGGGAAGGATCACCTCGCCGGCCAGCTCGGCCAGGGCGGCGGTGAGGACGGTCTCGCCACTCGCCACGCCGCTCAGCCACGCCTTGCGCTGGGCGTCGGTGCCGAAGTGGGCGATGGGCACCGCGCCGTAGACCATGGTCTCGACCACGGGTACGTAGGCGGCCGTGCGGCCGGCGGCTTCGACGACGAGGCAGGCTGCCACGAAGTCAAGCCCCGCGCCGCCGACCTCCTCGTCGAGGTGGATGCCGAGGAGGCCCGCACCGGCCAGCTCGCGCCACAGGTCGCGGTCGAACGGTCCCTCGTCCCCCGCCTCCGCCTCGACCTCCTTGAGCCGGTCGTGCGTCGACCGCTCACCGAATATCTGCCCGGCCAGCTGGCGGACGGCTTCTTGCTCTTCGCTGTAACTGAAGTCCACGGGGTTTCTCCTCGCTCGATCGGGCTCAGCGCAGCGACCGCGGCATGCCGAGGCCGAAGATCGCGATGAGATCCCGCTGGATCTCGTTGGTGCCACCGCCAAAGGTCAGGATGATCATGGAGCGGGCGTACATCTCGAGGCGACCGCCGATCACCGCCGCCGGTGACCCGCGCGTCAAGTAACCGGCTTGCCCCAGGATCTCCAGCAGCAAGCGAAAGGCGCGCAGGTAGAACTCGGTGCCGAAGACCTTGATGGTCGAGGCGTCGGCCACGTCGAGGTGGCCCTGTGTGCCCTGCCAGGCCACCTTCCAGTTGATGAGGCGCAAGAACTCGAGCTCGGCATGCACTCGGGCGAGGTGTTCTTGCACCCACTCCTGGTCCACCACCCGCCGGCCGTCGGGCAGCTTGGTGGCCTGGGCCCACGCCCGCACGTCGGTCAGCACGCGCTCGACGATCCCTGGTGAGCACAGCGTGACGCGTTCGTGGTTGAGCTGGTTGGTGATGAGGTTCCAGCCCTGGTTCTCCCCGCCCACGAGGCTGGTGGCCGGCACGCGCACGTCCTCGTAGAAGGTGTAATTGATGTTGTGGTCCCCCAAGAGCTTCATCGGGACCACCCGGATCCCCGGCGTGTTCATCGGCACGACGAACATGGAGATCCCCTTGTGCTTGGCGACGTTGGGATCGGTCCGGGTGGCCAGCCACACGTAGTCGGCGTCGCCGGCGAGGCTGGTGAAGATCTTGGACCCGTTGATGATGTACTCGTCCCCGTCGCGCACGGCCCGGGTCGTGAGCGAGGCGAGGTCCGTGCCCGAGTTGGGCTCGGTGTAGCCGATGCAAAAGGAGATCTCGCCGGCGAGGATCTTGGGGAGGAAGAACTCCTTCTGCTCCTGCGTGCCGAAGTTCATGATCGTCGGGCCGACCGTGTTGATGGTGAGCATGGGGACGGGCGCCCCGCTGCGCATGGACTCGTCGAAGAAGATGAACTGTTCAATGGCCGAGCGCCCCTGACCGCCCCACTCGGTGGGCCAACCAATGCCGAGCCACCCGTCGCTCCCCATCTGCTGGACCACCTTGCGCACGACGGGACCAACACCGCCCGCCGCGCCCAGCTCCCGCTCGACCTCGGGGGTCAACAGGTTCTGGTAGTAGGCCCGCAGCTCGCTCCTCAGCGCCTGCTGCTCCTCCGTATAGGCAATCTCCATCGGTGTCCTTCCCGGCTGGCGGCGCCACATCGGCCCACGTCACCACCGCGTCGTCGCCGGCGCGGCCGTGGTGGGCTGCGCGCGCTAGAACACGTTACAGTCCGCCTCGGGGGGCGGCCACCTCGACCGGGGGAGTCGCTCCGTACCGGCAAGTAACCTGCAATCCGCCCCGGGAGGCGGGTCCCCGCGGCGCTGGACCGAACCGAGGAGCCGTCATATGCCTGAAGCCGTCATCGTCGCCACCGGTCGCACGCCGATCGGGCGGGCCAACAAGGGCTCGCTCGTCGAGTGCCGGCCCGACGACCTGAGCGCGCTGGTGCTCGGTGCCGTGCTCGAGAAGGTGCCCCAACTCGACCCGGCCGACGTGGAGGACGTCCTCTTGGGCTGCGGGCAGCCCGCCGGCGAGGCCGGCTACAACGTGGCCCGCGTGGCCGCCATCCTCGCCGGGCTGGGCGACGTCCCCGGCGTGACGGTCAACCGGTACTGCTCGTCCTCCCTGCAGACGATCCGCATGGCGGCCCACGCCGTCCGCGCCGGCGAAGGCGACGTCTTCATCGCCGCCGGCGTCGAGACGGTGAGCCGCTATGCGCACGGCGCGTCCGACACCGGTCCGCACAACTCCGAGTTCGCCGGTGCCGAGGAGCGGACCAAGCTCCGCGCCCCCGCGGTGACCGAGCCCTGGACCCCGCCCTCGGGTCTGCCCGACGTCTACATCGCCATGGGACAGACCGCGGAGAATGTGGCGGAGTACGAGAAGGTCAGCCGCGAGGAACAGGACGAGTTCGCGCTGCTTTCGCAGACCCGGGCCGTCGCGTCGCAAGACAACGGGTTCTTCGAGCGCGAGATCATCCCGGTCACCCTGTCCGACGGCACCGTCGTGACCAAGGACGACGGGCCCCGGCCGAACACCACGCTCGAGGGCCTGGCCAACCTGAAGCCGGTGTTCCGTGAGGGCGGGACCGTCACGGCGGGCAACGCGTGCCCGCTCAACGACGGCGCCGCCGCCGTCATCGTGATGAGCGACACCAAGGCCAAGGCGCTCGGTATCACCCCGCTGGCCCGCATCGTGGCGAGCGGAGTGACCGGCCTCAACCCCGAGATCATGGGCCTCGGCCCGGTAGAGGCCTGCCGTCAAGTGCTGGCGCGGGCGAACATGACCATCGACGACATCGACCTGGTCGAGATCAACGAGGCCTTCGCCGCCCAGGTCGTCCCCTCGGCCAAGCATCTCGGCATCAGCTGGGACAAGCTGAACGTGCACGGCGGTGCCATCGCCCTCGGCCACCCGTTCGGCCAGACCGGCGCCCGCATCATGACCACGTTGCTCAACGGTCTCGAGGACGGGGACAAGATCTTCGGCCTGGAGTCGATGTGTGTCGGCGGCGGTCAGGGCATGGCCATGATCGTGGAGCGCCTGAGCTAGCCCTCCCGGGAGGAGGCAGCGTGCGCCTGCTCCACCGCGGGGGCGGGTCCGGGGTCCACGCCCTCGCGCCCGGCCAGCTGCAAGGAGACCAGCTCCCCCAACAGCGCCAAGTCGAAGAAGCGGCCGAAGTCGTCGTCACCCTCGCCCCACACCTCGAGCACGTCGGCCATCACTTCCTCGGTGGCGGCGCGCACCGCGGCGAACAGGCCGGCCAACCCGGGGCTCTCGCCCCGGTGTCGCAGCAGCACGAGCGACATCGTCTGGCGCGTGACGTCGCCCCCCTGGCCCCACCCGGCGAGCTCGTCGTAGGTCAGCGCGGGGAGGGCGGACGCGAACGCCGGCGCCTTGGCGTTGAGGTTCACCCGGGCCTTCCACCAGCGGGCGGCCACGGACGCCACCCCGGCCGCGCCGTACACGAGCGGAGTGGTCCGCCCGACGCGGCGCGCCAGCTCCTGCGCGGGACCACCCGGGGCGACGAAGGCGTCGCGCCGCCGCGCCAGGGCGGAGGCTGCCGCCATCACCGACGGGGCGCGGTCGGGCACCAGGCCGGCCCGGGACAGCGCAGCCAGCAGCGGCACCACGGTGCCGCCCAGCGCGGCGCGCGCCCGAGGGCCGTCCAGGCCGACTCGAGAAACGGGGCACCACGGCAGCGCGGCGGCGACGGCCAAGCGGGCCAGCGGACCGTCGGCGTCGCCCCCGACGGCCACCACGCGTGCCCCGCGGTCGACGGCTTCCGCCGCCGCCGCCAGCGTCTCCTCGGTGCGGCCCGACGACGACACGGCGAAGGCCAGCGTGTGCCGGTCGACGAAAGCGGGCACGTCGGCGCCGTGGCCGAGCCAGCAGGGGACCGCCAGGTCGGGTGCGACGAGGGCGGCGGCGGCCTCACAGGCGATACCGCCGGTGCCCAGGCCGAAGGCAGCGACGGCGCGCACCGCAGCGCCGTCGGACGGTCGCAGGATCTCCCAGGCGTGGCGCGCCGTCTCGAGCGCCTCGGACAACTGCTCGGGCAGGGTGGCCGCCGCATCCCACAGCCCGAGCGTGTCGAGGTACTCCGTGTCGGTCACACCTCGGCCGGCCCGGTGGCCCGCACTCCGTCCTGCTCGGCCTTGGCCATGAGCCGCTCGTGCTCCGATTCGGATACCTCGACCGCCTCGTCCACCAGGAGCACCGGCACGCCGTCGACCACGGCGTAACTCTTCTTCAGTCGCGGGTTGTACAGCACGTCCTCGTCCTCGAACCACAGCAGGGGTCCCTTGTCGACCGGGCAGGCCAGGACGTCGAGGAGGAGTGGGTCAAGGCTCATGGTCAGCTCCTTCGTTCGGGCCGGCACCGCGGCCGGCGTTGGCGGCGATCTGCTCGAGGACCTCGTCGACGTGAGCGGCACACCGGGCCGGCGTTCTCGCCTCGACATTGAGGCGCAGCAGCGGCTCGGTGTTGGAGGGCCGCACGTTGTACCACCAGTCGTCGTGCTCGGCGGTCAGACCGTCGAGGAGATCGACCGAGGCCCCCGCGGCGAGCTCGCGCTCGACCAAGGCGGCGACGGTGGCCGTCGGGCTCGCCACTTTGGTGTTGATCTCCCCGGAGTCGGCGTAGCGCTGAAAGGGCTCGAGCATCACCGAGAGCGGGTGTTCGCTCCGGCTGAGCAGCTCCAACACGAGCAGCGCGGTGATGATGCCCGAGTCCGCCCGGAAGTTGTCGCGGTAGTAGTAGTGGCCCGAGTGCTCGCCGCCGAAGACGGCGCCGGTCTCGGCCATGATCTTCTTGATGATGGAGTGGCCCACCGGGGTGCGCACCGGCGTGCCACCCATCTCGGTGACCACTTCGGGCACCACGTGGGAGCAGATCAGGTTGTAGAGGATCGTCTCGCCCGGGTGCTTGGTGAGCATCGAGGCCGCCACCAGCGCGGTGGTCAGCGAGCCCGAGACAGGTTCGGCCTTCTCGTCTACGAGGAAGACGCGGTCGGCGTCGCCGTCGAACGCCAGGCCGATGTCCGCGCCTTGTTCGAGCACGGCGCGCTTGAGGGGGACCAGGTTCTCGGGCTGAATCGGGTCGGCGGGGTGGTTGGGAAAGG
This sequence comes from uncultured Acidimicrobiaceae bacterium, assembly GCA_963838835.1. Lineage (GTDB taxonomy): Bacteria > Actinomycetota > Acidimicrobiia > Acidimicrobiales > RAAP-2 > Bog-473. The sequence goes on from CAWITA010000018.1 coordinate 238,667, forward strand.
TGCCGTCGAGCTCGGGGAAGAGGATCTCCACGGAGAACGGCAGTTTGTTGAAGACGATGGGGACGACGAGGCCGCCCATGCCGTTGGCGGTGTCGGCGACGACCCTGAGCGGGCGGAGCGAGGCGAGGTCGACGAACGACACCACGTGGTCGGCCCACGCACCGAGCAGGTCCAGCTCACGCCGCGCGCCACGCCGGGGCGGTGACGGCTCGCCGAGCAGCTTCTCGGCGTCGGCCTCGATGTCGGCCAGGCCGGTGTCGCGGCCGATCGGGCGCGCCCGCGAGAGGCACAACTTGAGGCCGTTGTACTGCGCCGGGTTGTGCGACGCCGTGAACATGGCACCCGGGGCGTCGAGGTGCCCCGAGGCGAAGTACAAGAAGTCGGTGGAGGCCAGGCCGAGGTCGGTCACGTCGACCCCCTCGGCCCGCACGCCGTCGGAGAACGCGCCGGAGAGCTCGACACCGGACGGGCGCATGTCGCGGGCGACGAGGATCTCGGGCGCATCGGCGAAGCGCGCCATGGCGCGCCCGATGGCCAGGCACATGTCCGCATCGAGTTGGTCGGGCACCGTCCCGCGCACGTCGTACGCCTTGAAGACCTGGTCCATCCGGCTCACGGGTCCCACCATAGGGGGCGCCCGCCGCGCGGTCCGAACCGGCCTCAGTGGATCAGCCCGCTCCCGCCGCTCGCGATGGCCACGATCGCCACGAGATTGAAGGTGCCGTGCGCCACCATGTTCATGCCGAGACGCCCGGTGCGGTACGAGACGGCGGCGAGGATGATGCCGAAGGCCGCCAGACCGGCCAGTTGCACCCACTCACCATGGGCGAGACCGAAGAGGAGCCCGTCGGCGATCACGGCCAGGACGACTCCGGCGGTCCGGGCGCCGCCGGCTGCCCGCAGCGGCGTGAACAACCGGACGAGGGCCTTCAAGAGCAGCCCGCGGAAGAAGAGCTCCTCCATGGCCGGCGCGAACACGACGGTTGCGATGGCGATGATGACGAATCCACCGCCGTGCGACGACCCGGTGAGGCGCTGGGACGGCCCGTTGAAATCGTGGATGTCGTGCTGGAAGGGCGCGTACATGAGCGCGACGAGGATCTGGCCGCCGATGCCGATGGCGATCCCGAGGAGGTCGATCGGCCGGAACCGCAGGCCGAGGTCGCGCACGAAGTTGCGCGTCCCCTGGGTCCGGCTGGCCAACCAGGGTGCGCCGATGAAACCGATCCAGAGGCCGAGCAGCGTGGACACCACGTACCACTCGGGAGGAACGGCCGCGGTGGCGATCGATTGCATCTGCGCGGCCGTCTTGCCGGCAATGGCGCCCGCCACGAGCCCCAAGATCAGCGCGCCGAGCTGGCCGGCCAGGAACCCGGCCACCGCGTAGACGAGCCACATCCAGCCCTGGCGCTTGGTCTGGGGAGGAACCCACGGCGTATCGAGGAAGGGGACGTCGCCCCTGGCCGCGGGTGGCGGTGGCGGCGGGACGACCGGCCAGGAGGTCGGGTACCCGGCGGGGAACGGCGCCGCCGCGCCGGCCTGAGCGTGGCCGGCCCCCCCCGGGGCCCAGTAGCCCTGCTGGGGGGGCGGCGGCGGTGCCTGCTGGACCCATTCGCGGGGCACGTACCCGACCGGGACGGGCCCCGGCGGGCGTGCGGGTGGGCCCGCAGGACCTCGAGGCGGCCCGCCGGGCTCCGAATCGGTCATCGTCTAGAACGATATCGGTGCCTGGCGGGCCCGCGACCTGCAGGAGGACCCCGCTCGAGTGTGGCACCGAGGCGGTTACCGTGCTGCAGGGGTGGCGCCTAGCATGGCAGGAGTGAATCCGCAACGTCCGGAGAAGTCTGCGAGCAGACCGAACGCGCCCGCAGGCGGGGACGGCACTCCGCCGACCGGGCAGCCGACCGGCCAGAGCTGGCGCTGGCTGTGGGGAGTCCTCGCCATCGGGATCGTGGCCATCCTGCTCGCCGTGGGCACGATCAAGACCACGAACGCCAAGTCGGTCTCGTACACCAAGTTCCTCCAGGACGTGACCTCCAAGCAGGTATCGACGGCCAAGATCTCCAACTCCACCGGCGAGATCACCGGGACCCTCAAGGACGGCACGAGCTACGAGGTCCAGGGCCCCAGCCCGTCGCTGCCCAACGACGTCACGACCATGCGCAACAACGGCGTCCAGGTGAGCTTCCCCACCCCGTCCTCGAACCTCTTCACCGACCTGCTGCCCTACCTCTTCATCATCGGCATCGGCGCCGCCTTCATCTACTTCATCGGGCGCCAAACCCGCGGGCAGATGTCGGGGATCATGTCGATCGGCCGCTCCAAGGCCAAGACCTTCAGCAGCGACCGACCGTCGACCACCTTCGAGGACGTCGCCGGCTACACCGGGGTCAAGCAGGAGATCAGCGAGGTGGTCGACTTCCTCAAGACCCCCGCCCGCTTCAAGGAGATCGGCGCCAAGATACCCAAGGGCGTGCTCCTCGTCGGCCCGCCCGGCACCGGCAAGACGCTGATCGCCCGGGCCGTTGCGGGCGAGGCCGGCGTGCCCTTCATGTCGGTGAGCGGCTCGGACTTCATGGAGATGTTCGTGGGCGTCGGAGCCAGCCGGGTGCGCGACCTCTTCCAGACGGCCCGCAAGCAGGCCCCCGCCATCGTCTTCGTGGACGAGATCGACTCCATCGGCCGCAAGCGCGGGGCGGGGCTCGGCGGCGGCCACGACGAGCGCGAGCAGACGCTCAACCAGATGCTCTCGGAGATGGACGGCTTCGACACCGCCGAGGGGGTGGTGATGATCGCCGCCACCAACCGGCCCGACATCTTGGACCCAGCCCTGCTGCGGCCGGGTCGCTTCGACCGCCAGATCGTGGTGCCCCTCCCCGACCTCGAGGAGCGACTCCCCATTCTCCAGGTGCACTGCAAGGGCAAGCGGATGGCGAACGACGTCGACCTCAGCGTGGTGGCGCGGGGCACGCCCGGCATGAGCGGCGCCGACCTGGCCAACCTGGTCAACGAGGCCGCTCTCCACGCCGTGCGCCGGGGCAGCGTGGAGATCGCGATGGCCGACTTCGAGACGGCACGCGACCGGGTGCTGCTCGGCCAGCGGCGAGAATCGATGGTGCTCTCCGAGGACGAGAAGGAGCGCATTGCGTACCACGAGGGCGGCCACGCAGTGCTGGCCTACGTGCTCGAGCACGCGGACCCCGTGCACAAGGTCACGATCCTGCCGACGGGCATGGCGTTGGGCGTCACTCACCAACTCCCGATGGAGGAGCGCCACATCCACCCCCGCCACTACATCGAGGACTCGCTGTGCGTGCGCATGGGTGGCCGCTGCGCGGAACTGTTGGTCTACGGGGACCTGTCGACGGGCGCGGCGAACGACTTGGTGGGCAACACCGAGCTGGCCCGCAAGATGGTGCGCGAGTGGGGCATGAGCGACGCCATCGGGCCCATGGCCTGGGGATCCCAGGGCCAGGTGTTCCTGGGCGAGGACCTCATGCACACCCGTGACTACTCCGAGGACACCTCCAAGATCATCGACGAGGAGGTCGAGCGGATCCTGCGCTCCCAGGAGCAGCGGGCCATGGAGGTGCTGAGCAAGCACCGGGGCGGCCTCAACGCCATCGCCCGTGCGCTGCTCGACAACGAGATCATCGACGGCGCCGAGGTGGCCCGGCTGGTGGACGAGGCGCACGGCGAGCCCGTCCACAGCGAGGGCGCCAAGTCGGTGCCGCACTTCAACGAGGCCGCCATCCGCCCGCCGGGCTCCAACGGCGCCGGGAACGGTCACGCGCCGCGGCCCGACGCCGAGGCCGAGACCCTCGCGGCGGGCGCGACCGCGACAGACGCCGAGCCCGCCGTCGTCCCGGCCGTCCCGGCCGTCCCGGCCGCCCCCGCTCCCCCCTCCGGCCGGCACAGCGACGCCGAGTCGTGGCCTCCGCCGCCGTGGCCGCCCCCCTCCGACCCCTCGGCCGGCGCTCCAGAGGTCCCGCCGGCCCGCTAGTCCGCCGGCGCGCGACGCGCGGGCACGACGCGTCCCGGGAATCGAACCGGATCCGGCCGCGCTGCGTCAGAAGGGGGGATGGTGGAGCACGAGCTCGCAGACTGGCTGGAGGAGGGCTACGTCGCCTCCTTTCGCACCGCCTGCCTGATCCTGGGCAACCGGGCCGACGCCGAGGAAGCCGTGCAGGACGCCTACCTGCGCGCCTGGCGCTTCCGCGACTCACTCACGGCCGTGCCGAGCATCCGGCCCTGGCTCTACCGCGTCGTCGTCAACTCGTGCTACTCCAAGTTGCGCCGCGAGATCCCCCACCGCGACCGTCGCGCCGGTGACGAGCCGCTGGCCCACCTGCCTGAGCCGGGTGGTGATCCCGAGACGAGGGCCGAGCAGGGCGAGGTGGCCGAGACGGTGCTGACCGCGCTGCAGCGGCTCCCGATGTCGCTGCGCGTGCCCGTGGTCCTGCGCTATTACGCCGACCTGAGCGAACGTGACATTGCGCTCGCCATCGGCCGGCGTCAGGGGACGGTGAAGTCGCGGCTGCACGAGGCCCGGCGCCGCCTGGCGGCCGACCCCGCCCTGGTTGCCCTGGCCGCAACCGGGGATTCGCCTCGCGCCGAGGAAGTCGGACCATGACCATGCTCGACGACGACCGCCTCGCCTCGCTCCTGGCCCGGGCCGGCGCGGCCTTCGAGGTACCCGCCACGGGCGCCGACGACATCGTGGCGCGGGCCACGGGCCGCGTCCCGGGGACCAGCGACACCGACGCGGCGGCCGCCGGCGCCGGCGCCGGCGTGAGCGGCTCGGACGCGGCGGCCCGAGACGGCGCTGCACCCGATCCCGCCCCGGCTGGGGGCGTCCGGGTGCGCCGGGTGGTGGCCCTCGCCGCCCGGCACCGTGTCGCGTCGGTCGCCGCTGGCATCGTCGTCGCGCTCGTGATCGCCGGCGGCGTCGGCGTCCTGGTGCGGGCTCCCTCGAGGCCGACCGTCACCTCGGGCTTGCCGCGCACCGGCCCGGTCGCCCCCCTCCACGAGCCAACCACGACGATCCCGCGCCACCCCGGTGCCGCGGCCCCGCAATTCAAGGTGACCGCCCCGCCCGCATCGGGGACGGCCGGCTCGACCCAGGGCACGGCCTCGACGCCCTCGATCACGCCGCCGAGCGTCCCCACGACGCCGTCGCTCCCGGCGGGAGCCGTCGGCCAGTCCGCCAAGATCGAGCAGACCGGGACCCTCGGGCTCATCGTCGGGCGCGACCGTCTCGGCCCGACGATGACGCGGCTGACCTCGCTGGCGGGCGCCTTCGGCGGCTTCGTGGCGAGCTCGCAGACCCAGTCGGGTGCGGGCACGGGCGGGCCGCCCTACGGCACCATCACCCTGCAGGTGCCCGTGGACAACTTCTCGGCGATGCTGAAGGAGGCGCAGGCGCTCGGGAAGACCTCGAGCCTCACCACGAAGGCCACCGACGTCACGGGTCAGTACGTCGACCTGCAGGCGCGCATCACCGCGCTCGAGGCGAGCCGGCAGCAATACCTGACCATCTTGGCCAAGGCCACCACCGTGGGAGACGTCCTCGCCGTGCAGGAGCAGCTCGACGGCATTCAATCCCAGATCGAGCAGCTCCAGGGCCAGTTGCAGGTTCTGACCAGTGAGACGTCGTACTCGACGCTGACGGTGACGGTCGGCGAGAGCACGCCACCACCGCCGCCGTCCCCGCTGCCCGAGTCGGGTCTCGTCCGGGCCTGGCACGACAGCATCGGAGGGTTCGTGGCCGGCGTGGAGGGCGTGGTCCGCGTCGCCGGGCCGGTGCTCTTCGCCCTGCTGTGCCTCGGCGTGCTGCTCGTCGGCGGGCGGGTGCTGTGGCGTCGCTACCAGCGGCACCGCCTGTAGGACTCAGCCGTCTCGAGGACTCAGCGGTCGATCGCGGCCGCCAGCGGGATGCCGGGCATCGTCACGACACCGATGCCACCCGAGGGGCTCGCGCTCTCGCTGACCGCCAGCGCGCCGCTCGCCCGCACGACGATCGGATCGACACCGACCCCGGAGAGCGCCGAAGCCGCCATGGAGCCCGCGGCCAGGGTGCCGGTGGCGAGTCGATGGTCCCCCGACGACGTGACCACGAACGCCGTGTAGCGCGCCGCACCGGACGACACGTTCAACAACCCGAGGTCCGCCGGCGTGGCGCCGCTGACCGCGGTGTTGGCGCTCGTCCCCGGTGGGGGGACGACCCACGTCCCCGTCGGCGACAGCGCGGTCAGTGCGTCGACCGCCATCGCCGTCCCGGCCTGGGGCGCCGAGGAGGACGCCGGTACCAGGACCGTCCGACTGACCACGATGCCGGCCCCACCGGTGGCATCGACGGCGGCGGAGTACGTCTCGCCGCGGGGGATCCGCGTTTGTGCGCTCGTCGCGAGCGCCCACGTGGTGCCCGGCGAGACCGTGTCCTTGAGGGGGGCCAACGGTCCCGACGACAAGCGCAGGCGCACGGTCACGGCCTCGGGGACCGGCCCGGGATTGAAGAGGTCGATCACCGAGGAGCCGCCGGTCGCCTCTTGGGCCTGGGGGATGGCCCATGTCGCCTCGGGTTGGGCCGCCCCCGGCACCAGAGAGAGGCCGGAGGAGGAGCCCGAGAACACCTGCACCTCGGACGCCACGACGCGCCCGGTCCGGGTGGCGACCACCGTGCTCACCGTGGCCACGTCCTGCACCTCGGACGCGACGTTCTCCACCTGGACCTGGCCGGCCTGGAGCACGATCCCCTGGTAGTTGATGGGATGGATGGTGCCTGTCGGCGTCACGAAGCTGAGGTCGACGACGACCGGCGTCGACGTCGGGTTGAGCAACGACACGTACAGCGCGTCGGAGTTGGCGGTCGTCCCACCGGGGAAGAACCAGGTGGACGAGGTGGTGCTCTGGCAGGGCGCCTGGGACCAACCGGACGAACCGTGCACGGCCTGGGTCACGGCGACGCCGCCAGCCGAGAGGATCACCGTCTGGGCCTCCCACGAACCCGACGAGAGGGCGGGGATGGACGGCGCCACGACGCCGTGGGCCGGGACGGCGACGACCGTCCGTTCGGAGGCACCCCCGTCCGTGACCGACGTGATCGACCCGTTGACGGGTGCTCCCGACGTGTTGGTGAGGACAAGGAAGCCCGACGACACCCCCGAGGCGGTGGACTGCCCGGTGCAGTACCACGCGGTCGACTCCGCGTCGGGCGCGCCGACCAGGGCGCTCGGCACCGTCGACGCGCCGGGCGAGGCGGACGACCCGCTGGTCCCGGCGAGGCCCACCCCGGCGACCACCAGGACGACGAGGGCGAGCACCGGCCACCGGCGCTCGGGGCTGTGATGCGCAGGGCTCATCACGGCCCCGCGTCCGCGCTGGTGGCTCGCCGCGGCCGGGCGACCAGGGCGGCCGCCAGGACCACCCACACCGCGAGCTCGAGCAACACGGCCAGCGGCACGTAGGGGAACTGCGCCCGGGCCAGGGAGGCGGCGCCCTTCGCCACCACGTACTGGGCGGCCCACCCGAACGCGGGCAGCTGTCGCACCGGGCGGCCGTCGACGCTGAGCGCGAAGCTCCCCGCCGGTGCGTAGCCGGCATACACGGTGCCGGCCGCCACGGTGCCGGCCGACGCGGCACCGCCGGCGAGGCCCCCCAGCACGGGCTGCCAGCCCACGACGTCCGCCGCGCTCGGATACGACCACGCCTGCACCACCGGTAGTGGCGCGGCGCGCTCGGCCGTCGTGGGCATGTCCTCTCCGTTCTCGAAGACCTGCACGCCGACCTCGCCCGGCACAACCCGCAGGTCGTCCTGCTGGAGCAGGTCCGTCTCGAGCCCGGCCGGCGGTGGAGCGCCGACCGAAGGCGACACGGTGCCCACCATGGACGGGGCCAGGGCGTCGACCACCACCACGTAGCGCACGCCGGCTGGGGCGAGGAGCCGGCCCAGGTGTACCGTCCCGCCGGAGACGGCCAGGCGCACGGCGCCGGCCACGAGGTCGGCCGGGCCGGGCCCGGCGGGGGTGAAGACCTGCGACGCGTCCGGCAGGTCCTCGGGCGTCAGCGCGTAGGCCAGTCCGGGCTGCACCGACCAGCCGCCGGCGGGCAGTGCCCTCGGGTCGCCCAGCCACAGCACCCGGGCGGCGCCGGTGGCACCGGGGCGGCCCAAGAAGGAGAGCGGCTGCTCGACCCCCTGGGACGGCAGACCCCAGCGACCGCCGGCGGCGCCGGCCACCACCGGCAGCAGGCCGACCGCCACGAAGACGAGCGCGACGACACTGACCACCTGACGCCAGCCGAACTCGCGGCCCGTGAGGTCCTCCTCGAAGGCCGAGATGCCCAGGCCCACACAGGCCGCCACCGCCAGCGCCGCCGGCGCCAGCACCACCGTCTCCGAGGGGGTGAAGGATCCCAGGTCACCGTGCGAGGCGGCGTACGCGAGGCCCCACGACCCGCACACGGTGACCCACAGGCGCGCCGCCCAGGTCAGCCTGACCCCCCGCCCGAGTACCAGCGGAAGCGCCGCGGCCGCCACCAGGAGCCACACGATGGGCGAGCGGGCCACCGGCCCGATGGCGAAGCGGATGACCTCGCCCCAGTTCGGTGCCGAAGCGCCGGCCACGGGGAGCCCGAAGATGGCGACCGCACCCTTGCCGGCCAAAGCGGTCCCGATCACCCAGGGGGCGGCCAACACGAGCGCGACGGCCACCGCCTCGAGCGCCACCACAAGGACCCGCCACCACCGGGGATCGCGCGACCCGACCAGGAAGGAGCCGGCGGCCCAGGCGAGCGCGGTGAGGATGACGAGGGGGACGACGGCGGGCGCGAAGGCCGCCGCCACTGCGATCAGCGCACCGAGGACGGCCACCTGGCCCGCGGGCCGTCTGCGCCATCCCGGCCCCGCCTCCAGCTCGAACGGCGCCAGGCCTGCGGCGCGGGCGAGCCCGCGCGCGATGAACGGGAAGGCGGCGTAGGCGACCAGGCCGTCCCAGCGCCCCGTGCCGAGCGCGCCGTAGGGCAGCGGAAGCCCGAGGTAGCAGATGACGGCGACGAGGCGCGCCCGGGAGGAGACGAGGGGGCGCATGAGACGCGACGCGCCCCAGGCCCCAACGGGGATGCACCCGAGGATCAGGATCCGTTGCAACGTCCCCATCGCGCCGAAGAGCACGGTGCCGGCGATCCCGACGATGCCAAAGGCGGGCGAGGCCGGTGCGGTGGTGCCCAATCCGGCCGACTGCCAGCCCGAGACGAAGTGGTGCCAGCTCGTCGTCCACGACGGCAGCGGGGCCAGCTGGCCGACCAGAGGGAGGGTCCCGAAGAACAGCTCGCGGGTCCCGAGGGCGATGACCACCAGCGCGATGACCATGGCGAGCACCCGTTGGCGCCCCGAGGTGAGCGGATCGGACCGCACCCGGCGTCCGAAGCGGTCTCTCCCCGCTCGGCGGCCCAGGTCGTCGAGGTCGTCGAAGTCCGTGTCCTCGCTGAAGGCCGATCCGACGCTGCCGGTGAGGACGGCGATCTCGGCCCGCTCACTCCGGCGGTCCGACCGCTCCCTCGAGTCGGCCGCCGCGTTGGCTGCGGCGAGCCCCTGGTGCGAGAGACGGCTGAGGTAGCGCGACAGCCGCGCGCTGCCCCGCATCTGGAGGCGACGCACCTCGGCGTCGGGGAACAAGCGGTGTTCGGCCAACTCGCCACGGAGGACGGAGATCTCGCTCCGGCGCCGGGCGTTCCACCTCCACGCGCCGGTGACGGCGCGCCGCCGCTCGCGGTCGCCGGCGAACACGGCAACGACGACCTCACCGATGGCCAGCAACGCCGCCTGCGGGACCACCCGCAGGAGGGTGAACCGGGTGTAGCACTTGAGCACCGCCCGCAGCTCGTGGCGCCGCTGCAGCATCTGCATCGTGATGGGGTCGTGTCCCTGGCCCTCGGCGACGACGACCGTCAGGGGCACCAGGCCACCCGCGACGGCCTCACGATGGCGCACCCGCGCCTCGGGCGCAACGACCACGCGTGACCCGACGACCTGGCTGCGCCACGAGAGGTCCAGGTCCTCCCCCATGGCGACGATCCCGGCGTCGAAACCCTCCAGCAGGCTGAACAGGTCGGCCCGCACGAGGATGCACCCGCCGGGGGCGACGAAGACGTCGCGCACGGCATCGTGCTGGCCGTGATCAACCTCGCCCTCGAGGATGCGGTCCACGACGGCGCCGGTCTTGTCACAGTTCATCCCGACGTGCAACAGGATCCGTGGGTCGTCCCAATTGACGAACTTCGGGGATACGACGCCGGCGTTGGAACGGAAGGACTCCTCCACCAATTGGTGGACGGCATCGGGGTCCAGCGCGACGTCGTCGTGGAGGAACAAGAAGAATGCCGCGCCCTCGACCATCCCGAGCGCCTCGTTGCAGGCCGCGGCGTACCCGGGCCGGCCTTCGAGGTGGCCCACGAACGCATCGGGCAGGATGCGGCCGACCCGCTCGTTCACCCCGGGGTCGTCGCCGGTCGACAGCACCAGGACGGAGAGCTCCCCGTAGTCCTGCGCCGCCAGGGACGAGAGCGCCTCTTCGAGCCAGGGCCCCGGGTTGGTCGTGACCACGACGGCGACCACGGCCGGCACTTGGGCGTCCATCAGGTGGCCGAGGCTATCCGCTCGGACATGGGCCACTTCGGGCACGAAAGCCCTCCTCCTGCCCCGGAATTCCACGCCCGATGCTTGCTACTGTTTAACAAACGTGATACAGTTGTACGTGTACGCAGCGGTCGGCCAGCCGCTTCCCGCGTGCCCGTCTTCAGACGCAAACGACCAGACAGGAGGGCCGCCATGCCCGACGTACCCACCAACATCACCACCCTCTCGAAGGGCGTCACGGACCTGGCCCGCGACGCCGCCTACGTCGCCGTCGGCCTCGGCGTGCTGGGCTATCAGCGGGCCCAGGTGCAGCGGGTCGAGCTGCAGAACCGGCTGTCCCAGGATCTCGCGCTGGACCAGCGCATCGACGAGGTGCGCCATGGTGTGGCCAAGGGGTTCCAGCAGATCGACGACCTGGCCGAGTCGGCCGCGCACTTCGTCGAGACCACCCTGCAGCCGCTGGAGGAGAAGCTGCCCCCGTCGGTCACCCAGCTGACCTCCAAGGCGCGCGAGCAGGCCCGCGAGGTGCGGACCCACATCCGCCAACGCGTGCAGGACTGAGCACGACCGCGCCAGCAACGTCCGCCACGCTCGCCCTCAGTCCGCCTCCCAGGAGGCCAGGACGTCGGCGAGCGTGGTCGCGAGTGGGATGACCGGCCGCCACCCGGTGGCGACACGCAACCGGGTGGCCTCGCCCCGGAGCACCGGGACGTCGACCGGACGCACCAACGCGGGATCCGTCTCGAGGGTCAGGCGGGTGCCGGCCAGTTCGAGGAGCTGCGCGGCGACCTCGTCCATGGCGACGTCACGGCCCGAGCACACGTTGTAGACCTCGCCGGGCACCCCCTTCTCGATCAGGAGCCGGTAGGCCAACACGACGTCGCGCACGTCGGTGAAATCCCTCCGGGTCGTCAGGGTACCGACGCGCAGACTGGTGGCACCCGACCGCCGGGCCGCCACGATCCGCTTGGCCAGCGCGGACACGAAGAAGTTGGGTGATTGGCCGGGTCCGATGTGGTTGAAGGGCCGCACCACGATGACCGGCTGGCCGTATCCCCGCCAGGCCTGGAGCGCCACGACCTCTGCCGCGAGCTTGCTCGCCGCGTACGGGCTGGCGGGAGCCGTGGGAGCGTCCTCGCCGAGCGGGAGCTGCTCGGGTCCGACGACGCCGTAGACCTCGGCCGAGCTGACGACGAGGACACGGGGGGTGACCGGCAATGCCCTGCCGGCCGCGAGGATCTCGGCCGTGCCCAAGACGTTGACCCGGAGCACCTGGCTCGGGTCCTCCCAACTGTCACCCACGTGGGTCATGGCGGCCAAGTGGTAGACGGCGTCGGGCACGATTTCGGCCATCACGCGCCGAGCGGCCGCGCCGTCAGCCACGTCGGTCTCGATGTCGATGACCGCCACGTCGTCGCCGCAGTCCTTCAGGTGCGCACCGAGCCACTGGCCCACGAAACCCTTCCCCCCGGTGATCAGCGCGCGCATGCGCGGAACCCTACAGCGAGGCCGCCCGGGCCACCGCGTACGCGCGCACGTGCTGCGCCACGCTCGCCTCCCACGTCCGCTCCCCCGCAACCGCGATGCCCCGAGCCCGTCGTTCCGTCGCCCCGCGCTGGTCGAGGGCCGTGCGCAGGGCACCGGCCAGCGCACCGGCGTCGCCCGGGGGCACGAGGAGCGCCGCGCCCCGGGCCACCTCTGCCATGGCCGTGCCCTCGGTCGTGACGAGCGGTGCGCCACAGGCCAGCGCCTCCAGGGCGGGCAAACCGAACCCCTCCTCGAGGGCCGGGTAGGCCACGACCGACGCCTGCCGGAGCAGCGCAGGAACGGCTTGGTCCGGGAGGTAGCCGGTGCGGACGATCCGATCCGCGTGACGGGCCTCCGCCAGCGCACGCTCGGTCTCGGCCATCCCCCAGCCGCTCTGCCCCCCGAGCACGAGCACGGCGTCGGCGTCGGCCCGAGCCACCTGGTCGAAGGCCGCGACGAGCGGGGCCACCCCCTTGCGCGGCTCGAGGGTGCCCACGAAGACCACGAGGGGCGCGTCGGCCGGCACGCCAAGCGAGCCCAGCAGAGCCCGGTCCGATCCTTCGGCCGGCTCGCTCGGCGAGAACCGCTGGTGGTCGACGCCGTGCGGCGCGACGACGACGGGCGCCCGCACCTCGCAACAGTCCCGGAGCCGGTCGGCGGTGACCTGGCTCACGCAGACGAGCACCCCGGCGTGGAGCGCCGCCCGGCGGATGGCGCGGCGGAAGAAGGCCGCCTTGGCGCGCTGGTGCCATTCGGGATGGTCGAAGAAGGTGCAGTCGTGGATCGTGACGGCGCACGGCACCGACGACCGTGCCGGCATGGTGTAGTGGGGCCCGTGGTGGACCTCGACGCCGAGGGAGCGGACCACGGACGACAGCCCGATCTGTTCGAAGGCCAGCCGCCCGGGACGGGACGGGGGCACCGCGGCGTGCACGATGGCGCCGGCCGCCGCCTCGTGCCAGCGCCCCTCGTCGCCTCGACGCGCCACGACCGTGAGCGCCACGTCGTCGCGCCGGGCGAGACCGTGCGCCAGCGCCATGGTGTAGTACCCCGCGCCCCCGGGCCGGTACGGGACGGCGGACACGTCGAGCGCGAGCGCGAGCGGTTCAGTCACCGCGGCAACTCCCACAAGGTGAGATGTGCGTGTGCCGCGGCGCGCCAGGTGCGGGGCAGCGCGTACTGCGGGCCGCGTACCGACAGGTCGGCCCGCACCGCGTCATCGGTCAGGACGGTGTCCAGACCGGCCGCGATGTCCTCGACGCGGAGCGGATCCACGATCACCGCAGGCGACGCTGCCGCCGCGCCCAGATCGTGCACGCTCGGAACCTCGTCGGACACGAGCACCGGTGTCCCGAGCCTCATGGCCTCGAGTGGCGGCAACCCGTACCCCTCGGTCAACGGCACATAGGCGAAGGCGCGGGCACGCCGGTAGAGCTCCGCCAACACCGGGTCGGGGACGGCACCCGTGAAGACGACACCATCGGCTGCATGCGGGCCTTGCGGTCTCGGTCCCCACCCCGTCGGCCCAACGACCACCAACGTCCACGGGCGGGGCAGGGAGGGTCGCACCCGGGCGAAGGCCTGGGCGAGACGGTCGACGTTCTTGCGGGGCTCGAGCGTGCCCACGGTGAGGAGGAACTCGCCCCCCACCGCCAGGCGGGCCAGGAGCGCGTCGGCGGCCGCCGGATCGGGGTCAGGCAAGTGGTCGGCGCCGCCGGGCACGACGGTGATCCGTCCCGCATCGACGCCGAACGCCACCAGGTCCGCGGCGACCAGCCGGGACGGGACGACGATGGACGCCGCGCTGTCCCGGATCCGTTCCAACGCGGCCTGGTGCCATCGACCCCCGCGCCGCGTGGTCGCCTCGGGATAGCGACGCCAGGCGAGGTCGTGGACCGTGACGACCAGCCGGCTCTCGCTGGAGCGCCGCAACCTGGGCGCGGCGAGCGACACCGAGTGCACGACGTCGAAGCGCTCGGGCGCATGGGACAACCCGTGGTCCCACGCCCGCGTCAGGAGGGGCCCCGGCAGCCGGGACGCCAGCACCGGCCTGCCGAAACGGGCGAGCGGGTCCCGCGCCGGACGTACCCCGCGCCAGGGTCCGCCCGCGGGGCGACTGGCCAGGAGCGTGACGTCGGCCTCCTCGCCGGCGGCGGCGCACTGGGCGAGGCCGCCGAGGAGGCCCCGGGCGTGGGCGCCGATGCCGCCGGGCACGCGACGCCGGAGCTGCTCGACGACGAGGAGCACGGACGGCCGGCGTTCAGGCACCCGTGCCGCCCACGGCGTCGCGATAGAGGTCCTCGAGGCCGGCCGCGCAGCGCTCCCACGAGAACCGGTCCGCCCACGCCCTTCCGGCCGCGGTGAGCCGGCGCCGCAACGCCTCGTCCACCAGGCTGGCGTCGAGCGCGGCGACGAGCCCGTCGTGGTCACCGGGTTCGACCATGAAGGCCCCGTCCCCGAGGACCTCGGGCAACGAGCCGGCGCGTGTCGCCACCACCGGGACGCCGGCGCGCATCGCTTGCAGCGGCGGGAATCCGAACCCCTCGTAGAGCGAGGGGTACGCCAGGACACGGGCACGCGACAGCAGCGCGGCCAGGTCACGCGACTCGACCCACCCGGTGCGGACGATCCTGTCGCGCGTCGGCGACGCCGCAACGGCCGCGGCGAGCGCCTCCTCGCCCCAGCCCGGCGGTCCGGTGAGCACGAGGGTGAGGTCCCGGTGGTGCGAGGCGACCACCCCGAACGCCCGCACCAGTCCCGGCAGGTCCTTGCGGGGCTCGGCCGTCCCGACGGCCAGGCAGAACGGCTCCGATCCGGACGGGAGCAAGCGGGCGAGTGCTGCGATCGCCTCGCCCTCCCCCACGTGGGGCAGGTCGGGGACGCCGGGAGGCACGGCCCGCACGCGGGAAGGGTCCGCCCCGAAGGCATCGACCACTTCGGCGGCGACGAAGGCGGAGTCGGTGTGCACCCAGGCTCCGCGTCCCAGCGCACGCCGGATTAGCCCGGGGTAGGCCAGTGTCGCTTCGTTGCACAGTTCGGGGTAGCGGAGCGGCGTGAGGTCGTGCACCGAGACGACCGTGGCGGCGCGCCCCGTCGGCGGCACGACGAAGTTCGTGCCGTGCACGACGTCGGCGGCACCGACGAACCATTCGAGCCGTGGCAAGTCCCAGCGCGCCCACAGGGCGTGCAGGGGCCGCGCCGGCATCGCGCGCTGGTGGACGGTGACGCCGGCCGGGAGGTGGGCCGAGATGAGGCCGCGCCGGCGCCAGCTCACCGCATAGGCCCGGACGTCGAGGTCGGGACGGGTGGCCAGGGCACCGAGGGCACCTTGGCAGAAGACCCCGACACCGGTGACGGCCGGATCGAGCAAGGGTGTGGCGTCGAGCGCGACGCGCAGCGGCGCCCGCTCGGTGTCCCGGGGCCTGCCGACGGCGCTCAGGTCGTGATCGCCCCGTCGATGGAGAGGATCGCGCCGGTGACGTAGTCCGCCTCGTGCGACCCGAGGTAGGCGAACGCCCCCGCGATCTCGTGCGGGTAGGCGAAACCGATCGGGGTCATCAACCGCTCGATCAGCTTCCAGTCGGCGTCCTCGGGTGGGCCGAAGTTGTGGATGATCGGGGTGTCCACCCCGCCCGGCGCCACGCCGTTGACGCGGACGCCGCGCGCCATGTACTCGACGGCGAGCGCCATCGTGAGCAACCTGACCCCGCCTTTGGACGCGCAGTAGGCCGCTGAGTACGGCTGGCCCTTCATGCCTGCCGTCGAGACGGTGTTGACAATGGCGCCACCGTGCTCGATCATCCCCGGCAGCACGGCGCGGCAAAGGAGGAACGTGCCCGTCAGGTTGACCGCGATGATCTTGTCCCATCCGCTCAACGACTGCTCGGGGGTGTGGGCGAAGCCCCCGATACCCGCGACGTTGCACAGGTTGGTGATGTGGCCCAGCGCCTCGCGAGCCTGCGAGACCGTCGCGCTGACGGCGTCCTCGTCGGTCACGTCGCAGCGCAACGCGATGGCGCGCCCGCCGGCGTCGGCGGACTCCCGGTTGATCTCGGCGGCCACCGTGTCGATGGCGTCCTGCGCCACGTCGAGACACGCCACGGCGGCGCCTTCGGCGGCCAGGCGCCGCGCCGTGGCTCGTCCGATGCCCGACCCGGCCCCGGTGACGACCGCCACCTGCCCGACGTAACGGCGCGGCGTGATCGCCTCGGGCGCCGTTCCCCGGGTGGGATCGGCCTCCCCGACTCTGGGGGTGGGGCTCATGCGCGCTCCTTGTCGTGGGCTTCTCCGCTGGGGCCACTGCCTAGCACCCCCGGGACGGATCCACGATTCTGCGCCCGGAGCGACCGGCGTCTCTCGGCAGCGCCGGCCGCCAAGATTGCCAGCTGCGTCGGGTCGACCTTCATCATCGGGGTCACGGGCAGTTCGTCGACGAGCACCAGCGCGTCGGGGGCCTTGTAGTCCGAGAGCGCGCGGGCGCAGTGCGCACGGAGCTCGTCGAGCTCGGGCACCGCGCCGGCCGCGGGCACCACCACGGCGACACCGATTTCGCCGAGGACGTCGTCCGGCACACCCACCACCGCAGCCCGAGCCACGGCGGGGTGCGACGAGAGGGTCTCCTCGACTTCGGCCGGGTAGACGTTGTAGCCGCCCCGGATGTAGCGCTCGTGGGCGCGCCCCGACAACTGGAGGTTGCCCTCCGGCGTGAGCCTCCCGAAGTCACCCGTGGTGAGCCAGCCGTCGGCGGCGAGGACGGCGGCCGTCGCCTCGGGATCGATGAGCTCGGCCACGGGACGCCCCCGGCCCGGGCCGCGCCCCCAGTAGCCGCGCATGGTGGCGCCGGAACGCAGCAAGACCCGGCCCACCGACCCGGCGCGCACAGGGCTCCCGTCGTCGTTGACGATCGCCAACTCGACGCCGGCGACGGGGCGGCCCACCGTCGTGGCCACTTCCGCGTCGGACGACGCCAGCGTCGTCCCGGTCCCCAGGGACGCCTCGGTCGAGGTGTAGCGCACCACGACCGGTACGCCGAAGCGCCGGCGCACCTCGGCCACGAGCGCGGCGGGCACGCGTGCCGCGCCGGTGCTGGCGACCCGGAGGGTGCCGAGCTCGGCCCGCTCGAGCTCTGGGCTGGCCAACATCAGCGTGTACTGCGTCGGCACCCCTTGGGCCACCGTCACCGATTCCGCAGCCATGATGCGGACGGCTTCGTCGGCCTGCCACGGCGTCGGCGTGATGACCGTCGTCACGGCGTTGGCGATTTCGTCCCAGGCTCGCGTCATGTACCCCACGTGTGCGAAGGGAAGCGGGGAGAGCCGCCGGTCACCCGGCTGGCTCAAGGCATCGGTACCTCGCGCCACCGCGGCCAGGTTGGCGTGGTCGAAGAGCGCCCCCTTGGGCTTGCCCGTGGTGCCACTGGTCCAGACCACGGCGACAGGGTCGTCGGCCGCGAGTTCGGGCCACCGTCCCGGCGCGTCACCAGCCCTGTGCGCGGCGACCTCGGCCCGCTCCACCACGGCGACACCCGTGACGTTGGGCACCGGCGCGGCCTGGGGGTCCACCACGAGGAGCACTGGCGCGGTCCGCTCGATGATGGAGGTGACCTCGCCGGAGCCCAGGCGCGGATTGACGCCCGACACGATCGCACCGAGCCGGAGCAGCCCGGCGTAGAGGACGGCGTAATCGATGGACGACGGCAGCAGCAGACACACGACGTCGCCCTTGGCGACGCCACGGCGGGCCAGGTCCCCCGCCACACCGTCGGCGGCACGGTCCCACTCGGCGAAGGTCAGGGAGCGCCGCTCGCCCCTCCCGGCGGGTTCGACGTAGGCCTCGAGGTCGCCGTTGACCCGGGCCGCCTCTCGCAGGAGGGACACCACGGTCGCGTGCCGGTCCGAGGGGATGCGCTCTGGCATGGCGGCCGGCGATGGTAGCAGGGGGTGACAGGCGGGCCCCCCGACGGACGCTCCTATGCTCGCGGCGTGCTGGTGGCCCTGTGCGGCGGCGTCGGGGCCGCTCGGATGCTCTCGGGGCTCGTGCGCGTCGTGCCACCGGCCGACATCACTGCGATCGTCAACGTGGGCGACGACATGGTCCTGCACGGCCTCCACATCAGCCCCGACCTCGATACGGTCACCTACACCCTGGCCGGCCTGGACAACCGGGAGACGGGATGGGGCGTGGCCGGCGAGAGCTGGGCGGTGATGGACGAGCTGGCCCGGATCGGCGGCGAGGACTGGTTTCGTCTCGGCGATCGCGACCTGGCCACCCACCTCTTCCGCACCGGCCGCCTGCAGGCCGGCGAGACCCTCAGCGCAGTGACCGAGGAGCTCAGCGACCGGCGCGGCGTCACAGTGCGGTTGCTCCCGGTGACCGACGACCCGCTGCGCACCCGCGTCACCCTGGCCGAGCCGAGCCCCCTGGGACCGGCCGGGACCGAGGTCGCCTTTCAGGACTACTTCGTGCGCCTCCGCCACGACGTCGCGGTGAGCGGGGTGCGCTTCGAGGGCGCCGATCCGGCCCGTCCTGCGCCAGGGGTCATCGAGGCCCTGGAGGACGCGGACGCGATCGTGGTGTGCCCGTCGAACCCTGTCGTCTCCATCGGTCCCCTGCTGGCGGTCCCCGGCGTCCGCCAGGCGCTGGCCACCCGCAGGACGCGGGTGGTCGCGGTCTCACCGATCGTCGCCGGGGCCGCCCTCAAGGGTCCCGCAGACCGGCTCATGGTCGAGCTCGGAACCGAAGCGTCCGTCGTCGGCGTGGCCAGGCTCTACGCGCCGTGGGTGGGCACGCTCGTCGTGGACGTGGACGACGCGGCGCTGGCGGCCGACGTCGAGGCGGAAGGGGTTCGCTGCATCGTGACCCCCACCGTGATGAGTTCGCCCGAACGGGCGGCGGACCTGGCCCGAGTGGTCCTCGATGCCGCCGGCTGAGGGTCTGCGGGTGATCCCGGTCGCCGGCATCGGCGAGGTCACGCCGGGCACCGACATCTCCCGGCTCATCGCCGCGGCGGTCGCGCCGGTGCGTCCCGACGGGCCGGCCCTGCGGGACGGCGACGTGGTCGTGGTCACGCAGAAGATCGTTTCCAAGGCCGAAGGCAGGCTCGTCGCGATCGACCATGCCGACGCAGGAGCCAAGCTCGCGCTGGTCGCCCAGGAATCCGTCCGCATTCTGCGGCGCCGCGGTGACCTCGTCATCAGCGAGACCCGCCACGGCTTCATCTGCGCCAACGCCGGCGTTGACCTTTCCAACGTGGCGGAGGGCACGGCCGCACTGCTCCCGGAGGATGCCGACCGCTCGGCCCGCCGGATCCGGGCCGGGCTGCGGCGCGCGCTGGGGCTGGGTGTCGGCGTGATCGTCTCGGACACCTTCGGCAGGCCCTGGCGGCGCGGCGTCACCGACGTCGCCATCGGGTGTGCGGGAGTCGCCGCCGTCGTGGATCTGCGGGGTTCCCTCGATGCGGGTGGCCGCGTGCTCGCCGCGACCGAGGTCTGCGTTGCGGACGAGCTGGCCTCTGCGGCCGAACTCGTCATGGGCAAGGACCGCGGGGTGCCGGTCGCCGTCGTGCGCGGGGTGCCCGGGGAGTGGCTCCGCCCGGCCTCGGTGAAGGCCGAGATCATCCGGCCGCCCGAAGAAGACCTCTTTCGCTGAGCCCGCTCAGTCCAGTCGTTCGCGCACGAACTCGAGCACGGCCCGGGTCCCTTCCGGCAGCTGGGTCCAGGGTCGCCACCCGAGCTGGATCGCCGCCCGCTCGTTGTCGAGGCTCGAGCGCTGCAGCTCACCCGGGCGTGCCGGCGCCATGACGGGCGTCACCTCGGCGCCGGCCTGGGCCACCATGGTGGCGAGCAGCTGGTTGACCGACGTCTCGCTGGCCGTCCCGACGTTGCAGACCAGGCCGCCACCCCGAGTGGCTCCCCGCACGAAGGCGTCGACGACGTCGTCGACGAAGACGAAGTCCCGCGTCTGGTCTCCGTCCCCGAAGATCTTCACCGGTTCGCCGCGCAGGATGCGCTCGGCGAAGATGGCGACCACGCCCGCCTCCCCGTGGGGATCCTGCCGGGGACCGTAGACGTTGGCGAGGGCGAGGGCGCAGAACTCGAGGGCATGGATCTCCCGGTAGGCGACCAGGTAGTCGATCACCGCCTTCTTGGCGACCCCGTAGGGCGACAGCGGCTGCTGGGGGTGGGACTCACGCACCGGCAGATCCTCGGGGGCCGGCTCGCCGTACAACGTGCCGCCGCTGGCGGCGAAGACCACGCGCTCGGACTCGGCCTGGCGCGCGCCCTCCAAGATGTTGAGCGATCCGACGATGTTGACCGTGGCGTCGAAGGCCGGACGGGCGACCGAGACCCGTACGTCGGCCTGGGCCGCGAGGTGGAAGACGAGCTCGGGGCGGCGGCGGGCCATGAGTTCGACGACCGCCGGCGCGCTGATATCGAGATGATGAATGGTCAGCGCCCGCCCGGCGCTGCTGCGGGCCTCCGCGAGGTTGGACAGGGAGCCGGTCGAGAAGTCGTCGACGACGTCGACCTCGTGCCCCTCGACGAGGAGACGGTCGACCAGGTTCGAACCGATGAACC
The DNA here is from genome assembly GCA_963838835.1 of uncultured Acidimicrobiaceae bacterium. Lineage (GTDB taxonomy): Bacteria > Actinomycetota > Acidimicrobiia > Acidimicrobiales > RAAP-2 > Bog-473. The sequence goes on from CAWITA010000018.1 coordinate 259,403, forward strand.
CCGCGCCACCGGTAACGAGCGTACGCATACCGTCCTTTTAGCCTGAGACTCGCTCGCCGTCGACCAGCGTCCCCGACGAGACCACGGCGTCGGCGCCGAGAACGGAGACCGGGCGGACGTCCCCCCGCTGGCCGACGATGGAGCGAGGGCCCATGACGGAGCCGGCCACCTTGGCGTCGGCCGCGACGTGGCAAGCTTCCATCAGCACCGAGTCGGCGACCACCGCCCCGGCCGAGACGACCGAGCCGCGGCCGACGACACTGCGTTCCACCCGGGCCCCGGACTCGACCACGCAGCCCGCGAAGAGGACGGCCGGAGCCACCACGTCACCCTCCACGTCGCTCTCGCTCTCCAGGAGAACGCCGTCACCCCGGTCGACGAGGCCGGGCGCGTAGCCGGGACCGCGCTTCTGGTCGAGGTAGTCGAAGTTCGCCTCGAGATAGGCCGAGGGGGTGCCGGTATCGAGCCAGTAGCTGTCGTCGGCGCGTGCGAAGAGGCACCCGTCGCGCACCATGGCGGGAAAGGTCTCGCGCTCGATCGACACCCGGCCGCCGTCGGGGATCCGGGCCAGGACGGACGCCTCGAGCACGTAGGTCCCGGCGTTGATCTCGTTGGTGGGTGCCTCGTCGCGCGGCGGCTTCTCGACGAAGGCCGTCACCCTTCCTTCGTCGTCGGTGGGCACCACGCCGAACGCGGAGGGGTCCGCCACCGGGTGGAGGGCGATCGTCCCCTGGGCGCCCCGCTCGCGGTGGAAGTCCACGAGACCGGTCAGGTCCAGGTCGGTGAGGACGTCACCGTTGACGACGACGAAGGTGTCGGCGATGCCGGCGAACGTCGCGGCAAAGCGCACCGCCCCGGCCGTGTCCAGCGGCTCGGGCTCGACCGCGTAGACGAGCCGGATCCCGGCCGCGTGACCGTCCGGATAGGCCTCGGTGAACGCATCCGGCAGATAGCCCAGGGACAAGACGGCCTCGTCAACCCCGTGCCGGGCGAGATGGCCGAGGACGCGTTCGATCATCGGGACGCCGACGATGGGAAGCATCTGTTTGGGTGAGGAAAGCGTCAGGGGACGCAGTCTGGTCCCTTCGCCGCCGACCAGGACGACAGCCTTCATTACTTCGTCGTCGTGGTGGACGAGGGTTTCGTCGTGGTGGTCGAAGCCGGGACAGTGGTCGTCGTCACCGCGGCGGGCACGGTCGTGGTCGTCGCACCCGCAATCGTCGTGGTCGTCGTCGCGACGGGCTGGCTTCCGGCCAGCACCTGCAGCAAGGAGGTGAGCGTCGAAGCCGGAGGCTTGGGCAGGGATTCGTTGTCAGGCCCGAACCCGGCCGTGATCAGCTGCCGGTTGACGAATTTGAGGTCGGCGGGCTTGACCGTGGTGAGACCGCCGGTCTGTTCGAGCTCACCGTTCTTGGCCGTCTTGGTGGTCAACACCCACCAGCGGGCCTGCACTTCGCCGACCTTGCCGGCGTCGGGCGTGCCCGCCGCGCACTTCTGGCCGTTCTTGTAGACGGGAACCTTGGCGGACGGGTACTTCAAGGTGGTGTTGGTCAGCGTGAGGCCGTCGTACCCCTCGGCGAACTTGCCCAAGGTGGCGTTGTTCCCGGCCTCGCTCGCCGTCTTGGGCGCGATGAGCAGGACGCCGTCACCGGTCGTCGTCAGACCGGTCGTCGCCGTGGTCGGCGACGCGGCCAGGGCGGGCTCCATCGTGCCGCAAATGTCGAACGCCAGGGCGGCGTGCCAGGTCGTGTTGGTGGTCGGCTCGACCACCGCCGGGGTCTGGTCGTAGTGGTACTTGGCGACGGCGACCGAAGCCAGGCCCACCAGGACGATGACCACGAGCGCGGCATACCAGTTCACCGGCATCTGCCCGCGATAGGTCGTGCCACCGCCCGTTGCGGCGGCGCGAGCGACCGATCTCCCAGAAGAGCTTCTCGCCATGGCGGGAGGCAACCCTACAGCCTGGCGGGGCCGCCTCAGGCGACAGGCGACCCGTTGAGGAGGTCACGGTAGAGGGCGGTCGTGTCCGGATGGAGGCAGTCCTGCGGGCCGCTCGCACGCCCCCCGGGTGCCGGGGCCGGGTCGTCGACCTCTCCCGCCAGCGTGCGGAGCTGTGCCATCGCCGAGCGCAGTCCGACGCGATTGCCCTGGGCCGACGTGGCGCGCAGCAAGGCGCGGTACAGGCGCTCGTCGTAGGGGCTGACGAGCAACGCCCTTCGCACCATCCACTCCGCCTCAGCGCCGTGACCGCCCCGAACGAACCCATCGGCACCGCGCAGCGCGGTGCGTGCGACCAAGCACTCGATCTCCGACTGGGTCCCGTCGAAGACGGCCCAATCGGTGCGGCGCAGGCCGGAAAAGACCCGGCCGCGTATCAACTGCATCGCTCCGAGGAGGCGGTGGGGGTCGTCGGAGTCGGCCAACGACGCGAAACGGTCGACGTCGGTCGTGACCGAGTCGCTCAGGCGGAGATGAACGCCGCGCGGGAGGCGCAGGGTGCCATCGGCGTCCCGGCCGAGCGCTCGCCGGGCGTCCGAGCAGGTCGAGTGCACCGTCGGCAGGGAGACCGAGCGGTCGGGCCAGATCGCCAACGCGGCGTCGCCATGGCTGACCCCGCGACGGTGGAAGGCGAGGTACACGACCAGCTCGAGAGAGGCCGAGCGGCCAAAGGGTCCCGCCGCGCCGCGGAGGGCGATGGGGCCGAGGACCGCGACTTCGACACCGTCGTAGGTCACGCCGGGGAACGGTCGGGCCGTGCCGGTGTGCGGTGCGTGGGGGCGGAGGGATTGTGCGTGGGGGCGGAGGGATTCGAACCCTCACTGGGGACGGTTTAAGCGCCCTGCCTCTGCCGGTTGGGCTACACCCCCGCGGGTCCATTCTTGACCGAGTGGGGCACCGCCACGAGGATGACCCGATGGTCCAGGCACTCGGGCAGGTCGACCTGACCGACCTCGACGTCTTCGCACACGGCTTCCCACACGACATCTTCCGGCTGCACCGCGAGGAGGCGCCGGTGTGGTGGCACGAGGCCACCGCCCACACACCCGACGGGGAGGGCTTCTGGTCCGTCGCGACCTATGACGACGTGTTGCGGGTCCTGCGCGATCCGGTGACCTTCTCCTCGGAGACCGGCGGCGACCGGCCCTACGGCGGCACGATCATTCAGGACCTCCCCGTCGCCGGCGTCGTGCTGAACATGATGGACGATCCTCGCCACGCGCGGATCCGCCGCCTCGTGACCAAGGGTCTGACTCCGGCCGCCGTGCGCGCCCTCGAACAGGAACTGCGTCGGCGGATGCGTGTGCTCCTCGCTTCCGTTGACGAAGAGTGCGACTTCCTCCTTGACGTCGCCGCCGAGCTTCCGATGCAGGCCATCACATCCCGGACGAGTCGGACTTCCTCTCCATGAGCCCGCACCGGCAGGCCGCCGTCGGGCTCATGTACGAGTACGGCGCGGCACTGATTCAGGAGAAGCGCGCCAACCCCGGTGGGGACATGCTCTCCACCGTCATCCACGCCGAGCTCCTGGACGCCGAACCGCCCCGCCTGAGTGACGACGAACTCTCCGCGTTCTTCTCGCTGCTGTTCTCGGCGGGCGCCGAGACCACTCGCAATGCCATCGCCGGAGCCATGCTCGCCTTCGTCGAGTGGCCCGAGCAGTTGCGTCTCCTGCGGTCCGGAAGCGTCGTGATCGAGACTGCGGTGGAGGAAATCCTGCGCTGGACCACACCATCGCCCTCCAAGCGGCGGACCGCCACGACCACGTGCGAGCTCGGCGGCCAGACGATCCGACCGGGGCAAAAGGTCGTCGTCTGGGAGGCATCGGCCAACCGGGACCCCCGCCGTTTCACCGAGCCGGACACGTTCTGGTTGGGTCGTGACCCCAACCCGCACCTGTCGTTCGGCCACGGGGTCCACTTCTGTCTCGGCGCGCATCTCGCACGCCTCGAGGTCCGCGTCGTCCTCGAAGAAGTGCTGCGTTCGGTCGAGTCTTTCACCCTCACCTCCCCGCCGGAGTGGACCCGCAGCAACCGCCACACAGGTATTCGCCATCTTGGGGTGCGTCTGCGGCGCACGGCAACGACACCAGTCTGAAGAGGCCGGCGCACCGCTGGTCGGGGGACGGCGCGATCAGCCGGGCCCGCCGGAGACCAGGGGCCGGTACCGCTCCAGGATGGCAAGTTCGTCATTGCGCGGCGCGTCCGCGAGCCCGGTCCGCGCACCGAAGATCATGGTGGCGCGGCCACCCGGGTCCCAGGGGCGCCACTCCTCGATGCCGTCGTGGCTCGGGTTCCCGGTGCCCGCGAAGGCGAGCCACGCCCTTTGCATCTGTTCGGAGAGCATCTCGACGGCCGGGCCGGACCCGGAGAAGACCTGCACCACCGGAAGCCGCACCGCCCCGAAGACGAAGGGGAGCTCGAGGGCGTGGCACGACCCGAGCACCCCGCCGAACGCCGGTGACTCCCAGTCGAAGAGGTAGACGTGGGCCCGCGCCCCACGGGCCACGTGGGCCGCCGCAAGCTGGAGACTCGGCCAGCGGAAGACGACGTCGGTACCGACAGCCACCCAGATGTCCGTCGCCCCGACCGGATCCGCACGGGCTCGGCGGGCCGCCCGGTAGGCATCGATGACCTCGGTGGCCGGCATGTCGGGCACGGCATTGGCCACCCAACGTTGCGTGCCCTCCTCGTCGAGCGCCATGAGCGCCGGGTTCCCGAGGCCGAAGAGCGTCAGCTCGTCCCGGTTGGTGCCGATCAGCAGGTCGACGCCGGTGCTGCCGCCGTTGGCCACGGCGACCAGGGGATGCTGCGGAAGGAAGACACCGTCGACGACGGGGAGGAAGGGCAAAGGGATCATGCCCGGATCGGGGCGCCGCCTTCCGATTTCCTCCGTCGCGGCGACCAGCTCGGTGGCCGGGATCCGCTCCAGCGACTCCCTGTCGCACGACGCAACCCCCAGCACGGCCGCCAAGCGCTCGGCCGATCGCTCCGCCTCAACGATCGAGTGCACGTGCGCCCCGCCGCTCTGCACCACGGCCCGGCGGAACAGTCCCTTGGCTGTGGGCGTGCCCAGCAACGCGGCCACGCTGAACGCGCCGGCCGACTCGCCGAAGACCGTGACGTTGGCCGGATCGCCACCAAAGACTGCGATGTTGTCACGCACCCATACGAGCGCGGCCACCTGGTCGTGGATGCCCCAATTGCCCACCAGCCCGTCCGGATCGTCCAGGTCTCGGTGACCCAGGAAACCCAGCGCGCCGAGCCGATAATTGAGGGTCAGCACGACCGCGTCGCCGTTGCGCACCAGGTTCCCCCCGCGGTAGAGGAAGACCGACCCGCTGCCGGAGGTGAACCCACCCCCGTGGAGGAAGACCATGACCGGCCGTCCCTGGCCGGGCTGCGACGTCGGTGTGTCCGGTATGTGCGGAGTCCATACGTTGAGTGACAGGCAGTCCTCACTGTGGGGCTCGGATGCCTCAGGATCAGACGGACTGGTGATGCCCGGGACGGCGACCGACTGCGGAGCGATGGGGCCGAAGGTCGACGCGTCCCGCACCTCGTCCCACGAATCGGGCGGCCGCGGCGCGCGCCAGCGGAGCGCACCGACCGGCGCTCGTGCGTAGGGGATCCCGGAGAACGACCACAGATCGCCGCGCCAAACGCCCCTGAGTCTCCCCTCGGCGACTGCGACGACACCATCCACGCACGGGCACCCTATGGACGCAGACCGCTCGGGTCAATCGTGTGGTAGCGGAACGAACCGCGTCCTGATACTGCAACCGGACGGAAACGCGCGCATGCCGATTCTGCCACTACGCAGCCATTACGCTTGCGCCGTGGGTGCAGTGAACTGTCGGGGCACTGTCCGCAGGCGGACCCCTGTTGCTCGTGCGTCGGTGATCGCGGGGGTCGTTGCCGTATGGTTCTGGACCCCGACCGTCGCCGGCGCAACGACCTCCACCACCCTCCCCGGGCCCGCCCCGAATCAGTCGCAGATCAACGCGACGCAGTCGCAGGTGACCCAGATCGAGACCACACTCACCCAGGAGGAGCAGCAGACCTCCGTCCTCGACGACAAGTACAACACGGCCGTGCAGAACCTTCAGAACGCCCAGAGCGCGCTCCAATCGATCGGCACGAGCCTGGTGCACGCCCGTGCCGCGGTTGCGGTCGACAAGCGACTCGTGGCCACCGACGCCGTCGCCGCGTACGTCTATGGCACGCCCGAGACCGGAATTGCCTCCTATTTCTCCTCGTCGGCGACGCTCAACCAGGCCCGCAATCAATACACCGACCAGATCGTCGGCAACCTCACCCGAGACGAAACCTCGCTCGAGCACTCCGAGACGCGCCTGCAATCCGAGGAGGCACAGCAGCAGAACGTGGCCGCCCAGGCCCAATCCGAGGCGGCACAGGCGAAGTCGCTGGCCCAGGCCAACGAGCAAGAAGCGGCAGCCACGAAGGCGACCCTCTCCCAGGTGCAGGGTCAGCTGGCCCAAGAGGTCGCGCAGGCCGCGGTCGTCGAGGCCCAACAGGAAGCTGCGGCGGCCGCGGCGGCACGCAACGAGGCGCAACAACAAGCAGCAGCAGCGGCAGCGGCGGCGGCGGCAACCGTCGCGGGGACGGTCGGCGGTGCGTCCAGCGGGGCGGCGGCGACCGACGCGGCCAACCAGGCCGGCGGCACGATAGGACCGGTCGGAGGATCGTCCACGGGCACCTCGAGCGGGATGGCGGCAGTACAGGCGGCGGTGTCCCAATTGGGTGTGCCCTATGTCTTCGGCGGCGAGGAGGCCGGGGTGGGCTTTGACTGCTCGGGTCTCGTGCAGTGGGCCTGGGCGCAGGCCGGCGTGTCCATTTCGAGAACGACCGAGACCCAGTGGCCGTCCCTGACGCACGTGTCACTGGACGCCCTCCAACCGGGCGACCTGCTCTTCTATTACAACCTCGACGGCGACAACCAGGTGGACCACGTCGTCATGTACACCGGCTCGGGGCCCTACGGGACCGACACCGTGATTCAGGCCCCCTTCACCGGGTCCACCGTGTCCTACTCGCCGATCTTCACCGAAGACCTCATAGGCGCAGCCCGTCCCTAGCGGTCCCCGCCCCGGTGCGCTGTGTCATGCGCGCGTTCGGCCGGCACGGCCGGGTATGGCTGCCATGGGGGGTATGGCGGCCATGATGCCCGCTTCCGTGCGGTCGGTACGATGGCCGAATGCCCACCGGGCGCCCGGTCGCGGGTGAGAGGAACCGATCGACGGCCATCGTGCCGATCCGCGTCGGGGCCGACGCCGTGGAGCAAGGGGATCCCCGGTTGTCCGACGTCGACGAATGGGGTCGATCCGAACGGACACGTGCGCTGGCCCGTGCGTTGTACGAGCCGATCTACTCCAAGTGGTTCCGGACCGAGTGGGAGGGGCTCGAGAAGATCCCGACCGAGGGCGGCGGGCTGCTCGTGGCCAACCACGCCGGGGCGATCCCGTCGGACGCGCCGGTCATCATGCACGGGATCGAGAAGGAGCTGGAACGCCCGGTCTACGGGTTGGCGGACTATTTCTTCCGGACGGTGCCGGTCGTCGGGACCCTGTGGGCCCGCGCCGGCGGCGTGTCCGCCCGCCCCGCCAATGCCTACCGCCTGTTGAAGGAGCAGCGCCAGCTCGCCCTGGTGTTCCCCGAAGGGACCAAAGGTCCCTCCAAGTCTTTCACCGACCGTTACCAGCTCCGTCGGTTCGGACGGGGCGGCTTCATCGAGATCGCCATGCGGGCAGGCGTCCCGATCATCCCCATCGCGGTGGTGGGCTCCGAGGAGGCGATGCCGGTGGTGTGGCGCCTGCCGAAGCTCGCCAAGGCACTCGGCCTCCCTTACTTCCCGATCACGGCCAACCTCTTCGCCTTCGGCCCTTTCGGGGTGGTGACTCCCTTCCCCGCCAAGTTCAAGCTGCGCGTGCTGGATCCGGTTCGTTTCGACGTTCCCCCCGACCAGGAGCGGTACTCCAAGAGCCGGATCATGGAGGAGTCCGAGCACCTGCGCGCCCAGGTCCAAGAGGCCGTGTACGACATGCTGCGCGACCGGCGCAGTGTCTGGTTCGGTTGAGGCACTGATGAGCCGCCGCGTCCTAGTCACCGGTGCCGACACGTTCTGGGGCGGCCGAATGATCCAAGCGCTCGAGACCGACCCGAGCATGGACGTGATCCTGGGCATGGGAACCCGGGTCCCGTCGGTCCCGTTCGAGCGGGCCGAGTTCGTGCGGGCCGACCAGAACTACTCCATCATGAACCGGATCGTGAGGGCGACCCAGGTCGACACGATCCTCCACACGTTCATGATCACGAACTCGACCACGCTGCCCCGGCGCGCCATGCACGAGATCAACGTCATCGGCACGATGAACCTCTTGGCGGCTGCCGGAGCCGCCGGGTCGTCGGTGCGTCACATCGTCGTCAAGTCCTCGACGCTGGTCTACGGCTCCGCGGCCAGCGACCCGAACACGTTTCTCGAGGACACGCCTCGCACGAGCCCCGTGAAGAACAGCGTCGAACGGGCGCTGGTCGAAGCCGAGGGCCTCGTGCGGGACTTCTCCGAGGACAATCCCGCCACCCGGGTCACCGTCCTGCGCTTTGCCAATGTCCTCGGGACGCACCTGGCGACGCCGATCAGCCGGAACCTGGCGCGACCGGTCTGCCCGGCCATCTTCGGGTTCGACCCGCTCATGCAGTTCGTCGAGGAGGACGACGTCGTGCGCGCGCTACTCCACGTCACCCAAGGCGGCATCCCCGGCCTCTACAACGTGGCCGGTGACGGGCGCCTCCCCTGGAGCGAGGTCGCCGCCATCTGTGGCACCAGACTGATTCCGCTTTCGCCCTACAACCCGCTGAAGATCCGGCCCCTGGCGCGGCTGTTCGACCTCCCAGAGGAGCTTGCCGACCTGCTTCGCTACGGGCGAGGCGTCGATACCCGGCGGTTTGGCGCGACCGGGTTCACCTACAACGCCACCAGCGCAGGTGCGGTGCGCTCGTTCATCCGTGCGATGCGCCTGCGCCGCCAATCCGGACGCCAACCCGCGTCCTACACGTACGAGCACGACGTGGAGCAGTTCTTCCGTCATTCGCCGTCGGTCGTCACCAACGACGTCTGAGACTCAACGACCGAGCCAGTCCTCGACCAGGCGTCGCTCGCGGACCGCCCATTCCTCGGCCGTGATCGCATAGCGGATGTGGTCCTCCCACACACCGTCGATCTCGAGAAAGCGCAGTGCGATCCCTTCCTCGCGGATGCCGAGCTTCTCGACCACGCGCCGGCTGGCCGTGTTCCTCGGGATGATGGAGATCTCCACGCGGTGGAGCGAGATCGCCTCGAAGGCAAACCGCAACGTGACGACCACGGCTTCGGGAACGAGCCCCCGTCCGGCCAATGCCTCGTCGACCCAGTAGCCGATGAACGCGCTCTGGAACGGACCACGCTGAATCGATGAGAGCGTGACTTCCCCGGCGAAGCGCTCGCCGACGAAGATCCCGAAGCCGTAGCCGGTGCCGAGGTGACGCTCGCGCTCACGGATGCCACAGCGAGCAGCGAAGCTAGGCCGATCCTCCGAAGGGACGGGCGCGCCCTTGGGGCGCGGCTCCCAGCGCAGCAGCCAGTCCGCGCACCGCGTGCGGACCTCGTGCCAGGCCCCAAAGTCGTCCTCGGACAGCGAGCGCAGCAGCACCCGCTTGCCTCGCAGTTCCAGCGGCGCGTGCCGCACCGCCCTGGCCGCGCTCACCCTCCTAGCACCTCGCGCAGGGCTCCGAGCAACGCGAGGACGTTCCGCCGCCGCGCCGTGTGTCCCATGCACCCGATGCGCCAGACGCGACCCGCCAGCTGTCCCGCACCCGCCCCGATCTCAATGCCGTAGGTCGCCAAGAGCTCGCGCCGCACCTCGGCTTCGTCAACCCCAGCCGGCACCTTGACCGTCGTGAGCTGGGGCAGTCGGTGGTCGGGCCGCACAAGCAACTCGAGGCCGAGCTCCACGAGTCCGTCCTGCAGCAAGCGACCGCATTCAGTGTGGCGCTGCCACCCCGCCTCCAAACCCTCGTCGAGCAGCGCGGCCAGACCGGCGTGCAGCGCCGCCACCATCGACACGGGCGCGGTGTGGTGGTACACCCGACCGCCGGAGGCCTCGTTGACGTAGCCCGCCAAGAGGTTCAGGTCGAAGTACCAGCTCGGCGGGCGCTCGACCACTCGGGCCATGGCGCGATCCGAGATCGTCAGTGGCGAGAGACCCGGCGGGACGCCCAGGCATTTCTGCGTCCCGCTGTACGCAATGTCGACGGCCCACTCGTCGACGGCAACGGGGATGCCCCCGAGAGAGGTCACCATGTCCACCAGGAGGAGCGCAGTGCCCTTGCCCAGTCCCAGCGGCCCGATCTCGTTGCGCACGCCGGTCGACGTCTCGGCGTGGACCACGGCGATCACGGCTGGTGACGGGTGCGCCGCCAGCAACCGGTCCGGGTCGAGCGGTTCTCCCCATTCGGTGTCGACACGGACGACCTCGGCGCCCAGCCGGCAGGCCACGTCGCACATCCGCCCGCCGAAGAGGCCGTTGACCCCGACCACCACGGGGTCGCCCGGCCGGACGAAGTTCACGAAGGACGCCTCCATGCCCGCCGACCCGGTCCCGCTGATCGGCAGGGTCAGTGCGTTCGTGGTCGCGAAGACCCGGCGGAGGCGGTCGTTCGTGTCGTCGAGGATCTCCAAGAACTCGGGATCGAGGTGCCCGAGCACCGGTCGCGCCAGCGCCATCGTCACTTCGGGGTACGGATTCGATGGCCCCGGTCCCATGAGCAGGCGGTCGGATATCCCCACCCGCGCATGGTGACAGGTCGACGCTCACCTGCGCCAACGCGGTCCGACGGCGCACGGGCCCTCCACTAGATTGCCAGCGTGGAACGGGTGCTCTTCGCCCCGAGGGAGCTACCGCCACTCCCTCCCGATGTCAGCCAGGATCCGGGTCCCTACTCCGAATGGGTCGGCCGCCGCGAGGAGCAACGGCGACGCACGAACAGGACGGCGCACGCGCCCGCGCTGGCCCTGGTCATGATCGTCACCGACGTCGCGACCGCGCTGGTCAACCGCACCCTTCAGAGCCTCAGGCGACAGACAAGCCCGCGGTGGTCCCTCACCGTGGTCGTCGAAGAGGCGGCGCTGCCCGAGGTCGACGCGCTCGTGCGTGCCGGCACGTCTTTTCGGATGCGGCGGAGAATACGGACCCAGGGCGCCCCAGCGGGCAGCGGGGTCGGCGACCTCCTCCAAGGCGGCCTCGCCGCCAACCAGGGCTCCCCGTTTGCCTTGATCTTCCCCGGAGACGCCTGGGCGCCCGACACGGTCGCTCTGATGAGCGCCGCCCTCGGACCCTCGAGAGTCGTGTACGCCGACGAGGACGAGACAGCCACCGACGGCTCCCACACCACCCCGCGCCTGAAGCCCGACTACTCTCCCGAGTTCCTCCTGTCCTCTTCCTACGTCGGGCGCCCACTCGCCATCGGCGCCACGCTGGCCGGCGCACTCCCGCGGTTCGTGGTGTCCGGAACGGCCGCCCTCGAACACGAATGCGCGGTGCAGGCATGCGAGGCGGCAGAGGTCGTCACCCATATCCCCGAGGTGCTTTGCCATCGGGCGACCGGAACGGACGAACCGCCCGGGACGGCCTCCCTGCGCCGCCGCACCGAAGTGTTCCCCGGGAAAGACGACGGCGCATCAGTCTCGGTCGGCGGGGCACCCGGCAGCGACCGGCTGGCGCGGACCGGAAGAAACGGGACACGGGTGAGCATTCTCATCCCCTTTCGCGACGAGCCCCGCCTCCTCCGGACCTGCGTGGACTCCATCGAGGCAAGCAGACAGGAGGCGCACGCCAACGTCGACCTCGTGCTCATCGACAACGGGTCCTCCGATCCCGAAACCCAGACGTTGGTCGAGCGGCTGGCCGCGGATCCAGCCGTCCGGGTCCTGTCCGACGCGCGCCCGTTCAACTGGGCCGGGCTGAACAACGCTGGGGCGCGGCTGGCCCGCGGCGACGTCCTGGTGTTCTTGAACAATGACATCGAAGCGCAGGGCACGGGCTGGCTCTCCGGGCTGTGCGCCCAAGCGGTCCAGCCCGACGTGGGGGCCGTCGGGGCGCGACTCCTCTACCCCGACGGCCGGCTTCAGCACTGCGGTCTCGTCGTCGGCCTTACCGGTGCCGCAGGGCACGTCCTCGCGGGTCTTCCCCGTGAGGCCCCGGGCTACCTCAACATGGCGACCACGGCCCGCGAGTGCTCGGCGGTCACCGGCGCCTGCCTGGCGACTCGGCGAGATGTCTTCGACCTCCTCGAGGGCTTCGACGAAGACCTCGGCGTCGATCTCAACGACGTCGACTACTGCTTGCGTGCCGCGGCGAGGGGCCTCAGGACCGTCTACGAGCCTGCGGCCGAGCTGATCCACCACGAGTCGCCCAGCCGAGGCACGGCCGGTGGCGTCGGCGACATCGTCAGGTTCGTGGAGCGGTGGAAGGACTACATTACCGAGGGAGACCGCTACCTCAGCCCTCACCTCACCCGCGCGGACCCGTCGTGCGGACTGGCGCGGCCAGAGGAAGAGGACGCCTGGAACACATGGCACGCGACCCTCACGACGCCGTAGCCGGCGCTGCCGGACCTGCGCCACGGATGTTCCGCCAGCCGTCCGACGCGCCACCGCCGCTCGCACACGTCGGAGCGGACCCGGCGCTCCAGTCCTTCCACCGTGAGTGGTCGGCGCGCCGCACGAGAACGACGACGGGGCTCCGCCGTTCACTGCGCGCCTGGGCCGGACGCGTCTCGGGTCGATCCGATCGTCGGCTGCTCCTCGCCGTGGCGAGCGCGACGGACGCGGTTGCGGCTCAGTGTGACCACGTCGTTGACCGCCTGGTGACCGAGGAGGCGGTGACTGCGGACGTCACGAGCGTCTTCAGCGAAGAGATCGCGCAACTGCGCGCGGAGGTCCTCCACCTACAGCGCGTCGTTGCGTCGCTGCAGGGACCCCCGCGGTGAACCCACGGGGTGTGGTCGTCGTCAGCAGCCACTGGCACAACCGAACAGGCGAGCTGGCCTTCGCGATCCGCTCCATCGCCGGCGCCGCGACCCGCTGCTGCCCCGTCTCGGTCCTCGTGCCGGGGCCGGCCGGGCGGCGCCAAGCCGACGGTGCGTTCGACCTGGTGGGCATCGGAGAGCGCGACGTGTGGCAATGGCCGGCCGGGCTCTCTTCCGATACCACCGTCGTGGTCGACGAGGTCACGGCGGAGTGCGGGACGCTGCTCTCCAAGGTCGCCCCGAGGACCGTGCTCTACCTCTCGGCGTCCGGAGATGGACTCGACCCGGCCTGGAGGAGACTGGAGCTCGTGGGCGACGATCCGTCCCGTTCGCTCCACGTGTACGTGCCCGTCAATCCACTGGCCCGGCTGCACCGGCATCACGGCTTCGGCTTCATCGGCTACCAGCTCGTCCTGTCGGACGGGTCGGGGTCGCAAAATGAACCGCCCCCGGCAGCCGCTTGGCTCAGCGCCGCCTTCGCAGATGCCGACGTCGTCGTCGTCGAGGATGCCGTGGCGTCGGCCTGGAAGGGACGAGCGCTCCGGGGGCGTGTCGCGGTGGACACCCGCATGGACCTGTGGCGCCTGATGGCCCACGCCAACGTGTGCATCGACCTGGCCCCGGGCCCCCACGTCGCCCGCGAGTGCATCGAGGCTCTCCGCTTCGGGACCCCGCTGTTGGTGCCCGCGAGCTCGGGCCCCGGGGCGGTGCATGCGCGTGCGGGCGGGGGCGCGACCTTCGTCGACGAGCGGGGCCTCCTGGAGGCGGCCGGGACCTTCCAGGAAGTGGGCAACCGGTCGGACGCCTCGGAGGCAGGTCGACGCTACGCCGACGCTCGCTACGGCGATGCCGGAGCAACCGTCACACGCGTGAGGGCGCTGCTGGCCAAAGGGTGACCTGATCGGACAGAGCCGCCGAGTTGGTTCATTCGGTACCGCTGAGCGTCGGCACGGGCCAGAGACGGACGCCGTCCACGTCGCGGGGGGAGCCCAGGGCCTGATCGAACAGTCTCGTCGCGCATGCTGCGCCGAGACTCGCCTTGGCCACCACGACCTTCTGTACCTCGTAAGAGTTGAGATCCGAACGGATGACCTCAGTCGCAATCTGGGGATCTTGACCCGCCTCACATTCGGCTAACGCTCCCTGCAACTCCGACGGAGTCGCGTAGAAGGATGCCGCGCCCGAAGGGGTCGCGAACACGGCATATCCTCCCGTCATCCGAAACGTCATGTCGGCCATCGACTGCCACAGCATGGCCGAGGGGTCTTCCGCGCTTGGGTACGGGTAGACGAGCTCAGTGGTTCCAACCGGTTCCGACCACGCGGCACCGCTGAACCAGGCTGGAACGATCGCCGCCGTCGACGGGTTGGGCCACGCCGGCGCCAGTGGAAACAGTGCGAAGCACACCGAGCGCGATGCTCACAAGAGCCGATCGGCGTCCAACGCGGGAGGAGGTGACGGAGTGGACGCGATCAACGATCAAGGCGAACAGCAGCGCCGCGAAGAGCCAGAAAAGGCCGGTATATCTCGATGCGATGCCGCTCTCGAGGAGGGGAAGATGCGCCAGTACGATGAACGGCAAGGGCACTCCGGTCAGGTGGCCGTCGACGTGGAGGTACTTCCCCATGGAGAGCACGAGGACAACGACGGCCATCAGTGCGCTGAAGACGGCGAATCGATTGCGCCGAAGCAGGAGGGTTCCCACGACCAGCACCAGGATGAGCGGCAGTCCAACGTAAGTCCCGTTTTCATTCGGCGCCTCGAAGCCGATCCGCCAGTTGGCGTCGCGCTCTGCCACCAACGAGTCACCCAGAGAAGCGTGACCGAACGTAAAGTGCTGGTTGACCGTGGGTATGACGAGCCCGAGTGGATCGCTGGAGAGGCCTGCGATGGCGGTCGGCGTCTGCGCTGGCCCGGTGATGTGCTGGGGCCCCTCCAGCGTGACCCACGCTCCGTAGCCGATGCCGACGACCATGACGAGAGCGGCCGTCAGCCCCATCTTGGCCAGCGCGACCCAATTGGTCGTCGTGCGTCGCCAGACGAGCAGCAGCCAGGCACACGCCAGTCCGATGACGGTGATGACGGCGAGCGAGGCTGTCGCCTCGGTGGACACATAGAACTGAACGACGAAGCAGCCGCCAAGCGCCAGCCCGTAGCGCACGGGCGAGCGATACGCACCTCGCCGGAACCCGTCGAAGACGAGGATGATCAGCGGTGGGACGGCTTGGAACAACAAGAAGAGGTGTGCGCTCGATGCAACGGCCACCGCGAAGGGGGAGAACGCATAGAGAAGGCCTCCAAAGAAGGCGGCCGGCCACCAATCGACAAAGCGCCGGGCCATCAAGAAGAAGGTGGTCGCCGATGCGGAAAAGGCGAACACGGCCAAGACGTTGAATGCCGCAATGGGGCCGAGGATCAACGTGACGGGGGCACCGAGCAGTCCGAGCAAGGGCATTGTGGTGTTGTCCATGAGGTCAACACCCGTGGGCGCGTTCAACCAGTTGTTCGCCAGGGGACTCACCCCGTGAAGCAAAGACCACGGCGTCTGAGCCACGAACCAGATCTCCTCGGCTGAATCCGGTCCGGCGAGCTGCACGGTATGCGCAAATCCGTGGGCCCACGCGTTCCAGTTCGCAAGGACGGCAACGAAGACGTACACCGCGACACTGAAGGCAAGAATCCCCCAACCACTTTGCTGCTTTGGTCCGAACGAAGGCGAGTCAGGATCTGCCTCAACCGGGGGCGATGGTCCGACCTGACTATGCACTCTTCAGGTGCCGCCGCACCGCATCATGTCGTAGCGGAAGCGCGCAGGGAAGGGTCAGGCGGCGTGCCCGGGCGACGCCGCGGTGACCACGGCAGCCGGCCGAGGCGGCTCGAGTATCAGCTTCCCGGCAGCAATCGAAATGTTGCGTGGTGTGACAAACCGGCCTGACGTCCTCATGGGAGCGAAGGGTACCGGTTCTCGGGCCGCCGAGGAGAGCGCCGAAACACGACCGTCCGGGCCGCAATGCCCTCTCATCTGATGGGCGCGGCGGCGGGTCCGCCGCCGTCTGCCGCCCTCTACCGCCCTCCGTCGGGGACATGTCCGGGCGGGGTTGATCCGTCAGCGGAAGCTAGGATGAGTGGGTGCGCGCGCGATGACGCCGGAATGGTCCAGACGGACTCGAGTGCTGAATGACCTGGTGAGAGCGAAATCCTCCGTGACAGCTCCTTCGATGAGCCCCTCAGCCTCGTGACGCGCGGATCGGAGTCTCCCCACGAGGAGACCGCCGTCGCGGCCGAGCCCGAGCCGCTCTCTGACGTGCAGCTGCTCGGGGACAATCCCTCGGTGGGGAGCCTCCTGGCCTTGTTCGGTGCGCCCGTCGAGACCCAGGACCATCTGGGCGACGAGTCAATCTCCCCCGAGGCGCTGAGGGCGATCGTCGCCGGGTTGCTGGAGCGGCAGCACACGGAGCGGGAAGCGTTTCTCTCGGCGCTGACGGCCTACAAGGATCTCAGCGAGCGACTCGCGATCGATCTGGCGGATGCCCGAGACCTGCTCGCAGCACAGGGTGAGGCGGATCGCCGCGAACGTGAGCATCTCGTGATGGAGTTCCTCGATCGACTCGACGTGCTCGCGGCCAAAATCTCGACCTCCGCAGCACGGTATTCGGCGCAGTTGGAAGACAAGGACCGTCTCCTCGAGGACAGCGAGCAACGAGTGCAGGCGTACGCGGGGCGCGCCGCGACGGCGCAGGCGGTCATCGACGACATCCACCGCTCGAGCTCCTGGCGAATGACCGCGCCCCTTCGCCTGATGTCCAGGCTCTTGGCGCAGCGGCGCTCGCAACCCGAGGCCTAACCGGGCGCCACATTGGTTGCCTCACCCGATCCGTTTCACCGGAACGTCTCGGTCGTCGTCCTGAATTACAACCAGGCTGAGACCACGCTCGAATGTCTCGACGCTCTGGCCCGTGCACACAGCGCCCTGATCCGGGAAATCATCGTGGTGGACAACGGCTCGAGCGACGCAGAGCTCGCCATGCTGCGGAGCGGACACCGGCACCACGATTTCAAACTCGTCGAAGTGGGTGAAAACAGGTTCTTCAGTGAAGGAAACAACATCGGTGTCGACTTCGCACAGGGCGAGTACATCGTCTTCTTGAACAACGACGCCTTCGTCGAACCCGGTTGGGTCGAGAGCCTCGCGGCAACGATGAGGAGCGACCCGATGGTCGCGGCGGTAGGCCCAATGTTCCTCTACCCCGACGGGCGGGTGCAGGAGGTCGGGGGCGTTGCCTTGCCCACCGGCGACGTCGTACAGGTTGGGAAAGGAACAGTGTGGGGCCCCGACCACTTCGATACTCCGTGTGTCGTCGACTTCTGCTCGGCGGCTT
Organism: uncultured Acidimicrobiaceae bacterium; assembly: GCA_963838835.1. Lineage (GTDB taxonomy): Bacteria > Actinomycetota > Acidimicrobiia > Acidimicrobiales > RAAP-2 > Bog-473. The sequence continues at coordinate 276,864 of CAWITA010000018.1, forward strand.
GCTTGATGATGCGACGGACAGACTTTCTCAAGGTGGGCGGGCTGGGGTTCGAATGGGAGCCCGCGTACTACGAGGATGTCGATCTGTGTCTGAAACTCTGGACGCAGTGCGGCAAGGTCATGGTCAACCCTGCGGCGCGGGTCATCCACATTGAGAGCAAGACGACGTCAGACCGGCGGCTGCAATTGCAGGACATTTCGGAGATCAATCGCGGCCGGTTCGTTGCCAAGTGGGGTGCCTGGCTGGAGACGCGCCAAACACGCCATCTGCAGAGCCTCCGCAATGCGCAGGGTCCGAAGATCATGGAGCTGAGCCGATCTGATCTCGAGGCTCTCACCGACGGCCGTCCGGAGACGGCACCGCAGTACGTCCTCTACTCGCCGTATCCCCTGGTGCCGGGGGGCGGGGAGCGGGTGATGTTCGAACTGGCGTCACAGCTCTCCGGCCTGGTCGGCCCGTCCAACGTCGTCTTCAGCACTCCACATCGGTACAGCGCGATCCGGATGCGCCAGCTGGCCGCGACGTTCGGCCTCGATCATGTCGTTGGCTCTCCGCTTCCTTGGGATCTGCTGAGGCCGGACCGTTGCCGGCTCGCCGTGGTCCTCGGGAACTCCATCGTCCCTCCCATCCCGGCCTTCGGCGAGCGATGCGTGTATCAGCTCCAATTCCCTTTCTTCATGCTCGACCAGGACGTCGCCCAGCATGCGACGATGCTCGGCGACTACGACGAGATCTGGGTCTACTCCGAATTCGTCCGTCGCCAAGTCAATGGCCTCGTGCGCCATTACGGAATGGCGGCTCCCCGGGTGCGCGTGATCCCGCCTCCGGCAACCTGGGCCGACGCCACCGGCGGGCTTCCCTGGACCGATCGTGCGACCCTCGTGAACGTCGGAAGGTTCTTTGCGGGGGGACACAACAAGCGCCAGGACGTGGTCATCGAGGCCTTCCGGAGAATCGTGGAGCGCGGTACCGAGGGAATCGAGCTGGCGTTGGCCGGCTCCGTGCATCCGAGTCCCGCCGGGAGAAGTCGGTTCCAAGAGCTGCGGACGATGGCGGCCGGCCTCAACTGCACCTTCTACCCGAACATCGGGCGAGCCGATCTCGCTGCCCTGTATGCACGGTCCGCCGCGCTCATTCATACGACCGGGTTCGGAGTCGATCCGGACGAATTTCCCGAGAGCCTCGAGCACTTTGGCATCACTCCCGTCGAGGCGGCAAGCTTTGGCTGCATCCCCGTCGTCTACGGTCAGGGCGGTCCGCGGGAGGTCGTCAGCGCCCTCGGCTGCGACACCGCCTTCTCGACCGTCGACGAGTGTGCCCGCATCGTCTCCCGACTGCTGGAGGATCCCCGTGGCTCTGCTGCTTTGAGCACCCACCTCCGCCAGAGCAGCCAGCTCTACTCCGCCGCGGCGTTCCGGATCCGCGTGAACGAGGCCTTGGAGGAAATGGGAGTCGTCTGACGAGAACGGAGCCTCACTGCTTGGGAAACCGAAGCATCGAAGCGACGAGGCCGTCAAGGATGTCGGCCTCGGACACGATGCACTCGAGCAGGCCGAATCGGCCCATGACCTCGTGCAGCACCAGCGCGCCGCCGAGGATGACGTCCCGGCGCCCCGCGGGCAGGCCGGGCCGGCGAGCCCGGTCGGCGATGCGCTCGGCACCCAGGACCTCACGCCACCTCCCGACGGCCTCCCGGGTCAGGACGGCATGATGAATGCGATCCCTGTCGTAGTGGGTCAAGCCCAACTCCAAGCTGGCGAGCGTCGAGACGGTTCCGGCCAGTCCGACGAGGCGCGTCGATCCGTCGGCCTCGGCGGGCAGCGGAATCTCCCGGGCAGCGCGGTCGAGCTCCTGCCCGATGGCCTTGACGGCATCGGACACCTGACGCGCCGTCGGGGGATCGCCGCGCAAGAAGCGCTCGGTGAGCCGGACGCAGCCGATGTCCAGGGACACCGAGCGGACCTCGTCATGCACCGCTGTCACGATCTCGGTGGAGCCCCCGCCGATGTCCACGACGATGACGGGGCCTTCGGCGGCGGCAGGCAGGTCGGCAGTGGCGCCGGCATACGAGAGCCGCCCCTCCTCCTCGCCGGACAGCAGCTCGGCGCGCGGCCCGACGATCTCCGACGCCGGGCCGAGAAACGCCTCGCCGTTCTCGGCATCCCGGACCGCCGAGGTGGCAACCAGGCGCGCCCGCCTCACACCCGCGGTGTCCATGATCGAGCGGAACTCCCTGAGCGCAGCGAACGTACGTTCCATGGCCTCGGGCCGAAGCGTGCGGGTCTCGCCCACGCCCTCGCCGAGCCGGGTGATCCTCATCTCCCGGGCCCTGACGTCACCCGACAGCCCGACCACCAGAAGCCTCGTCGAGTTCGTCCCGCAGTCCAGCGCAGCGACGGCGCCCGTGCCCCTCACGGCGCCGAGTATCACAGAGAGGCAGCAGCGCTCACGCCCCCGGGCGCGTCAAGCCCAGCCGTCCCGCGGTCCACGCCCCGACCGGGTCGTCAGCACCGGCGAGCCACCAGGCCACATGGGCATGGAGGCACTTGACCCCCTGTCGCGTGCCGCCCACGCCCCCGCTCGGGCGCGGCCCGATGCGACCGGGTGCAATGAGGGCATCGCGCTCCTCTGCGTACCGCCGGTGACAGGCGGCCAGCGCGGCCGCGTCGACCTGGTCTTCCGCCTCGCGCACGCCGCCGGACGCCTCCAGTCGCCCGACGAGCGTTCGGAGCTCGGGGTCAACGAGCCAGTAGCGGGTCGGCATGGGGGTGCCGTCACGCAAGAAGGGCTCGTTGGCGATGACCACCGGGCTCCCGTCGTCACGACGGACCACCACGGTGAAGGCGCCGCCGGGGTCTCGGCCCAGGAGCCTCGCCACCGCCTCGACGTCGCCCTGCTGCGGCGCCTCCGCGTGCATCGGGCGGGTCAACGCCAGAATTCGAGGGTGTCCACCATGCGCGACAACAAACCGGATCCCGGTGACGTGCTGGCGGTCCGTGCACCGTGGGATGTCGTGGTCGACGGGGATGGCGTGGTCGCCGGCGTGACGCCGCCGGGTGGGAGCTCCGGCGTGGCGGATGGGGTGACCGGAGCGGCCGAACCGGGATCGCCCGCGTACGGCGTGCCGGCCGAAGCGGCGCCGGACGGCGGCAGCACTTCGTAGGCCTGCTGTCCCGGGCTGACGAGCTGGTACTGCGCGCGCGGCGATGCGCCCGATCTCACCGGCGTCGCTGAGGTTCTGCTTCTCCTGCTCGAGGGCACCATCCTGCTTGTGCAGCGTCCCCAGCTGCGCCTCCGTGGCGGCGAGGGTGGACCGCTGGTTGAGGAGCGAGCCGGCCGGGAACCAGGCGAAGAGCACGACGGCGGACACGGCCACGGCCCCCAGGAAGATCAATCGTGCCCGGGCGGCGGACGCGGACCGCCCTGTGCTCGTGCGCCCGGGACCCCGCGGTGACGCCGTGTGACTACCGCGCGCCATGCCGGACACCCCCGTCGCCCGAGAGCGCTGCGCGTCCGGGGAATCCGGCCGATTCGCCAAGGTCCTCTTCGATCCGGAGCAGCTGGTTGTACTTGGCTCCTCGATCCGAACGGGCCGGTGCACCCGTCTTGATCTGCCCCGCGTTGACCGCGACCGCCAGGTCGGCGATCGTCGTGTCCTCGGTCTCTCCCGAGCGGTGCGAGATCACGGCCGCGTAAGAGGCCCGGTTGGCCAGCGCCACCGTCTCGAGGGTCTCGGTGAGCGTCCCGATCTGGTTGAGCTTGACCAGGATGGCGTTAGCCACTCCTTCGCGAATGCCGCGCTCGAGGATCTCGGCATTGGTCACGAAGATGTCGTCGCCGACCAGCTGGATTCGACCGCCCAGTGCCTTGGTGTGGGCCATCCAGCCGTCCCAGTCCTCCTCGGCCATCCCGTCCTCGATCGACACGATCGGATAGCGGTCGACCAGGTCCACCCAGTAGTCGACGAGCTCCGCCGACGACAGCGTGCGGCCCTCGCCGTCCAGCACATAGCTGCCGTCGTCCCACAGCTCGCTGGTCGCCGGGTCGAGCGCTAGCGCCATCTCCTCTCCGGGCACGCGGCCCGCCACCTCGATCGCCTGCAGCAGCAGTTTCACCGCGTCCTCGTTGTGCGGGAGATCGGGCGCGAAACCGCCCTCGTCGCCCACCGCGGTAGACATCCCGCGCTCGGCCAGGATCGAGCGAAGCGTGTGGTAGGTCTCGGCCCCCCAACGCAAGGCCTCGCTGAAGGAGGCAGCGCCCACGGGCATCAGCATGAACTCCTGAAAGTCGACCGAGTTGTTGGCGTGGGCGCCGCCGTTCAAGACATTCAGCATGGGAACGGGCAGGTCGTGTGCGTTGGCGCCGCCGATTGAGCGGTAGAGGGGGATCTCGAGATCGTCCGCCACCGCCTTGGCGCTGGCGAGGGAGACCGCCAGAAGGGCGTTGGCTCCGAGCCGACTCTTGTCGCACGGCGCACCCCAGTGCGCTGAGTAGCAAGCCCTCCACAATCAACTGCCGTATCAACCTCCAGGCTCCTGCTCCCATGGCCGCGCGAATCGCAAATTCCGCCGTCTCGCCAGGCATCGCGCAATCATGAGGTTCGCCACATTGGCGCACGCAATCAGCAGGACCAGCCCCGAGCGTGATCACCAGCCCCATAAACACCCCGCTCACCGGTCCCGTAATCATTTCCTGGTAAGGAGTGACCTCCACTTTAGGTTCGCACCTTCTTTCGGATCGATCTCGCCAATATGGTGCGCAATCATTCCCAATTCACTTCGCTCTTGCGCCACAGTCGCTCCGGGTTTCAGCCTTCCCAGAACATTAAAGAAGTCGTATCCCCTCACCTTCTCCATTTCCTCCGTCGGCTGCAGCGGAAACCACAATGCCTTGGTGATGTCATTCCCCGTCGACTCGGGAAACCGGAAGCTCCTCGGCATCACTCCCACCACTACCCGCGTCTGCCCGTTCACGCGCACCGTCTGCCCCAGAATGTTCGGATCTCCGTTAAACGACTCCCTCCATAATCCTTCCGACAAAATCACCACCTGCGGTCCGCCCGTTTTCCCTTCCTCTTCGGAAAATGTCCGTCCCACCAGCGCCTTCGCTCCCAGCATGTCGAAGGTATTCGGCGTCACTCGCGGAGTATTCACGCTCACCGATCCCTCTTTTCCCTGAACCATTCCACATCCTCGGAGTACCCCGCGACCATCTCCATCCTTTGCGTTTGGTCCCGTATGTCCCGGAAATTCAGCCATGAAGTGCTTCCAAATCCCGACGCTCCCGCCGGCTTGACGTACACCAGCCTCTCCGGATGCGTGTACGGCAACGGCCTCACCAGCACACTTTCCACCACCGTGAACATCGCCGTATTCGCGCTTATCCCCAGCGCCAGCGTCATCACTGCGATTGCCGTGAACCCGGGCGACTTCACCAGCATTCGCCACGCAAATCGCAAATCCTGCCCCGCCGTTTCGATCCAGGTCATCAAATCCATTTCGCGCGTCCTCTCTTCCATCAATCTCACATTCCCAAATCTCAATTTTGCGTCAACTCGGGCCTGCGCCGGCCTCATTCCCGACGCGATATTGTCTTTCGTCCGCATCTCGATGTGCGTCCGCACCTCTTCCGCAATCTCCCGCTCCTACTCGTCCCGCCGCCACAAGTTTCTAATCCGCCCCATCCACGCCACATCGCACCTCCACTCCAATGCCCATTCCCCTCGTCCCTCGATTCACTCCCCCTCCAACAAACTTCCCACCGCCTCCGTCAGCCTCTCCCAACTCTTCTTCTCTTCCGCCAGCTGCTTCCTTCCCTTCGCCGTCAACCGGTAATACCTGGCCCTCCGATTGTTCTCCGATGTCCCCCACTCCGCGCTGATCCACCCCTCCTGCTCCATTCGGTGCAGCGCCGGATACAGCGACCCTTCCTCCACCCTCAGCGCATCCTTGGACACCCTTTGTATGTGCACGGTGATCCCGTACCCGTGCATGAAACTCGCGCCAGCGTCTTCAGCACCAGCAGCCCCAGCGTCCCCTGTAACACATCATTCTTCGCCATCCATCTTCCTCTTCTCCTCGGTACCCATCTCCCGCATCTCCTATAGCTATCTATATGTATCTACGCTCACCATGTCAACTTTGTTCCACTCGATCTGGCCGAAGTGGCTCAGCCATTCATGGCTGGGCGCTTCCTCTACTCTCCATTTCACTTCACCATTTTATGACCCCTAACCCCTGTCCACTCGGTGTACTATCCCCGCGATTTCAGCCTTTTCCCCGGCAAAGCGGTTTTCCCGAGGCGATTTCCGACGTGGACGATCCCGGCATCTACTATGAATCCTCCTCATCGTCGGCTTTATTTTCATTGCGCCAATCGTTGCTCTCGTTCGTGCCGGCCGCGCCGCAAAAAATTCCGCCGCCGTCCAAACTGAACTGGGCGCCCTCCGCGAACAAATTCGCGTCCTCACCACTCGTCTCTTTGCGCTCGAACGCTCGACCGCCAATCCACCCTCGGCTGGATTGGAATCTCCCGCGCCGCCGCCCTCTTCAGCTCCTGCGAACCTGTCGCTCCAAAACCAATCCAGGTTGTCTCCACTCCTCTGCCTCCATCGCCTTCCGCGCCCCCAGTATCGGCGCCGCCCCTTTCCCCTGCGCGTCCCGCTGCTCCTCCACCGCCCCAGCAGCCTCCGCCACAACAGCCGCCGCACCCCGCGCCATTCGCTACCGCGCTAACGCCTTCCCTCACCAAGCCCGCCCCCGAACGCAATTGGTCTGACATCGAAGAGCGCCTCGGCGCGAACTGGCTTAATAAAATCGGCACTGCCGCTTTCGTAATCGGTGTCGCTCTGCTTCTGAATTACTCCATGCACTACCTGGGCCCCGCTGGAAAAATCGCCCTCGGATATTTCCTCAGCGTCGTTCTTCTAGTCCTCGGAATCATCGGTGAGCGCAACGAGCGTTACCGTGTTGCGGGCCGCGCCGTATTAGGCGGCGGCTGGGCCCTCGCCTATTTCACCACTTACGCTCTCCACAATGTTGCCCTGCGGCGAACTTGTCGATAGCCCCGCCATCGGTTTCACTTTGCTCTTCATCGTCGCCGCCGCGATGGTCGTTCATTCCCTGAAATATCACTCCGAAATCACCACCGGCTTTGCCTATCTCCTCGCCTTCGCCAGCATTGCCATCAGCGAAATCCCGTTGGGAGCTCTTTTCGCCGCCGCCCTCCTCGCCGTCTCACTCATCGTTGTCCTCCGCCAGCGCAAGTGGTACGCCATCGAGCCCCTCGCCGTCATCGCCACCTACTCCGTCCACTGGCTCTGGCTCGATCAGACCTACCAGCGCCTCGGTGGATACAGGCTTTTCCCTGAATTCACACAGAGCGCCGTGCTCCTCTCCATCTACTGGCTCATCTACCTCCTCTCCCATTTCCTCCGTGATGACTCCGAGCCCCAGCACCAGCAACTCCTCTCCGCCTCCTTCCTCCTCAACGCTGCCGGGTATCTCGCGGTCATGCATCATCAATCCTTCCATCCCGAGTTGCGCTTCTGGTTCCTCATGTCCGTCGGCATCATTTATCTGGGTGTTTCCGCCTACTCCCGCACCATTCATCGCCGTCTGGCATTCATCCTCTCCAGCACTCTGGGCGAGCTCCTGGTAGTTGCTGCTGTCCCCTATCGTTATTCCGACAACCGTCTCAAAATTTTATGGCTGGTTGAAGCGGAAGCTTTCCTCATCACTGGCTGGCGAATTCTCGACAAGCATCTACGTAGACTCGGCTGGGCAGCATCGGGAGTTCTCGCCGGCTACGTAATCGCGCACGACCTCACCAATCGATTGGCCAACTGGGCCCCGCCCAATTGGAACTTGGGCTGGCTCCTCCTCGCGCTCGCTGCTGCCTTCTACACCAACGCGAAGTTCCCGTCCTTCATCTCACGCGGTGCTGCGTCTGGTGATGACATCGATGAGCTCGATCAATTCTGCGGCGACGCCTCCCCTGGCTTCGCCACTATTTTCCTTCTATCCGCCTCGTGGATCGCTCTCCCATTACTTTGGACCGCCCTGGTCTGGTCCTTCACCGCCGCGGCCCTCGTTCTCGTCGGGCGCCATTTCCGCGACCGCATCCTGAGCACAGATGCGGCCACTTCTCCGCACTTCTGGCCGTCCTGCGCCTCCTCGGCCTGAACCTCTACCGCGACGATTCTTGGCACTCCATCCACATTCGCATCATCACCATCTCTATTTCCGCGGCGCTCTTCTACGTCATCGCGCGCCGCACCTCTCTCCTCGACGCCACGGAAAATGATCCCAACACTGCTGGGGCTTTCTTCTCCGATTTCCTCGCGCGGATCGGCGGCTTCCCCGCTCTCATACCGGCGCCGCCTCTCTCCTGGTCACTCTTCTCCTCTGGCAGGATCTCACCACCGCCGCCATCAGTCTGGCCTGGGACTATTCGGTCTCGTGCTCCTTGAAGCTTCTCGCGCATTTCATGATCGCCCGCTCCGTCTATCCAATCGCGCATCCTGATCTTCCTCAGCTTTGCGCGCATTTTCATCGCCGACTTCAACTCCGTATCCCGCATCGGCTCTTTCGCCGCTCCCGTCGTCACCGTTTCCTTGCTCGCCGCAATCTATTTTTACGACGCTTTGACCTCCCCGGAACCCTCGCGCATGCGCTCCGTCATGCTCTGGCTCGGCACTATTTCCATCGCCGCTCTCCTTCGCTTTGAAGTCCGCGTCGATGGGTCGCCGTCACTTGGGCGCTCCTCGCCATCGCTCTCTATTTCGCGGGCGCTCGCCGCGATCTTCGCGCCCTCCGCGATCAATCCTTTGTCATGACCTTCCTCGTCGGTATCCGCTGCGCCTTCGACAATTTCTATCAGCTCGTTCCCTGGCATTTCACCAACACGCGC